>NZ_JBHOQV010000205.1:0-3263 GCF_042408735.1 Thermogemmatispora sp.
TTACCAGCACCATGCCCTGTATCGCACCCTGAGCAACCATTACCTGGCTCCGCTTGTCCCCGAGCAGGTACGTACCATCCTGGACGTGGGCACTGGGACTGGGATCTGGGCCTTCGAGATGCAGGCGCTCTTTCCGCACGCCCGCATTGTCGGCGTCGATGTCTCGCTCGCCTCCCTGCCCCAGCCGGTCCCCCCGACCTGCGTCTTCGTGCGTGCCAACGTGCTCGAGGGCCTGCCTTTTCCGGACGCCCAATTCTGCTACGCCCATCAGCGGTTACTGGTCGCCGCCATTCCCGCCCAGGCCTGGCCCGGCGTTGTCCGCGAGCTGGTGCGCGTCACGCGGCCCGGCGGCTGGATCGAACTCCTGGAACTCAGCGATGTCATCCAGCCCGCCGGGCCGGCCACCCGCCGCCTGCTGGAGTGGTTCACCGGCATCAGCCGCCAGCTCGGCTTTGAGATGGCCGTCTTGCGTCAGCTTGGCGAGCTGCTCCAGCAGGCCGGCTGCGTGGAGATCACCAGCCAGGACATCCCTGTGCCGTTGGGCCGCTGGGCCGGGGCTGCTGGCCAGCTCTTGCTGACCGACGTGCTCCACGGGCTGGGCGCCCTCAAGGATTCGTATTGCGCCCGCACCCATACCCCGCCGGCGGTCGTCGACGCCATGCTGCGCGAGGCGGCGGAGGAATGGGAGCAGCAGCAGGCTCGGTACGTCTTTCATGCCGCCTATGGCAGGAGGCCCCAGCCATGAGCCACCCTGATCGCGACGGGGACCCGGCTGCTCCCCGCAGCCGCTCCGGCCACGCCGTCTCGGTCTCGGCCTCGGGCGCCGGTCCAGGCGCCGGGCGGGCCCTGCTGATCCTCACCCAGGAGCAGGCCGCCGCCCTGCGGACCGTGCTGGAAGGTTACCGACAGTACGCCTTTAGCCAGCTCTTGCCCACCGCTGAGCGCAATGAGCGGCTGCGCCAGGCACAGACCTGGCTGGCTCGGCTGCACGAGCTTGCGCCCCCGCCGGGCGGCGAGTGTTGGCTCAGTCTCTCGCCCGCCGAGCTGGGCCGCTTGCGGCAGCTGCTGCAGGTGGTCCGCGAGCAGCCCACGCTGCACGAACGCTGGCGCCCCGAGCTGCAGGCTCTGGCCCCGCTCTTCGGCAGGGAGGACGGCTCCGCTTGAAGCCGTCCAGCCTCCTGGTCTCCTGCTGCTGCTGGGTGGCTGTTCACGTTCTGACCTATGAGATCAGCTCAGAAAGGAGGATCTTCTGTCATCGTGCGTTGGCTTTTGGCTTCCGTTCTGACGGCATCCTGCTGCTGCTGCCGACGAGGAGGCTGCCCATGAGCGGCTCCGCCTCCCCGCTGCTAGTGCAGCTTCCTCCTCCAGCGGCCCCGGCCCCCTCACGGGAGCAGGCTGCCATCACCTGCGAAGCAATCCAGGAAGTGTGGCTGGCCATAGATCAAGCGCTGTTGCAGTTAGAGCACTTGCCAGCCGCCCGTGCCTGGCAGGTGCTGCTGGCCCCGTACGGCCTGCAGGTCGTGTCCCCGGACAGGTCTGCCGCTGCCGGGTCCGCTTCGTCGTCTGCGGACGCAGGAGGTGCCCCATGACCTGCTCTGCCGGCTCCCACCCACTGCCGACGCCGGCGTCCACGTCGGTGCCGGCCCCCAGGCTCACGGCCCATCAGCAGCGCAAGCTGGCGCGGCTCCGTCCAACCGACTGGCTCGTGCTGCTGCTGCGGGCGCGGGGCTGGCGGGTCGATGTCATTGCCGCGGCACTGGGCGTCAGTCCTGGACGGATTTCTCAACGGCTCCACCGGGCTCGCTTCGCCCTGGAGGTGCCCCGCTCCACGCGGGCCCTGCTGGCCGCCGTCCCCTGGCAGCAGTGCCCTGCCGAAGCGCAGGCGGCCTTTGAGCGGCTGCTGGCCCGCTGGCGGCAGGGGCCCCCGCCAGCCACTCCCTGGGGTCCTTCCCGCGTCCAGCGCCGGCGTGCTGACGAGCCGGCCCAGCCAGACGGAGGTGCGCGCTATGCCGCTTCGTGACCCTGATGCCCGTTTCGCAATCGGGCTGGACCTGCTCTTTGTCGACGCCGCCCGCCAGCACGTTGCCCTCATCCGCCGCCAGGAGGAGCAGCGGCTGGCCATGCTGGGCGAGAAACTGCGCTGGGGCGAGCCTGCCGCCACGGGCATCTTGCGTGCCCTGCGCGAGGAACTGGGCATCGACAGCACCGACTGGCACCTGCACGGCGCTGGCCTGCGCGCCTGGCGGCTGGGCGGCCTCTTCGGCCTGGACCGCCCGGCCCGCGACCCCCGCTTCCTGGGGGCGGCTTCGCTGGCCGAACGCGCGCAGGTGCTGTCCTTGCTCTTCCTGATCGAGGCCGACCTGGTCTGGCTCGCGCAGGCCGCCCGGCCCGGGAGCAGTGTGCTGGGCCTGGAGCTGCTCCCGGTAGCCGCGCTGGAGCAGCAGTCGCTCTTTCTGGACCATGCCACCCTCATCCGGCAGGTGCTTGAGGCCGAGCGAGCGGGTCGCCTGCCCCTGCTGCCAGTGGGATCGGCCTGGCCCCTGCGCCCCGCCGACCCAGGCCCCAGGCGACCCCCCTCGGCGGGGCCTGCCGCTTTCGAACAGAAAGGAGACGCCGATGGATCCTCACGATGACCCATCTCGCCCGAATCCCGTCCGCCCACCGCAGCGCGGATACATCCTCGATGCCGAGAACGCCGGGGAGCTGGCCTTCGAGGACGGCTCCTTCGACCTGCTCAACGGGCGACTCCTGGGGGGCTTCATGCTGCCGGCGGCCTGGCCCTGGCCGCGGCTGCTGCGGCAGGCCGGCTTTCTGGAGGGACACCTGCGGCCCACCGTCATTGAGTGGTCGATGGGCACACAGCGGCACTCCCCGGTCTTCAAGGACGTGCTCAGCGGGCTGGAGCGGGTCCTGCCCTTCCTGGAACGTCTGGGGTTGGCTGCTCGGGCAGAGCTGACGGCCCTGGACCGGCAGGCGGTGGCCGAGATGCAACAGGAGGGCTTCTGTGCCCGCTGGCCCCTGCTGACCGTCTGGGGGCGGACCCCACAGCAGGCTGAGCAGGGAGGCCACCACCGATGAACGCACCCTGGCAAGCCCTGCTGGCCTCTTTTGCCGCCGTCACTGATCGTCTGGGGAAACCCATTGATGCCGAGATCTTCGAGACGGTGGTGGCCCTCAACGCCGTCGGCCTCCCGACCGTCATGTCCTGCGGGGGCCACCTGGATGAGCGACGCGGCCTGCGGCTGCCCTGGGTGGACATCGGT
>NZ_JBHOQV010000206.1:0-10694 GCF_042408735.1 Thermogemmatispora sp.
TGAGGAGAGTGAAACGAGGTAAACCAGTATGCGGATGCGCTACCGCTATGTGACCTATCGCTATATCGATGGGTCGGGGCAACAACTGCAACGCCACTACCGTCAGTTGTTGCAGGAGGTCCTGCGGCAGAGCCAGCAGGCGCTCCTTCAACGCTCGGAGGTCTGGCGTCCCCCCGCCGATATACGCGAATCGGCGGAGCGGGTCGTCGTCAAGATAGAGCTTGCAGGCATGTCAGAGGATGAGATCAACGTGACACTCTACGAAGACGCGCTGGTGGTCAGCGGCGAGCGGCGAGACGACAGCGAAGACCGCGAGAACCTCTACTATCAGGAGGCGCAGATCCGCTATGGGCCTTTCCGCGTCGAGGTCTTTATTCCCTCGCCCATCGATCGCGAGGCAGTGACGGCACGCTACGAAAACGGTTTTCTCTGGGTGACGTTGCCCAAGCTGCCCGCGAGCCGCAGCGAGCCTCAGCGCGTCCAGGTTCGGCAGAGTGCCGCGGAGAAGTAGAATCTAGCCAACCGAACGAACTACTGACTGAGAAAGGTTTATGGAAAAGGATCAGAAGAAGCGCGAGCTTATGCCTGAGCAGGCGGTCGAAGAAGAAGAAGAGGAAGAACTGGTTCAGGGGCAACAAGGCGAAGAGGAAACTCAGGCGGAAAGTGCTCCGGCGCGGCGTCGTGCGGCCCGTGGCGGGCGAAGAGCCACAGCTACAGCGACCTCGGCACGCAAGAAGTCTCGGCGGCGCCAGCGGCACGCGGTCGATGAGGACCCCGAACCCTCTCGCGAAGAGCGCTCCCATTATCACCACCACCATGAGGAGCAGGAGGGCGACGACGAGGAACGGCTTTCGATCCCTGAAATCCTGCCCGTTCTTCCCCTCAAGGATGTCGTGGTCTATCCTTTCGCCATGCAGCCGCTGGCTGTCGGTCAGGAGCGCTCGATCCGTCTGATCGACGATATCATGCGCGGCAACCGCCTGGTGGTATTGGTGGCTCAGAAGTCGGCGGAGATCGAGCAGGCCGGACCCAACGATATCTTCAAGATTGGAACGGTCTCGCGGGTAGCGCGCATGATCCGCATGCCCGACGGCACCATTCACATCATTGTCCAGGGGCTGGAGCGCGTGACTATCGGCGAGTTCGTTCAGGAAAAGCCCTACCTGAAGGCTCGCGTGACTCTGCGCCCCGATATCCAGGAGAACGATACCGAGACCGAGGCCATCAAGCGCAACGTCGTTAGCTACTTCCAGCGCATGGTCGCCCTCGTCCAAAACGTGCCCGAGGGCGCGGCTGCCGCTAACCTGAATCTGGAGGAGCCTCGCCAGGTGGTCTATTTGATCGCCACCTTCGTCCAGATGGACCTGCAGCTGCGTCAAAAGCTGCTGGAGCTTGATTCGGTCCGCGCCAAGCTCAAGGAGCTGAGTAGCTTCCTGGCTCACGAGCTGGAGATCTTCGAACTGGGACGCAAGATCCAGAGCCGCGCCCAGGAAGAGATGAACAAGATGCAGCGCGAGTACCTCTTGCGCGAGCAGCTGAAGGCCATCCAACGCGAGCTGGGCGAGGAGAGCGAGGAGCAGGCGACCATCAATGAGCTGCGCGCCAAGATCGAGGAGGCCAGGATGCCCGAGGAGGCCCTCAAGGAGGCCAACCGCGAGCTGGCGCGCCTGGAAAAGCTGCCCACCGTCTCGCCGGAATATAGCATTATCCGCACCTACCTTGAGCTGCTGGTGAGCCTTCCCTGGAGCAAGAGCACCGGCCAGACGATCGATGTCCAGAAGGCCCGCCAGGTCCTCGACGAGGATCACTACGACCTGGAGAAGATCAAGGAGCGCATCCTGGAATATCTGGCGGTGCGTCGCCTGAAAGAGGAGCGCATGGCCGAGCGCGCCAGGCGCGAGGAGGAGGCCGCAGAGGCGGCCGCGGAGGGCGAGGCCGATAAGCGCCGTCCCACCCAGCCGCTGCATTCGGGCGAGGCCAATCGCCAGCTCAACCGCGAGCCGATCCTCTGTTTCGTCGGCCCGCCGGGCGTCGGCAAGACCTCGCTGGGCCAGTCGATCGCCCGCGCTCTGGGGCGCAAGTTTGCCCGCATGTCGCTGGGCGGCATTCGCGATGAGGCCGAGATCCGGGGCCATCGCCGCACCTATATCGGGGCTATGCCCGGCCGCATTATCCAGACTCTGCGGCGCGTCGAGACCAACGATCCCGTGATCATGCTCGACGAGGTTGATAAGGTGGGGGCCGACTGGCGCGGCGATCCTTCGTCTGCCCTGCTGGAGGTGCTCGACCCAGAGCAGAACTATAACTTCCGCGATAATTATCTGGACCTGCCCTTCGATCTGTCAAAGGTCTTCTTCATCGCGACGGCCAATTCCCTGGAGCCAATCCCGGCCCCGCTGCGCGACCGCATGGAGATCCTCGAACTCTCGGGCTATACCGAGGAACAGAAGATGCACATCGCCCGCAATTATCTGCTGCCCAAGCAGATCGCGGCCAATGGGCTACGCCCGGAGGAACTGATCGTCGACGATGAGGTGATCCGCCACATTATCCGGGGCTATACGCGCGAGGCCGGTGTGCGCAACCTGGAACGGGAGATCGGGACGCTCTGCCGGAAGGCGGCCCGCCAGATCGCCGAGGGGCGTCAGGCTCCCATCCACATCACAACGGAGGAGCTGACCGAGTACCTGGGACGCTGGCGCTTCTTCGAGGAGGCCGCCGAGCGCATCGATCGGCCGGGCATCGCTACCGGCCTGAGCTGGACGCCGGTCGGCGGAGAGATCATCTTTGTCGAGGCGGCGGTTATGCCCAGCAAGGAGAGCCAGTTGATCCTGACGGGGCAACTGGGCGATGTGATGAAGGAGTCAGCGATGGCGGCCCTCAGCTACGTGCGCTCGAACGCTGCCGCTCTGGGCCTGCCTCCCAATGTCTTCGAAAACCAGGCGGTCCACATTCATGTTCCTGCGGGAGCTATCCCCAAGGATGGACCATCGGCGGGCGTGACAATGGCGACGGTGCTGGTCTCCCTGGCCAGCGGGCGCAAGGTCCGCTCGGACGTGGCCATGACGGGCGAGATCACCCTGCGCGGGCGCGTGATGCCCATCGGTGGCGTCAAGGAAAAGGTGCTGGCCGCCTACCGCTCAGGTATCCACACGGTGATTCTGCCCCGCAAGAACGAGCAGGATCTGCTGGAAGATCTGCCGCGCGAGCTGCGCGAGCAGATGGAGTTCGTTTTCGTCGACGATATCCGCCAGGTGCTGGATGTGGCCCTGGAAGGTGGCTTACCTGCTCCGCGTCCAGGCAGCGCCGAGGGCGAGGGCGACCAGGAGCGCAGCCAGGATCAGACCGGACCGCAGCCCACGGCGGAGGCGGTTGTCCGTGCAACTTGAGCGTTTCGCAGTGCAGGTGAGTGGCTGCGATGGGGAGACGATCCAGATACAGATCTCCCCTCGCAGCCGCTTCGCCATCCCTGTCCTGGTACCTGCCTACCTGCCTGTCCTGTTCTGCCCGTGATCCCTCAACCGCCTCTCTCACCCTCCCTGCCTCCCTCTCATGCACGCCGCCGAAGCTATCGCTACCAGCCGAGCTGCTCTTTGAGACTCACGTAGCGCTGCTTGCCAATCACGAGATGATCGAGCAGCTCCGTGTCAAGGAGACGCCCAGCAGCTACCAGCTGCTCAGTGACCGCCAGGTCTTCCGGTGAAGGTGTCGGGTCTCCGCTTGGATGGTTGTGACAGATAAGAATACTGGGACAATTGCGCAGGATGGCGGGACGGAAGACTTCCGCTGCCCGCAGCACCGAGCTGTTGACTGTCCCTTTATAGCGCTTCTCAACGGCCACTACCTGGTTTTTGGTGTCAAGCAGGAGAATCCACATTTCTTCGTGCTCCAGATAGGCCATCTCCATCATCACCAGGCGCGCCGCGTCCGCCGGCGAGGTAATGCGATAGCGCGCCTCCGGCTGCTCTAGCTGCAGGCGCCGGCCCAGCTCCAGGGCAGCCTTGACCTGGGCCGCCTTCGCTTCTCCCAGCCCATGCTCCCGGCACAGCTTTGCCAGATCCGCCCCCATGAGGCCCCCCAGACCTCCATAGAGCACCAGCAGCTTCGCCGCCAGCTCTACCACGTTGCTCCGCCTCGTCCCGGTGCGCAGGACAATGGCCAGCAGCTCAGCTGTCGAGAGAGCCTGCGGCCCGTAGTGCAGCAGACGCTCTCGAGGGCGCTCGCTGCTAGGCATATCGTGAATAGTAATATGGTACTCTATTCGCTCGCCACTCATCTCCCCTTTGAAGCGCTTATTCTCCATCAGTTTTTTCGCCTACTACCCTTTCTTTAGTTTGAGAGAGAGATAAAGATAAAAGGCTAGAGCTATGATAGATGATCATATTTAGCGTGGCAATAGCCATATTTGGAAGCAGGCTGCTTTCGGGCACCTTTCAGACTTCCCACTCTTCAGACAAGCACTGGCGAGCAGCAAGCCGGGTAAAGCCCTTTTACGAACCGATTACCTTGTATTCAAGCAGCCTTAACGGGGAGAAGCTACGCTAGCGTCAGATCACCAAGAAAGGCGAGCGGTTCTCGGGGAGAACGGCGTTTTCTTCCAGGGTCTCATTAGGACCTGCAGCGCGAGGAGAAGCATGGACGACGACTGGCTCTCCAGACATGGGGATGATGATTATCAGGGAACCGATTGGTCGGACGATCTCTCTCCCCCAGAGCTGGAGAGTGACGATGGCTGGCAACAGGAGGGGAGGGGCAGGAAGGGATCCACGGGGCCGCTATGGGTCACATGGCTGGCTATCTTGATTGAGCTGCTCGGCTATGCGTGTGTAGCCTCCCTCTACGGGCATCCTATCCCAGAAGGGATGCTTTCCTGTTTCATCGGAGCTGTTGTCGTCCTGGTTGTCATGATTCTCCTGGCGCTGCTGCTCGAGAGGAGCAAGTAAGCCAGGTCGGGAGCTGGCTACGACCGCTAACAATCCGTTCTGAGAAATTTACCCAATTATGGACAAGCCCCAGAAGGAAGTCACTCTGCTTGAGGGCGTCGAGTTCTTTGTGCAGGCTGATGGCGGTCGGACATGCACGCCCTGCTTCCTATTCTTCCCGATAGGGGCGTAGCCCCCGATTGCAGGCAAAACTGGCAGCACCGACATGTTTGAGACAGGCGGTTCTCTGTGCGTTATTCCAATCGGGATGAAATCCCACAAAAGGCCATAAAACGCTCTTTATTTGCTATTGACTCCTCCGACCCGGGAGAGAGGCCAAACCAGGCAGCCGACCTGGACAGGGACCCTCTTCCCTCCCTGCTAAGGCAGGCGTTCCAGGCGGGCATAGTCCAGGCTCAGGCGCTTTTTGCCATGCTTCCCCTGAAACTGGACCTCGACAAACTCGGAGCCGCCTTCTAGCTCGCTTTTGAGGACGATGCCCTGGCCGAAGAGATGGTGCAAGACCCGATCACCAGGCAGGAAGCGCGGGGCGGAGGGTATAGATGAGACGTCGGCAGCGGGGGGCACAGAGACGCTATCAGCGGGCCGCGAGCGCCGTGAGCGGCTATCGTAGCCGGAGCGCTCGTAGCGCTCCCGGCTTTCCCAGGCCGAAGGCTGGTGCAGCGAGCCGGAGCCGGGGCTGGCGACGAAGAGATCGGCAGGAATGTCGGCCAGGAAGCGTGACGGCTCGGTATAGGACACATCGCCGAAAAAGGAGCGGCGGCGGGCGCGCACCAGATAGAGGCGGCGCATGGCGCGCGTGAAGCCAACGTAGGCCAGGCGGCGCTCCTCTTCCAGTTGCTCGGGAGAATCGCTGGAGCGCCCATGTGGGAGAATGCCCTCATCCATGCCCACGATGAAGACCACGGGAAACTCCAGGCCCTTGGCCGCATGCAGGGTGATCAGCGTTACCGCATCCTGATCCTCCTCGCGGACGAGGGTTCCCTCTTCGCCCGTCTGGGCCACATCGGCCCCCCCAACCAGGGCCACGTTCTCCAGAAACAGCTCCAGGGCCAGCGAGGTTTCCAGCTCGGCGTAATCCTCCGCTACGCGGCGCAGCTCCAAAATATTGTTCCAGCGCTCTTCTCCCTCGGGAGAGGCCCGCAGCTCGGGACCGTAGCCCGTGCGCTCGGCGATGCGATCCAGAAGGGCCGGCAGAGATAGCTCGGCTACAGAGGCCCGCAGCTCTTCTAACAGGAGGGCGAACTGCTGCAGGGCGTTCTTTGAGGCGCGCCCCAGGGTCGGATGGTCCTCGCTCCGCTGGAGGGCATCATAGAGCGAAATTTGTTCCTCGCGCGCCCAGCGCTGCAGCTCGCCCAGCGACTTGGGGCCAATCTTGCGGTTGGGCACGTTGATGATGCGCTGCAGGCTCAGGTCGTCATGAGGATTGAGCAGCAGGCGCAGGTAGGCCAGCATGTCCTTGACTTCTTTGCGCTCGTAGAACTTGCGGCTGCCAATGACTTTGTAGGGAATGTTGGCGCGCAGGAACTGCTCTTCGAGGACGCGCGACTGAGCATTGGTGCGATACATCACGGCGATTTCGCTGCGGTGGGCCACCTCGCCGCGCGCCAGCAGCTTGAGGATCTCATCGGCGACGTAGAGACCCTCGGCCTCATCGTTATAGGCTTCGTAGTAGATCAGCTTTTCGCCCTGGCCGAGAGCGGTCCACAGGCGCTTCTCTTTGCGGGCGGTGTTGCGTCGCACCACACATTGGGCCGCGTCTAGAATATGCTGGGTCGAGCGATAGTTTTGCTCCAGAAGGATGATGCGCGCCTCGGGGAAGTCGCGCTCGAAGGCCTGGACATTCTCGGCACTGGCACCGCGCCAGCTGTAGATCATCTGGTCATCATCGCCCACAACGCAGACGTTACCGCTGCCGCTGGGCTGCTCATAGCTGCCCCGCCCCAGCAAGCGAATCAGCTTATACTGCGGCACATTACAGTCCTGGAACTCGTCGACGTGAATATAACGCCAGCGCTGCTGATAACGGGCCAGGGCCTCCGCATCGGTGCGCCAGAGCTGCTCGGTGAGCATCAGCAGGTCATCGAAGTCGACGCTGTTGTTGGCACGCAAGAGTTGCTGATAGCGGCGATAGACGCGGGCAGCTACCTCCTCGCTATAGCGACGAGCCTGCTCGGCCATCTGGTAGGGGGAAAGCATGGCGTTCTTGGCCCGCGAGATCAAGGAGTGGATCAGCGAGACGCGATATTGCTTCTCATCGAGATCGAGGTCGCGCAGGGCCTGCTTGACCAGAGCGGCCTGGTCGTCGGTATCAAGAATGACAAAGGAGCGGGTCAGGCCCAGCGGAGCCAATAGATCGGCCTCAGCACGCAGTACGCGGGCACAGATAGCGTGGAAGGTGCCAATATACATCTCGCGGGCCTCATTCAGGCCGACCAGCTTTTCCAGGCGCTCCTGCATCTCGCGAGCAGCCTTGTTGGTAAAGGTCACGGCCAGAATATGCCAGGGACACACACCGCGACAGCGCACAAGGTAGGCGATACGGTGTGTGATGACGCGCGTCTTGCCGCTGCCGGGGCCGGCCAGGATCAGTAACGGCCCTTCGGTCGTGGTGACAGCCTCTCTCTGTGGCCCGTTGAGGCCGGCTAAAATCTCCTGTTCCAGGTCTGCATGTTCAGGCATGGGTACAATCCACATCTATCGCGCAGGCAAGTGGGCTGTGATCGGTGAGCGCTGGGCGAGTGGCCAGTGCCGTAGCCGGCTGGCCAGCCTCCTGCTCTGATGAGCCTCGGCACATCGGGCTTCTATTGTAGCGCATTCTGCCCGCAGGTACAAGCGTGGCCAGGGTAGCCTGTGACTTCTGGTCCAGATCTCCCCGCACGATCACCCTCACAGTGCCCTCCAGCGCCCGCCCCTTGACAGCGTCCAGAAACTATATTATCAATATATTTGATAGTAAAAATATTAGCCAGTAAAAAGGAAGGGAGCGAGTTAAGCTATGGCCAGCGAGCGCCTGGTAGAAGATCTGCTGGCCTTGTGGCGGCTACTGAGGCGCAGTACTCATCCAGTCAGGCGGGCGGAAATGACGCCCGAGCAGTACTGGCTGCTCAAGAGCCTGAGTCGGCGCGGAAGCTGCAGCGTTGGCGAGCTGGCGACGGCCCTCGGCCTCAGCGGCAGCTCTGTGACCAGCGCCTGCAAGCGTCTGGAAAAGGCCGGGCTGGTGCGGCGAGTGCGCCAGGGGGATGGGGGCGATGAACGAGTTGTTCTGGTTGAGCTGACAGCGCAGGGCAACGAGCGGGTGGCTGCCTGGCAGCAGGAGCGACGTGCCGCCCTCTCGCGTATGCTGGAGCCGCTTACCCCGGCAGAGCAGGAAGAGTTACAGCGTCTGATAGAGCGGGTGCTGGCGGCTGCGGAGGTCGGGAGGCAGGGGGAGCCGGGGCGAGACGAGAGCGAGGCGCCCATCATCACTGCCATCGAGGCGGCAGAGGGAGGTCAGGCCGAATGAGGCCGATGATTGAAGTAGAGGATCTTGTCAAACGTTTCGGCGATAAGGTCGCCGTTGATCACATCACCTTCTCTATTCAAGAGGGCGAAGCTTTCGGGTTACTCGGCCCTAATGGGGCCGGCAAGACGACGACCATTCGCATGCTCATTACATTGATCCCGCCGACTAGCGGCCAGATGCGCATCGCGGGCCTGGATGTCCAGCGCCACAAGATGGTCATTCGCCGTCTGCTTGGCTATGTGTCGCAGTCGCTCTCGGCAGACAGCACGCTGACGGGTTACGAGAATCTGCTGATGGTGGCCAAGTTGCTCGGTTTTCCGCGCCAGGAGCGGGAGAGGCGCATCTGGGAGGTGCTGGAGCTGCTCAATTTGCGTGAGGCGGCCAATAGCCTGGTGCGCACCTATTCGGGTGGCATGGTGCGGCGCCTGGAGATTGGGCAGGCCATTCTGCATCGTCCCCGCATTCTGATCCTGGACGAGCCGACCATCGGCCTTGATCCGACAGCCCGACGCTCGGTCTGGGAGGCACTGGAGCTGCTGCGCAGTCAGGAGCAGATCACGCTGCTGGTGACAACCCACTACATGGAAGAGGCCGATGCTTACTGCCAACGGGTGGCCATCATGGATCATGGGCGCATCGCGGCTATTGGAGAGCCGGCGGCGCTGAAGGCCAGTCTTAATCGGCCTGGGGCTACTCTGGAGGACGTCTTCACTTCGGTAACAGGCAATACTCTGGAATCAGGAGGGAGCTATCGTGAAGTCAGACAGCTACGTCGGCGCGCTCAGCGTTTCGGATAAGTCAGAGCAGACAGGGAAGGCCTGGGAGGGGCTGCTCCGCCCGCCCTCACCCTGGGAGATGCTGGTGACGTACGTGCGTTGTGTGCTGGTGGTGGCGGAGATCGAGCTGCGCAAGCTGCGCCACGATCCTACGGAACTGCTGACGCGCGCCGTGCAGCCGGCCCTCTGGCTGGTGATCTTTGGTGAGGCTTTCTCACGCTTGCGGGCGATCCCTACCGGCTCGGTTAGCTATCTGACGTTTATGACGCCGGGCATCCTGGCCCAGTCGCTGATGTTCGTCTCGATCTTCTATGGCCTGAGCATCATCTGGGAGCGCGACGCGGGTATTCTGCAGAAATTCCTGGTCTTGCCGGTGCCACGGGCCAGCTTTGTGACGGGCAAGGGCCTGGGTGCCGCGGTGCGCTCGCTGAGCCAGGCGATCATTATCTTTGCGCTGGCTCTCTTGCTGGGCGTGCGTCTGCAGTGGAGCCTGGTCGGGGTGGTCGGCAGCCTGTTGGCCGTTCTGGTGGCGGCTAGCTTCTTTTCGACGCTCTCGATGTTGATCGCCATTCTGGTGAAAACGCGCGAGCGCTTTATGGGCATTGGTCAGGTCCTGACGATGCCGCTCTTCTTCGCTAGCAATGCCATTTATCCGTTGGCTATCATGCCCGACTGGCTGCGAATTCTGGCGCAGATTAATCCTTTGAGCTATACTGTGGATCTGTTGCGCGGCTTTCTGGTGGTGGGCACGGTTCCTGATGCCTTGCTGGACTGGGGCGTGCTGCTGCTAGCGGTGATTGTGGCGCAGGCGCTGGCAGCGTCGACCTATCAGTCGATTGTGCTTTAGGGGCGCCTTCTCCCTCTTGCGCTGTGGCCCGCGGTGGTGTATGATAATAGCCGGTTCGCACTCTCTAGAGGAGAGTGCTAATCGGCTGGGCGCCACGCCGCTCACCGCAGGTCCGGGCGAGCAGGCTGGTTGCCTGAACCCGACGATGCTATCTGCTTCTGTAAGGGAGGTAGAGTCTATGTCGACTGCAGGTGAGAAGGTTCGTCCATTGGCTGATCGCGTTCTGGTGAAGCCGGTCACACGCGAGTCGGTGACAAAAACCGGTATTGTGCTTCCCGATACGGCCAAAGAGAAGCCGCAGCAGGGCCTGGTGTTGGCTGTCGGTCCCGGTAAGCTGCTCGATAATGGCCAGCGCGTGAAGCCCGAGGTGAATGTCGGCGACCACGTGCTCTTCTCGAAGTATTCTGGTACCGAGATTAAAATCGATGATGAGGAGCTGCTGATCCTGCGCGAAAGTGACGTGATGGGCGTGGTTGAGGAGTAGGCTGCTGACGGCCTCTCTCGCTCTACTTCGCTTTTTTATTACCGGTCTTCTTCAATCTCGCCCCTTTTTATTGTGCCTCAAGAGCTGATACTATATTGATTCCAGTGCCCGGAAGTGTGTACGGCACTGGAATTTTTTT
>NZ_JBHOQV010000207.1:0-1587 GCF_042408735.1 Thermogemmatispora sp.
ATACCGATGAGACGGTCTGTGCCCGCGGTGTGGCGCTCGAGTGGATCAGGCACGGTGATGCCCTGCTGCTCACCGGAGATGCCTGAATGGCCAGTACCCTTCTCTGTTGTCCTTCGCCGTTGTATTCTGCTCACAACTGCCATGCCAGGATCGCCTATTTTGCCCCTGCTGGAGGGCGATGGTCCTTGGAGACTGAAATTTCTGGAGATCTGTTCGTTCTATTCATAGAAGGATCAGGTAAAGGAGGTGAGTTTACCATGCCTGACTGCCAGGCTGCGCTACAGCCACACAATTTGCCCCTGCTGCAGGGCGATGATGCTTGGAGACTGGAATCCTGGAGGTTTTATTCATGCTATTCATAGCAGAACCAGCTCTCAAGGAAGTGAAGTTGCCATCTATGGTCTGGCAACTTGAGTTAGTCGGAGAGAGTTGTTCTCCGACATTGAAAGTAGAGTTTTCAAACCAGATTTTGCTCTTAAAGAGCAGAAACGAGATTTTTCAGAAAATTCAAATTCGAAAGAAAGGAGTAATGTAAAAATGAAAAAGAAGAAATTTAGGAAGGTTCGAAACACGCAGAGAAGATCAAAGCAGTCAAATCCAGCTACTTTCCCAAAGCGATCTAAGCGACCTGCACCGAGGCAGACATATGTTTCGCCTCCGACAAGAGAAAAGCTAGATTCACGGCCCCGTTCTCCTAGCGAGCGGTCGGAAACAGCCCACTCCCCAGAAGCAAGCCCTTCTCAGTCGCCTGGGAAGGTTTTGAGGAAGATAAGGGAGCAAGTAATTAGGAGTTTGACTGAGAAAGGAGTACAGACTATTGGGAGGGAGATAGGAGCATTGCTTCTTCCAAAAGAGGAAGAAGCAATGAGACATCTTTTGGAAGAAGCAATGAGACATCTCCAGCCTGTCCTGGAACCCCTCCCCCATCGCCTGTGGGAGTTTTTAATGTTGATATTGCGCTCAGTGTTCAAAATATAATCTAAAGATCTCATAATTGAGTCTTGCCTTCCAAGAGAAGGCAAGACTCAATTGGAAAGCGAAAGAAGGAGAGACCTCCTCTCGCAGTGCCAGGGATGGAAAGACAGCTGCTCAGCATGAGAATTGTCTTGCCTGAGTACCTGGGCTTGCTTTTTTGGGCAGATGCTGTGCTATACTGAAGGCGGGCAGTCAGGTCCTACCAAAGTGGTTTTGAAACTAGCTAATTTGACTGCTCAGCTCCTCTCTAGGTGTAGAGCTTTCCCGTCTGGGCTTGTGAGAGGCAGTAGCACAGCATCCATGCGCGCTGTACAGAGCGTGTATGGATGCTTTTTTCTTGCGCCCTATACAATCAACCCTTGAAGTTATGGAGCGAAATTAACAGAGGATCTCATATGCAATTCGCATATAACTATGCTATACTGTTGTTGTCTGCCGCGCAGGTCAGCTAGAGAAGACTGTAGACGTCCAAAGGAGGTAGCGCAGCTGTGGCCTATTCGCTGGTGGCTCTCGACACCGACCGCATCAAAAGCTATGTCTTTGGCACCGATATGCTGAGAGAGATTCGGGGCGCCAGCTCCATCCTCGATCGGCTCAATCGTGAGGTCATGA
>NZ_JBHOQV010000208.1:0-106336 GCF_042408735.1 Thermogemmatispora sp.
CTGGCGTCCCAGCATATAGGCCGCCTCCAGGCCCGCCACGATCACCGCACTCTCTCGCTCCAACAGCTCATAGTCCGCTCGGTGCTCCTCAGCATAATCGATCGCATACTCCATCAGGCGCACAAAAGGGGCCTGGATCGCCTCCTCACCCTGAGCCTCCAGGCGCGTCCGCGCATAGTCCGCAATCACCTGGTGTAACAGATAACGATCGCCCCCATTGCTCTCCAGCAAGCCCGCATCCACCAGCGCATCCAGGTCATCCGTCGAGCAGGCCGCCACCGCCAGGGCCGCCTCCTCTGAAAAACTCGCCGGCTTCGGCGGAAAGACCGCCAGCGCATAGAGGGCTGCCCGCGCCGACGGACTCAGCTGTTCGTCCGAAACCGCGATCACCGACTGCAGCGAGAGGGCCGGCTCGCCAGGCAGACTCGAATGCCCCTCTACCGGTCCCCGCGACTCCGTCAACCCCAAACGCACCCGCGCATCTCGCAAGCGCTGCAGCGCCGCCCGAATGCGCCGCACCTGCCCTGTATAGCTCTCCTTGCGCAAATAATTGCCAATCAGCGTCAAAGCCAGAGGCAGCCCACCGACAGCCCGCACCAAAGCCCGCACCTGTTCCGGCTCCTGATCCACCGCCGCCGGCGCCAACAAGCGCAGCAACTGCACACTGTCCTCCTCCCCCAGCTCAGCGATCGCCGCGGCACCCTCCACCGCGAACTCCGTCGCCACATGCGCAAAGCGCGTCGTCAACAAATGAGCGCACTGCGCGCCGCCCACCTTCAGGGCCAGCGCCTCCTCAATGCGCCAGGCATCATCGATCACCAGCAACATCCGTCGTGGGCCGATCGCTGTCCGCAAAGCTCTTGCCCAGGCCTCCAGGCTCGTCAGGCTGGCCACCTCCGTCGCCGGCAAACCCAACAACGCCCCCCAGCGGCTCAGCAAGCCCGTCATATTGGGGCGCGGCCCCAAAGCCGCCCAGAGAATACCATCGCAGAAATAGGCCCGCACCTCGGGATCGTGGGCCAAAGCCACCGCCAGCGAGGTCTTACCCACGCCCGGCAGCCCGTTCAGAGCGCTCAGAGCTACCGCCTCCCCGGCGAACAAACGCCCCTTGATCCGTTGCAGCTCCTCATCGCGTCCCACCAGGCGCACCGGTGGCGGCAGAGGAATCATCGGATCAACAATCGCCTCGGTTGTGTGTCCGCCCGCAGCCCCGCTCAGAGGACCAGACTCCCCAGCACGGCGCGCTGCCTGCTCATCCTGCCTCGCCCCGTCCTCGCCGCGGCCCTCCCCTTCGGCCTCCCCAGCCATCTCCGCTCTGCGCTGCGGCGTCTCAGGAAGAGCGGGCGCCAGATCCAGCTCCTCCTCAGTCAAGCCAAAAAGCCGACACAACTTGCGCCGAAAATACGGATTGGGCTTCGTCACCCCGCGCTCCCAACGGCTCACATTCACATGCGTCGTCCCCAGGCGCTCAGCCACCTCCTGCTGTGACCAGCCATGGCGCATACGCGCCTCGACCAGACGCATACGTGGCCGTGGTAGCTCTTCCACCGGCCTAGTGCTGCTCATGGGCAGGCCTCCCCCAATGCCCAAAAGAAGAGAACCCCTCGAAATGATAAAGATGTCTAGAGAAATGATAACATAAGTACTTTCTGATGTACATGGCCACTCGGCATAATATAGTAAAGAACACGTAGGGAACGGTGGACGCCCTTTCAGGGACGGGGCGCCCGCCGCCAGGTGAGGCCAATGCCACCCGCCGCAGGACCACGGCGCGTCTCACCCCAGGGACCCTACCATTGACCTCGCCCCCTGCGTGCTCTTCTTTCTTACTTACTTAACTTGCACTCTCGCTCAGCTTCTGGTCGAGAACCGACCAGCCAGCAGGAGCGGAAGCGGATCGCATCCAGGCTCACGGCCATCAGCTATGGCCCACCAAGTCCTTTTTGGTCAGTCACAAGCGCGATGGATCGCCGTCGTGACACCAACGCTGTAACGTCACGATCCGCGTGTCCAGCGGTCAGGGAGTACTGTCAGTCATATGCAGCAACGAACGAGGAGAATCGCCATGCAAATGATCGCCTGCCGAGAAGAAGCCCGCATCGCGCGTAAACTTATCCACGATCGCGAGCACATCACGCATTATACGTTGCATGGCGTGCTCCCAGAAGGGTATGTGCTTGCCCTCAACAGGACCTTTGGCACCCTCTCCTGCCTTACCTATCTCGACAAACAGCCAGCCCTGGTGCTCCAGCAGCAGTTCACCAACAACGAGATGAATGTTCTCCGCCCGCTGTTGGATTCCTACCCCTACTACTGCCCATACGAGGTGCTCTTCGCCCACTTCTACCACGGCGAGGTCACCGAGCACACCATCGAGCGCTGTCGGGCCGACCTCCTCAAGGCCCTTGAAGAGGGCACCTGGGAACAGGCCACCCGTCCCATCCGCAACGTGCTCTCGCGCGTCCGCATCAAGCTACGCATCTTTGGCATCAACATCGTCTCCATCCTGGAGACTGGCTACATTCTCAAAGCAGCACCAGCACCAGCTTCAAGCACGGTGGCCTGAGTAATTCATACATAAATCTATACGTATAGATTGGGATCCAACACTGGCATTTAGGGGAGAGAAGGCAAGGCGCCCAGCAGAGCGGGAAAACCGCTCGCATCCGCCGTGCCAGGCAGATACTTCTCCCTTCTCCCCCGACGACCCGAGGCAGAAGGCTGCTCACCTGGCGTTCGGCCCCCCGCCGAACCAATGGGGAAGGTGAGCAGCCTTCTGTTAGTTCGAACAGTTCGAACAGTCCTGGCCAGGCCGACCCGCTTGCCGCACACGCTCTGCCTCTCACCCACCTATGGCCCTTGCCTGCCTGGGCAGGCGGTCCGTCTTCCCCAGCCCAGACGAGCAAGACGCCAGCCGCCGCCATCGAGCAGGCTCACCCCAGGAGCGACCTCAACACGCGTCAGAGCAAGGCACTACACACGCACGTACGACCAGCCCTGCGGCTGGCCGTTGTGATAAGGCATACAGCCATGAAAGGAACGCGGATCATCGTCGAAAACCAGCGGTAGAAAGTAGCGATCGCCCGGCCAGAGCGGCAGCCTCTCCAGCTCGGCCAGCGGCACCCAGACCAGCGTCCCCTCATGGTTACCCGCATGCGGCTGCCCCGACCAACGCTCAACGAGGAAAATAAAGCCAAACCAATCCTCGCCGTTCTTACCAAAACCTGGCCAGGAGATCGTTCCCCGCAAGACCAACTTTTCCGCCTCCAGACCCGACTCCTCGCGGATCTCGCGCCGCATGCCGCTTACCACATCCTCATGTGGCTCCAGTCGCCCCCCAAGACCATTGTACTTGCCGAAGTGCAGATCATCGGGACGCTTGTTGCGCTGAATCATCAAGACCTGCTGACGATCGGGCGACAGAATATAGCCGAGCGTTGCCAAAACCGGTCTAAACAAGGCCTACTAGCTCCTTTACTCCTGGTATAGTGGTAGTAGTCAAGCCGAATGGAGGGTAGCGCCGCGAAGCAACAGCCAGGCCAGTCGACCGGCCTGATCCCAGCCCTGACCCTTCCACTCAACCAACCCACGCAGACCAGGATCGTCCTCAGCCCTCTCGCTCCGCCCTCTCCCCCTCACCCACCACCACGACTGGCCTGGCCCGGCCCAGACCTGGAGGCCGGCAAGAGCGCCATCCCGGCTTAGATTCTATCAAGCGAGGCAATCTTCCAACTCCCACCCAGGTCCTTAAAGACCAAATGCGAGTGGTAGGCAGCCAGATTGCTGCGAGAAATCGTCATAATAATGACCGCGGGGCTATTGGCATCGACCTCCGCCGAAAAGGCCGTCACCTTGCCCATCGTCTCATCCAAGGAGCGAGCCGTCTGGACAAAGAGATCCCTGGTCAAGGGCTGAGGGCGATCGCCAGTAGGATTAATGGTAACGTCGTTGGCCAGGTAGGTATAGGCCCGAGTATAGTTCTGCGCCTGGACAGCGGCATAAAAGCTGAGAGCCAGGCCGATCAACGAGGTCTGAGCCGGCCTGGTTGGCGCCGCCGTGGCCGTAGGAGAAGCCAGAGGAGCCGAAACAGGAGCCGCGCTCGGCGTAGGTGTCTCACCCCCAACGGGAGCCGAGGCCACAATCTTCGGCCTCAGACCTGGCCCCGCCGTGGGAGAAGCCCCTCCCGTACCAGAGCCACGCAGGGCCGCACCCCCACAGCTGCTCAAGAGCAGAAGGCACGCCGTCCACCAGAAGAGGATCGCCAAGGACAAATTCCACCGTCGCATCTCTCTTTTCCACCCTTCCTTCCTTAGAGTCACCGAACCAGACTGACGCCCCCTGGCCCCAGTCCCGGGAGCGTCTTTCACTTCCAACCATAACACGATTTTCTCACAAAATACTGCTAAAATACAATATCTTCGCCATGCCCGGTACCTCCGGAGAGGCAACAGAGAAGAAAAGAGCCATTTTCGGCGGACAGCCTTCGCTTGACAAGCTCTAGCACATTCGGTTATTCTCGAAGAAAAGCTCTGTTGCTAACTCGCGAAGGCCGGAGCAGGAGCAGGGTCGTCGTCCTATCTGTCTTATCCTTGATCGTTCTCCAAAGCTGGGGTGAGGCTTCTCCAGCCACAACGGAGGAGCGCGGTGGCATGGCTGAAAGGGTCTTCAAGAAACTCTCTATCCGTCAATGCAGATCTTTGTTACCGGTATGTATACCCTCGAACTCAAGCAAGCGAACCGGCCAGGCAGAGACTGCTGACTTGGAAAAGTGTCGTACTGTAGGGTTGTTGAGTCAAGAACAGTGGGGACAAAACGATGGAAGAAACGCTCAGCGAACTCAGCCTCACGGTGCTGGCCAGCTACTGCACCCTCGAGCTGCAGCGCTCGCGCCGACCCAATTCAGGGGATGAGGGCTATTGCCTCGAGCTATTTCGCCGCGCGGTTGAGCAACAGACAGACCAGGCCTGGACGCTGCTACAGCAATGTCTGAGCGAGACGGTGCACCTCTGGCTGCGCACACACCCCAGCATGAGCCAGGCGCTCCAGCACGATTCAGAAGAAAACTATGTTGCCTTGACCTTCAGCCGCTTCTGGCAGGCGGTCCAGGATCGTCCTCCCGAATTTCCCAACCTGAAGGCCGTCCTGAGCTACTTGCACGCCACGCTCCACGGCGTAATCATCGACGTCCTGCGCAGCTATCAACGCCGGCCAGAAATCGCCCTGCCCCAACCAGAAACCTGGCTCCCGCCGCAAGACGAGAAGGGGTCTGACAGCGAGGAAGATGAAAACCAGACCTGGGAATCGATCCAGAGCCTCCTCCCCCATGAGCGCGAACGGCGCCTTGCCTACCTGCTCTACTACTGCGGCCTGAAACCCCGCGAGATCGTGGTGCGCTGCGCTGACGAATTCAGCGATATCAAAGAAATCTATCGCCTCAACCATAATCTGATTGACCGCCTGCGTCGCAACCGTGAACGGCTACGCTGGCTGCTCAGGATCGATTAAGCCCTACCTGTCTGCCTCCCTATCCGTCTGCCAGCAGGCTCACGGCGGTCGCTCCTTTCTCCCGCCTGCGATCCAGTCTCCGCTATCCGGCTGCCCAACCGATCCAATCCAACCCTCGGCCATCAGCTCCTGGCTGGCACGCGCTATGGCCCGAAGCGAGCAGTGCTCTCATGCCGATCGGCGGGCAAGCCCGACAGGAGGCAGCTTCATAAAAATAGGAGACGCGCAGGACCGGGCGCTCAGCCCTGCGCGTCGGCTGTGTGGCCAGAAGTGGGTGTGGTGGGGCGTCTGTGATGGATGGGTGAGTGAAGCCTTCTTTGCCCTGGCTCTTCTCTCAAGCGTTAAAACCTGCTCCTCACTCGTCATCCAGCAGACTCTGCATGATCAGGCCATTCATATCAGAGGAAAATACGTGCTGCCCTCCCATGCAATAGTAGAGTACGTTTCCACGCTCATCCGTGACCGGAATTGACTCGGTCTCCGGATCCACCAGAATAATGCCCTCTTCATGGTCCTCTGAGCAGTGGAGGTACTTGAATTGCTGGATTTTCATATTTTTCTCCCTTTCGTGCTGTTGCTTCACCAGTGCATCAACCACATTCTCTCTGGCGCTACTCGTGAGTCTACCGAGAGAAATTCCAGATTCCAACATTTGACTGGCCAGAGGGATAACAGTACTACCTCCTTCTCAGAAGGACGTTCTTGGGAGACCAATCTATAAGATAGAACGAGGGGGGTGCCCTGGCCAGCGCCAGGGGCGCCAGCCGGGGGCGTCAGACACCCGCCAGCGTGGAGGAAGCGAGGGAAGCAAAGGCCCGCGCTGCTGGCCAGGGGCAGAGGCCGTAAAGGGCATCAGAAGCCGGCCCACACCTCTGAGCAAGAAGCTGAGCCGGAAGAGAGCTTTGGCGAGCGATCGTGGTCAGCAAGACGATCAGCGACCGCCACCTTCTAAGAGGTCGCGCAGAACCACGGCGTTGTTATGCTCGTTATCGCGAGCCGAGTAGAGGAGGGTCAGGGGTCCGCGCGCAGCCAGCTCGCGGAGCTGCTCCAGGGCTGCACGCGCCGCCTCGTGCTGGCGCAGCTCCTGCTCATAGCGTCGGCGAAATTCGGTGAATTTCTGGGGATCATGGGCGAACCAACGACGCAACTCATCGCTGGGAGCCACGTCCTTGAGCCAGAGGTCGATATGTGCCCGTTCCCGCGAGAGACCGCGCGGCCAGAGCCGCTCAACAAGCACCCGCGTCCCGTCGCTTTCCTGCGGCTCCTCGTAGATGCGCTTGAGGTGAACAATCGGCCTCGCACCAGACATGGTAGCCTGCTCCTTTCCCTTCTGATCTGAGTCACGCCTTGCCATCGTCGGACAGGAGGCGATCATAGAGCTGCTGCTGGCGGGCGATGGCCTGGCGATAGCGCTCACCGCGCGCGCTGTCCGGCAGTACGGGAGCAGCCAGCGGAGGCGGAACCTGCGCCACATCGGGGAGCAGCCCGAGGGCTTCCAGGGCCAGCAGGGACACGCCGCGCACGGCGGCCTCGCGCACGCGCAGCGGATAGAGAGGCTCCCCCAGAACATCGGCAATGATCTGCTGCAAGGTCGGAGAGCGCAGGAGGGCCCCGCCGCTGCCAATGAGCTGTCTCCCTCCCTCACGGAGCCGCGGCTGACCTTTGAGGCGCTCATAGACCACAGCCAGGCGGTAAGCCAGAGCCTCCATTGCCGCCCGCAGCAGGTCGATGGGGCGCAGCTTCAGATGCATGCCCGTAATCGTCATACGGGCCTCGGCATGCCAGCCGGGGCTGCGCTCGCCCGCCAGGAATGGCAAGATGGTTAGCCCGTGGCTATCAGGCGGCACAGCCGAGACCAGCGGCTCCACCTCGTCCAGCGGCGGAAGGCGCAGCAGCTCTGTCAGCCAGGATAGGAGGTTACCGCCCTCGCTCAGTGCGCCCCCAAGCAGGGCGCGGCGCGCATCGAGCAAATAGAGCCAGAGGCCGGGCGGCGGCTCAACGCTGTCTGCTGGCACGGTCACCCGCAGCGCGCTGGAGGTGCCGATCGTCAGAGCATAGCGCGCGCTCACCACACAGCCCGAACCAACGTTGGCCGCCGCGCCATCGCCAACAGCGGGCAGCCAGAGCACCTCTTTCAGCGGCGGCCAGCGCTGGGCATAAGCCGGACGCAGCCCTTGCAAGGCCTCCCGCAGATCGCCGAGAGCCGGAAACTGCTCGCGACGAACGGCCAGCGCTCGCAGCAGTTCCTCATCCCAGTCAAGGCTTCGCAGATTGAGCAGACCAGTCCCTGAGGCCATCGAGAGGCTACAGACCGACCGTCCGAGCAGGCGCCGATGCAGAAACTCGCCGAAGGAAAGCCACTGGGCGCTTTTCTGAAGAAGGGTGGGCTGCACCTGGGCCAGCCAGCGGAGGCGGGCCGGCCAGTAGCTGTTCTGCAGCGGAGCCCCCGTGCGACGGTGAACGGCCCGCTCGTCGAGGAGAGCGCGCAGCTCAGCCGCCGCCCCACGCGCGCGCGTGTCTTCCCAGGTGATCAACGGCAGCAAAGGCTGCCCCTGGGAATCAACAGCGATCAGGCTGTGCCAGAAGGTGTCAGTCGCCACGGCAGCAATGGTCTGGGCAATTGCTCCCGCCGCCTCTAACACCCCATCGATGGTTCTGGCAACTAGCTCAACAAGCCTGTCACCGTCGATCGTGGCCTCTCCCTCCGCCGAGGTATTGAGCTGATAACGATACTGGGTGAGCGTCCCCGGCACAGCCTCACCCCGCGCATCGACCAGCATGGCCCGCACAGAAGAGGTTCCCACATCGATGGCCAGCACCGTCGGCTCGGCCAGCGCATCTCTTGATCCGGCACCTTTCACGCTTCCTACGCTCCTTTTCTTAGGCTATTCTCTTCTCTCTCAATCCTTCGAGTGGAATGAGCCTGCTTCGCTGCTGTCCCAGGCAAGCTGCACCTGGAAGGCGGTGACTGGACAGCTCAAGGCCCACCCCGGCCATTCGATCACCCGTCACCGGGGCGGCCTCTCCCCACTTCTAGACCAGCAGGCCCCCTATGCTGACACGTTGCAGGCGCTGCCAGGCTAGTCAGATTTCCTGTTCTTCCCCTGCATCGGTTCGATCATATCATACGCTTCAAGATGCTGCGCACCCCTCCCGCGCGGCCGCGGCGAACGGCAGCCACGGACGGCGAAGAGAAAAACTCAGTCACGAGCAATCGACTAAGCAAGCAGACACAAGCAGGAGATGGGGGGCCAGAGAGGAAGGAGGCGGGCAGATATCTTATAATAAACTACAGCCCCTGGAAGGATTCCACCTCTGGCCAGAGAAACATCACGCGGAAGGATCATTTGCATGAGCACCACCATGAAGCAGCCGGTAGAACTCCGACGCCGCCTGGAAGACTACGACCTGATCACCGGGCGAGCGCGCTTTGTGGATGACATCAGGCTGAACGGACGCCCGCCCATACTGCACGCGGTTTTCGTGCGCAGTCCCTACGCTCACGCCGTCATCGAGGGCCTCCATCTCGACGAAGCGCGCAGCCTGCCGGGCGTGGTAGCGGCTTTCAGCGCCGCCGACCTGAGCGAGCTGCCGCCGATCTTTGCCGTACCTGTGCCTGGTGTCAAGCGTCCAGAGAAGCGTCCGCTAGCTCAGGACAGGGTGCGCTACGTTGGTGAGCCGGTGGCAGTCATCGTCGCCGAGAGCCTGGCGGCGGCTACCGATGCCCTTGACCTGGTCGAAGTCGACTACGAGCCGCTGCCGGCGGTCAGCGATCCCGAGGCCGCTCTGGCCTCCGAGGCGCCCCTATTGTATCCCGAGTTTGGCAGCAACGTGGCCTTCGAGATGCCTTTCAAGGCCGGCAACGTCGAGGAGGCTTTTGCGCGCGCCAGCCACGTCACGCGCCTGCGTCTGGAGAACCAGCGCCTGGCCCCGTCCTCGCTTGAGAACCGTGCCTGCCTCTTTGACTACGATCCAGAGACCGGTCAGCTTAGCGCCTGGCTCTCCTCACAGGCGGTCTACCAGGCCCACCAGGTTCTGGCGGAAGCGCTGGGCCTGGATCACAGCCGCGTTCATGTCCACAACGCCATGAGCGGCGGCGGCTTCGGCGCCAAAACACGCCTTGGCGGCGAAGAGCTGGTCTGCGCGGCTCTGGCCTACCGTTTGGGGCGTCCGGTGAAATGGATCGAGACCCGGCGCGAGAATCTGCAAGCTCAGACGCACGGGCGTGGCCAGATCAACTACGTCGAAGCAGCCTACCAAGACGATGGGCGTCTGCTGGCGCTGCGCCTGCGCAACATCGCCGACCTGGGCGCCTTCCTGCTCGGCATCACCGCCCTCGTCCCGATTCGCACGCCGCGCCTCGTCTGTGGCGCCTACCAGGTGGAGGCCGTCGAGAGCACCGTCATCGGCGTCTTTACCAATAAGGTGCCGACGATGGCCTACCGCGGCGCGGGCCGTCCCGAGGCCACCTATATCATCGAGCGCGTCATCGACCGCATTGCCGCCGAGCTGGGCCTTGACCCTGTCGAGGTACGGCGGCGCAACATGATCCCACCCGAGTCTTTTCCCTACGAGACCGTGACGGGCCAGCGCTACGACAGCGGCAACTACCAGGCGGCCTTTGAGCGCCTGCTGGAGCTGGCCGACTACGAGGGCTGGCGCGCCCGCCAGCGCGAGCGTCGCGCCTCCGGCCACCCGCGTCTGCTTGGGATTGGGTTAGCAACCTTTACCGAGATCTCTGGTGACGAGGGGAACCAGCCGCGCGAGGCCGCCACCGTGCGCATCCGCCCCGATGGCACCGTCGTGGTCGAAAGCGGCGTCTCATCGACCGGTCAGGGTCATGTCACCGCCTTTACCCAGATCGCCGCCCAGGTTCTGCAGGTCGCGCCCGAGCGGGTCGAGGTGCATCTGAACGATAGTCGACTGCCGGCCTTCAGCATCGGAACCTTCGCCAGCCGTGTCACCCAGATGGGGGGCTCGGTAGTCTGGCTAGCCGCCCAGGCCGTGCGGGAGAAGGTCCTGCGCCTGGCCTCGCATGCCCTGGAGGCCGCTCCCGCTGACCTGGTGCTTCAGGACGGGCATGTCCTGGTCCAGGGGGCGCCAACGCGCTCGGTAACCCTGGGAGAACTGGCACGTCTGGCCGAGGAAGAGCCAACGCTTCTGGAGGCAGAACCTCCCGATCCGCTTACCGGCCAGCCGATCACCGGCCTGGCTGCTCGCCGCGACTTCGCCTCCGGTCCCACCTTCTCCTTCGGGGCCCACATGGCGGTCGTCGAGATCGACAGCGAGACCGGTGAGGTGTACCCGCTGAGCTACGTGGCCGTCGACGATGCGGGGCGCATCCTCAACCATACGCTGGCCGAGGGCCAGCTACATGGCGGCCTGGCTCAGGGCATCGGTCAAGCCCTCTATGAGCAGGTGCTCTACGACGAGAACGGCCAGCTCATCAGCGGCACCCTTCAGGACTACGCTCTGCCGCTGGCAACGATGGTCCCGCCCTTTACCAGCGATTTTGTAGAGTCGCCTTCACCCAATAACCCACTCGGGGCCAAGGGGATCGGCGAATCGGGTACCATCGGGGCCCCGCCGGCTCTCGTCAATGCCGTCCTTGATGCTCTGGCTCCCCTCGGCATCAAGGAGATCGACATGCCGCTAACGCCGGAAAAGATCTGGCGCACGCTACAGGCGGCACGCTCCTCATCTTGAGCCGGGCCGCCCGAGGCTGACCCCCTGGGGAGCTGGCCAGGTGCTCAAGCAGCCCGGTCAGCCAGCCGGCCCATCCCGCCTACAGCGACGCCTTTTCCTGAAACCAGGCAGGTACGAAGGCAAGAAAGCCAGAAGGCGCGCTCCCCCGCGACCAGGCCATCTGCCAGGCCCAGCGCGGCAGGCGAGCGCGCCTTCCCCTGCTCCTCGCCGCGGCCTGCCCAGACAGCGGCAGCACGGTGGGGCTGCCCTTCGGAGGAAGTCGGGCGCGGGCGAGAGGGCACCGGGCAAGAGGGCACCCCTCCCTTAGCTCTGCAGAGACTGTTGGGTCGGCGTTGGGATCTCTGGTCCCGCAAAGCTATAGATCAACAAGCCAATCACGGTGAAAAAGAAGACGACGGCGAACCATCCCCAGAGACCAAGCTGCGCCGTGCGTATCAGCGCCCCAATCCAGGCGATCAAGAGCAGAATAATCGCCGGTATCAAGGCCATTGGCGAGAGAGCAACCAGCAGCGAGCTTGTCCAGCCAGGCGACTGGGAGCTGGTAAGGACCATCGCGATTGACACCAGCAGTAGCACCAGGCCGATGATCAGCAGGGCCAGACCGATCAGACTGAGAAGGCGAGTAGTGGACTTCTTCATCTCTCCTCCTGACGTCCGAAAGCCGATCGTTCTCCGGCAAAACCTTCGTTGCTAGAGAAGCATCGATATACCTCTCTTTTAGAGAGACGATCAAGAGCATTAGCAGCTAAAATGATCTCTTCTCGCCCTGGGATAGATTTCTTATCCAGAAAAGGGTCAGGGGACCAGAAGGCCAGATGGCAAAGACACAAACCTGAGCAGCAGTGGATCCCATTCGGCCTTTGCCACCTGGCGCAAGCTTCTTCCAGGAGTGAGCAGTGAAGGGATCTTCAGGAGGAACGTCGCAGAGAGTCGAGATAGCGCTTGAACTGAAAACGGTTCTCCAACAAATCCAGATCGAGGCGATATGAAGGTGGGCTGCTTGCCTCCACCCTGGCAACCAGCGTCGTCATCACTCGACGACCCAGGGCCTGGGTCACCGCCGTGCGAAACTGGGCAGGCGTCTCGGCCTGCATCACCAGCGGCACGCCAGCCGCCCGCGCCATCTCAGCCAGATTGGTGCCGCTGGCGGTCGCTGTTGGGAAGCCTCCCACCGAGACCAGACTGCTATTGTCAAAGACGATATGGAGCAAGTTTGGGGGGCGATAGCGAGCCAGCGTCGTCAGGCTACCAAGATTCATCAGGAGCGAGCCATCGCCGTCGAGGACGATCACCTGCTGCTCCGGCAGAGAGAGGGCCAGGCCCAAACCCAATGATGAAGCCAGCCCCATTGAGTGCTCCATATAGAAAAAGTTGGGTCGATGGCCCAGAGAGTACAGCTCAGCAGCAACTGCCCCCATAATGGTGACGACAACGCATCGTTCAAGCTCGGAATAGATCTCCCGCAGGGCCTCCGCGCGCAGCATGTTCCAGGCTCTCCTTCCGCTCTCAGACAAACAACTCTTTAGCAAGAGTCCAGGCGCTTCTTCCTTGCCACCGTAACCAGGCCGGAGCAAACCGGCCCTTACGACCCGTCATCATCCTCCCAGAGCAGTTCCCGGGTGAGCAAGAGCGCCACCGGCTGCAGGGCCGAGAAAGCCAGCGTCTGGGCCTCCTTGAGGCGACGGGCGACATCATCCTCGCGCCCTAGACAGTAGTAGGGGATTGTCAGCGCTCGCAGCACCGGCTCCGTGACCAGGCCCCCCTGCGTCTGCCAGGGGTCTTGCTCGCCCCAGTGGCCCCGATAGCTGACCAGCAGCAAGATGGGGATCTTGTAGAGCATAGCCAGTGAGACCAGCGGATTAATGGCCGCCAGGAGGCCGTGGTTCTGCATCATATGAACCGAAGGTACCCCTCCAAAGTAGGCTCCCGCCGCAATGCCGATCGACTCCTCCTCTCTGGCCACCTGCACCAGGCGCATCTCCTGATCAGCTTCGACCAGGCGCAATAAGGGGACAAGCCAGGTCTCCGGCAAAGCCGAAACCAGCCGGATATCGCAAGCCTTGAGGGCCTCGTAGACGCGGCGCGCCCCAGCTAGAGAGACTGGCATGGTTGTTCTCCTCCTCTCAACAAATCAGAGCCTGCCTGAGCTGAGAACCAGGCATTGACGGGCATCAAAGCAGAAGAGAAGTTCTGGCCTTCAGCTCTTGCTCGTCCCGTGGCTAGTATAGAACATCGGCGAAAGGTCTGCCAGACGGCACAGCTCTTGATAGAGAGCGGACCTCGACTGGCAAAGCAGCGGTCCCTGTGGCATACTGCAAGAGGAGCAACGGTGAGCGCCGTCGCAGTCCAGAGGAGGAGCCGGCCAGGCCAGCCAGGGCCTTCGCTCTTATGGTGCGGCCAGCCAGTCAGCAAGCCGGGCAGGTAGTTGGCACGGCCCAGGAGGCTCATCATTTTCTGCACGCTGCGCCTTGCAGCCTAACCCACCCACCACACTGCCGATCAGCGAGTGAGCCTCAGCCAGCTCAGGACGATGGCCTCACACAGGACAGGTCACAGTGACGACTCATTGGACAGGAGAGGATCAGCCAACGATGACTGACTTACTGCAGCAGCTTCCACTCACCGGCAAGCGAGCCGTTGTCACAGGTGCCAGCAAAGGCATTGGGCGAGCCATTGCCCTGGCCCTGGCTGAGGCCGGGGCTGACGTTGGCATCTGCGCGCGCAACAGCAGTGAGCTTGAACAGCTCGCGGCCCAGATCGAAGCCAAAGGCCGACGCTGTATCTTTACGACCTGCGACGTGACCGACCCGGCTCAGGTCGAGCGCATGGCCGACGAGCTGCGCACGGGTCTGGGCGGCGTGCATATCCTGGTCAACAACGCAGGCATCGCCGGCAGCCACAAATTCCTCAACCATCCCGACGAACTCTGGCATCGGCTGCTGGCTGTCAACCTTACCGGCGTCTACTACGTCTGCAAAGCCTTCGTGCCAACGCTCGTCGAGCAGCGCTATGGGCGCATCATCAACATCGCCTCCATCGCCTCGCGCGTCGGAGGGCGTTACATCGCCGCTTACACGGCCTCCAAGCATGGCGTCCTCGGGCTAACGCGCGCCCTCGCCGTCGAGCTGCTCCCCTACAACATCACGGTCAACGCCATCTGCCCCAGCTACGTCAACACGCCCATGACCGACGCCAGCGTCAGCAACATCGTGGCCCACACCGGCATGAGCGAGGAGCAAGCCCGCCAGACGCTGGCGCGCAGTAGCCCGCAGAACCGCCTGATCGAGCCAGAAGAAGTAGCGGCTATCGCCGTCTTTCTGGCCCTGGACAGCAGCAAGGGCATCAACGGCCAGGCCATCAACATCGACGGAGGCGGCGTCATGTCCTGACAGGCGCGGCGTCCGCGCCACGGGCAGGCTCAGCCAGCAGTCGTCCCGCTGCACCTGGCCGCCCTGACCTTCACTGCCTACTTGTTGTTCGCTCTCCCGCTCGTCAGAGCTGCCTGCCTTTCCGCCGAAGAGGCCAGGCTGGTGGGAGAGCGCTTGTTTGAAGACCTGCAGTCCTTTTTACTGCCCCCAGACTGCACTGCAAGCAGTTGCGCGCCGGCGGTCAAGGTTGACGCTGCTCCTTCCGATCTGCTATGCTGAAAGAAGAAGCGCCTGAAAGCGCGCAACTGCCTGATCTCCCCAGGCACCCGACCCGGCGCCATGCAGCCAATCGAACCGCCACAATCATGCATGCACATCCAAACAACCCATCCTGCGACGTCATCCATCTCCGCCAGCTAGCTAGAGAAGCAAGGAGTCATCATGAGACATCTTGCAGCACTGCTTGCCGCTTGCAGCCGGGTTCTGATCGCAGGCCTCCTTTGGGTAGGCGTCCGGCTCTTTCACAAGATCGAGTTTCACGGACTGGAGCACCTACCCGCACGTGGGCCTGTTTACTTTGCCATGGCCCACAAACGCGACGTCGACCCGATGATCGAGGTTCCCACCATTCTGGCGCGCTGGAAGTGGCGAGCTGTCACCCGCGAGGTCCTCTTTGCCATTCGCAGCGATGCCTTTGCGCCACGCTTCCTCAGCCGCATTGTCCCAGAGCCGGGCTGGCTTGCCCGCCTTCTGGGGCTGCTCTCGCTGGGAGGGCTTTTACGCTTCATCGGCCTGCGACCCATCGAAAACATCCACTTGCGTCCGATCGAACTTTGGCTGCGCAACGCCCTTCAGAGTGAGGGAGACCGTCCGGCGGGCCAGATCCTCAGTCCAGCCTTTCTGCAGCAGTGGGCGCGCAGCGCTGGAGAGCAGGCCCAGCGTCTGGCCAGCCTTCCTGTATCGCGGCTCCTCTCCTGGCATTATCGAACCATTTTGCGTCGTCTCAGCGGGGCTGAAATCTTCCAGCCGGAGGTCTACCTGCGCGTCAAGAACCAGGTATTGGAGGAGCTACGCCAGCAGCTTAGCGCTCTCTCGGCCTGGCTTGCCCGTGGCGGTTCGCTGTGGGGGGCTCCGGAGGGCCAGCTCTCGCCTGACGGGCGCATCGGTCCGATTACCGCTGCTCCTCACCGTCTTCTGCGCGGGGGGCCGCCCGACACGCGCGTGGTGCCGATCGCCGTCATGTATGACTTCATGACCGTGCGCCGTCGCAAGCGTGTCTTTGTCAGCCTGGCTCCCAGCATCGAGCGCGCGCCCCAGCTTGCGCAGCGCGAGCTGCACGAGCGGCTTCGGCGTGCCTGGCTCCTGAGCGCGCACTTCACCTGTACCCAGCTTGCCAGTGGCTTCCTCGTCCAGCGCAGCAAGGAAGGGCGTCCCTCGTTCACACTGGACGAGCTGGTCACAGCCCTCAACCGCCAGGCGCTACAGTTAAAACGGGCTGGCAGGCATGTCGATCGGCGCCTGCTCAAAGCCCGCAGCGTGCGCCGTCTCGCCCGTCACTATCTCAAGTATGCCGCGCGCCGGCGACTGGTACGCCGGACCGGACGGCGCACCTGGAAGGCCACCATCGGCAGCCTCGGTATCCAGGTAGGGCGCGGCGAGCCGGGCTACCGTCAGGCCCCGCTGGCCTACGCCTGGAACGAGCTGCAGGACCTGCTCAGCGTTGGCCTGGTCAGCCCGGCCTCCGCCTCGCCGACAGGCGCAGCCCGTCCAAGTGGCCAGGCAAGTGGTCAGGCAAGCTAAAGCTGGCAGGGGAGCCGGGCTTTGGGAGCTAGCCGCCTTGCCTGGGAAGGGCGGCTAGACCTGCGGAAGGCGCTGTTCGCGCAGGAGCAGGCGCGCCAGCGAGCGCTTGTGCACTTCATCGGGGCCGTCGACGATGTGCAGAGTCCGCCCGTGGGCCCACATGGAGGCCAGGGGGAAATCATCGCAGAGGCCAGCCGCACCAAAAACCTGGATGGCCCGATTGACTACATTGGTCAGGACGGTCGGCGCGACGATCTTGATCATGGCGATCTCCTTCTGTGCCGCCTTCTTGCCCAGGGTGTCCATCATCCAGGCAGCCTTGAGTGTCAACAGGCGCGCCTGCTCAATTTCCAGGTGCGACTGGGCGATCCATTCCTGAATAACTCCCTGCTCCGCCAGTGACTTGCCAAAGGCCACCCGCTCCTGCGCACGGCGACACATGAGTTCAAGGGCATACTGAGCCGCTCCAATCGCCCGCATACAGTGATGGATGCGGCCCGGCCCCAGACGTGCCTGCGCAATGGCGAAGCCGCTGCCTTCTTCACCTAGCAGGTTGCTGGCCGGCACACGTACGTTCTCAAAGCGAACCTCGCAGTGGCTCTCGTTGTCCAGATAGCCCATCACCGGCAGGCTGCGCACAATAGTCACCCCCGGCGTGTCGCGCGGAACCAGAATCATGCTCTGCTGGCGATGGCGGTCGGGATGATGTGGGTCGGTCTTGCCCATGACAATGAAGATCTTGCAGCGCGGGCGCGCCGCCCCCGAGATCCACCACTTGCGCCCGTTCAGCACGTACTCGTCTCCCTGACGCTCGATGGTCAACTGGATATTGGTGGCATCCGAGCTGGCTACGTCCGGCTCAGTCATGGCAAAGGCCGAGCGGATCTCTCCTTCCAGCAGCGGCTTGAGCCATTGCTCTTTCTGCTCTGGCGTGCCGAATTCCGCCAGAATTTCCATATTGCCGGTGTCGGGCGCCGCACAGTTGAAGACCTCCGAGGCCCAACCGACACGCCCCATGATCTCGGCCAGGGGCGCATATTCCAGGTTGCTCAGACCCGGACCGTAGCGTGGATCGGTCATGAAAAGGTTCCAGAGGCCCTCGGCCTTCGCCTTCTCTTTGAGTTCATCGACAATCTCGGCGTGATGGTGGGGATTGCCAGAGGCCGCTATCTGCTGCCGATAGGTCTCCTGGTTGGGGAAAATATAGCGCTCCATGAAGTCAAGGAGCCGCTGACGCAATGCGTTGACCCTCTCGGAATAGGTGAAATCCATCGCTTCCTCTCCTTGGCTGGGGACAGAATAAGGCCCAGGCAGGCCCAGTGTCTTGCATCTTAGCCCACTCGGGCACCAATCAGAGCGCCTGCAGGTGAGGCCCAGCTAGATGCTCACGGAAGAAGGCGAGCACGCGCTCCCAGGCATCATGGGCTGCCGCAGGGTGATAGTTGGGGCCGCGATCGTTAAAAAAGGAGTGCTTCGCTCCCGGATAGATCTTGATGTCGTGTGGGATCTGGTAGGTGTCGAGAACAGCGTCGAGCTTGCGAGCTGGTCCGGCGGTAAAGTCCTGTTCAGGATAGGAGCCGACTACAGGGCAGGACCGCCTGACGGCTTCCAGGGGGCGCGGATTCATACCGTAGAATGGGGCGATGGCTCGCAAACGTTCGTCCGTGCAGGCCCAGGCGATGGCCAGGCTCCCCCCCATGCAGAAGCCTATGGCTCCCAGCCGCTGACTGTCAACCGACGGCTGTTGCGCCAGGAAGTCAAGGGCATGACGCAAGTCGCGCAGACCACGATGATTGAGCGAGTTGAAGACCAGCCCGCTCATCATACGAAACATGCATATGGTACGATTGCCGGTCGAGAAGAGATCAACGGCCAGAGCGGCATAGCCTTCGGCAGCCAGACGCAGCGCGATATCCTTGATGTTGTCGTTGAGACCATAGATCTCGTGAATCACCACCACGCCGGGAAAGGGTCCCTCCCCCTGGTCGCCTGCAGGCAGCGCCAGGAAAGCCGCTAACTGCCTCCCCTCAGAGGGAAATGTGACCATCTGCGTCACAGGCTGAACCATTCTCGGGTCTCCTTTGCATGGCTGAAAATTTCTCTGCCTGCTCAAATTATAGCCTCTTCCCTCTGACCAGCTTCAAGCCTGACCACGCTCATCTCAGGGGGAAACACGCCGACAGCCGGCCTCACTGGTCCAGCGAACCCCGAGCCAGACCAGAAAGGAAGCGCAGCACTTCAACAGGCTGACCCGGTCTGGCCGGCGGTAGACAGGGCTAAGCGAGACCGGAGAGCCAGAGATCTCTAGCTAGAGAGAGCGCCGCAGCCACCGCCAGATCGGCGAGCGCTGTGTCCAACCAGAACAGATCTTGCATCGGCGAACAGGCCCCCGCGAGAAGTCCCACCAGTTCGCAGGGAGCAACAGCTATCGATGGATGGAGGCGAGGAGAATAGAAAGACTCGCTGCTGTCCGCTGGGGCCTCCTATCCTGCTGTGTGAGGGGCCGCTGCGGCGCTCCACACCGGCTCGCCGTTGATGGCGCACGCCGCCTGGGACAATGGCTCGTCCCTGGTGAGGCCAGGGACAGAGCCGACGGCCGTCAACGATAAGGGACGGCTCTTCTGGATGATCACCCTTCTCCTCTTTTACTTTTGTTGTCCATAGCACGCCGGCCGGCAAGACTCCCAGTCCACCAACCCGAGCATGGCGTCCAGAGATAGCGGGCCAGCAAGTCGAGCAATCCACCGATGACTGCAGAACAAAGCATCAAAAAAACCTATCTTTGATGCTATTTATGTATAGATATAGATAGCTAACCTTATAGTATAGAGAGCGATAGAGTGGTGAGCAGAGGCGACAGCTTTCAGCGGATTCGGGTCGGGCTGCCAGGAGACCAGGCCGTTCGATCTGCGGCCAGGCAAGCAAGCGGGGACCACCGGCAGTCTTCGGCCTGGCTCGGCTCGACCTGGTCTGGGGCCTCCATCCCGGCAAGCGAGCCAGCGAGGGCAGGTGATCCCCTCTCTGTCATCAGCCGACGGCGTCTGACCTGGTAGCCGCCAGAAGAGAGAAATAGATAGATAGAGGGATGGCATGAGTATAAGGGCCGAACGAGACAGATCTCCGTCAGAGTCAGCCGCGGACAAGCTACCTGATTCGCCAGACCTCCAGAGCGATGGCCGTCGCACGCTCCTCGCCTACCAGTCGGGCCAGGCGCTTATGACAGCGCTCCATGTTGCGGATGCGAGCCGTAATAAAGCGGTGCTGGGCCGTACCGGCAGCCAGGCCTGTCAGGCCGCGGCGGGCGGCCTCGTACTCGTCCTCCAGGCGTTTCCTCAGCCGGGCAACCTCGCTCTCATGCATGTTTTTGCCTCCTGTTACACAAGATACCCACAGAGAGCATAACTTTTCTATCGTCGCCAACTATGCTACAATCCTCATCGGAGCATGCGATGGCTTCTATTTAGAAGCATAGAATCCCTCTACATCTTTGCATACAAACAGACTAGTTAGTATGGAACGAGGTCCCTGGGGGAAGACGAACCCGCTATGCCGTCAAGCGCAGCGAGCAGAAGAAAGGAGAGCAGCATGAGCGCGGGTGGCTATCACTATGGCAAAACCATCAGGAAGTATCGAGAGCGGCGTGGCCTGACACAGCAAGAACTGGCGGAGCGCTGGCCACGGGCCCGAGGCGGGACAGGCGTCGACTGGCGCTACGTGCAGGCCATTGAATATGGCAAGAAGCGCATTGCCGATCCCCAGACACTACGCTGCCTTTGCGAGCTGCTAGAGATCCCCCCCTGGGAATTTGGCCTTTCCTTCTACGACCCCTTCCATCCCCAGACCCCTCTGCCCACCAAAAACCACTTCTTTGAAGAAAGCCTGGAGGTGGCCGAGGCCCTGCTCAAGCAGACCCTGGCCATACGGAGGCTGGCACCGCTCCCGGAAGTGGAGCGACACCTTCACAGCCTTGGGAACTTTCTGGCGGCCTGCCGCAGCGAGCTGCCGCCACCGTTGCGCCTGGAACGCCGCCTACAGATGCTCAGCATCCAATACCAGAGCCTTGCTGGCCTGATGCATTACGAACATCGCCGCTACGAGCAGGCGCGCCGAACCTTTCAGGAGATGCTGGCCAGCGCGCGGCAAATAGCCGACCCGGTTTTGACAGCCCACGCTCTGCAAAAGCTCGGCGTCGAGCTGAAGCGCATCGGGCGTCACAAGGAGGCCATCGAGGCCCTTGAAGAAGCGCGCAACCTGGCACTCAAGACCAGCAAGCCGCTGGCGGCCTTCACCAGCGCCTACCTGAGCCAGATGTACGCCAGCGCCGGCGACGCCCTGCGCTTCGAGCGCACCATTGAGCAGGCCATTGCCCTGGCCGAGCCGCTCAAAGGCGCCTATGGCGATGGAACTGACTTCGTCTTTCACAAACTCAGCGGCATCTTTCTCTTGCGCTGCCGTGGCTATCTCTATACCAGCCAGCCACGGAGAGTGCTGGAGGGCTATGAAGAACTGCGCCGACAAATTTCGCTCGACACCAATCTCTGGCTCGACTACCGCCTCCACCTCTATCGCGCCCAGGCACTCTTGCGCCTGCGCGAGATCGAAGCCAGCCTGGAAGAGGCCCGCGCTTTCCTGCAGGCGGTCACCGGCTGGCAATCCCCCCATCGCCTCACCAAAGGCTACGAGTTGCTCAACGAGATCGAACGGGCTGGTTACGCAGACCTCCCAATCGTGCGAGATTTCCGACAAGAGCTGCTGGAGCAGCTCAAGCATGCCTCGCATCAGCTTCCGGGCGACTCCGCTCAGGACCAGGCCGGCCCATGAGCCGGCTGCCGGGAGAAAGCCACAGCCAGCCGAAGACCAGCCAGCGTCAGCGGCGGACAGTCGTCAGGAGGCCCCAACTCGGCCTGGTCCAACCGGGCCCGGAGCCGTCGGCTCGTTCCGCCGCTGGCCCAGGGTTCTGGCCCTCGCTCGAGCGCGCGCGCCGCTATGGCAACTGGCAGCGAATCCAGCGCGGCTGAATCTGCTCCAGCGGCTTCGACTCAGCAAACAGCGAGAGCTGGCGATCCTCGCGAAAGAGCGCCTCAAAATCCTCGGGAGCAAAAGCCTTGCGCAGACGGGCAGCGTAGGAGCTGGTCAGCAAGCGGATGTAGTACTCGACATCGTAGTCGCGGCGCTCGGCCAGTTCCCTGCTGCTCTGGCGGGCATGCTCGGTCGTCGCCAGCGGCGCCTCGCCAGAGGCGGAAGCAGGGGCCAGAGCCAGCCAATCCTCACCAGCAGGCACCTCCTCCGTATTCTCGTCCGGCAGCCAGACATAGCGCTTTTCCGCGCTGCGATAGAAGCGCACGCGCTCACCGGGAAACCACTGACGTCGACCTGCCCCAATGAGGGCTTCATAAGCCGGCTCCTGATGCGTCTGACGAGCGGCAAAATAGGCCTCGGGCGTCTTCGTCAGGCGCACCTGAGTCGCCACATCTGCCGCCGGCAAAGCCCGCGCGCGCAGAGCCTCGACCGTCTCCAAATAGGCGGCTCGCACCTCATGCACCCTCCCCAACATCGTCGCCAACAAGGCCCGCCGCAAGAAACGCTCGCCGAAAGGCTCCGCGCGGCTGGAGCGGAGCGCCACCCCGTGGACAATCAAGCGGCCGTCGTAGGTCAGGAGGGCGTAATTCTTCACCTCGTGGCTAAACATCGCTCGATAGCGTCCCTCGTACTCAAGGCGAATGCCCGGGGGCAGGCTTGCCCCGATCTCAGCCACCAGGGCCCGCTCCTGCTCCTCATGCCACGCTGGAGGAACAGCAAAATAGACGCCATCGGTATCGGCCTCGATCAGAGCCAGCCCGCGCGCGCGCAGAGCCTGCAGGACCTGGTCCAGAATCGCCCGGCCGCGGCGCGTCACCTCAGCCGCCGCCTCGGTATCGGCGAAGAGGGCCATCTTACCCGCCCCCATGTAGCCATAGGCCGCATTGATCAGAATCTTCATAGCCGCCTGGGTCGCCGCATGATGATTGGCCTCGACCGAGCCAGGGGGAGCCTGGCGAGCGGCCTCCTTATGATAGAGGCGCAGATCCGTCAGGCGTCCCAAAATACTCAAGAGCACCCCCAGGCGATCGCAGCGCGGACCGATGGCAAAGGAGCGCATCAAGGAAGGATAGAGCGAAGCCACATCGGCCTTGACCACATGCTCGGCCACTCCCGTAGCAAAAAGGTGCACAGCCCCCCCCTCGTGCAGGCCCTTATCCTCAGTCCCCTCGGAGGAGGGACGGGGCAGTGCTGCCCCAGCCCGCAAATAGCTGCGCACCAGAATCGGCTCCAGGACCCCCATCGCCGGCCCTGCCGACACCAGGCGCTCATAGCGGCGCGGCGCCATGCTCGCCAGGGCAAAAGGCGCCCCCAGCAAGCGACGCGACAGCCCATCGACCTCTTCCACATCGTCCAAAGCATAGCGGCGCACCCGCTCGGGATCGCGCCGATAGGTCTCCACAATCTCCATTCCAGCAATATAGGTGCGCTCTGCCGAAGCAATGCCAAAGTAGCGCGCCACATCCTTCAAGGCATAGCTGGGCATATCGCGCACCACAAAATCATGGCGGCGCACCGCATCGAGCGTATCGACCAGCTCACGGCCCGCCACACTATAGCGGAGGCGCCGGCGCGTCTCCGGCCCGATAGCCAGCGTCTCCTGATAGCGGCGCAGCCGCCGCGCCTCCTCTGGCACCCCCTGGCGCCCAAGCAACAAGGGGATCCCCAGCACGTGCGCCCGCTCTTCCAAAAACGGTAGATCAAAGCCAAACAGATTATGATTCTCAATCACATCGGGATCGCGCTGGCAAATCAAGGAGCACAAATCGCGAATCAGGCCCGGCTCATCCTCCTCACGCGGAGCCTCCAAGACCCTTGCCAGGCCGCGATTATCGCGCACCGCCGCCAGAAAGATGCGTCCCCGATGGGGGTCGAGGGCCGTCGTCTCCAGATCGAGCTGCAGGCGATGCAGCTGCTCATAGGCCAGGCCGCGGAAATAGACCTGGCCCGTCTGCATCAGATACTGCTCCACCGGGCCGACGGCGTAGTATCCCTCCAACTCAGCAAGCGACCTTGGGCGCTGTCCCAGGCGACGAGCCGCTCCGCGCAAGAGGACCCGCTCCAGCCGGTTCAAATCCTCGCAGCAGAGCAGAAAACGATAGGTCCCCTCCGGCCCATCCAGCTCGCGGTAGTAGATCGTCCCCGACGGCTCAGCAGGCCGGACGGGAGGCCAGGTCGCGACAGGGCGGAGACGCTGGCCCGCCGCCTGCAGATCGGCCAGAGAGGTTGCCAGCACCCAAGGCCAGAAACGCCTCTGCGAACAGAGCACCCGCTCGCCCTCGCGGCGCCAGATCACCGCCTCGCCGCTGCGATTCGCCCAGACCGAAACGATCCCTGGCACAGGATCCCAGCCAAAGAGGTACTCATCCTCTTGTCCTCGCGAGCAGAGCGTTGCTGTCTCTCTCTTGCCAGCAGCACTCTCAGCACAAGCCATAGCCATCGGCCTTCTCTTCTCACCGCTAGCTAACGCCAGTTCACCTACAACACAGCAGGATCTTTGACCTTTGTTCTAACTCTAAGCTTAACACGCCTCGGCGACAGAGCGCAAGCGAGCTAAAAGAGCGATAATCGGATCTCATGAGTGTCCTTGTAGAGGAAAATCTATTCTTATAAAAAGATAAAAAAAGTCACCAGAGAAAGGAAGAGGTAATGATAGGGAAGGCCGGAGCAGAAGGCGTCAGCAGAAGCAGGCGCCATTCTGCTCCGGCAGTGGAGAGGGAGGCAGACCGCCGGGAAACCAGTTAAAGGAGTAAGGGCATCTGCTCAGGGCCTGGGGGCAAGGCCGTGGCTTTCATCCAGGGGAGAGCCTTCGCCCCCAAGGGCGGTCTGCCTTCTATGGCTCAAACCATCTGCCTGGCGACTGGCTCAGCTCTATTGCGGCTGCACAGTGCTCCGGCGCGAGCACTGGATGACCACCTGATGGTTGGCCTGATCGAGCGTGAACGTGCAGGGGGCCCCATTGATCGTCACCGTGCCAGAGCAGCCCTGAACAAGGCGCCCATTCACGGTGCAATTGACCGCCGTACCGTTGCCATTGCCATTCCCCCCACCATTGCCGCCACCGGCGGGGACATTGATGGTCGCATCCACCGCCACGCCGTTGGCATCGGTCGTCACCGTAATCGGATCGGGCAAATTAATCAGGGCCTGACAGTTCAGCTCCTGATAAGTGGTCACAAAGCGCTGAGCCAGGAAAGTAAAGAGCGAGTTGGCCGCGCCCGCGTCGGGCGACGGGCTGGCCTGAGTAAACTGCTGATCCAGCTTCAGGCGAGCCGGAGCCACATTGATCAGGTTCTGGCAGTAGGTAGCCGTGCTGGCCTGATTGAGCGAACCCACCGGGGCCTGGTTAACCCCGACGCGATAGGCATTCAGCTTGCGCAGATCGGGCTGATCGTTGTTAAGGACCATGGGATCGCCGGCCGGCACGAGGGCCACAGGCTGATTCTGATAGAGGGCGGCCTGCAGCTCATTGAGCGGCAAAGCAGCAACCATATGGCCCGGATCAGCCAGATCGGGGGCCATCCAGGGCGTACAACCGAGAGCGTTATCGAGGCCAATCGAGAGCAGCCGCTCATCGCTGCCATTGACCTGGACCTGAGCCCCTTGCAGAGCCGCAGCATTGGCGGCGGTCATCTGAGCAATACGCCCGTCGGCGGTCACCAGATATTCGGTCACCACGTTGTCACTCTGGTCCTGATCAACCAGGCTGAAATCGCGCGTCGTCGGGCAAGGCTGGCCGTCTTTGGCCATACCAATTGGAGGGACCTTCAGGCGTCCGCTGCGGATAGCATAATTGGCGGCGGCGAAGAAGGCGGGAGCATTACAATAGGCAAACTGACCAAAGATACTGCCATTGACACCGTTGACGCAGCGTCCCTGTCTCAGGCTCCCGTTGTTATCAACCAGGGTCAGATTGTCGCCGTTGAAGCCAAACCAGAGCGCGACCACCGCCCCTTGCGGCAACTGAGGCGGCGTTGGCTGAATAGCCGGCTGCGTCCCCTGATCGACAACGACCGGATTGTAGATAGAGATCTGACCGGTACGAGGGTCCAGAATGGCCCCCTGGACAAAGGCCGCCTGCGCCGGATTGGCCTCATGACATGGCCCATTGGCGGGATTGGTCGCCACAAGCTGGTAGGGAGTCGCCAGCCCCTGGGCGCTCAGTGGATTAGGCGGTACGATGAGCGAACAATCGGTATTGTCGTCAGCCGCCCGCGAGGTCAGATGAGGGAACACCAAAACTCCCGCCGCGATCAGCAGGAGCAGCAGGGGGATGCTCGCCCCCACCAGAATTGGCCAGCGGCGACGTGCTCTCCGTGAGCTTTCGTAGATCGATAATGGTGCTTGCTTCCGGGACATAAGCCTGCTTACCTTTCCTTACTCACAGGATGAGACCGCACCTGAGCGGATAGCGCCAGCGTCATCCAGGACAACTGGTCTGGAAATAAATGAGCGCGAGACCTACGGACGGGCACCCTCTCCGCTCGCGCCCCTTCACCATCCCTTCTCTTCCTCCTCTTACCCGCTCGCTCTGCTCCCCACCACCCATACCTCAACCCCACAGGGAGCAGTACGACACAGGCTGGTTTCTGTTCAGCCAGCCCTATACAAGGATACTGCAGGTGATATGATCTATGTGCATCTACCAATCCGAAGCTAATAAAAAAGTACCGGCGCAGAGTTAAGAAATCTTAACCTCTCCCTCCGCTTTTTCAGGAAATCAGTACCAGGGAAAAATTTCCTGCAAAGGGCCTGCGATTTGAACGTGTAAGGAAGAGCTTTCTGCGCTCTCCATGGAGAGGGAGAAACCAGGCCAGAAGCGGCGGCACAGAGGCCCCGCAGCCTGGCCTTGAGCTAACCAGGGGGAGGATGCTGTTCTCGAGAGAGCGGGAGTGTGGGGCGCGGCGGAGGGAGAGAAGAAGCCGGTCAAAGGAGTCGGCTAGGCAAGTGCTGGCCCTGTCGATTGGCTTGCTGGCAGCCAGTCGGGGGACAGCGGGGTGAGGCGACCCAAAGTGGTCCTCCGAAATTCACGCAAAGTTAACGTCTGGGCTGATTGTATTTTAGGATGGGCGTGGTATAATGTGAGTGTGATCGGGGATCTGACAATCCTTCAGTAGCAGTTCAGGTGCTCCTCACCTGCCGCTCAGGACTTCCCCATAAGAGATCACCACAGGCAGACCTTCTGGCGGGAACCAGGCGAATGATAACTGCAGCCGGACCGTAACAGTCGGTTCATTCAGCCCAGTGTGTTCAGAGGAGCGAACACAGAGTACAAAAGAGGTTTTTTTACCCATGATGTCTTACGAGGATTACCAGGATCGTGTTCTTACCTGCCGTGATTGTGGTCAGGACTTTGTCTTCTCTGCCGGCGAGCAGGCCTTCTTCGCCAGCAAGGGGCTAACCAATCCCCCGGCGCGCTGCCCTGATTGCCGCGCCGCCCGCCGCAATGGCTCCCGAAGTCAGTCTTCGCCCCGTTCCTCGCGGGAGCAGTACGAGGCTGTCTGTTCCAACTGTGGACGACAAACAACCGTGCCTTTCCTCCCCCGCGATGATCGCCCCGTCTATTGCAGCGACTGTTACCAGGAAGTTCGCTCTTCCCGCGGTGGGCGTCGCGACGAAAGCCGGAGCTATAGCTACTCGGGCAGCTATGAAGGAGGTCACGGGCGTGGCCGCGAGCGCCGCGGTGGGCGCCGCTGGTAGTTGATGCCCCGCTCCTCCGCTGCACGGCTGAGGCTTCTCCCTTCGGTCAGCGACAGGCGCTACCTCTGCGCTGAGAGCTGCCTGAGCGCGCCTGATGCTTTAACATTACCCTCAACCTCCACAGCAGGCAGGAGCGTCCCCTCCGAAGTCAGTAGATCCGTTCAGAGCAGAACCAGAAGGCAGGACAGGAGCAGCGGTTCTCTGTCCTGCCTTTATCGTCGCTGCCTCACTCCCACCTCACCTGTCCCAGGTCAGCGCTCGCTGAGGTGAGGTGAGCCAGCCTGGCCATGGGTCTGCCTCGCCCTGGCGCCCCTGAACCCTCAGGGAAAGCGTTTGCGCCACCTGCCAGTCAGCCTCAAAAGTCCTCTGGAGCGTCGCCAGCACTGCTTCATCGGAGACCAGGATGCCCACTTCCCGATTGCGCTCCAGGCCCGACGGCGAGCAATTCTCCGAGCCGACAAAGGCTTCCTGCCCGTCTACAAGAAGCATTTTGGCATGCATATAGAGCTGGCCATCCTCGCGCACCGCGACTCCTCCCTGCAGCAGCGCGGCAATCCCCTCCGCGTTGGGATCATTCTCACCGCGGGATGCCGGCAAAATGACCTCCACCTTCACGCCACGCCGCTGGGCCGCGACCAGAGCGCCCTCGATCTGCTGATCTTGCATTTCTTCCTCCTCAACCAGCAGTGTCTGGCGTGCCGCGGCCACCAGTCCTTGCAGAGCCGCCCGCGCATTGCCCGGACTAATGACCAGGTGCGCGTTGTTGCCTGGAAAGACAGCCTCCGCGCGCTGCCAGTCGGCCTCGAACAGGGCACTCAGGCTGCTCACATCCTCCGGCAGAGGATCGATAATGCCATACTCCCGGTTAGCGACGCGACCATTCCCTCCAAGCGCGGCGCGGGTGAGGTTACCGGTCATGATATAGGCGCGCAGGCCATCAACGATCATCAGCTTGGCGTGGGTGAGCGGGAAAGCCGGATTCGTATAGCGCGCCTCCACACCGGCAGCCTCTAGCTGCTGGATGGTGCGAGCGGGCGAGCCGCCCCCATAGGGATGAGGCTCCAGCATGACGCGCACCGTCAGGCCCCGCCCAGCCGCCGCTTCCAGGGCCTGGATGACGCGGCGATCGGTGAGCAGGTAGATTTCGATGGCCAAGGAGCGCCGGGCCCCAGCGATGGCCTGCAACACAACCTGCTCGCCGGCTTGCGGCTCAACGAAGACCTGAAGACCCCTGGCTCCTGAGCCGGTGGAGCTTCCACCGGGCAGGGACGAGAGGCGGATAGCGGAGGGCTGGCCAACCGCCAGGGCTGCCATCGCCGGAGAGAAGAGTGCCGGCCAGCAAAGGAGGCAGAAAGAGAGCAAGAAGAGGACAGCCGGCCACCGTTGTCGGCCTCTACCGTGAAGGTGCAACATTGCCATTCCTCCTGGCGCCAATGATAGGCATGGAGTGGGTCGCCGCAGCCGACATGCCTGATTGATCAAGGATTGATCGAAGCCGGGTAGGCTGTCTGCTGCGGGCACTACAGCCAGTATAGGGGTCCTTTCCAAACCAGAGGAGAGGCGCCAGGTTCCGCCCGTCATCGGCTAGGGCCAGCCGTTGGCCCGGCTAGAGGGGAAGGAAATGGAAGGAGGGCGGAGCACCGGTGCTCCGCCCTCCGCTCTGGGAGGCAGGCCCACGCGGGGCTGCTTCTACGATCAGGAGGCTCAGGAATGCGTATCGTTCAGAGCAACGTCATCCACGAAGAAGTTGGTCACTAGCGAGGAATCCGTCGTCCCCTGGAAGTAGACCTGAATCTGCTTCCCGTAGTAGCTGCTCAGCGCCGAGGTCAGATCGAAGGTGTACTGCGTCCAACCCGAGGCGTTGGCATTACACCTGGTCTGCACTGTGGTGATCGTCGAGCCACTGGAGTTACGAATGCGAACGTAGAAGTAGTCGTAGCAGGTGCTACCCGACTCCTGCGTGCTGATATACAGCCAGTAACTCAGGACCACCTTGGTCGTTGTGCTGGGCAGAGTGACCGTCTGCCAGATCTGATCATTACAGCCATTATAGCCGCAGAGGTAGGCACTGTAGCTGCCCGTATGGGGATTGGTAGAGTCAACAATCTCGTAGCCTCCCGAGGACGATTCCTGCCAGGGAGAGCTGCCGCTCTCAAAGCCCGGATTACTCAGGAGCTGCGTGGTGGTGCCGCCGCCACCGCCGCCACCGCCGCCACCACCGCCGCCAGACGAGCCGGCCACATCGCGGGCAAAGTTCCAAACATCGGGCGAGCCGATACCGGTTGCCAGATCGTAGCCCGTGGTGGCTGAGTAGTAGAGGTTATTGCCGCTCGTGATATCGTGATAGGCGCTATAGGTCTGGGTCGTATTGTAGAGGTGATAGATGGTCGCGCTGGCCGAGCCGAGGGTGGCCTTGCCCTGCGAGGCCAGGTACTGGTTGACATCAGCTGCCACGCCGGCCCACAGCGGAGCCGCCGCGCTCGTGCCGCCGACCGTCAGCCAGCCCGAGCTAGAACAGCCAGCCGCTGCCACGGTGCAGTAGACCGAGTAGCCGGTGGCTGGATCGGCGTCAGCCGAGACATCCGGCACCATGCGGTTGGCATTGGTCAGATTGGGGCCAGTCTGATAAGATGGGCGGGCGAAGTAGGAGCTGATGCCGCCGCCGCCGCCCGAGCCATGTGGGCTACGCTGCGTATCGCTGGGGTTCGACCAGGCCGACTCACTGCTGTAGGTGCCGCCGCTGCCGGTGACCAGATGAGTCCCGCCGACACCTACCACGTAGGGATCGTCGGCAGGCGAGTCGACCGCCAGACTGTTGTTGTCGCAGTCGTAGGCGCCCGAGTCACCGGAGGCAGCGAAGAAAGCCTGGCCCTGGGCCGCCCCCTGCTTGAAGATGTTATCCAGCGTGGCCAGCTCGGAGGTTCCCGCCGCCGCCTCGCACTCGCCCCAGCTAATGCTGACCACCTTGGCCAGGTTGTCGGTCACAATGCGATTGTAGGTATCGTTGACCCCCGTGATCGTATTGGGTCCAATATAGATCTTCTGGTTCGCCCCAGGCGCGATGGCCGAGACCACTTCCATGTCCAGCTCGACCTCGATCGCTCCCGCGCCCGCCGTGTTGGTCGCCCCATCTACCAACACATTGGAATACTTGGCTGAACCGAGGCCATAATAGCTCAGGTAGGCGTTGACGTCCGAGGCGCGATAGCCGTCCAGCTCGAAGATGGCCACGGTCTGGCCACTGCCGTTGCTTCCCCCGTTGATCAGCGGGTTCATGTCATAGGCGGTACGCAGCTCGCTCGGGGTGTAGCCACCGCCCGGGCCGGTATGAGGCGTCTGGCTGCTGGTGAGACGCTGCAGGCCCAAGGGACGATAATGAGCCACATTGTCCAGACCGGCAATGTTAAGGATGAGGCCACCCAGCTCCGCCGGCACGGATGGTTCTCCGGTCGGGGCGTAAACGGTGCGATTCCCCATCTGATAGTCGGCCAGAGTGATGGCAAAAGCCTGCTCAACCTGGGCCACGCTTCCGCTGGCGTTGATCAGTGTGCGGTTAGGCGAGACACTGTTGACTCGCAAACCCTGAGCCTGCAGGTAGGCCACCACACGGCTGACGGTCGCGGGCGTCGGCCCAAACAACTCGGTGAATTGCTGCGGCGTGAGGTAATGATGGTAGAGTGGGGACTGCGGATCGTTCTGAGCTGCCAGTAGGGCATCGAGTTGGGCTTCGTTGCGCAGCTTGAGCGCGATCGAAAGCTGAAGGCTGCGGTTGGCACTCTCGCTGTGGAGCGGCTTGTGGTTCCTTAGCAGCGGAACCATATGACCACGAATAAGGCTGCGATTAGTCGGGTCCTCTCCATGCAGCTGGGCATAAGCAGCGGACGGTACGACGAAAAGGAGTAGGGCCACCACCCCACTGGCGCTAAGAGCCGCCAGGACGATGGCCAGCCGGCGTGCAGATTGGAAGAAAGTTGCGATGTTCATCGGCACCTCTAGCTTGTAAGCTCGGTACGACTGTGTACCGCACGACTTGGCCGGACAACATGGTCAGAGACAGCCTATCATCAGGTAGTACAGGCAAAAGGTGGTCAGTATGAGAGGTTGCCTAAAGGTCAACCTCCGGCAGACGACCGGAATATGATCCGGGGTAGAGGTGGACACCTCCTTTGCTTGATAGGGCAATCGCCTTCTTCTTGCCCGTCAGCTCAATAAGCTGGACACCTGTAGCAGAAGAGGCCACAGCTACCGAAGAAAGCCCTATTCGCGGTTCAGGCAACGGAAGCAGCTGGCACCGGGGAGCTATCTTCCCCGCTTGCTTCCTTATACAAGACGAGCCTATAGTTAATAGTACCGATGCAGATCACGTCTGTCAAGTATATAGGACCCGGGGCATAGATACCGTCATCTCTTCCGTTTGCACAGAAACGCTAAAAAAGCGCAAGGAGGCCACGAGAAGGAAAGGAATGCAGCCGATTGGGACCTGGCGACGGGCGCTTTTCCCCGGAGATGAGCCTGTCGGGGCGGGGCTTCTGCCCGGCCGAAACGAGCGAAAAGACGTATAATTATTATCAGATTCAGAGATTCCCACCTGAGTAGGAAAGAGAGAACCTTCCACGTCCGTGAACAGATCGCCTGCTACAGCCACGTCGGGTGGTAACTTGTCCGCCACCGGTCGCAAGCGGCCCAGTACCTTTCGCGCCCTGCGTCATCGCAACTATCGTCTGCTGTGGATCAGCCTGATCGTCTCCTCCGTGGGAACCTGGATGCAGATTGTGGCGCAGAGCCTGCTCGTGCTCAAGCTCAGCCATAACTCTGCTCTGGCATTGGGAATCGTCTCGTTGGCCCAGGCCAGTGCCTTTCTGCTCTTCGCCCTCATCGGGGGAGGGGTAGCTGATCGCCTTGATCGTCGTCGGCTGCTGCTTTGTACGCAGAGCATCTCAATGGGACTGGCCTTTCTGCTCGGAGTGCTGACCCATCTGGGGGTCATCCAGGTCTGGATGATCGTCCTCATCGCCTTCTGCAACAGCACCGTCCTCAGCTTTGACCAGCCGGCCCGCTCGGCGCTTATTCCTCAACTGGTGCCGCGAGAAGACCTCATGAATGCCATTTCGCTCCAATCGGCAGTCTTTAACGGAGCGGCGGTCATCGGTCCCTCGCTGGCCGGCCTGACCATCGGCCTCATCCACTACGCTGGCAACTTCTTCCTTAACGCCGTCAGCTATCTGGGGGTACTGGTTGTCCTCTTCCTGATGCGCGTTCCTTCGGAGGGGGAGGAGACGGCTGACCCGCGGGCCAGGGTTCCCAACCTGAGACGCTCGATTCAGGAGTCGCTGATCGTCATTGGGCGAGATGCCGTCTTACCCTGGGTACTCGCGGCCTATGGGGCTTTGCTCTTCTTCAATCCCTCGGCGGCCATCATTCTGCCCTATTTCTCTGTCCAGGTGCTCCATCTGACTCCGTTTGAGCTTGGTCTCCTCTTCTCGGCTTCTGGGATCGGGACCGTGGCGGGTGCGCTGGGGCTGGCCTCGCTCGGCGAAGTCAAGCGCAAGGGGCAGGCCCTCATCCTGGCTTTCAGCCTGTGGACCGTGGCCTTGCTTGTCTTCGCCTTCAGTCGTCTTTTCTGGCTCTCGCTGCTCATGCTCTCGCTGGTTGGTGCCATGCAGAACGTTATCGCCGCCACCACAATTACGCTGATGCAGACTCGCGTCCCGGCCCAGATGCGCGGGCGTGTCATGAGCCTCAACACGTTGATGATTATGGCGATCAGGCCGCTGGGCGACTTCGCTGCCAGTGGCCTGATCGCTCTCATCGGTGGCCCCCCGACCGTGGCGCTGGCCGGAGCCATTGTCGGCCTGATCAGCCTCTCTCTCGTTGGCGGGCGCTCTGCCGTGCGCCATCTCGCAGAACCTGGCGCCTTAGGAGAGAGATGAGATCAGTCCGGGCTGACTCGCCATCAGCCTGGACTCACGGTGACGGTGACCACCTGGGGACTGCTCTGCAGAGGGTTCTGTCCCCCATCGCTGGCCGTAATGGTGATCTGTCCGCGCAATGTCTTCAGCAGCAGGCGCGGCGGCGTGACGTAGACCGTGAGGGACGTTCCCGAGCCGCTCTCGCTGCCGCTGGTCTGACTCAGGTGCAGCCACGAGGTGCTATCGCTATCGACGGTAGCGTTCCAGGAAACCGGACGGGGGCAGCCGCCGTCGATGCGCAGCGAGAGCACCTGCGGCGGCGGATTCGGCTGGAGCAGCGAGCTGGTAAAGCTCAGGCCGCTCGGCGTTACTTCGAGCACACAGGGAGCCAGAACTGTTAAGTTGACCACCACGACCTGCGTGAGCTGAGCGGGACTGGCCGCCCCATCGGCCGGTCCCAGTGAGACCGCAAACTGCCCGCTATAGGACCCCGGGGTCAGGCCCGCCATATTGACGCTGACGCTCAGCCGCGCCGTCTGGCCAGCCGCCAGCGTACCGCTGAGCGGTGTCACGCTCAACCAGGGAGCTGAGGCCGTATTGAGCGCCACCGACCATTGCAGTGGGTACTGCAAAGCGCTCAGGAGCACGGAGCGTGCAGCCGGCGGCTGTCCTCCCTGCTCGGCGGTAAAACTCAGGCTACTGGGCGAAAGGGAGGCCCCCAGGGGGGGACGGTTCGGCGCCTCCGTGGCTGTGGTCGCCGAGCTGCTGGCTCCTGTTCCGCTCGGAACCGCCGCGACCAGCAAATTCAAGAGGACCGCCAGCGTTTGCGTGCGTTGCTGAGTGGAGAAGAGCACGAAGCCGCTATAGGTGCCGGCATTCAGCTCGTTGAGCGCCACACTGACACGCACACTCATCCCGTGGCCCGCCTCGACTCGTCCGCTGGCCGGGTCGACCTTGAGCCAGCTCGCCGAGGTAAAAGCCTGCCAGCTCAAGCCGGAGGCGCAGCCTGGAGCCAGTCCCAGATCAAGCGACTGACCGCTCTCCTCACCCTGTCCTGAGCCGATGGTAAAGGTCAGGCTCTGGGCGCTCAGAGCCAGGCGACAAGAGGGCAGAACCGTCAGCGAGGCCGCCAGCACCTGGTTGACGGTTGAGGTCGAGGAGTAGGAGCCGCTCAATTGGACTATGGCCAGGTAGAGGCCAGGCAGCAGATGGCTGCCTTGAGCTGTGACCTCCACCGAGATGCTCTCACCAGCCGCCAGCTTTCCCTGAGCCGACTTGAGCTGGAGCCAGTCGGCCCGGACAGGCAGCGGCTCCTCCTGGCTTCCTTCGGGCGGCACCAGGCTGCGGCTGGACCAGGCCAGCGTGGCACGAGCGGGATTCGTGAGGGTCACAAACTGGGCGGCGGGCGCCGGCCCCCCATCCGTCAACGAGAAGGCCAGCGCCGCTGGCGTCACCCTGAGCGGCCGCCTCTCTAGATCAGTTGCGCCCACAGGAGCCGCCTCGACCCGCATGGAGACCATAACCCGCAAGGTAGTCCCACTATCGGCACTGAAGGTAATACTGCCATGATAGAGGCCAGGCGACAGGGTAGCACGCGACCCGGCGATCAGGATGGCCTGGCGCTCGCTGAGGACTCCCTGGGTCGGTGTGATCTGCAACCAGGGTTGGTCGCTACTGGCCGTCCATGAGAGGCTTCCATCGCCGCCATTACTTAACCAGAGCGGTACCACGCTGTTGAGGCCCTGCACCCCCGCCCCCAGATCCAGGCTGCGGCGATTCACCTCCAGGACCGGTGGCCGGAGCGGCCCACTGGCTACTACCTGAATCGTCGTGCTGGCCGTGTAGTGCGTTGCGATATCTTCAGCCTGGATAGTATGATCGCCAGGACTCCAGTCGCGCCCAATCGCGACCGTGAGATCCGCACTCCCTGCCGCTCCCAAATGAACGAGGGGAGCCATACCCACAGGCGTCAGAGCCTGACCAACATCGTAGCTGAAATAGACCTGGGCGAAAGCCGGAAAATGATCCAGATGGAGATGCACCGCCTGGCCGGCCTGGACCAGGGTCGGTGTCGCCATCAAGAACGGCGGCTGCCCCGCTGGTGAGCCTGGCTGATGGACTCCCGAGAAGCGCGAGCGGATCAACCAGCCATTCAGACCAATGAGCAGCAGGGCCAGGACCGTCAGTCCCGCGAACAGCCAGCGTAGCCAGGCTCTCTGTCCCAGCGCCTTCCGCCAGCGCGGCCAGATCTGGCCTCCCGAGAGCCAGCGATCGGCCTGGTCCGTCCTGAAAGCGCGGCGAGGAGAGGGCGAGCCAGCCTGGCGAAGCTCACCCCCCCGCGAGACAGGCAGCTTTGCTATCGACGTGGCCCGTCCGGAGGCGGAGGCGGAGACGGAGCGCGCGGCCTCCTGGCTTCCGCCTCCTCTCCCTGGCCTTGGGCTGGCCGCTTCTTCCTGAGAAGGGGCCTCCAGGGAAGTCCATTCTGCTGACCAGCCCTGGCGGCGCCGGACCGTCCACGACCAGCGCCACGAGGGCCGGACCTGACTCATTTCATCTTGCCCCAGAGGAGCACAACCCTGCTGGCCACCATCACCATCTTGATTTCTGCCCTGATCCGCTCTCGACGCCAGCGAAGATCGCGCCAGGAGGTCAGAACGGCTTTCCTCCTCCTCCCAACTTCCATCGGTAACACTCATGGGCACCGTTGGAAAGCCGCGCGGCCCAGACGGAGGCCAGTCCTCAGCAGCTGATAACCCAGCCACCTGCCACCCTTCAGCTCGCGGGGGGAACTGCACTTCTTGCTCAGCGAGGGCATGACGTTGCAACAACAGCGCCCGACACTCGTCACAGAACACCACCCCATGCTCACATGGCCTGTTGCAGTAGAGGCACCGATTCATTGTCACCAGACCCTTCCTACACTCTCAAGCCGCATCCTGTAATCAACTCTGTCCAGATGAACAGTTCCAGCACTGCTATGAATAGATAACGAAGAATTCACGGGTGAGTCACTCTAGAAGAGGCTACAGCCCATTTGTCTTGATATTATCAGGCAGAGTGAGCTATTGTCATCCCCCATTTCTCTCTTTCATTGACACCAGGCAGAAGGGCCGGTTATACTCTCCTTGCTCTGGAAAGAGGCTGTCCTGTGAGTGCGCGCCTAAGAGCAAGCAGGCGAGGAAAGAAGAGGGGAAAGCAAGATGTGGCAAGAGGCAGAAACAGTACCCCTGGTCAGACGGAGCAGTGACCTGCGAAAAGAGCAATGGCCGTCTGTGGATGAGAGCTTTCAGGCCCCGGCGGAGGAGCTATGCGTGAGCGCAATCGCTACATCGATAGAGTGATCGGTCACTATCGGATCATAGCCGGCCTCGGTAACCGACCAGCGAGCAGCGCCTACCTGGCTCAGCACCTGACCACTCCCGGCCACATGGCGGTGATCAAGTTTTTCCACCCGCCTTTTCCCCGCAACCGCGAGCAGTATTTCCGCGAAGTACGCCTGCTGAGGATGCTGCGGCATCCGCATCTGCTTCCTCCGCTCGAGAGCGGTCTCGACCAGGACGAGGTCTACCTGATGAGCGAATACGCGCTGCGCGGCTCGCTGCGCCAGCGGCTGGCCCATCAGGGAAAGATTCCATTGAGCCTGGCGGAGGCCGGTCCTTTGCTGCAGCAGGTTGCCGATGCCCTGGCTTATGCCCACCATTTCAACGTGATGCACGGCAACCTGAAGCCCGAAAATATCCTTTTCAACCTCAAGGGGGAGCTATGGCTCAACGATTTCAGTTGGGCCACGGCGACCGATGGTGAGCCGGAGCAGCGCCCCGGCAGTTGGCCCTATATGGCCCCCGAGCAGTTCGAAGGGATCACCACCCGCGCCAGCGACCAATACTCCCTGGCCTGCATCGCCTATGAGCTGCTGACCGGGCGTCCCCCCTTCAGCGGCACCGATTTCGCGACTCTGGCCCGCCAGCACGCCCACGAGCATCCTGTGGCCCCGACCCAGCTCAACCTCCTACTGCCACGGCGCGTGGACGAGGCGCTCTTGCAAGCCCTGGCCAAAGACAGCGAGCGGCGCTTCGCCGACATCAAGGAATTCATAACGGCTCTCCTTCCTGCCGCAGGCTCCACTCCAGCCGCTACCCTACCTGGGGCGAGCGAGGGGCGCCTCCTCGCAGCCTGGCGACCGAAGCCGCTCCCCAGCGAGTTCTCGCCGGCGAGCGGCGAGCAGCTCCGCCCCAGCGAGGCAGGTCGTGGCCTCGAGAGCGGCAGTTCCGGCACCCCTGACGCTGGCGAGGGAAGCAGCACCAGCCAGGCCGGCCTCTTTCAGGAGTCGGCTGGCGCTTTCAGCAGCGGCCCGGCGACCGAAGAGAAAAGCCAGATCTACGAGCAAGAAACCATACCGTACCCGGCGCTGTCCCTCTCAGGTCAGCCACAGCCCTCAGAGAGCAGTCAGAGCGAGGCAGCCCACTCTGCCAGGAACAAGCAAGAGGAATCGCTCTCCCTCAGCTCGCCGGCGGCCTTCGCCTCTACAGCGGCGGCCAGCGACGCCAGCAGCCTGGCGGAGAGCAATCCTCCGGCCCTCCTCCAGCCCGTCGGGCCTGGCACAGCCTCCGGTTTGGAGCCGGCGGAAGTGCCGCCTCAGCCTCAGCCAGGCAGCCAGGCAGAGCGAGGGGAGGCCTCTGGCCTGCCACTTCTTCCCTGGAACGAGCAGCCCACCCTGGTCAGCGAGAGCATCAGGCCCGCCTTCGGCAGCGTAGCGACCCTGACCGGCGCTGGCGCTGGGGCCGATGCAGGTTCAGGGTCTCGGGGTAGTCGAGGCGTCAGCTACCAGCGCGAGGCCAGGCAAGGGCGCTGGCTCCTCTTCGCCGCGGTCAGCATCGCCGTCATTTTGAGCCTGCTCGTCATCATGCTCCTGCCGCTGCTCTCCGCCGGTCTCTGGCGTCATACCGCCCAACTGACTCCCAGCGTAGCGACGAGCACTGTCATCGTGACAGTCACGCCCTCGCCCTCACCTACGCCCAGCCCAACCCCCTCGCCCTCGCCCACTCCCACGCCGTCGCCTTCGCCCTCACCTACGCCCAGTCCCACTCCCTCGCCCTCGCCCACCCCCTCACCGACACCCACACCTCCACTGCTGGCTGTCAGTCCAGCCCACCTCAACGGATCGGACAACTGCAACCATGACGGCTTCACCTTCCGCTGTCAGGTAACGCTCTCGCTCTCCTCCTCGGCCAGCGACACCACCCAGTGGTCGGCCAGCAGCTCTAACGTGCGCGCCTTCTTTTCGCCGCAGCAGGGCTGGCTAGAGCCAGGCAGCCAGCAGCAGGTCATCATCTACATCTACGCCTCCTGCCCCCGCACCGGCCAACTGCTCTTCCGCACCCAAGACGGCACATCCGCCAGCGTCACCTGGACTTGCTAGCGAATCCCCCCATGGCATCGGCGCAGCGATCGCCTTACTGATAGCGCAAGGCTTCGATCGGCGTCACTCTCCCCGCCTGCCAGGCCGGCAAGAGCGCCGCCAGCAACGAAGCAGCAAGCGCGATACCAACAATCAGAGCAAGCTGACCCCAGGGGACCACAAAGACCAGGCCGGTCTGATAGCGCTCAAAGAAGTTGGCGGCGAAGAGATTACGCGCCAGCAGCAGGCCCAACGCCAGACCGATCAGGCTCCCAAGCACCGCCACCAGTACGGATTCCCCCAGGAAGGCCCCCCTGATCAGAGCACGGCTGCAGCCCAAGGCGCGCAGCATCCCAATCTGCTGACGCCGTTCGATGACAGCACGCGTACCGGTAATGGCCAGAGCCGCTACCCCCAGCAGCAGCGCCAGCCCCACAATGCCGATCATCAGATCGCTGAGGAGAATGCGCGGTCCCCGCACCTCCCAGATAGCATCTTCCAGGACTGTCGTCTCGAGGCCCTCGTCGAGAAAGGCCGACCCCAGCCGAAGAGCCAGCGCCCGCTTGTCCTGGCCGGGAGCCACCTTAAAGTAGTAAGCCTGGACCTCGGGATTGTTGGCGTCGACCGCGATCGAGCCATAGAGGCGCTGCGAGATGTAGAGGCCAAAATGATCGCCGTTGCTGTTATCGACCACACCAATGATGGTCACCTTAGCGACCGAGGCATTGAGCAGGGCGGAGAGATCGTCGCCCCCTGGCGAGCGCGTCACCCAGAGACTTTGTGGCGTGAAGCTGGTCTCTCCCAGCGAGACCCCGCTGAGGGAGAAGGTATAGTAGGGATCCAGACCGGGTGGCGTTAGCGGCACCCCGGCCTCGCTGGCTGACGGGGCCGAGGGATCGTAGACACCAGGCGCGCTGCGGGCCCCCAGGCTGGCCTCCAGGGCACTGCTATCGATCAGAGCGTAGTTCGGATGCTCTTGCAAAGCCTGCCAGACGGCGGCATCGCTCTTGAAGCCGCGCGCACGCGCTACCAGATGCAGACCATACCCCTGCAGAAAGCCTCCGCTGATGACCTGAGCTGGATACAGCCGCCAGGCCGGTTGAGGAGCCGTCGGCTGGATTACCCCCACCAGCGTCGTGGTGCGCACCCCAATGGCCGAGAAAGCCCCCGGATCGATTCCGCGCCTCGCCAGCATGCTGCGCAATTGCTCATCGGGGTCCTGTCTTCCCTTCCCCTGCGTCGAGAGCAAGGGACGGAAGTACGGAACGGCCTGAATATCATAGCCGCCCGTCTGCAGATTAATGTCGGCATAACTGTGCTGCATGGCCGCCGTGATGACCGTCATCACTGTCAAGGCGAAAACCACAAGACTGAACATCATCACGCTCAGCCCCATGCGAAAGCGATAGTGCAGCGGATAGGAGGCTATCAGGCGCGCCAAAAGATAGGGACGTGGACGCAGATGCGAGAGCGCGAGCAACGGTTTGACAAGCAGCTCAGCGTTTGAGATGAACGCCCAGACTACCCCCAAAGTCATCATGAAGCCGGCCAGGAAGAAGACCTCGATGCTGGAGCGGAAACGCACCAGGCCAAGCGAGGCAAAGAGATCAAAAGGGACCGCCCAGTAGGCACAGATCGCCAGGCCCGCTATGGCCGGGACCAGCCGCTCACAAAGGCGACGCACTCGCGGCCTCTGCCCGGTCGGACAGAGGGCGACCACGCTGGCTTTGAGAAGCAGACAGCCACCAATAATCAAGAGCGAGAGGCCCAGGGAGAAAGGAGCTACCAGACGCTCTCTCAGGCCATAAGAGAGCAGCCAGAGACCCACCAGGAGGGGAAGCAGGCCGACAAGGACCAAGGCCCGCCCCCCTTCAATGAGCAGCTCGCTGAGATAGCTAAGCAGGCGGCGACTGCGCTGCCGCAGGGCTTTCCCTACCAGGAGCAGCAGCTCTCGCAGCTCCGCCAACCGGCGCGGGCGCCTCTCCGGCTCCGGCAGATTGCGCAGGGCTTCCACCACGGTCATGCGACTCACCAGCCAGGCGGAGACCGTCACAGCGCAGAAAGTGAAAATGGTCCCAAGGCAGTAGGCAATCAGCAGGCTGCGCGGCTGAAAGGTGAGCCTGAGAGGAAAATCGAAGCGCTCCAGAACCGGCCCAAGGAGAAGAACCAGCAGAGCGCCAATGGCCACACCCAGCGCCAGGCCGATAAAGGAGGCCAGCAAATCGTAGACCGCTCCCTCAAAGAGGAAGGTCAGGACCAGATGACGCCTCAGCACCCCAACGGCTCGCGCCATCCCCATCTCGACCCGCCGCTCCGCCGCCAGCAGGACAAAGATGAGGAAGATGAGCAGCATCCCTATGGCTATGATGAAAAGGGCGAACAGAGCAAAGATGCGCGAGAAAATATCTTGCGCCTTCTCTGAGTTGAGAATAGCCAGCTTCTTGACCTCAATGACGTGGACATTGCGCGGAATCAGTCGCTCGAGCTTCTCTTCAACGCGGTCAGAGATGGCGATGCTCTCGGGGCCATCGCTGCCACGGTTGGCGACAAAGATCTGCGTGATACCGTCGCTGCGCCCCTCGATCCAGCGAAACAACTCTACCTGGCTAACTATGAATGGAGTATCGCCGATCATGCCGCTGCTCTCGGCAATGGCCCGCACATGGACCTCATAGCGTCGTCCGGGCCAGCGCTGCGAGTAGAGATAGAGGCGGTCGCCGGCATGAGCGTTCAGTAGCTGCGCCAGCGTACGATTGAGATAGACCTCGTTGCGGGCGAGCGAGGAGAGATGCAGATGGCCCTTACCGTCCTCCGCCACGATCCCCCCAAAACCGTCCTCGCTGCCCGGCAGCGCCGCCAGAGCGGTCACGCCCGAGCGCACCTGACGCGAAGTCTGGTCAGCCACCAGCAGATCATGCTCCATAATGGCTGCCCCCAGGGCAGCGATATCGGGGTCGCCACGCACCTGCTCACGCAGTCGATAATAGATCGCCTCGTCGAAGAAGCCCAGATCGCCAGAGCCACCTTCGATTGTCTCATCGACATTGCCCACATTGTAGGTGGCAACGCTGCGCACAGCGCCCGTCACCACGTCGCCGGTCGCCAGGGCGCTAGAGAGCAGGGTGGTCGAGAGCATGAGCGCAAAGATGATCAGGACCATCTGTGTGCGCCGCCGCGGGATGTTGCGTATTCCGATCTTAAAAAAAAGCCGATTGCTCAGCGCCAGTCCCATGACCAGCGCCACAATCGCCAGGGTCAGGATCAGCAGGCTCGTGCTAAGCGTATCAAGCGAGATGCCAAAGAGTTCTGTCATGCCACTCTCTTGCAAACTGACTGAGCTTGTCCGCTACCTCCTGTATGGGCCGCTCCGTCCCGCGGCAGCTCGGATCTATTGACAGGCAGGATGGATCTCTCTTTCATGACTCCCGAGGCTATTGACCTGCCCGGCGCAGCGCCTGGTAAAAGAGATCGGCCAGCGCTATATAGCCGATGACACTCGGATGGAGTCCATCGCTGCTGACGTACTCAGGATGACGAGCCAGGTTGTAGCCCTGCTGCGATAGATCAACCAGAATAAGATGGTGCTTCCTCACGCTCTCGGCAATGGCAGCGTTATATAGCCGGATCTGATCGCTCAGCCACTGCTGATCGTAATAGTGAAAGTGAGGAAGCAACGTCAAATCGGGCACATTGGCAATGGCAATTCTAGCCTGCGGCACCCCGGCCTGAAGGCGCGTAAGGAGCAGATCCAGATCGCGCGCGTAGGCCGTCACTGGCACATGGTCGGCCAGATCGTTGACCGCCAGCCAGATGGTCACAATGTCGGGATGAACGTCGAGCGCAATCGGCAGCTCCAGATTCAGGGCCTGGTGGAGATGGATGCCGGGAATGCCGAGATTGACCAGGTGGACGGAGGGGCCCAGCTTATGAGCGAGATCAATGGGCCAGTTATCGGCGTAGGGATCAGCGGTGCCAAAGCCAAAGGAATCGGAGGCCCCAATGGCCACATAGACAAGACCTCTATGAGAGGCTCCCAGCTCATCGGCAGCGACAGGTCCTTCATCCGCCGTTGCGCAGGCGCTGAGCAGCCAGAGACCACAGAGGAGCACGATGGTCAGCAGCCAGGGGCCGCCTTTGACCAGAGATGTTCGGCCCGACCAGGACGCGGACCGCGTGTCGCTTCCCGGCCAGAGCCACTTGCGGCTATCCTTGCCTTGTCGGCTGCCACGCTCAGATTCGCGCAGGCCAGCCAGGACGCTCCAGACCTTCGCTTTCTTCCTCATGCACAGGCAAGCCTGAGTTTCGCTCTACTCCGCTGAACAGTTACCTCTCCAGATCGATTATATCATCCTTTTAAATATCATACTATATCAATGCGTAGCACTCACCATCCGCGTCGTCTCCTCGAGCAGGACAAAGGTACTGGACGCGAAGAAGGCAAGGGCCAGCCGAAGAGAGAAGGAGACAGGCCAAGGATGCCAGCCCACGGAGGCCGGGAGAGGTAGCGCTGAGGCGACTTCACGGGCTGCCCTCCCCGACCAATCCAGGGCCAATAGAGACACTGGCCCGCGCGGGCTGAGGCCGCTGGCTCCTCCGTCCATGACAGACGAGGGGAGCGGCCAGCGGAGCGGGCCAGTGCCGCTAGGAGGTCTTGCGACCTTCGGCCTGAGCAAAGGCAGCCTCGGTTTTGGCTGCCATAATAAAATCATTCTGATGCAGCCCACCCACCGCGTGGGTCCAGAAAGCAACCGTCACCTTCCCCCACTCCGTCACGAGCTGCGGATGATGATCCTGCTCCTCCGCCAGCGCACCAACCGCATTGGTAAAAGCCAGAGCGTGAGCGAAGTTATCGAAATGGAAAGTCTTTTCGATGCGCTTGATCCCATCCACCTCGATCGCGCGCCAGCCTGGGAGCTGAGAGAGCAAGTTGGCGATTTCCGCCTCTGTCAAAGCCGGCTCACCGCCGCGGCAGGGCACACAGCGCATTTGGGCCAATTCCTGCATAGGTACCTCCTGTTTCCCCGCGAGAGGAACCTGACAAACAAGGCCAACAAGCAAGCAAACTGCGCAGGGTCGCGCCGTTCAAGCAAGCAAAAGATGCAGCCTGCCCGAGTTACCGGCTCGGTCCTGCTCTAGAAGAGTATAGCCGAGAGAGTCCAGCCCTGCCATCTCCAAAACAAACAAAAAGGGGAGCGCGCGGGCACCCTGGTCCTGCCTGGTCTAGCGAACCGGCAAGCCGACCTTGGCCTCGGCCTGCAAGCCCATGCCAGGGATCATGACAGGGGTTTGCCCGACACGCTCCCCTACCATTCCCGACCACCCACACCCTCCCGATGGCATCGCGCCAGAGACTCGAAAAGAGCAGCCCATTGGAGGCACAGGCCAGCAATCGCTCAGCGCTCACCCGTCCCCAGGGGATCGCCCAGCATCCGCCGGGCCAGCGCCAGACTATCAACCTCGTAGGCGCCCGCAGCCACACGTACTCTCAAAAGTGCCACACGTTCCGCGCGTTCCTGCTCGATGCAGGCAGCCAGCTCCGGCCCAGAGATCTCCATCCCATCGAGGGCAGGAGGCGGCTCCTTGAGTGCCTCACGTTCATCTGGCCTGCTCTGAGCAGAAGAGGAACGTCGCCGGCGCCGCAGAGCAGGCTGCAGATAGCGTTCCTCATCGTGAGCGCCCAGCCAGGGCTGCCAGCCCGGTCCCTGTCCCTGTAGAGACGTGGGCGTGGGCTGCCAGCTCTCTCCCGAGGCGCTCGCCCGAGCCGCGCCGGCGCTCGAGCGAGCCACTTCCCTGTCGTCCGACTGTCTGCGCGCGCCAGTCACCCGCCGAATGCGCATGATGATCGGGACTCCTCTCTTTCTTTCAGCCATCCATCCTTCCTTCACCGCCCCACCAGCGACAGCCGGGGAGCGCCTGCCACAGGCAGCGGTGACGAACGGAACCTTTCTTTCTCCCCACGGGGGCCTATGCCACCTTTCAGTGTAGGGACCGGCCCCCATCGCAGGTAAGAGGTATTAGTCGCTAAATCGAGAGACCAGAAGTCCCTAATTGCAGCCGAGGGCACCAGCCTGTATCCTATATCACCGCTCTCCAGGCTAGCTCACTGGCCCCAGCTACCACCAGCTCCCGCTACTGGCAATAGGAAGGCAAAGCGCTGCTGAAGACTTCTGGGTGCAGGAGCTGGGCCAGACACTGCAGGCCATCGACCAGGCGCGGTCCGGGGCGCTGCATCAAATCGGTATTGAGATGATAAACATGGTGAAGCTTGACCGCCGCGATCTGGCCCCAGTTGGAGCGGCGATAGACGAGCTGCGGATCACCCCCGTAACGCGGGTCCTCCGTGAGGATAATATACTGGGGATTGGCACGGATCACGGCCTCATCGGTAACCTGTGGATAGCCGCCATTGCTGGTATTGTTGTGGAAGACATTGATGGCATTGGCATCCTGGAGCAGCTCATCACCAAAGGTTCCCCCGCCAAAGACGTAGGGCTTGCCTGGCGTGCTATCGTCCGCCTCCAGCATCACCGTCGGCGGGGTTGTCCCTTTAACGGCCTGACGGACCTGAGCAATGCGCTGCTCTAGCTGCCTGACCAGCGCCTGCGCTGTGCTCTCGGTAAAGGTCAGGCGACCCACCGTCTGAATCTCAGCCAGCATGAGAGCAATGGTATTATCGGGCAGATCAACAACGTGCAGACCCAGGCGCGTCAGCTGAGCATCGTACTTCTCAGTGAGACCGCCGGAACTGAGCACGAGATCGGGATGCAAGGCCACAATCCGCTCTACGTTGTAGTTGCCGTTGGCATCGGAGATCCGTGGCAGGCGGGTTAGCTGGGCCGGATAGTCCGTATAGTAGTCAACAGCCACCACACGGCTCTCCAGGTGAAGCGCGGCCAAAATCTCGCTGATGCTCGGCACCAAAGAAATAAGACGCTGCGGAGCCGTCTTCGGGAAGACCACCGGCGTGCCATAGATATCGCGCACTACCGTTGGCGTGGGGCTTGGCTGCGCCGCTCCGCCGCCAGCCTGGCCCTGTCCACAGGCAGCCAGCAACAGGAGGCTCAGTACGAACAAACAAGGAAAGAGTCGTCTGGAGATGACAAGGATGCGCATGAAGCTCACTCCTCCCCAGCAAAAGATAACCGTCCATTGTCACCTCGCGTAGAGGGGGCGCAACCACAACACAGAAGGACCGGAGAAGCGTGGGTCAGCTCGGCTCGGTGGTTGATCGTACGCCTGCTCCTTTGACGCGAAGGAACATGGTCCCACAGGCATCAGGCAGGTCTCCTGGCTTCTGGCTCAAGCGCACCTCGACGCGCCTTCCCATTCCCTCCAGCGGCTCTGCAGGGTTCCCACAGATGCTCGCGCATCAGAAACAGTGGCTTGCTCGCTTACTTGCTCGCACCCGTCCGCAGCGGAGAACGGACGGGGCATCGAGGTGCTCGCCAGTCACAGTAGCGCGACTGCGCCGGATTCTCACCGGCTTCCCTATTCTGCCGGAAATGCTCGCCAGCCTTTCCGGCCACCTGATGCGTCGCACATTTCACTACTAGCAAAGGAAGTATAGGTTCACTGCTAGCAGAAGAAGTATATGCAAGAGGTTGCCTGGCTGTCAACCCGGAGCGGTTGCCGTTCCGGGACCGGAGCAGCCAGCCGGCGCGGCGGAGAGCGCGCTAGCAGGGAACTACCCCGGTTCCCAGGCGGGAGGCCACCAGCTCCCGCAGGCGTACGGCGTTGCGCAGGGCATACCCCTGGCTATCGTTATTGAAATAGACATAGCACTGGCGTCCCGCCGCGGCTTCCCTGAGCAGCCACTCGGCCCAGAAAGACAGCTCTGCCTCGCTAAAGCAGGGGCCTTGCTGACCAGCATGGAAGCGTAGATAGCGAAAGGCTGCCGTCGCTGGCAGCTCCACAGGCGTGGAGAGCGTCCCACCGACAGCCATTACCAGAGCGCAGCCATGCTCTGCCAACAGAGCGCCCAGGCGTTCCCCCTCGGCCCCCTGCAGCCAGGAGGGGTCACGAAACTCAAAAGCCACCTCCAGCCCGGGCGGCAGCCCATGGAGAAAGGTCGCCAAACGCTCCAGGTCGCTCCGCCAGTGGGGCGGAAGCTGATACAGGAGCGGGCCAAGGCGTTGACCCAGGCCACGCACCGCCTCTAGCAAGCGCGCCTGCGGCTCAGCCACATCGCGCAGCTTCTTCATATGCGTCAGATAGCGACTGGCCTTGACAGCGAAGCGGAAACGCGGATGAAAGGCCACTTGCTCGGCCCAAAGCTGAAACTGGGCACGCGAAGGCAAACGATAGAAGCTTCTATTAATCTCCACTGTCGCAAAATGGCGCGCATAATAGGGCAGATACTCCTGTGGCGGCAGATCGGATGGATAAAAGCGACCAACCCAGTGCCGATAAATCCAACCGGAAGTACCAATCCAGATCGTCATCGCTCGCTCTCCGCCAGCCAGTAGGCTATGGGGAGGTCTCCGGCTGGCCCTGCAAGACCTGCCGGGCGCCAGGGCAGAGCAGCAAACCAACAACCAGCAGTCCGGCAGCTACTCACTGGGGTCTGCCCACCTCAGCCCAGTAGCTGCTCCATCCACACCCCTCCCTCGTAGCGACCTAATCCGGATCCCGATTATCCATAGTATTCCACAAGGCCAGAAAGCGGACAAGCCTGCTCCGGAGCGAGAGAAAAGAGAAGTTGAGCGAAGGAGAGGCAAGCTGACAGCCACGACGGGCCGGGCCGGCAGAGCGACCAGGGGTCAGGCGGCGGGCAGCGTCCTAGGCGCTCACCTGGAGCACCTCAACCACAATCACGCTCACATTATCATCGCCGCCCCCGTCGAGGGCGGCCTGAATCAAACACTGACAGATCGTCTCTGGACCGCTATTGAGGCCCAGCAGATGCTCGATTTGAGGATCACGCACCATTTCCCACAAGCCATCGGAGCACAAGAGCAGCTTATCGCCTCTCAGCAGCGGCACCGCGAAGACATCAACCTCGACCACCGCCCGGTCCCCCAGGCAGCGATAGATCTGATTGCGCTGCGGATGATGATAGACGTCCTCCTGAGAAATCGACCCTGCGTTCAGCAGGCGAGCCACCACCGAATGATCCTGGGTCACCTGGGTCAGGCCCCTGGCGGGACGATAGAGATACGTGCGACTATCGCCAACATTCAGCACGTAGGCGGTTCGATCGAGCAGGAGGGCCGCCGTCACCGTCGTGCCCATATCGGCCTTCTCGGCGCGATTGCGCTGATAGAGCTTCAGGTTAGCGTGCTGGAGAGCATCGACCAGGATGCCGGTCAGGAAGGACTCGTCGTTCTCTACCGAATTTGTCAAGGCAGGCAGCGTCAGCTCACAGAAGGTTTCTACCACCAGGCGGCTCGCCTCGCGCCCATTGGAATGGCCTCCCATTCCATCGGCCACCACACAGAGACCAAAGGTCTGGCCGGTATGCGTCCGCCGCTGCTGAATAGCGGCCAGATTGTCCTCATTCGGCTTATGCCTGCGTTTCAGGCCAGGATCAGTGGCCGCCCCCATACGAATAACCAGCGCACCTCGGGATGAGAGGCCCGCCAGCGTCTCTGTCCGGCGCTCTCTGCCACCCTCGGCGACCGACGTCTGAGAGAAGGGCTGAGGCGTCTCAAGACTCTGAGCCTGCACTTCAGAGGGAAAAGCGAGCTGCTTCTCGACAGGGGAAGCCATAAGAGCGGAGAAAATAGCTGGCGTCGAAAGAGGGAGATTGGTCTGAGTAGGGAAATCGGCCCACAGCGACCGCCGCTGCTCAGGAGAGGGAGGAAGGCCCGAGGCGAGCGGGGGAGAAGGAGCAGCGCCAGGTACGGATGAGTCCAGCGATCGAGCGGCCGAGTCGGGAGCGCTGGCCCGGGAGGAGCCTGGCGCCATCGAGGAGGTCGCCAGGGGACGCGAACGCACCCGCGACCTGCCACCAGGACGGTAGTCCTCCACAGCTCGCTGCGCCTGCGCCTCAGCCTCGCGCAGCTCCTGCAGTTCCTGCCTGGGCAGCCGGCGCTCTTGCCATTCACGCCAGCAGGCTCGCCAGAGGCGCCAGCCAATGACCAGGACTCCCACCCAGGCGGCAGCCAGGAGGAGGAGAAAGATCACCAGTCCCAACAAAGGAAGAAGAAGGGCAGGCCCGCGGACCTCCCACAGCGCCGGAAGCTGCCGGAGCGTTTGCCAAAGCAGCAGCCAGGCCTGGGGAAGGAAAGTACCTGAAATCCAGACCAGGAGACCCAGCGCCGCGAGCCATCCCAGCAGCCGCACGGGCAGCGGAACCTGACGAACCCCGTAGCCGATGTTGAATTGCCCCAGCATCGCTTCGCTATCCTCTCTTTACCAGGCCGTGCCGGGCACTCACAATCAGCTCAGCATCGTGCGTTTTCTGCAATTCTTGCCAACAATATTAAGTATACTCACCACTTCGCACAGTGTGCAGCATGACCATCCAAAATTCCTGGTACAGGCGCCCGCAAAAGTGACAGAGCCGCTCCGTAGGCTCGCTGCTCCCGCTGCGCTGCTCTCCCAGGACCTCCCATGAGAGTTAAACAGGGACTTGACAAACTCACAAGAAGTGAAGTATCCTAGTGGTGACAAATGGCAGAGAAGCCATCAACCAAGAGGGAGAGGTCGCATAGAGGCCTAGTGCGGCGGTTTGCTAAACCGCTAGGGATCAAAAGTCCCTCGTGGGTTCGAATCCCACCCTCTCCGCCAGGCCAGCGATCGCTGGCCTGTGTACAGGGGTGTAGCTCAATCGGTAGAGCAGCGGTCTCCAAAGTGCGCCCCTGTGGTGCTTCTGTTCTTGTTGCGGCAGCGCAACATCACTGAAGCGGATGTGATTAAAGCACGACCTCACCTGGCTCCCGAAAGGGAGCGGGGACAACAGCATGGTCGAAAAGTCCGGCGGCTCCCTCCGCTAACCACGGCAGGCGGGAAAGCAGCCCCGGGCAGCTAGGCCGGGCATGGTGAAGGCTGGATTGCTTGAACCTCAGTCGCCCGCCTCCCTGGATTGCCAGTCGTAATTTGGAGGGCTGGCAACCGCTTCTCCAGCGAGGCTCTCGTCGGGTGCAAGACCCTCCGGCGAGTGTGGCGGCGAACGGGGCACCTAAACCCGGAGCGGAGCAGAAGCGCAACTGGGGGATCGCCTAAACACCGCAAGGTGCATGGCGACGGAGCATCCATAGTACTCAAAGGCTCAGGGTAACGCCTGAGACACGGGGAAGGGATGCAGGAGGTCCACCCCAAAAGGGGCACGTGGCGCCAGGGTCAGCTCACCCGGCCCAGTGCAGACCTCTGGAGAGCCGGATGCATCGAAAGGTGCACGTCCGGTTCGGGGAGACATCGCCAGCGGCCCGCCCAACAAGTGCGCGGCGCGGGTTGCGGTCGAGCAGCTCCACACCGCAGGTTGCGGGTTCAAGTCCTGCCGCCCCTGCCTGTAGATAAAGAGGCCGGTGCTTCATCGTCACAAAGCACCGGCCTCTTTATCTACCTGACCCTCTTCCCACCTATCCCAGGTCCTACCTCCCCCCTCCAGCAGACGCTGCTCGCCTGCTCTCAGGCGAAGCCAGAGCCTGATGCATTGCCCCATCTCCAGCCAGTATGGTATCATAGGCAACAGAGCAACATGCCAGACGGCAAAGAAAGGCAGCAGGAAGGGCAGCGCGCAAGCCAGGCCAAGCCAGGCCGTAGCAGACCAGGTCAAGGCAGGAGCAGCCCTGAGGCATGCTGGGGAAAGAGATCTGCTTTCCCCTGAGCACCAGGCGCTCACCACGCTCTGACACGCTGCGCCTGACCGGACTGGCCTCCTGTCTGTCCGCCAGGCATACCTACCCTGGTCCCGCTGGCAGGCACAGCGGTCGGTCGCTCAAGCAAGAGAGATAGACAATGGCCGCTTCAGCATCGTGAAGGGATGTTCGTGTGAGCAACGCAGAGAAACGTCAACGGATTGCCGTTTACCCGGGCAGCTTTGACCCGCTCACGCACGGCCACCTGGATATCGCGCGGCGCGGCGCCCGCCTTTTCGATACGCTGATCGTGGCAGTCTATGCTGTTCCCGATAAGAACCTGCTCTTCTCCGTCGATGAGCGGGTGCAGCTCTGGGAGGAGGTCATCGCCGCCGAGGGCCTCACCAATGTCCGCGTGGAGAAATTCTACGGTCTCGTTGTGGAGTTTGTGCGCTCGGTGGGCGGCTCAGTCATCGTCAAGGGCCTGCGCTCGCCCAACGACTTTGAGGCCGAGTTTCAGCAAGGGCTGATGAACCGCAAATTGGCCCCAGAAATTGAAACTGTCTGCCTGTTGACGAACTTGCAGCATCTATTTGTCAGCTCCTCTCTGCTCAAGGAGGTGGCTCGCCTCGGAGGGAACGTCAGCGACATGTTGCCTCCAGCGGTCATCAAGGCCCTGCAGCGCAAGTTTGGCCAGAGCGAGACCTGAGCCACCAGGATCATCGTTCGCCTGCCTCCCAACTTCAGCCAGGCTGGTCGGGCGCGAAGCTGGCCAGCCACCCAGGCACAGGCACAAAGCAGGCTGCCCCGCCTCTGTCTGGGCCAGCCGGCCCAGCCCAATCGAATCGGCGAGGACGAGACCACAAACAGGGCAGAGGCCACAAACAGGGCAGCGGAGGACAGAGGACAGTGACAGGCTCCCCGACCGCGCGGGGGTCAGGGGAGAGAAAGGCCGGTCAGCCTGGGCAGGCAGGTAACTGGATAGGACAGATGGCGGCGAACTGGCCCGCAGGCCGTCAAAGGAGCGGGGCCAAACCAAAGGGACCAGGGATCCGTCCCGCCCCACGAGCGAGCCGAGCCGGCCAGCCCAGGGGCCTGATACCTGTCTGCCCGCTCATCAGCGGCCCCAGCAATCAGCCGCCAGAGAGCATGAGGAAGAGGAAGGGTCAGTGTGGATATACTCTATTTGATAGATCGCCTGGAAAACCTGATCGCCAGCAGCCGCAGGATGCCCCTTGTCAACCAGATCATGGTCAGGGAGGCCGAGATCCTGACGATCCTCGATCAAATGCGTGCCGCGATCCCAGAAGAGGTCAAGCAGGCCCGACGCCTCCTGCAGGAGAAGGAGCGCATCCTGGCCCAGGCCCAGGCGGAGGCCGCCAGCATTCTGGCCAAGGCGCGTGAGGAGTCTGAGCGAGTCATGGATCGCGAGGGACTCCTGCGGCAGGCCGAGGAGCGCTCTCAAGAGTTGGTACGCCTGGCAGAAGAGCAGGCCCAACAGCTCAAGAGCGAAGCCAACATCTATGTCGCAGAAACCTTACGCTCCCTGCATGAGCACCTGACGGCCATCGAAACAGAGATCAGTCGCACCATTTTGAGCATCGAAAAGGGACTGGAGAGCCTGGAAGCCTCGCCCTATCTCGAGGAGAGCGAGGGTCAGGTCGCTGAGGAGGTACCCGAGGAGGACTACGCCCTCTACGCCGATGAGGAAGAGGCGGAGGATGCCCTCCCCCCCCATCCTTCCCCCCGCCGCTCTTCCCTGGCCGCCGATACGATGGGCGGCCCAATGCCCGGACACCCCGGCCAGCCACCTCGCCGCTCCGAGCCAAGGGCTTGACACACCTTCTCAGAGTCACCTATAATGAACCAGCGTACGTGAGAAGCTGAGTATCTTCCAGACTTGCGCCATCGACAGACAGCCTGACCTGTTCAGCACTATTTGTAGCCCTTCTCCCGTTCAGTCGTCTACTTTGGGGCAAAAAGTGAGGTTCCGTTTCTTATGCAGTACAACGTGGCGCAACTGCTGAAGGCGTCCATCGGCACCGCCTTCCAGGCAGATATTCACGAAGAAGATGTTCAGCTGGATAGCGATCTCAAGATACTCGGCGCTATCAACGGCCACGTCCGCATGCGACGCACCGACTACGGGTTGCTGGTCGATGGCTGGGTGGATCTTACCCTCCCGCTGGTTTGTGACCGCTGCTTGAAGCCCTTCGAGCAGCCCATGCATATTACCTTCGAGGAGCTGTTCTATCCTACCATCGATGTCACCAGCGGAGTGCCTCTTCCCCCACCCCTGGGTGAGGATGAGGGCTTCCCTATCGACGAGCATCACCATCTCGACCTGAGCGAAGCCGTGCGCCAGCACCTGCTGCTGGCGCTGCCAATGCGCGCGCTTTGCCGCGAGGATTGCCCGGGTCTCTGCCCGCAGTGCGGTCACGATCTCAGTTTAGGCCCCTGCCAGTGCCAGCCGGAGATCGATCCGCGCTGGAGCGCACTGGCTGAGCTGCTGCAGGACCGTTTGCCGTCGCAAGCTTGACGTGCTCGCTGGCGCTGGTCATCCAGTCCGTTCTCGCCAGCTAGCCCGATTAGGAGATAGAGGAGGAGCCTTGTTCTATGGGCGCATTACCAAAACAGCGAGTTTCCCATGCGCGTAAAGGCGAGAGACGCGCGCATTTTCATTTGAAGCTGCCTAAGCTGGTGCTCTGCCCACAGTGCCGCTCGCCACGCCTGGCACACCACGCCTGTCCGAAGTGCGGCACCTACCGTGGTCGTCAGATCTTCTGGCCCAAGGAGCGGAAGCGCTAGAGGCTCGCAGCCCCTGCCCTGCAGGTAGCAGATAGGCACCGCACTGCCAGAAGAAACGAGCACCTTGAGACGATAACTGACAAACGAACGAGAAGAGGAGAGAGCGTGAGGACAGGTCCGCGGGCGGGCGAGGTCAGGCCAGACAGGCGGTGCATACTTCGCTCGTGCCGCGCTTGCCCTTCGCGTACACTGTGACTTTATGGCAACATCACCACAAGGAATAGCTTTCCTCTTTCCCGGACAGGGCAGTCAGACGGTAGGCATGGGAGCCGATGTCTACGAACAGTCGCCGGCGGCGCGCCAGGTTTTCGAGCGAGCCGATCAGGCTCTGGGAATGGCGCTGAGCACCCTCTGCTTTCAGGGACCGGAAGAGCAGCTCCGCGAAACGATCAATGCCCAACCCGCGATTGTCACTGTCAGCCTCGCCCTGTTGGCCGCTCTGCAGGAGCGGCTTGCTCCCCGCTCTAGCTGGTCGTCACCGTTGACCCCCACTTTCACCGCCGGCCACAGCGTCGGCGAGTACGCGGCCCTGGTCGCCTCCGGCGCGCTTGATCTGGAAGACGCCGTCCGTCTGGTTCGAGAGCGGGGACGCCTGATGCACCAGGAAGGGAGGGCCTGCCCGGGCGGTATGGCGGCGATCATCGGCCTGGACGAGGCAACGCTTCAGGAGATCTGCCAGCAAGCCAGTCAGGAGGCCCAACAGGAAGAAGGGCAGGCGGAGAACCGGCACCCCGGTTGGGGGAAGGTGAGCGTGGCCAATCTGAATGCCCCTGGTCAGATCGTCATCTCCGGTGAGCAGCGGGCCCTCGCTCTGGCAATGGAGCGAGCCAAGGCCCGTGGCGCAAAGCGAGTCATCCCGCTGGCTGTCAGCGGCGCCTTCCATTCGCCGGTCATGGAGCCTGCCGCCGCCGGTCTGGCCGAGGCGCTGGCGACAACGCCCCTGCGAGACGCCACCATTCCCATTATCAGCAATATCGAGGCCCGTCCGCTGAGCGAGGCCCAGGCCCTGCGTCAGGAGCTGGCCCAGCAGATCGTTGCCCCCGTCCAATGGATTCGCAGCGTCGAGTATCTGGCCGCCGCCGGCATCACCGTCTACCTGGAGATCGGCCCGGGTGCGGTCCTGACTGGCCTGGTCAAGCGCATCGTTCGTCAGGCCACTACCCTGACGGTCAGCAACGCCCAGGAGCTAGACAAAGCGGTCACTACCCTGCGCGAGCAGGGTCTGCTCCAGCTCTGATGCGCTATAATAAACAAGGGTTCCTGCCCGCAGGAGCCAGACAGCGAGCCGCCGAGGTTCCAGAAAGGCCCTCCGGCGCGGCCAGCGTCCCAGCAGCCTGCTGCAGAAGAGTAGAAGGGGAGCAAGAGATATGACGACCAACGAGCCTCCAGGCGTGGTGCGCGTCGCCCGCCAGGTTTTGACAACCATCGTCTCGAACGCCGCCCTGGGGGTAGATGGCGTTGTGCGCCTGGCCCACGGAAGCGAGCGCTGGCCGGCCTTTGCCGGTCGGGAGGTCCCCCGTCAGGGCGTGGCGCTGACGGTCAAAGACAACACCGTCAGCGTCGACCTCTATCTGGTCCTGGCCTCCGGCGTCAATGTCGTCGAGGTCGCGACCGCCGTGCAGGAAGAGGTAGCCGCCGCGCTGGAACACATGGTTGGGATGCAGGTGCGCGAGATCAATGTCTACATCCAGGATGTGGCTTAGGTCCGCCCGGACAGCGTTCTGGAAAGAGGCAGGAGGACAAGATAGCAGGGTGATCGATCGCGCAGCCCGATCAGTCAGTCAGTCAGTCAGGCAAGCAGGCAGGCAGACAGACAGACACAGGAAGGAGTAGGACTAGGAGTTGTTGTTGTGTTGTTGTCGCTAGGTAGGTAGGTAGGTCGAAAGGTAGAGAGAAGATGTGGAGCGTACGATGGCGTCTTCGACAAAGGCTGGCTTCCTGCTCGCGCGCAAGTGCAGACGGTCGGGCGAGGCCAGTGAGCTAGACCAGCGATTGGGTGAAAGACACTATGCCGGTAGGGATACGCAGACAGGCCCGAATGGTGGCGCTGCAGGCGCTCTATGAGTTCGATACGGTGCGGCACCCGCCCGTCGAGGTGGTGCGGCGCCATGCCCAGGAGCGCAATCTCCATCCCCGGGTGGTGGATTATGCCCTTGAGCTGGTTGAGGGCACCTGCGCCCACCTGGAGACGATCGATGCGCAGATTCAGAGCGCTGCACGCGAATGGCCACTTTCACAAATGGCTCGCATCGATAAAAATATCCTCAGACTTGCAATCTATGAGATTCTGTTTAATAATACGGTACCAGCAAAGGCCGCCATTAATGAGGCGGTCGAGCTAGCCAAGCTCTTTGGCAGCGACTCGTCGAGCCGCTTCGTCAATGGGGTCCTTGGTACAATATTTGCACGGGCACAGCAACAGCAGCCCACTCCAACAGCGGAAAGTGAGGTGACATCATAATGGCTTCTGGCTCTGGCTCCGGCTCCGGCTCTGTCGCCGAGCGCCTGAAGCGGATTATCGTCGAGCAGCTCGGCGTCGACGAGAGCGAGGTGGTCCCCAGTGCCTCTTTCGTCGATGATCTGAACGCGGATTCCCTGGATCTGGTGGAGCTGATCATGTCTCTGGAGGAGGAGTTCAAGCTCCAGATCTCGGATGAGGACGCCGAGAAGATCACGACGGTGGGCGAGGCCCAGGAATATATTGAGGAGCATCTGCGCTAGGCTCCTCCGAGCGGCGCCGATCGACCTGACCTGGCGATGCTGCGACGGCTTTGGCCCGCTCTCGGCTCCGGGCCTCTCCAGTCCCACAAGTGAGCCGGACGCCTCGCGGGTTTTGCCGCCCTCGAGAGCAGGTGCAACGGCAGCTATTGCTTGACAGCAATCACTCCCTCCTGCGCCCTTGAGGGCAAGAGGCGAGTGAAGGTGTCTCTGGGGCTTAGCCCCAGGAGTTGGAGTGATGGCACCTCCCACGGGCGTGTGGCCCCGTCCGCGCGCTCGCGTCGCTCGCCTGGAGTTTCTCCCGGCGAGAAACCGCTCTGTGGCGCGGCTGCACGGCTTCTCGCCAGCAGGAGCCGCGCGGTTTCCGCCGCGGCGGAGTGTCACTTGATCTTAATCCGACTCGGCCCTCCATGGGCGCGAGAGGCAAGCGGAAGACAGGAGGCGGCGCGATGGCCGCAGTGCAACGGTTCTATTTGTCGTCTCTTCCCTGCCCTCTCCGGGAGGGAGATGGGGAGGCTACCCCGCATCCTCTCATACCGTGCACGCGCTCGTCGCGTCGGTTGGTCTGCTGGCAGACAACCGGTCAAACCGCCTCTCTGCTTTTTTGCTCGCTGATGGGTCCGCTTGCAGAGAGGTGCGGTCAGGCGACGCTCAGCCTTGCCTTCTTCTTTTGCGACCAGATCAGATGGCCTACGTGGCTTGGGATGGGTGGGGCGGTGGTCAGCACTCGTTTCGTTTCTCCCCCCTCACCTTTCCCTCTGTCACATTTCCCTCTTCCCAGGCATCTCACTTAAAAGTGAGGGAGAGATCTCTCCCTTCGGCCGGTATCCCCGGCTCCGATCGCTGTCGAGCAACTGAGCTGAGCGAGCGAGTGAGCGAGTGTGTGTGCGGAAAGAAGCGAGGGAGCCAGCCCTTGCGGGATTGAAGTCGAAACAGAGATGATAAGGATGGTACCCGCGGCACAGGCCGTTGAGGCGTTGATCCAGCAGTACGGCAAGCTGGTCTTCCATACGATCTATGGCCTGACCGGCGATTGGGAGGAAAGCCAGGACCTCACTCAGGATACTTTTCAGCAGGCGCTGAAAAGTATCGAGGCCGCTCGCGCCTCCAGCGGCCCTCACTTCAATGCCCGTGCCTGGCTGCTGAAAATCGCTCTCAATACGGTCCGTATGCAGGAGCGCCGTAAGCGCCTCTTCCGCTTTGTGCCGTTTTCCTCCCTCGGCAGCCAGAGCCGACGCGACCAGGAGCCGGAGGGCGAACGCTTGAGCGAGAATCTCGCCGCCCAGGCGGTGCCCGTCCAGCCCCAGGGCTACGGGGCCAGGCCCGGCTCCGATCCCGGTGAGCTGATTGCCGAACGCGATGCCGTCCAGCGAACGTTACAGCGTCTGCCGGAGCCTTTGCGTGTCTGCCTGCTGCTTTCGGTGGTGGGCGATTTCTCTAGCGCAGAGATCGCCCAGATGCTGGAGGTGAGTGAGCCGGCGGTGCGCCAGCGCCTGGTACGCGCCCGCCGCCAGTTTCAGCAGCTCTACGCTCTGGAGCGTGGCGAGGGCCCGCGTGGCCGGCCCGATCTGGCACCTGCCAGCCAGAGTGGCTCGTCACCGGCAGCAGGGCCGGCCTCTTCCCCACCTGAAGGCTTGGAGAAAGCCGTATCGCCACAGCCCAGGCCCGAGCAGACCTTTCAAACAGGAGATGCCGCCAGACAGGAGAGGCCCGAGAGGCTGGCCTCCGCTCCTGCCTGGCCCAATGGGAGACGCTATGCAGCCTTTGGACTCTGTTGAGGTTCTGCTCTTGCGCCACTACGGTGAGCAAGCTCCCGCTCCACCCGATCTGGAGGCCCGCCTGCGCGCAGGTGTGGCCAGGGAGGCAGCTTCTCTAGAAAGTGGCCAACGTCTTGTTCGCCTGCTGGGAGAACAGCGCCTGAGCCGTCGCCGCGCTACCGCTCTGGTGGCCCTGGGAGCCGCCGGGGCTGGCGTGCTGAGCCTTGGCCTGGAGTGCTTGCAGTCTCTGCTGGCCCCCCGCCAGCGAGAACTGTCCTCCTCCTACCCCGCCTATTCGGGCTAGGTCAGGCCAGGCCAGGTCAGGTCAGGCCAGCGGTCTCCCTCCTCGATCGCCCAGCTCAGGGGAGAAGGAGAGAGAAGTCGCCAGGGCGAGGCCGCCGCTGGCGCGAACGGCAAGCATGAGATACAATAAGTAAGGTAATAAGAGGAAGAGGGTCGGCGCTTTCTGCATGGGCAGACCAGGGAAGGCGCCCAGTCTCGCTAAGGCAAGGCTAGACAAGAGAAGACAAGAAAAGAGAGGGTACAACTATGGTCCCCGGATTCCACGGCCTCGATCTGGTCATTATTCTGATCGTTGCCCTGCTGATCTTCGGCCCAAAGCGCTTGCCTGAAATGGGGTCGGCGATCGGCAAGAGCATCAAGGAGTTCCGCAAGGGGATGAGCGATCTCACCAGGGACAAGGAAGAACACGATCCGCTGGACGAGCCTTTCTCCCCTTCTTACGCCGCGCGCAATAATTTGAACCGTCTGAGCAGTGGCAGCAGCCTGCGGCAGGACCCCCTCTTTGAGCCAGCTCCCGACCTGGTGCGCGAGGTGCCGTCTCAGCCAACGCAGGGGCAGGCTTCTTCCGCAAGCGCCAGCAAGGCGGAGTCACCCAGCGGCGAGAGCGGGCAGAAAGCTGAATGAATGAGGCCCGGCACCGAGAGAAACCGGTGGGAAGAACAAGGGAGCAGCTATGCAGAGTAGATGCATTCTAGCGGCTCGGCCCGCTCTGTGCCGCCGGGAGTGAGCAGAGGGAGAGCATGGCTACAGGGAATTTACAACAACCTGACCTGATGCCCGACCTGGATGAGCCTTTCCGCCTCGATGAGCAAGAGGAAGATGGCGCCTCTATGACGCTCGTCGAGCATCTGGAAGAGCTGCGCTGGCGGATTTTTAAGTCGCTGATTGCGGTAGTCGTAGGGGCAATTCTGGCCTTTATCTTCCGCGAGCCGATTCTGCGCTTTCTGACTTTGCCTCTGCCAACGCTCACGGCTGGCCTGCGCCTCGGTCCACACGGCGAGCTGGCCGGGAAGGGTCTGATTACGATCGGCCTGGCTGAGGGCTTCACGGTCTTTCTTAAGGTCTCGATCGCCGTGGGCATCCTGCTGGCAATGCCGGTGATCCTTTACCAGGCCTGGGCCTTTATCGCGCCTGGCCTCTACCGCCACGAGAAACGGGCGGCATTGCCTTTCTTGATTATGGGCAGCCTGCTCTTCGTGGCCGGTATCGGCTTGGGCTTCCTGGTCCTGCAGTACCCGGTCCAATGGTTGATCGCTTTCTCCGCCGGCGATTTCGTGGAGCTGGTTTCAGCAGACAGCTACTTTACGTTTGTCGCCTTCTTCCTGCTGGCCTTCGGAATCGTTTTCGAGATCCCTCTGGTGTTGACTTTCCTGGCAAAGCTCGGCGTGGTGAACGTAGAAACGCTGAAACGTCGTCGCGCCGGAGCCCACGTCGGCCTGTGGATCGCATCGACCTTCTTAACGCCTGGGGCCGATTTCTATAGCCCGATTATCCTGGGGGTGACAATGTCCTGCCTCTATGAGCTAACCATTCTGTTGATCCGCTTTATGGTCCGCCCGGCCCGAGCGGAGGTCTGAGCCTCTCTCGTCGATTTCCCTGGGGATACAGAAATAGAGCGCCAGGATCGATAGCCCATAGCTGATAGCTGCCAGGACAAAGATGGTCGGATAGCCCTGCTGGACAATGATGATCCCTCCCAGGGGGGTGGAAAGCGAGTAGGCGATCCAGTAGGCGGCCTGATAGCTGCTGTTGGCCAGACCTCGCCACTGGGCGGGGATGACCTCCATCGAGAAAGCCTGGAGAACACCCATCGTCATATCCATCGCTCCCTGACGCAGCGGGTAGAGCAGGGCCGCCAGCCAAAGCGAATGGCTAAAGCCCAGGACGAGCATGAGGGGCAGGCTGAGCGCCTGCGTCAAGACAACGGCCCGTGCCTTGCCCAAACGGCTGGCCAGCCAGGGAGCGAGGAGGGTCGCACCGGCTGTAAGGGCGGTAGCCAGGCCGTCAATAAGGCCAAATTGCCAGGGATCAGCTCCCAGATGGCGAACAAAAAACAGGTTGAAGTAGGGGATAAAGAGTCCGGCCCCGAAGCCGATCAGCCCCTGCTCGAGAGTGAGCAGTACCAGGGCGCTGCCCAGCCAGGCGCGCCAGACCTTCCAATCGGGCCAACGCCGCCAGCGCGCTCCTACCTTCCGGCCCAGATCGCCCAGCCGGCCAGGCAGGGAGCGCCCAACAGCCTGGCTACTGGCAGCTCCAGGCTGAGGCCGCGGATCAGGATCGAGCAGAAAGAGGGGAACAAGGCTTGGGACAGCCAGCAGACCAGCCACGATGAGGGCAAGCTGGTAGGCACGCGCCTCCGGCTGAGGGGCCAGCAAATTTCCTAATGGCGGAGGCAGCGGCCCCATGAGCCAGCTCACCTGGCGAAACCAGCCCGGCAGTGCCCCCCCAAGTAGCCGTCCAGCGACCGAGGTCACCAGTGTCACAACCAGGTTTAGGCTGAAGAGGTGAGAGCGCTCCGCCGGCAGACTGTTCTGCGTCAGATAGGGAGCGTTCACGACGAGGAGGGCCGCGCTGACTATCCCCGCCAGGAAGGCCGTCACCAGCAAAGGCAGAGCCTGGCGAAAAAGGATCTGGCCAGCCCCCAGCAGGCCGATCAGCAGACTGGCCACGATCAGAACCGTCTTACCACCCAAACGGTCAACACAGAGACCAGCGGGAAAGATGGCTAGCCCCGCCCCTACCGTAGCCGCGAACTGGACGGCCCCAATAAAGTCAGCGCGATAGCCCAAGGCATCCAGATAGAGATTATAGAGCAAGAGCAGAATGCCAAGCGAGACGCCGCTGAGAGCGTTACTGATCAGATAGAGGCGAGCATTCCGCTGTAGCCGGAAGAACTGACGGACGTAGTCAACGAGGAGCGACATGACGCATCGATTGCACCGCCTGCTGAGCCGGCGCCCCAGCGCCGGCGGGCAGGTCGCCAGCCCCGTCGGCCCGGCCAGACTTGGCTCCCGAGGCCGGCGGCCAGCCATCCGCGCCGCTCCGAGCGGCAGTCCAGGGTTCGGTTGCCCCTGGCCCCTCGCCGGCCTCAGCGGCATGACGCAGGGCCTGAGCCTGCTCGCGCTCGCGCGCCTCACGCCGCACCAATCCAGGCAGGAAGAAAGCTTTGGCCATCTCTTTGACCATCACCGTGCGCGCGCGGAACTCGATGACCGCCTCAGCCACACGGTCGCTACCCTGCTCGAGGCGCCGATCAACTGCCCGTACTCGCTCCGGAAGGCTGACCACTCCCTGCACCAGAGGATGCTCCAACGCCCCCCCGGCTGGCTGGTCGGCAGCGCCGGCCTCCAGAGCCTGATTGAGCTGGTCGACTGCTGGGCGCAGACGCTTAATCAGCTCGCTCTTCTCGCGGACCCAGGCAAAAGCAAAGAACAAGCCAATGGAGAGGCCCAGCGCCAACAGGATAAAGACAAACAGCTCGATTGCCAGAACGATCGCCGCGATCTGCCCCCAGGTAGCCAGCGGATCGGCAGCGAGCGCGGCCAGAACAGGAACAGCCATCGTTACTCTCCTCCCACCTCATGAGCGCGGATGGCCCGCATCTGTTGGCGCCGCCGCTCCTCGCTCCGGCGGGCGCGTCCCTTGCCCAGAAAGATGCGCAGCACCTGCTGTCCCGCCAGGACTGTGGCCACGGCGCGAATGCCCGGCGCCAGAGCGAAATCACGTGCCAGTTGGGCCGCACTGCCAACAGTTGTCACCGTATGACCAGCGGTACGCGCCGTTTCCTTAACGACCCCCACCGTCTCTTGAACCGAGTTTAGCAAGGGACGCATCTCATTGCGCACCGTAGTAATGGCCCGCAGCAGAGCGAGAATAGTATAGATGAGAAGCGCAATGGCGATCAGCGTTGTTGCAGCCAGGATGATCAGAGCAATATAGAGCACTGCCAGCAAAACATGGAAGAGAGCAGCCAGGATAAAGCCTACAATGAGCAGCACCAACACCCCAACCCCGATCACCAGCAAATAGCGCTTTGCGCTTTGCATAAGAAAGAGACCTCCCGGCAAAGATTTAGAGAAGCCTGTACTACCTGATTATAACGCATGGCCTTAAACAGCGACCACCGGGACGGCAGCCGAGACCTGCGGCCTCGTCAGCGACAAGGCTCTCATTACGTGTACACGGCGCTGCCAGCGCTCAGGCGACAGCTCCGCCCTCGGCAGGCTATTTTCCCTTAGAAAGCTGAGCGTTAGCTGAGAAATTGCTGAATCTTTTATTGCTGACTTGCTCTTTCGTGCCGTATGCGTGTATTGTCAAAGCAAGGGATCATGGATGAGGTGGCACGGGTGGGGACCAGCTCGGGCCACCAGGCCCGTCTCTACAAGAAGGAGGGAACTTCCTATGCTTGCGTCTCTATCGACGGCAGCCGTCGCTGCCCTCACCTCGGACTCGCCACTCTTTACGATCAACGTTGGAGACTTTCATTGGACTGTGACTGTCGGAACGATCATCTACCTGGTGATCGCCGCCATTGCTGGTTTGCTGGCTGAGTTCATCGTCGGCTGGCGCCTGCCAGGGGGTATCATCGGAGCGGTAGTCGCCGGATTGATCGGGATCTGGCTCTTTACCCATGTCTTTCCCTTCACGATTAGCGGCGATCCAACAGTCTATGGCGTTCCCATTTTCAAAGCCCTGATTGGCGCCATTCTCCTGGTTTTCATCTGGCACCTGATCACCTTCGGCGCCTGGCGACACCGCCGCCCCTACTATCGCCGCGGTGACTAGCTCGCTCCCCAGCAGCCGCCTAACCTGCCTTGCCGGTGAGCCTGTTCCCCTCGCGGATCTGTCCGCCGTCCGCCAGACCAGGCCCCGGCAAGCTGCCGCGCCTTCCCGCGGGCAGCCCCCACTTGAGATAGCCCGACCTGGCTGCGCACCCCAACATTGCCAGCGAGCGCTTTCTCCCGTATACTACAGCAAGCCAGTCGAGTGAGGGAGGCGTTGCAGTGGTCTTTACAACTCGTGCCTTTGTGACTTTTTTTACGATTATCGACCCCGTCGGGCTAGCGCCGGTCTTCATCGCGCTGACGGCCCACCTTAACGAGGCCCAGCGCCGCGCAGTGATCACACGCGCCATCCTGATCAGCGCTGCCATTATTGCTCTTTTCGCTCTCGTAGGGCGCTTTCTTCTGGATAGATTGGGGATTACGCTCTACGCCTTCAATATGGCCGGAGGGGCCTTGCTCTTCCTGGTAGCCGTGGAGATGCTTTTCGGGCGCTCGCCGGGAACGCGCCGCACCGCTGCCGAAGAGGAAGAAGCGATGACGCGCGAAGACATCAGCGTCTTTCCTCTGGCCATTCCGATGATCGCTGGCCCGGGAACGATCGCCACCACCATTCTCTACGTCGATCAGGCGCTGCCCGATCCTTTCAGGCTCTTTTCTGTGGCGGCGGCCATCGCTACCTCGCTGCTGACGGCCTGGATCGTGATGCGCCACAGTTCCTGGATTATGGAGCACATCGGGCGGACCGGCATCCTTGTGCTCTCGCGCATCCTCGGTATTCTGCTGGCAGCTCTTGCTATCCAGTTCATTCTCAACGGCCTGCTGACCTTTATCCATACCAGCGGCCTGTTAAGATGAGGGCCTGGACGGAGCGGAGCGGTCACGGTGCCGGATCGCTCGCTGCCCGGAGATGCCTCTTATCTTCCCCACCTTAGCGCTGGAGCTGCTCTATTGCGCCGGGCGGAAGGGGACTTGACTGGGAGGGGAACCCCTGTTGTGCTTGCAGACTGGCTGGCAGGTCGCCTGTACGTCTGTCGGGCAGCTCCCAGCAGTAAGCATCCTGAGAAGCAGACCGGGAAAGGAGAGAGACGTCACCTTTTGTCGGTCCATACGTAGTATCCTTTGTCCACGGAGCGTATGGTATCATGTAGGATGTGGCGCTGGTGCCCAGGAAGCAGTGAAGGAAGCAGTCAGGCGCTCAGGATTTGGTGACCATTGCTTGCTGGCTTAGGCCCTGACCAGCGGAGGGAGTGGCTCAACAACGCGAGTCCTTGCCGTCGCGGCAGAGCGCCGCCGGCCCAAAGCAGGAGCATTGACGGTACAGTGCGGCACTACGCCTGAGTGGAGGAGACACATTTGGAAGCACAGACCGAGATTCAATCGTATCTGGAACGGGGCAAACAGGCCCTCGCAGAGGGACAACCCCGAGAGGCGGCCATCGCTTTTGCCCACGCTGCCCAGATTGACCCCCAGAATCCCAAGGTGCACCTGGGTCTGGCAGAAGCCAATCTGGGCCTGGGAGACTACCGGGTAGTGACCCTGGCCTGCCAGAAAGTTGAGGAGCTACAGCCAGAAGGCGGCCCAGAAAGCTTGCTGGCCCGAGCCTTGCTGGCGCTGCTGGAGAAGCGCTATGAGCAGGCTTTAGCCTATGTCGATCAGTACGTCGCTCAGGAGCCGGCCAACGCCTACGCTCACGCACTGCGCTCCTATCTCCTGCAAGCTCTGGGCCAGTACTATGATGCCGGACTGGCACGCTCACGCGCGGCTCGCCTTTCTTACGGGGGGCGCTTCGAGCGCGCCTTTCCTCCCCTGGAGGAGAGTTTCGGTTTCGGCTACCGCGGCGCTCCTACTCCAGCCGGCCCAGCCGCTGGCCCAAGTCAGCCGCACCAGACAGAGTCGGCTCCCTGGTCCCAGCGTGGTCAGCTCCAACGCCAGGTCACGCGCGGGCGCTTTATCCTGAGCCGTTACCCGCGCCTGGTCACAAATACCCTGATCTTCATCAACATCGCCGTTTTTCTGGTTGAGGTGATCCTGAGCCAGAGCCTGTTTATCGATAGCAATGTGCTCTACCAGATGGGAGGAGAGGTCAGCCAGATCGGGGACTACTGGCGCATCCTCACGGCGATGTTCCTGCACGCCAATATTCTGCATATCTTCTTAAATATGCTCTCGTTGTTCCTGATCGGGAGCGCTACCGAGCTGTTCTATGGCAAGCTGCGCTACCTGGTGATCTATCTGGCTTCCGGCATTGTGGGCGGCCTGGCGACCTACTTCCTGATGCCCGCGACGGTCCTCAGTGTGGGCGCCTCGGGAGCGATCTTCGGCGTCTTCGGGGCACTCGGCGCTTTCTATATCACGAACAGGCGGGCCTTAGGCCCCTTCGGCCAGGGGGCAATCATCAACTGGCTCTTCTGGCTGGGCCTGAATCTGGCCCTGGGCTTCGCTCCCGGCAGCAACATCGCCGTTTCCGATCACATCGGTGGCCTCATTACGGGCCTCATTCTTGGCTTGCTGCTCGGTCGTCCGTTGGAGCGGCGCATGCTCTAGCTCCGCTGCTCCAGCCCACAACACAGCCCCGCGTCCGCCACAGGCCTGGCTGGGCTGGCGATCTGGCCCAGTTGAAGGGAGGCTTTCTCCTGCCTCGTGCAGGCGAGTGGCAGCCAGAGAGACGCGCGCCAGGAGTCCTTGTGCTGCTTTCGCTGCCGGCCAGGCAGCGGGTCACCAGGACAAACAAAGGGTCCCAGCTCGCCCGCTGCCTGTTGGCCGACAGAGTAAACTAAATATAAGGAGCTGAGCCTGCAATCTCGCTGTGACCCGGCTGAGTCACATGATCCTATCCATGCCCTTTACCCCCCCGCTCAGCTCCCTTCTTCTTGGGTTGGGCGGAGCAGGCCGATCAGCTCGCCAGCCAGTCCAGCGCAGTGGCGCAGCGAGACCAGGGAGGCCCCTCCTCCTGTCCAGGCTAGGCTAGATGCGACCTGTGCCAACCACAGCGATGGCACGCACGTAGGTTCCCGCCTGGACCAGAGTGGCAATGGCCCCACTGTCGAGGTCGAGGGCGAAAACATTGCCATCGGCGTAGAAGGTTACGGTATGGCCATTGAGCCAGGTCCCCAGCTCGAGCAGGGCCGCTGTGGAGGTCGCCAGCAGCTCAGGCCTGGCGAGGCGCAGGTGGCCGTTGCCATCGCTGACCTGAACCTTGTAGAGGGCACTGTGCCGACCATAGGGTGGCTGGTCGTCACTGGAAAATTCCACATAGACCAGAGAGCGCTCGTCTGGGGTAAAGAGCGGTGTCGTCACCCAGTGATAATCGGCGATACTGCGCAGCGCCCGCTGAGCCGGCAGTACCACCTGGCCAGCCCCCAGCCCGGGCGGAGAGCCTCCCAGCGGCGCCAGACTGAGACTGTTGGCGTAGGAGAGAGCCGCGATGTCCGCCGGGACACTATTGTCGGTGGGATAGGGAACCTGGCCCTCGTTAGGCGAATAGAGAAGAAAGCGGCTGGAGGGCGAGAGGACGAGCGGCCCCTGCTGCGGATCTTCGTCGAGGATCTCCTGCGGCTGCGGCTGCTCCTGCTCCTGCTCTTGCCCAGTCGCGGCACTAATCGGCAGCACCCAGAGACCGTTCTGAATGGCTTCATGGCTCCCACGACTGTCTGTGAGCAGTAAGTAAGCAAGCACCTGCTTGCTGCTCGCCGGCAGGATGGCAAAGACCCGAAAACAGGGACAGTCGGCGGTCGACTGCTGATAGATGAGGTGGGTGCTGGCCAGCGGCCCGGCGTAAATCTTGATGGTGCCGCGCCCGTTGGAAGGCTCGCTGCTCCAGGCCAGCCAGTGCCCGTCATTGCTGAGGGCCATCGACGTAATGACTTCGCCCGCCTCAATGGTGGCGATTTGGGTGGCCTGGTCGCTGAAGATGTCCAGCAGCCAGAGACCATCACCGCTGTAGAGAAGCTGGCCGGAGGGTGTGAGCACGGGCCGCACTGCCTGATTGTAGATGTAGCCCGGAGCAGTCAGGACTTCTGGCTGCCCGCCCAAAGGGGCCAGGAAGAGGTTGCCCTGTTGACTGTTAGGGTTATGACTGTTTTTAGGGTTACTGGGAAGATTGGGATTGTAGGGTTGCTCGTAGAGCAAATAGTGACCTTCTGGTAGCTGCAGGGCAGCGCTGGATATGCTGTTATTGGGCCAGAAAATCGGCGGATTAGGCGTCGGAGTCGCCGAAGGATTGGGCGTCGGAGTCGGGGTAAACACGATTGGAGAAGCAACACGGGTTTCAAGGGCACGCACGGTTGCAGTCGCCGAGCGGGCAGCCGCTTGCTGAGCCTGGGGGGTCAGGCCATAGATGAGCAGGCCGTTGAAACAGGCCAGCAGCAGCCCGATCAGGCTCAACATGGCCAGCACGCCGATTTTCGACAGGTGCACATAGCGGCTCTGGGACCCGGGAGCAGAGCCGGCTGGAGCACGCGGTGGATCACTCACCTGATGAGCCAATGCTAGTCGTCGCCTCGCGTCATGGCTTCAATCTCTTTGCCGTCTGAGTATACACGAGAGAGGCCCAGGATGTGAAGCATTGGGCGAACTGGGCTGCGCGCATACTTGAGAGCTGCCACTGTTGCTGGCACCAGCGCCAGCAGCGCGTCTGGAGGCTCACGACGGGCGGTGCATCAAAAGGAGTGCCGGCCTGCTGCCAGGCCCGCTGATGGCTCTCGCCCTGAACACTTATCCCCCGCTTGCGAGCCTGCTCGTGGATAAAGAGGGCTGTCTTCTCAAAGACCTCCTCGCGGTCGTAGTCCTTGGTAATGAGATGGTAGGAGCGATGAAAGGTCACCAGGTATTTCTCAGGTGAGCTGATCTGATGGTAGATGGCCTGGCCATCGCGAGGAGGCACCACATGATCGTGGCGGGCCACCATGATGAGGGTTGGGGCTGTTACCGTCGGCAGGGCCTGCCGCAGGTGGGGCAGGAATTCCATCAAGTTCTCGATGGCCACCAGCACACGCCACTGGTAGCTCTGCTTGAAGCGCTGACGACTGTAGGCATAGCGGGCGGCCGGATCACGAATATCTTCCCAGGCCCAGCGGATACGGGGCATGACGCGGCGCGCCAGACGGATAAAGGGCAAGGTCCAGGAATAGAGATGGAGTGGCGCACACATGGCCACGACACCATCGACGGCCTCCTGAGCAGCCACATAGAGCACCAGGGCCCCGCCCAGGGAGTGACCTACCAGAAATACCGCCGAGCAGCGGCGCTTGAGGGCCTGCACTTCCGAGCGCACTGCCTCCACCCAGTCTCTCCAGCTCACCTCGACTAACTGGTTGGCCTCCTCTTCCCCATGCCCGGGCAGGAGCAGATTGACGACCTGCAGGCCCCGCGCTCTCAGATAGATTTCCAGCTCTTGCATGTCATAGCGGCTGCCATTGAGGCCGTGCACCAGCACGACACCCACCTCCGCTTTGGGCCGCGCTGGTTCCTCAGCCCTTCCTCCTCCTCCTACGGCTAAGTCAGCGCCGGTCGAAAACGGGAACGTCATCCAAGAGACCTCCTTACTAGTGCCTGAGCATGTTGCCTAACGTCCGCGGTGCCGAAGCGAACCGTAGCGCAGCACAGTGTGGAAAGAGCAGCCCCGGCCAGCGCCGCCCCAGGGGAGCACTCAACTTGAGCGGGCAGATGCGCGTCACAGGCTGGCCTGGAACCCGCCTCTCTTCTCTGCTCTCTGTTGTATGGTACCGCGCCAGGACCCCCGAGGTCAATGTTCACCGGCCAGTCAGTCAGCCAACCTATCAGCCGACCAGGCAGTGCAGTAAGCTGGCCAGAGCGGACCGCTCTGGTAGAGAGGGACTGGCCAAACCACCAGAGGAAGCGGTACCATGATGAACAATCCTCGGGCAGGCCGGGGAGACTAGACTACAGGAATAAGGAGCGCTGCCATGAGATTTGCAACGCGGGCGATTCACGCCGGTCAGGAACCTGATCCCTCGACCGGCGCCATCATGCCACCCATCTTTCAAACCTCTACTTACGCTCAGGAGGGACTGGGCGGACACAAAGGCTTCGAGTACTCGCGTACGGGCAATCCGACGCGCCAGGCCCTGGAGACCTGCCTGGCCGCTCTGGAGGAGGGAGACTACGGCCTGGCTTTTGCCTCGGGGATGGCCGCAGAGAGCGCCGTGCTGAGCTTGCTGAGCGCGGGCGATCACCTGATCGCCTGCGATGATCTCTACGGCGGTACCTATCGCTTTTTTGAGCGTATTTTACGCCGCTATCAGATTAGCTGCGACTACGTTCCCCTGGGCAGCGAGCCTGAGAGCTATGTCCAGCTCATTCGCCCGACAACGCGGCTCATCTGGCTGGAGAGTCCCACCAATCCTTTGCTGCGCCTCGTTGATATTGCGGCGATCGCCGCAGTGGCCCATGCTCACAATCTGCTGCTGGTTGTCGACAATACCTTCGCCACACCCTACCTGCAGCAACCGCTGAGGTTGGGGGCCGACATCGTGGTCCACAGCACCACCAAATACCTCAATGGACACAGCGATGTCATCGGCGGCGCCGTGATCACCAATAACGCAGAGGTCTATCAGCAGATCAAATTCTATCAGAACGCCGCCGGCGGCGTCCCTTCGCCGTTCGACTGTTGGCTGACCCTGCGAGGACTCAAGACGCTGGCCGTGCGCATGCAACAGCACCAGACCAATGCCTCACGCCTGGCCCAGTTTCTGGCCGGGCATCCGCGCGTCGAGCGCGTCTACTATCCCGGGCTGAAGGAACACCCCGACCACGCTCTGGCCGAGCGCCAGATGCGCGGTCCCGGAGGCATGGTCTCGTTCCAGCTCAGGGGAACACTCGCCGATATCGATCGCCTCGTGCGCCGCTTCCAGGTCTTTACTCTGGCCGAAAGCCTGGGAGGGATCGAGTCCCTCGTGTGCCATCCCGCCAGCATGACCCACGGCTCCATTCCCCGCGAGGTGCGCGAGGCCCGCGGCATCACCGACACGCTGCTTCGCCTCTCGGTCGGCATCGAAGACGGCGATGACCTGCTCGCCGACCTGGAGCAGGCCCTGGCCTGAAGGGTCCTGCAGCCAGGCGAAGCGGCCAGCAAGCTCAAGGAGAAGGCGGGTCAGACAGGCACTCGCTACGCCCCAGCTCTGCCTGGCCTCGCCTTTCCTGTCCCTGTTACTTTTTGGGGTCGGGAGCCTTCCGCTCGCCAAAAAGCGTTATCCTTAGTAAGGAAAATGATCTATTCCTATTTATCTCTTTACTTTGCGCCTTAAAAAGCAGGAGGCTGCTCTGGAATGAAACTTGCAGAGAGGAAAGCGCGGCGGCGCTTCTGGCAAAGCTCGCTTATACTCAGTCTCTTTCTTTTTCTTTTTATACTAAGTGCCTGCTCGGGGAATACGGCGCAGCAGCAGGCGGCAAATCAGGCCAAGGCCAGGCTCGATGCCCTGATCGCGCAGGCACGCAGCGCAGGTGTTCCCGAGAGCTTGCTAGATTCTGTTGAGAATCAAGAGGTCCAGCTAGCCAGCAGCCGGGCTCCTCTGAACCCTTTTAACGATCAGCTAGCGATCGAGTACTATCAAAATTTGACCCAACGTTATCAGCTACTGTGCACTCAGGTTGAAGGGCTGACCGCCCAGGTCACCGACGAATTTGACTATCAGGCCTGGCAAGATCTGCAAACTTACGCCAGCGTGCTTTCCGAACGCCAGGCTCAGGGTTTCAGCGAGGCTCAGCCATTTCAGAGCCGTCTGACAAAGCTGCAAGCCTCTTTCACTCATGCCAGGCTGCCCCGCGACTACCAGCAGATCAGCGCGCAGGCTCGCCAGGATACGCAAGCTCTGCGCCTGATGGAGACGGCAGCCAATCAATTGCAGGCTCTTGACCAGCTCATCGCCCAACTCCAGTCTTCACGCCTGGACACCACGGCCCTCAAGCAACTGCGCCAGGCCGATCAGCAGAGTTTTCAGGCCGCGCAGACTCCTACGGACTTCGAGGGACTGATCAACAGGGTCAACGCCCAGTTCACGCAAGCCGTGGTTCTTTCAACCCAGGCTATTCCCTATGTGGGGGCGGCCAAGCTGAAGCAGTTCAGCGACTATATCGCCCAGGCCCAGCAATATGGCCAGGACGTGGCCAGCTTCCAACAGCGCCTCTCTGCCGATCAGCAGGCCCTCGACCAGGCTCAGAGCATCGGGGACTATCTGCAGGTCTCTTCGCAGATCGATAACGATATCGCCTCCGTCCGGCTCGTGGTCTATCGCGGCAAGGCCAACTACTTGCTTCAGCAGTTCCACGATGAGGTCAAGAGCTGGGGAGCTGCCCACAAGTACCACGGCTACGAGCTGGACTTTGAATATATGGATCAAGGGATCGGCTCGGACGCCGACTATCTGGTACAGACCGCCCAGAGCATCGACGACTACCAGACAGCCATCGATTTTATCAACCGCAGCATGAGGCTGCTGCAAGCGATGGAGGCCGATTACAACGACCAGACAGCTTACAATCAACCTCATAACAGCGATTTGCAGCTGATGGCCCACTTCGGCTTGATGCAGGGCGAGGTGATGGTGGTTTCGCTGGTGGAACAGGTCCTGCGCCTCTATAACAATGGACAACTGGTGCGCGCCTTCTATGTCACTACGGGCCAGTATATGCGGCCCTCTCCACCGGGGATCTACCATATCTTCGATCGGGAATCGCCGACCGTCTTTAAGTCGAGCGAGCCGAAAGGGTCGGCCTTCTGGTATCCCGACACCAAGATCAACTACGCTATGGCCTATCGCAGCGATGGCTACTTTATTCACGATAGCTGGTGGCGCGCCGACTATGGTCCAGGCACGGAATTCCCGCACTACGATAGCGGTGGTGATGAGGAGTTTGCCGGCAACGGTAGCCACGGCTGCATCAATATGCCAACGGATGAGGCTGGCTGGCTCTATAACCATACGACTTACGGGACGCCGCTCATCATCTACTAGCCCCTGCGGCGCGACTCAGCATTGAGGGTCTGGCTGCCTGCAGAGAAGGGGGAGGGACCCTGCTTAGGGTCCCTCTTCCCCGCCGCTTGTCTGGTCTGCCGGGATGGCAGGCAGTCCCCGGCTCTATCCCCTCTGCTTGCTCTCTTTCTTTCTTCCGTCCAACTCGTGGCGGCAGAGGGAAGGATGACGGACAAGGCGCAAAGAGCGTTTGACAACCAGCGCCGGCTATGTTACAATCCTTGAGCACTCACCCAATCCGGCGCCCAATGCGCCGGTCTTATCTTGCTTGCACGAATCAGACAATCAAGTCAGCACCAGCCAGTTGATCCGTAGCGTAGACAGCAAGCAGCCGCCAGAGAGGCGCCGCCTGGTGAGGACGGAAGCAGGCCCAGTGCCATGCGGACCGGCCAGCTTGGAGCCGGTTTGACCGACGAGGCTCAACCTCCAGTAAGCAAGTCAGACAGCCAGAGCGTCGGCGCCTCGTTGGGGTGACTGCGCTGTAGGGCGCCACCCGCGCTGGATCCCACCGCCGAGGAGCACTCCTCAAGGAGAGCTAGAATAATAACGGGCGAGCTGCCAAGGCCAGCAGCGAGGCCCTCGTCGTGTGAGTGAAAGGCGCCAACGAGCAGCTGTCATGCGATTATCGCTAAGGAGCGGGGAGGTTCGATAAGCTTCTATGCCCAATACAAAGTCTGCCAAGAAACGCCTGCGCCAGGAACGCAAGCGGCGTCTGTACAACCGCAGCGTGAAGTCGTCGGTTAAGACGGCGATCAAAAAGGCTCGCCTGGCGATTGCTAATGGCCTTGATGCTGAGGCGGCGGTGCGCAATGCCATCAGTACGCTGGATCGCGCGGTGAAGAAAGGGGTGCTGCATCCCAACAATGCCGCGCGCCGTAAGTCGCGCTTGATGAAGCTCTTCAACAACGCGAAAGCTTCTAGCTCCCCTCAGCAGGCTCAGGTCGGTAGCTAGGTGAGGAGCCAGTTCCCCATCGGCACTGCCTGGGACGCAGAGGCGTAGGCAGGCCCGGAGCACGCAGAAGATGGGTTTTCTGGCTTTTCGCCGACCACGGTGGTTTTGACTACAACGGAGAGCAGCGCAAGGAGCCGGTTCGTCGGAAGCCGGCTTGTTGCTACCTGCGTCGGTTTCGTCTCAATCCGTCCATCCAGACGCTACCAGAATGAGAAATCACATCAGCCGGAGGGCGCTGCCCTGCTCCCTGGTGGCCGCGCGGAGCGCGGTGGCCCTCGCTGGGACTGCGCTGCGGGGAACCACAGGCGAGAAGGATGTCCAGCAAAGGGCTGTCCCTGGTCCAGCTCTGGTGGCGTAAGAGAGCGGAGTGGAGGTTTCTGGGAATATGGCCGAGAAACAGGAGATTCCAAAGCCCGCTGGGCGCGCACTGCTGGAAGCAGTGGAGCGCTCGCAGTTGCGTAAGGATCTGCCAGAGATCAAGTCTGGCGATACGGTCCGTTTGCTTGTGCGCGTCGGCGAGGGGAAGGACGAGCGCGTCCAGCCCTTCGAGGGCGTGGTGATTCGCTTGCATGGCGGCGGCGTCAGTCGGACGTTCACGGTGCGCCGCATCGCCGCACACGGGATCGGTGTGGAGCGCACGTTTCTGCTGCATTCGCCCCGCCTCGAGAAGATTGAAGTGCTCCGTCATGCGCGGGTGCGCCGTAAGCAGCTCTATTATCTGCGCGAGCGCTCCGGTAAGTCGGCCCGCCTGAAGGAGCTTCGCCCAATGCGCAAGGCCGAGATTGCGGCCAGGGAAGCGGCAGCGGCGGCGCGCGAGGCTCAGGCTCAGGAGCGCGGGGGCGAGGAGTAGTAAAGTCAAGCTCTCCCCCCTCGCGGGCTGCCTTCTCCAGCTTGTCTTGAGACGCTTCCTTGTTTCTCCTTTGCTCTCTCTTTTCGTCATCCGCTTGACCTGGTCTGGTGGGTGGACCAGGGCCTCCAGCTGAGCTGAGCTGAGCCGAGCCAGGCCAGCAGCTCTGACCGAACGGGAGCAGAGCGGTCGGTCGCCCTTTCGCCAGCCGATCAACGAGCCAGCTAGCGGCTGAGCCTCCCGTTCCGAGCATGTGGAGAAGAAAGGAGAAGCACAGGCCCGAGACCGCGGCGGCAGAGGAAGGAGATGGAGCCAACCTTAGAGGAAGAGCTGGCGCTGCTTGCTCAGGGGTATCGCTTTATCGCTGGACTTGACGAGGCTGGCCGTGGCTGCCTGGCAGGCCCAGTGGTAGCTGCCGCTGTGATTCTCCCTGTCGAGCGGCTGGCCCGGCAAAGACCCGCGGTACCTGAAGCCACCGGACCCGATCAGGATCCTTCCGCACTGCTCCTGCTGACAAAGGTACGCGATTCGAAACAGATGACTCCCGTCCAGCGCGAGCGGATGTATGGCGTGATTCAACAGCAAGCGCTGGCTGTGGGGGTAGGCATCGCTCCGGTGGAACTGATCGACGAGCGCAATATTTTGGAAGCTACCCGCTGGGCTATGCGCGAAGCCCTGGCGCAGTTGCAGGTGCGGCCCGAGGCCCTGCTGCTGGATGCTCTGACCTTGCCTGGCGTGGCCTTGCCGCAGCGACCTTTGATCAAAGGCGATGCGCGCTGTCTCTCTATCGCCGCTGCCTCGGTGATCGCCAAGGTAACGCGCGACCACCTGATGGAGCGCCTCCACGAGGAGTTTCCGGTCTATGGCTTCGACCGCCATAAGGGCTATGGGACGGAGGCCCACCTCGCCGCTCTGCGTCGCTACGGGGTTAGTCCACACCATCGTCGCAGCTTTGCTCCGGTGCGCGAGCTGGTTGCCGGCCTGTTCAGTGCTCTGCCCGAGGTCGCAGAGGCTCCCGCCGTGGCGCCATCGCCAGCGTTCGTGGAGCACAAGGAAGATACCCAGTCCTAAAGTGGAGGACGGCCTGCTTGCTTCCTTCGTCATCTCTTCGATGGTCACGGGCTGTCCCTTTTTCTTGCTGGTCCGGCCTGATCTGCCCTGGTCTTGTCGCTTCCTTCGGCGGCCCTGCGACCTGCTCGCCTGGACCGTTGTTGGTCTGCTCCGATCACCAATCCAGTTTCGTTAGCCTTCGTCTGCTGAGGAAGTACCATGCCCGATTACGTCTGGGGCCGCAATCCGGTCTTGGAAACGCTGCGCTCGCCACGCCGGGTGAGACGCCTGCTCCTGGCTGAGGGGCTGCGCGAGGCACCAGCTCTACGGGCCATTGTCGAGGAGGCTCAGCGACGTTCGATCCCGATCGAGACGTTGCCCCGCACGCGCCTCGACCAGTTAAGCAACGGCGCTGTCCACCAGGGCTGCATTGCGGTGGTCGAATCGCGGCGCTATGTCAGCCTCGATGAGATTCTGGCCTGCGCCGCAGAGCGCCGCGAAGATCCTTTCTTGCTGATCCTGGACGCGCTGCAGGACGTTACTAATCTGGGTTCCTTGCTGCGCACTGCCGAGGCCGCCGGCGTCCACGGGGTTGTTATTCCAGAGCATCGCGCCGCCGAAATCACGCCTGCCGTGGTCAAGACATCCGCCGGAGCCACCGAGCATCTGCTGATCGCTCGCGAGACCAACCTGACGCGCTGCATCGAGTTCCTGAAGCAGCAAAATGTCTGGGTGATCGGCCTGGACGCCACAGCCCAAAAGCGCTATACCGAGGTCGATCTGACGGGACCGCTGGCCCTGGTGGTGGGCAGCGAGGCGAAAGGCTTGCGCCGCCTGGTACGTGAACACTGCGATCTGCTTGTCAGCATCCCCATGCGCGGGCGCATTGAATCGCTAAACGCGGCTGTCGCTGGAAGTATCGTGCTCTACGAAGCCTTGCGCCAGCAGGAGCGGCGCAGACAGGTCTCATCATGAATGTCGGGCAAGAAGCGAGTCGGCTGGCGGTGGAAGAGCGCCAGACGCGCGCCAGGAGCGTTTTTCTCCCCTGGGCACACTCTGGAGGAAGAAGGTGGTTGCGGTTCCTGTAGGGGCAGAGGCCGAGAGTGGGCCTCGCACGAGGCCAGAGAGCCTGAGCCTGAAGAGCCTCCCTGATGCAGCCGCACGTACCCGCCGGCCCTTGGGACAGGAGAGAAGATGAGGCGGGCGCCCCGTAGCACACGCATCAGGTCAGACGCAGAGCAGGTGCGGCCAGGCAGACGCTGGTTGTGGCGCTGTTGGCTGCTCGGCGGGCTGTTGCTGCTCTTGCTGGGAGCCGATGCCTGCTGCTATCAGGTTGCTTTGCCCGTAGAGGTGGTGAGCCAAAAAGGAACAACTACCCTCTTCGTGGGCAGCCAGCGCCTTACACTGGGCCAGCTCAGCCCCGTGATCCAGCTCCGTTTTCCAGCTCAGGATCCGGCTCTCCATGAGTACCAGATCGACGGTAGCGATAGTACCAACAACTTTACGCTCGACCCCTCCTATATGCATAGCATCTCTTCCTGGTGGTACTACCGCTTTCAGAGCTGGATGCGCGATCTGGACGGCAGCAGCCGCTGGCGCAATCTGCAGATCTGGAGCAACGATCGCCTGATCCGGAGCATAGCCTGGCCCACTCCCGCAACCACTGTGAGCTTGCCTGCGAGCACGTACCTGCGCCTGCACCTCGAGCTGCAGCGACCAGAAACGCCTCGCTCGCTGCTCCTGTTGACTGCCGCCGGTGGCCTCCTGCAGATCACGCTGGATCGTAACGACCGCAGCCTCGAGCTGACCTGGCTTACCCCCGAGCTGCACTCTCAACGGGAAACGGGGATAGGGCAGCCTGCGAGCACTACCTTTTTCCCGCTCGACGCCGCTCCCTTCGGGGCCGAGGTCATTGATACTCTGGTGCGCTCCCTGCTCTGGGCAACCAGCCTGCTCCTCCTGATGCTGCTGCTCACAGGGACACTGACCAGCCTCTGTCTCTTCACACGCCAGAGGCTGACCCTGGCCGGTCTGGCTCTCAGGTGCCAGACCGGCGCTGGCCCCAGCGACTCCGCGAGGGTTTTGGGACGGTGGCAGCCCCGGCGCAGCGGAGAAAGAAACCCAAGAGGCGGTCGGCGGCTGCCTGGGTTCCTTGCAGACTGGTGGCAGGCTTTGACGACGGCACTGCACCCCTTGGCGCTGCTAGCATTGATGGCATCTTTAGGCTACACGCTCTGGATCGCGCGGGTCGAATATCATGGCCAGCCCCATATTTACGATGCGGCAGCCTATGTTTTTGCCGCCAAAATGTACGCTCAAGGACGGCTGGCCGTGCCTCTTCCTCCAACGCCCGATCTCTTTCCCGGCCCCTTCATGGTTCAGTTTGATGGTCGCTGGTTCGCTCAGTATCCACCCGGCACGGCGCTCACGCTGGTGCCCGGCTTCTGGCTGGGCCTCCCCTACGCCGTCGAGCCGGTGCTGGGAACGCTGGCCCTGCTGGGGATCGGTCTGATAGCTGCCCGCCTCTACGACCGCACCGTTGCCACGCTGGCCGTTCTCCTGGGAGTACTCTCGCCATTCTACAGTTACCTGGCGGCCTCCTACCTCAGCCACACCGTCACGCTCTTCTATCTTGTCTGGGGGTTCTGGTCGCTGCTCCGCTTCCAGCAGGATGGCAAGCTGTGGGGAATGCCCCTGGCGGCCCTCTGCTTCGGCCTGGCCTACCTGACACGCGAGCAGGTGGCGCTGCTCTACATCGTCATGCTTAGCGGCGCTGTCCTGTTGGCAAGCTGGCGCCGCCAGCATCGCTGGCCAACGCCCTGGCTGCGAGCACTGGTGGTCGCGGGCCTGATTCTTTCGCTGTTCATGATTCTGGATCTCTTATTTAATCTGGCCCTGACGGGGCACCCCCTAACCTCGCCACGCGAGCTTTTCTTTGCCGGCGATCGCTGGGGCTTCGGCCAGGGCATCGGCTTCTACGGCGCTCACACTCTGGCCGCCGGTCTGGTCAACCTCGACGAGCTGCTGACTATCCTGGCCATCGATCTCTTCGGCTGGCCCTTCTATCTGACGCTGGCTCTGCCGCTGCTGCCCTTTGTCAGCGGCCAGAGCCGCGCCACGGACTGGCTCTTGCTGGCCGGAACGGCAGCCATCGCGCTGGCCTTCGTTGGCTACTTTTACCACGGCATCTACCTGGGACCGCGCTATCTCTACGAGACGCTGCTGTTCCTGCTCCCGCTCAGCGCCCGCGGCCTGGTGACGCTGGCCCGAAGCGAGCGGGCCGCCGCGGAGTCCGTTCGCTCGGCGCTGAAGCCCTGGTTGGCCGCCAGAAGGGGCGGGCAGGAGTCAGAGAGTTCAGCCAGGAGCGCGCCGACCGTCAGATGGTCCCTGGTCCTCTCAGCAGCAGGGCGTTATCCGCTGACCATCCTGCTCTTCCTGGGCCTGCTAGCCTGCAACCTCCTGTACTACACGCCGCGCCAGATCAGCCTCTATCATGACTATAGCGGGCTGCCAGCCGGAACGCAGATCGATCTGCAGGCCATTTACCAACCGCCGCTCCATCATGCCATCGTTGTCACTGGCGACCAGGCCCTTTACGATTACGTCCTTTTCTCCCTCAACGAACCTATCCTGGAGCAAGGGGACATCATCTATGCTGAAGCCAGCGAGCCGGAGCAGTTTGCCCGCCTGCGCCGCGCTTTTCCCGGACGCCCCCTTTATCTCCTGGAGATCGGCCCTGACGGCAAGACTACCTACCAGCCTCTGCCCTGAGCTGAGCCTGGCTAGAGCGACAGGCGCTGAAAGATGCGCTCGGGAATCAGGCGGATTACCAGCATCACCAGGCGCCAGTAGCCGGGCAAATAGACCACCGGACGGCCCTGCAACATGGCGCGATAGACGCCGCGTCCGACGCGGCGCGCGCTAGAGAAGAGCAAGCCCTTGCGCAAATGAGCGGTCATCGGCGTATCGACCAGGCCCGGCTTGATGGTCACTACGGCCACGCCGTGCCTGGCCAGGCGCGCCCGCAAGCCCTGGAGAAAGAGCGAGACCGCCCCCTTGGCGGACCCATAGACATAGTTGCTCGGACGCCCGCGATCGCCGGCCACCGAGGAGAGCACCGCCAGGCAGCCCCGCCCGCGTTGCTCAAAATAGTTGGCCGCCAGAGTGAGCAGGGCGATCACGCTGAGGGCATTGGTCTGGAACTCACGCAGCGTCTCCTCAACGCTCAGCTCACACTTGCGCTGATCGCCGAGAGTGCCATGAGCGATCAGCATTCCATCCAGCCAGCCGAAGGCCGCCACCGCGGCGTCGAGCATCTCCTGATGGCGCGCCACCTCGTTGACATCCAGAAGGAAGGTTTCAACGCGCCTGGCCCCACGCACCTGCAGATCGGCGGCAATCGTCGTCAGCTTTTCCGGGTTGCGCCCAACCAGGAATAGCTCGGCCCCCTGGGCCGCCATGCACTTCGCCGCCTCGTAGGCGATGGCCGAGGTCGCGCCTACAATCACAACTTTCTGCAACACCATACTCAAACCTCTACCGTGGCAGACTGCTCCCGCGAAGGAACCAGGGCCATACGTCGCCAGAAACTGGACGAGAACTTCGGATCGACATAGCGCATAAATTCCTGCCAGCGCGGGAAGAAGCGCTTGAAGTCCTCACCGTGCATACGGGCATCCTTGGCCGGATAGAGCGCCCCCCCGCTCTCGCGCACCAGGGCGTCCAGCTCGTCAAAGAGGCGCAGCGTCTTCGGCCCTTGATTGGCGAAATCCAGCGCCAGGGTCAGCCCCGGACGCGGGAAGGAGAGCCAACCAGGCGAGCGTACATCGCCGAACTTCTTGAGAACCGCCAGGAACGAGCCTTGACCCGAGCGACTGATGCGCTGCAGAATCTCCTTCATCACATCGTAGCCCTGATCGTAGGGCACCACGCACTGATACTGGAAGAAGCCGCGCCTACCATACATACGGTTCCAGTTATGGATAGAATCTAGAGGATAGAAGAAAGGCTCATAGGGTACTACTTTAAAGACACGTTTCTGGAGCTGTGAATGATCGTAGAGCGTATTGAAGGCTTTCAGCGTCAGGGTATTCAGGGTAAAGGAGGGCAGATCGATCGGGACCGCCAGGGGCAGCTTGCGCGGCAGCGACTTCTGCCCATACTCGGGCGACTGATTGTGGTTGCCCCGCATAAAGATGCCGCGTCCGAGCTTATTGCCGCTCGCCAGGCAATCGACCCAGGCCACCGTGTACTCATACTGTTCGTCGGATTCGGCGCACAGTTCCATAAATTCATCGAGCGAATCGTAGCGGATGCGCTCCATATCGATATAGGGATTATGGATGCGCTTCAAGCGGAACTCGGCCCAGAGGATCAAGCCCGTCAGGCCGAGGCCTCCGATGGTGGCCTCGAACAACTCGCGATTCTCAGTTGGCGAGCAGATCAGGTGCTCGCCAGTGGAGCGCAGCAGCTCGAAGCGTGTGACGTGGCAGCCAAAGGTTCCCGCCCTATGATGATTCTTGCCGTGAATATCGTTGGCAATAGCGCCACCGACCGAGACAAACTTGGTGCCTGGTGAGACGGGCAGGAACCAGCCCCGAGGCACGATCAGTTCCAGAATCTCGGCCAGCGAGACCCCAGCCTCGCAGCGCAGCACACCCTGTTCCTCATCAAAAGCCAGAAAACGCCGCAGGTGGCTGACGGCCAGCACCGTCCCGTTCTCGTTCAGGCAGCTATCGCCGTAGCTGCGACCATAGCCGTAGGCCAGCAATGGCCCAGGCAGAGCCTGCAGATCGGGCAGTTGATCGCGCCAGTAGATCGGTACGACGCGCGCCGGCTTGACGCGCGGATAGCGTCCCCATGATTGTGGTATCGCTTGCGTGGAAAGCATCGCTTCTTTCTTCCCCCACGTGGCGAAGTGAAAACGTCCACCTGTAGAACGGACAACTCTCCAAGAGAGCCACGCGCTGGCTGGTCGGCAAGCTGGCGAGTCAGCGGTAAGAGAAGGCGACCCCTCTCTCGCTGAGGAGAGAAACACTGCGAGTGAACCGCCGCGAGCCTTCCAGCCAACCAGGGCCATTGTACGTCATTATGCGCCGCATTGCACGTCTCTGCCCCTTTCTGGCCCCTGGCCCTCGTTTGCTCCGGTGGCGAGATGCTACAATGCATTCCAGTCCAGACCTGCCTTGCTCCAGGCCGCCCGCCCGTGCCGGGTCGCGGCGAAGGGAGGGACAGGACCCGCTCGCGGCGAGGCCATCAGGCGAGGGCAGGAAGCGCGGAGAAAGGAGCGGAGCCTTGGAATGCACGTGGTGATCTTTGCTGGTGGCGCGCTGCGTCCGAGCGTTCTGGTTGAGGATGCGCTGCGCCAGGCGGACCTGATTCTGGCGGCAGATGGCGGTGCAGAGAGTGCCATTCGCCTGGGGAGGTCGCCAGCGGCTGTCCTGGGAGACCTGGATTCGCTCGCCCCAGCCCTGGTGGCTCAACTGGAGGCTGCTGGCTGTCGTTTGCTGCGCGCGCCTGTCGAGAAGAACGAGACCGATAGCGAGCTGGCCCTCCAGTACGCTATCGAGCAGGGGGCGACAGCGGTGACTATCCTGGGGGCCTTGGGAGGGACGCGCTGCGATCACGCGCTGGCCAACGTGCTGCTGCTGGCGGCCTACGATCAGGTGGCCCTGCGCCTGATCGATGGGCCATCTATCTGCTGGCTCCTGCGCGGTCCGGGCACGGCCCTGGTCCGTGGTCAGACGGGCGACCTGGTCTCGCTGCTGCCGCTGGCGGGCGACGCGCAGGGTGTTTCTACTCAGGGGCTTTACTACCCCCTTCACGGGGAGACGCTCTTCTTTGGGAGGCCCCGTGGCCTCAGCAACCAACTGACGCAGCCGGAGGCCAGCGTGACCCTGATCAGAGGTCAGCTTCTGATCATCCATACACGCTGCGACCTCCTCTGAGCCAGCCCTCACCGCCAGCCCGCGGCCAGTCAGCGGCAAGCTGACTTTCTCCCGAGACTAGCCGCTGCTGCTCACGGTCCAGATACGCACGACCTTTCCCCCTGCGGAGGCCAGCAGTCCGCCGTCGGGCGACCAATCCACTGCCGTCACGCTCCCTGCGCCCTCTTCATAGGTATAGAGGGGGCTATAGGCGGTAGCACTGGCCTGCCAGATCGTGGCTTGCTTGCCGCTGCCCACTAACAGCAGGCGACTATCGGGCGACCAGGCCAGAGCTGTGCAAGGCGACGACGAGACAGGCTGGCCACCAAGAAAGGTGCTGCCTTCCAGGCTGATCAGAACGACCTGGCCATTGGCGCCGGCGCTAGCCAATTGTGAGCCATTGGGCGACCAGGCCAGCGCCAGCAGAGCCACGGGCCGCCCACTTACGGCATCCAGCACGCTATGACGGGCGCTCAGGCTGGCGCTGCGCGTGTCCCACAAGAGGACGTTGCCCTGTTCATCGGCGCTGGCCAGTGTGGTAATCGCGGGCGACCAGCTCAGGGCATTGACCGGCACCCGACTCCCCTCAAAGAGCAACCAGCGGCGCGCGCCAGTGCTGGCCTCCCAGACCTGGATGCTGCCATCGTCCCCCCCCGACGCGAACAGGCCCAAGGCGCTGCCTCTGACAGCCCGCACCCCTCCTCGGTGGCCGCGATAGACAAGCAGGCGCTGTCGCTGAGCCACATCCCAGACCTGAACGGTGCCATCTTCGCTGCTGGAAGCCAGAATGCTGGTTCCTGGAAGCCAGGCGAGGGAGGTAATGGCGGCCCGATGATCATCGTAGCGCAAGAGCAGCTCGCCGGAGAGCGGTTCCCAGACGTGGACCGCGTGGGCCTGGTCGCCTGAAGCCAGATACTGGGCATCTCCGGAGAAGGCCAGGGCGCGCACCGGGGCTTGATGGCCAGTATAGCTCAGGGCCAGGCGGACCGTCACGCGCGGGAGCGAGAGGAGACTCGACGCCGGCGAGCGGGCGAAGACTGTCGGGGTCTGGAGGCTGGCCGAGGCCGGCAGCAGGGGCAGGTCCAGCTCGCGCGCTCCGAAGATGCCTACGACCGCCCCCAGGACAAAGGGGCCAGCGATGAGCAAAAGCCGGCGTGACAGGGCAGAGGACGGGTGAGCGGTGGCACCAGGTCCGGCGACGGCTGGCGTCGGTCTGGCAACGGCGATCTGTCTGGCCGCGCGCTGGCCTTTCTCCAGCGACTGGGCTGGCCGCTGGCGCGGTTTACGACTTCCGGCCCGCGGGGAGCGCGGCAGACGATGGCGGATCGACTCGAGCTGGCGCCGCACCTCCGCTACGCTGGCCGGCCGTTTCTGCGGGGAGATCTCGACCATGCGTTTGAGCAGCTCTTCCAGCTCCAGAGGCAGCGTCGGGTCAAAGGAGCGCAGGGGAGCGAAGCGCAGCGGAGCCGCCGCGGGATCAACTCCCGTCAACATCTGGTGGAGCGTGGCCCCCAGCCCATAGATGTCGGCCTGGGGCGTGCTCTGCGTTCTGCCATACTGCTCGGGAGCCGCATAGCCGGGCGAGCCGAGCGCCAGCGTATCCCGGCTCTGGCCCGGCTTAAAGCGTCGCGCAATGCCAAAGTCAATCAAGCAGACTCGGCCGGAGACGCTATCAAGCATGATATTGGCCGGCTTCAAGTCGCGGAAAACGATCGGCACGGGACGCGAATGCAAATATTCGAGTACCGTACAGAGCTGAATAGCAATCTCCAGGGCCTCGTCAGGAGGGAGACGCCCCCCCTGGCTGCGCTCCAGACGCGTTTCAAGCGTCTCGCCCTGGATAAATTCCATCACCAGATAGCAGCAATCCTGCTCTGTAAAATACTCGTAGACTTCCGGCAGGCTGGGATGATGCAAGGTCGCCAGCAGCGAGGCCTCCCTGTAGAAGGAGGCCATTGTTTCAGCGGCCAGACGCGGCTCCAGGTGAAAGGCCACGATCTCTTTGATGGCGACGCGGCGCTCGCCCTCGTGCAGATCGCTGGCCTCATAGACAGCGCCGGAGCCGCCGCGTCCCAAGATGCGCAAAATATGATAGCGCTCCCGCAAGACCATACCGGGCCAGAGCGGCACTAAGGAACGGCCCTCGCCCGGCTCCCCCTCCGCATCCAGCTCGAGCCTGACCGCATCCGGCTCGTCCTTCGCCGCGGAAGAGGCTGGTGAGGCTCCTGGATCGCTAACCGGGGCAGCAGAGGAGGGGAGGGATGCCTGGCAAGCATGGCAGATCTGGCTTCCCTGGCTGTTGGCGGCTCCACATATCGGGCAAAAAATGTACTGGTCGGATGTTTGCATAATGGTGGTTCTTCACACCAAGGCTAGAGCAGCTTATCGAGCAGACAGATCCAGCACGGCAGGATATCCATCTATTAGAAGAAACGAAGAGAGCGCGCTGAGGTATCTACCTGCTCGGGCCTTGCCTGCCTCCTTACCTGCTTCAACCAGGAGCAGCCTTTCCGACGACTAGCCGCCCAGAGTTCAGGGGGGAGAGCAGGCAAGCAGCTAGCTCTCCCCCTGGCTGTGGTAGTATCGCGCAGCGCCGCCTCCTCAGTGCGGCAAGAAGGCGTTGGTATAGAGCGAGTCGAAGTTTAACGAACGTACTACCTGGCCGCTGCTATTCTTGATCTGGCCGGTATCCAAGATAAACTGGGGATAGCCATGCCAGGGAGCGGAGTCCTGCCAGCCCCACTGGCGGCCCGGGTCAGCGTAGCGCGGACTCAAGAACTCCTGGCTGGCGAGGACCAGGCCAGGATCAGGGAAGGTACCCTTGGGGGCCTCCTTGAGCAGCATCTGGGCCGCTTCACGCGGATGCTGGCGTGCATACTCGTAGCCGCGCGCCGTCGCCGCCATGAAGCGCCTCAGCACATCCGGCTCCTCCTTGATCTGACGTGGCCCCGTAATCAGCGTTGGGGTATAGTAATCGGGAATGCCATAGCTGGTCACAGGAAAGACGTTGAGCTGCACCCCCTGGCGCTGAGCCTGAATGACCTCCCAGCCCTCGAATACCCAGACGAAGTCGACCCGCCCGCTCTCCAGGGCCTGCATACTATCGACATCCAGAGTAACGCTGCGAAAGACCCCCTTGCCGCCGTCGTGCCTGATGATAGCGCTGACGACTGCCGTCTCATAGGGCGCCCCGAAGGCCGCATAGACTTTGCCATCGAGGTCGCGCGGGCGCTTCAAGCCGGACTTGGCCAGTGTCACCAGAGCCGAAGTATTGTGTTGGATAATGGCTGCAATCGAGACCACCGGCTGGTCGAGAGCTGCATCAGTGACCACGCCCTCGGTGGAGCTGATGCCCACGTCGGCTTTGCCAGTACTGACCAGCACATCGGGTGAGACATTTGAAGAAAACGGGAGAATCTCCAGTCTGATCCCCTCCTGGGCATACCAACCCTGGGCCAGCGCCACATAAATGCCCGTGTGATTGGTGTTCGGCGTCCAATCAAGCGCCAGCTTGACGGTCGTCAGGGGGCGAGCCGTACCGCTGCCCGCCGGTCCCAGGCCGCTGCCAGAACTGGTCAGGTGCTGCTGCCAGAGAAAGGCCCCCACGACGACCACGATGACCAGGATGGGGATCACAATGCTTAACGTCAAACGTGTTCTGTTGCTCATGGCGACATATCCTTTCAAGCAGATAAAGCAGGAGAAGAGCGAGAGCAGGGTCCCTCAGCGCCGCGTACGAGCCTGGGTAAAATACCAGGGGAGGGCCAGGCGCTCGCAGAGGGCCACCAGGCCAAAGAGCAGGATGGTCAAGACCACGGTAATCAGCACTGCCGCCAGCACGTTGGCCATCGCGAAGGAGTTGGCCGAGGTCTCCATATAGAGGCCCAGGCCCTTTTCTGCCCCGACATATTCGCCGACAATGGCCCCCGTTACGCTGTAGGTGACCGCAATGCGCAGACCGGAGAAAAAGGCCGGCAAGGCCCCTGGCAAGCGCACCAGCCAGAGGATCTGCCAGCGGGAAGCGCGCATACTCCGCAGGAGCCTGATCAGCTCCGGCTCGACGCTCAGCAGGCCGTCGGCGCAGGCCACGGCAATAGGGAAAAAGCAATAAAGGATCACCAGCAGGATCTTGGGAAGCAGACCATAGCCGAACCAGACCAGCAGCAGCGGCGCCAGCGCGACCATCGGGATGGTCTGCGAGGTAAGCAGCAGTGGGTAGAGGGCCCGCCGTACCCAGGGGGAGAGATCGAGCAGAATAGCGATCAGCAGGCCCAGCACCACCGAGATAGCCAGGCCAAGCAGAGTCTCGACCAGCGTCTGCAGAGTATGCTCATAGAGAAGGTCCCAATTGGCAGCCAATGCCAGCAGCATCGCCGTTGGCGTGGGCAGAACAAAGGGACTCACATGGGCCAGACGCACATAGCTCTCCCAGATCACTAGAAGAAGCGTCGCCAGAATGATGGCCGGTCCATAGCTGGCCAGCTTACGCAACATGCTCAGGCCCTTGCCATTCATGCCGTCTGCTCCTTCAGTAGCAAGCCAATTAACTCCTGTTCAAGGCTGGCGGCCTCAGCGCTGGCCAGTTGTTCGGGGCGCCGCGGACGTGGCAGCCCCACCTCGACGACGCGCAGCACCCGCGCCGGGCGGGCGCTGAAGACGTAGATGCGATCGGAGAGCAAGATGGCCTCGCGCACATCATGGGTGATAAAGAGAATGCTGGCCTGCAAACTTCGCCACAACTCCTGCAGCCACATCTGCAGGGAGAGGCGCGTCAGAGCGTCCAAGGCCCCAAACGGTTCGTCGAGCAGGAGAAAGGAGGGGTGAAAGAGGACGGTGCGCAGCAAGGCCACGCGCTGGCTCATGCCCCCCGAGAGCGAGGCCGGATAGTGGTCGGCAAACTCACTCAGGCCAAAGCGCTTGAGCAGTTCCCGCGCCTGCTCTTGCGCCCTCTTGCGCGGGATACGGCGAATGTCGAGGCCCAACATCACGTTCTCCTCAACGGTACGCCAGGGCAGGAGCAGCGGCTGCTGTGGCATATAGCCCGTTTTTCCAGCTCGGTCGCCATTCACCTGCCCGTCAAGGATAATGGTGCCGCCGCTCGGCTCCTCGACGCCGGCAATAATGTTGAAGAGGGTACTTTTCCCGCAGCCACTCGGTCCGATGATGGTCACAAACTCGCCCTCGTTGACCAACAGGTCGATGCCGGCCAGGGCCTCCACGCGCTGCCTGCCGGTACGGTAGCTGTGCGTGACCCCCTCAAGCCGCAATTTGGGAGACTGCATCGTATTGCTCCAATGACGCAAAAAACGCTGCTCTACACGGCAGCCAGGCACGCAGGCTGCAGCGCTGAGGGGAAAGCCGAGCTGGCCGCCGCTCGCGGGCAGGGAACTGGAGCGGAGATCTGGAGGACAGAGCTACAGCGTTGAGCACTGAAGAGAGGAGGGGAAAGTGAAACCAGAGACCACACGTCTGCCTCTTGCTCCAGGCCGCTTTCTGCCCGAGGCCCTTCCGAGGCAGGCCCGAAAGCGGCAGCTTTGGGGCAACGAGGCGGGTCGCTTGCTCATAGGCATCCCCCTCGCTGGCTCGCTCGGAGCTGGAATACATCTTGCGAGCGCCGAGAGCGGATGCGCTCGCCGCTTCCCTCCGCTGGCATTACCCAGATCAGGTTTTCAGGGTCGGCAAGCCATCCATCGATGGCCGCCCTCTCAGCCTGAAACGGCTCCCCTAGCAGCGCCATTGGTTGACGACAATCCCAGGCCAGGCTGTCTGTGATGCTCTCTTGAATGAAAACCGCAGGTACTGCGCCGCATGCCCAGTTGGGCCGCCTGGTCGTCAGCCCTTGCACCGGTATTATAGCCCATAAGCACGACCGCTGTGAAGGGAGCGTGGCCCGAGCCGGGCAGGCGGAGCGGCGGCGGCTTTCCCCCACCACTACCACCTGACCCCCGTCTGACACTCACCTTTAGGGCGGCGGACGTGTTAGAATAAAGACTACCCCTACCAGGCACTGGCCGCGGCTGCCACTGGCCCGAGAGAGGAAAGGGCCAGGCCAGCAGACCGGCCAGGCGAACGCGGCAGGCATGGTTCCACAGGGTGCGCTCTCAGCCTCCCCCATCCATGCAGCCAGCTAGCCAGCCGGCACAGCGGGCATAGTGCCCGAGCGAGGGCGGCGAGATCGCCCAGCGGGGTAGAAGGACAGACGAGAGAAGAGAGGAGAGCGGAGGCATGTCCGGTAGACTCGGCATCGAACTGCTGGTTATCTTTCTATTAATGGTCGCCAACGGCTTCTTTGCGGCCTCAGAAATCGCAACGGTGTCAGCCCGACGTGGCAGGCTGCAGCAGCAGGCTGAGGCGGGGAAGAGACAGGCCCGACAGGCACTGGAGTTGGCCGAGGAACCGGACCGCTTTCTCGCCACCGTCCAGGTAGGCATCACGCTGATCAGCACGCTGGCTGCGGCTTTCAGCGGTGCCAGTCTGAGCGTTCCCCTGGCGGCCTGGCTGCGCACTCTGCCCGTTGTTGGCGCCTATGCCGACAGCCTGGCCCTGGCCATCGATGTCCTGCTGATCACCTACTTCACCCTCGTGATCGGTGAGCTGGCACCCAAGCGCCTGGCTCTGCAACATGCCGAGAGCGTGGCCTGTGCCGCTGCCCCGATCATGACCCTGCTCTCGCGCATCGCCCGCCCCATTGTGGGCCTGCTCACGCTCTCCACCAACCTCCTGCTACGTCTCCTCGGCCAACGCAGCGAGGTCCAGCCCGAGGTCACCGAAGAGGATATCGTCTATCTGACCCACGAAGGCTTCACCAGCGGAGCCGTCGAGCGCGAAGAAGAGGAATTCATTCGGCGCGCCCTGCACTTCGCCGACCGCACGGTGCGCGAGGTGATGCGCCCCCGCAGCGAAATCGTGGCTATCGAGGCCAGCGCCTCCCTCCAGGAGGTTGCGCAGCTCTTCCGAGAGAGCGGCTACAGCCGCCTGCCGGTCTATCGGGAGACGATCGACAATATTCTTGGCATCCTGCACGCGAAAGATCTGCTCTACATGCTGACCGGCAGCAACAGCCGCGACTACCTGCGTCTGCTACGGACACCGCTCTTTGCCCTGGAGCAGCAACACCTGGATGACTTGCTGCGCCGCTTCAAGCGAGAGCGAGCCCAGATCGCCATTGTGATCGACGAATACAGCCAGGTAAGTGGCCTGGTCACAATGGAGGACCTGCTAGAGGAGCTGGTGGGCGAGATCCAGGACGAGTACGACCTGGACGAAGAACGCAGCATTGTGCAGCGAGAAGACGGCTCATGGCTGGTCGACGGCCTGGAGAGCTACGAGACGGTTCGTGAGCAGATCGGGCTGCCACCCATTCCCGAGGAAGAGCGCGGCCAATACAGCAGCCTTGCCGGTCTGGTCCAGGCCCATCTTGACCGCATTCCTCACGAGGGGGACCGGCTTACCCTGGGCAACTTCGAGCTGGAAGTGGTCGATATGGATGGCCGGCGCGTCGATAAGGTCTTGATTCGCCAACGCCAGTCAGAGGAGCCGGCGCCCGAAGACGAACGGCAAACCTCGGCCTGACAGCCTCCCCCAGGTCAAGGGTTCCAGCCAATCGGAGAAGCCCACCCTGCCCTGACTGGGCCTCGGTCCCGGCCTTCTCCCCGGCTGGCGGGCTGGCTGGGGCGAAGCACTGACCAGCCCCAGGTCTGGCTGGCGACGGCCGTCAGGAGGACGAGCGCGGCGCCGGTCGCCCGCCAGCCCTCGCTTTCGGTAGCATCGAGATAGCAACCGGGAGGAAGGGAGAGAGGGAAAGAGGCAGCCCTGCCGCAACGGCCAGCAGCGCTACGTGAGCGAGAGAACTAGCTTTCCAAAGTTCCGGTTCTCGCCCATATAGCGGTGAGCTTCGGCGATCTCCTCCAGCGGATAGACACGCTCGACGACCGGCCTGACCTTGCCGCTCGCCAGCAAGGGAAGCACCGAGGTCGCAAAGCGGCGCGTGACCGCCAGCTTCTCCTCCAGGCTGCGGGCCCGCAAGGTCGAGCCGCGGATCTGCAAGCGTTTGGCCATCAGCAGCCCGAGATTGATCTCGGCCTGGGCCCCTCCCATCGTGGCCAGAATGACCATTCGGCCCCAGGGAGCCAGGGCCTCCATATTCTGGGTCAGATAGGCAGAGCCAACGAAGTCCAGCACCACATGCACGCCCTGGCCCTGAGTCAGGCGCTGCACCTCGGCAGCGAAATCCTGAGCAGCGAGGGCGTGGTCCAGTCCCAGCCCACGAGCCTGCTCCAGCTTGGCCGGCGTTCGTGCGGTACCGAAGGTGGTGGCCCCAACAGCGTGGGCAAGCTGAATGGCCGCCGTGCCCACGCCGCTGCCAGCAGCATGGATCAGAACGCGCTCGCCCATCTGCAGGCCCGCCTGCGTGAAGAGGGCATCGTGAGCGGTCATGAAGACCTCGGGGATGGCAGCCGCCTGCTCAAAGTCAAGATTGTCTGGGACCTCAACTAATAATCCTTCATGAACTACAATGTACTCGGCCTGGGCCCCTCCGCCAGCCAGGCCCATCACACGCTGGCCTGGCCGCCAGCGACGCGCCAGTGGCCCCAGAGCCTCGACAGTTCCCGCGAACTCTAGACCGGGAATATCAGGGGGCACATCGGGCGGCGCCGGATAGCCGCCCGCGCGCTGCAGCAAATCGGCACGGTTAAGGCCAGCAGCATGAACGCGCACACGCACCTGATCGCCCTGGGGCTCCGGCGTCGGCACCTCGCGCACGGCAAGGACCTCGGGACCGCCAGGACGAGTGATCACAACTGCTCGCATCAAAGCTCTTCCTCCATTCCATCAGGTTCCATTCGACTAGCCAGATGATTCGAGACGGCAGGCTACTTGCGTCCCTCGCTTTCTCGCTTTGGCCCTCAACTTAACCTTATCACATTTCGCTCTGAGACGCTGGCTCTGGCCAGCTAGCTCTGCCTGTCCTGGTACCTATCCTGGCGCCTCCCTTCCCGCCTGGCCTATCACCTGGTCTGACGCCTGGACGACTGCCAGGAGGGAGCGTGTTCGCCCGGCAGAGGCTATGGTATAATGGCCCAAGAATCCCTGGCTCGCAAGCCTGCAGATCGGGCCTGGAGAGAGAAGGCTACCAAGAGACACAGGCAGAGGAGAGAGAGGAGAGGACGCAGCTTCTATGTTTACCCTTAGCGACATCCGTCAAGCCTGCGGCGACAGCGCTCGCTTCTACGGCCTGGCCTCCCCGGAAACGGAGCGCCTTTTTCCGGCAGCCCACCACGATAGCCGCCAGATCGAGCCTGGAGACCTGTTCATCGCGCTCAAGGGTCAGCATGTCGATGGCCATCGCTTCATCCCGGACGTTGCCCGCAAAGGGGCTGGCGGCGTTCTCTGCAGCCAACCTGCCGAGGACGTTCCTTCTTCCTTCTTGCAGATCGTGGTCCCTGACGTCCTCCAGGCCCTCCACGCCATTGCGCGCCAGCGCGCCCAGCGGCAAGATGGCACCATCTTTATCGGCATCACCGGTAGCAATGGCAAAACCAGCACCAAAGAAGCCATCGCCACCGTTCTCAGTCGGCAGGCGCCGACCCTTAAAACCTTCGCTTCGTATAACAACGAGATCGGCTATCCTCTGACGTTGCTGCGATTAGAGCCACAGCACCGCTACGCCGTTCTGGAGATGGGGGCCCAGTGGGTTGGCGAGCTGGCCTGGCTCTGCAGAACCATCGCCCGCCCGCACTGGTCAGTAATTACCAACGTCGGCAGCGCACACCTTGAATTCTTCAAATCGGTCGAGGGCATCGTCCAGGCCAAAGGCGAACTTGTCGAGGCCCTGCCAGCCGACGGGCTAGCCTTTCTCAACTACGACGACCCGCGGGTCCGTGGCATGGCGGCCCGCACCCAGGCCCGCGTCGTCTACTATGGCACAGCCGAGGAGGCCGAAGTGCGAGCCATTCCCGACGGCGGTGACCCACTGCGCGGGCGGCATTTCCAGCTCAGCTACCACGGCGAGCGCTGTCCGGTGCAGCTGCACATTCCTGGCGACCATGGCATCTACATCGCCCTCGCGGCGGCGGCGGTTGGCTGTGCCGCCGGCCTACCCCTTAGCGAGATTCGGGCCGCACTGGAGTCGCTGGCACCGGTCAAAGGGCGCGGCGAAATCAAGCCAGGACCAAACGGCAGTACCCTTATCGACGACAGCTACAATGCCAGTGCCGAATCGATCATCGCCATCGCGCGTGCCATGCAGGCCACGCCCGTTGAAAACGGCGGGCGGCGCTGGGCCGTGCTGGGCGACATCTTCGAGCTAGGTCCTCACGCCGAGCGTGAACACCGCCGTGCCGGCGAGGCCCTGGGCAGTCTGGTTGACTATGTGGTAGCCATCGGCGACCAGGCTCGCTACTATGTCGAGGGCGCTCAGGCCGCCGGCCTGCCCGCGGAGCGCACCCACTACTTCCCTGCCGACCCGCGGGACCGTTCCTCCCTGGAAGAGGCCAAGCGCGCAGCGGCTGCCCTGCTCGTCGCGGAGGTCCAATCCGCCGACCTGGTCCTGCTCAAAGGCTCGCGCGGCATGGCTATGGAGACCATGCTTGGCCTGTGGTCAGCCGGGCAGGCCATCAGTCCAGAATAAACGGGAAGAGAGGAAGGAGAGAGCAGAGCATGCAGCATCCGCAACAAGGAAGGCACAAGCTTCGCGTCGGCGTCATCTTTGGTGGCCGTTCAGGCGAACACGAAGTCTCCATCGCCTCTGCCACCTCCATCATCGAGCACCTCGACCCCAACAAATACGAGGTCGTCCCCATCGCCATCACCCAGGAAGGTCGCTGGTTGCTGGGAGCCGGACCTCAGCATCTGCTAGCCGCCGAAAGAGAGCAGACAAGCGGGGGCCTCAGCGAGAGCCTGGCGGTTACCCTGCCTGGCGACCCCACAGTGGGACACCTGGTCCCACTGAGCCAGCCAGAGAGGCCGGAGCAGGTCGCCACAGCCGGCCAGCTAGACGTTATCTTCCCAGTCCTGCACGGCACCTATGGCGAAGACGGCACCCTGCAGGGCCTGCTTGAAATGGCTGGGGTCCCTTACGTCGGCTGCGGCGTCCTTGGCTCGGCTCTCGGCATGGACAAAGAAAAAATGAAAATGATCTTCCAGGCCGTCGGCCTGCCCATCGTCGACTACCTGGTTTACCGTCGTCACGAGTGGGAACGGGATCCCGTTTCCATCGTCGCCGCCATCGAGGCCCGACTCGGCTATCCCTCTTTCGTCAAGCCGGCCAACCTCGGCTCCAGCGTCGGCATCAGCAAAGCCCACAACCGCGCCGAGCTGGAGCAGGCTATCGCCCTGGCCGCCGAATATGACGGCAAAATCATCGTCGAGCGCGGCATCGACTGCCGCGAGCTGGAGTGTGCCGTGCTGGGCAACGACGAGCCACTGGCCTCGGTAGTCGGTGAGATCATTCCGAGCAACGAATTCTACGACTATCGCTCCAAGTACATCGATAACCGCTCACAGATCGTGATACCTGCCGATCTGCCGCCGGAGAGCGCCGAGCTGGTGCGCCACTATGCCGTCAAGGCCTTCCTCGCCCTCGATCTGAGCGGCCTGGCGCGCGTCGACTTCTTCCTGGAAAAGGCCAGCGGGCAGCTTTACGTCAACGAGGTCAACACCATGCCCGGCTTCACCACCATTAGCATGTATCCCAAGCTCTGGCAGGCCAGCGGCCTCTCTTACGAGCAGCTACTCGACCGACTGATCGAGCTAGCCCTGGAGCGCCACGCTGATCGGCAGCGCAACCGCACTCGGCTCCAGCTCTAACTGATATCCTGCTCATGCCAGGCTATGAGATCCAGTCCAGGCCGTGCTCCCGCCAGAGCGAGAGCAGACGGAGGCCAGGTCCGCCCAAACCCGCCGCGAAGAGAACCAGGAGACAGAGAGAGACTATGGTCCACATCCAACACAAGCGTAGCAGCCGTACCACCATCGCCGCCATCAGCGTTGAGCCGCTCAATATCCCCTTGCTGGAGCCATTCACCATTGCAACCGGCAGCACCAGCGAGGCTCGCAACGTGCTCATCACGATCACGCTGGAAGACGGCAGCGTCGGCTACGGAGAGGCCGCGCCCTTCCTGCCCAGCCTGGGCGAAGACCAGAACACGGCCCTGGCTGCCGCCCATAGCTGCGCCGCTCTTCTGCAAGGCAAAGACGCCGCCCAGTGGCGCAGCCTGGCCCGCCTCTTACGCAGCCTCTATTTCAGCCAATCCTCCGTCTGCGCCGGCTTCGAAATGGCCCTTCTTGACGCCCTGACGCGCTCCTACGGCCTACCTCTTTACGCCTTCTTTGGGGGAGCCGGCAACGCAGTCGAAACCGACATCAGCATCCCCCTGGTCGATCCCGAGCACGCTTACGAGCTGGCGCGGGCCGCTGTCGAACGCGGCATTCGCACCATCAAGATCAAGGTCGGCAGCGACATCCGCCAGGACGTCGCGCGCGTCGAGGCCGTACGCGAGGCCGCGCCCAACGTGGGGCTGACCCTGGACGCCAACCAGGGCTACACCCCCGCCGAGGCCCTTCTCTGTCTGGAAGCCCTTGACGAGCGCGACATCCGTCCGCTGCTTCTCGAGCAGCCTGTGCCCAAAGACGACTACGAGGGACTGCGCTACGTCACTCAGCACAGTCGCGTTCCGGTCGCCGCCGACGAGAGCGCTTACAGTGCAGCCAACGTCGCCCACCTGATCGCTATGGGCGCCGTCAACGTTGTCAACATCAAACTCATGAAAAGCGGCATCGTCGAAGCGCTGGACATCGCCGCCGTTTGCCGCGCCACCCATACCCAGCTCATGGTTGGCGCCATGATGGAGTCGCGCCTGGCCATCAGCGCGGCGGCCCACTTTGTGGCCGGGCTGGGCGGCTTTCGCTTCATCGACCTGGACACCCCGATGTTGCTGGCCGCCGACCCCTTCACCGGTGGCTACGAGCAGCGCGGCGGCCTTTACGACCTCTCGGGCGTCGAAAGCGGCCTGGGCATCAGCCGGCGCCAGTGAGCAGGCAAGCCGGGCAGGTCCAGAGACCAGCGAACCAGTGAAGGAGCGGGCGAAAAAGCCTGAGCCAGGCGGGAGGGAAGCAGCAGGAGGAGACGCTAGCGATAGGAGGAAGCCTGTAGATTGAAGAGTTCGGCGTAGCGTCCCCTAAGCGCCATCAGCTCCTCATGGCTGCCCTGCTCAACCACCTGGCCCCGCTCCAGGACCAGAATGTGGTCAGCCACACGTACCGTCGAGAAGCGGTGCGAGATAAAGATGGCGATGCGCCCGCGCGTCAATTCGCGCATGCGTGCGAACAGCTCGTGCTCGGCCTGGGCATCGAGGGCCGAGGTCGGCTCGTCGAGAATGAGGATCTGGGCATCGCGCATGAAGCCACGGGCCAGGGCCATCTTTTGCCACTCGCCGCCCGAGAGGTGATGGCCCTCCTCAAACCAGCGCCCGAGCATGGTTTCATAGCCCTGGGGCAGGCGCGCGATCACCTCATCGGCCCCACTCTTCTGAGCCGCTGTTGTGATGCGGGTCCGATCCTCTATAAAGTCGACCTGACCAACGCCGATGTTTTCCCGGGCCAGTAGCTGGTACTGCACGAAATCCTGAAAAATGATGCCGATCTCGCGACGCAGCTCATCGGGATCATACTCGCGGATATCGTGACCATTGACCAGAATCTGACCCTCCTGGGGATCATAGAGGCGCGCCAGCAACTTGACGAGCGTGGTCTTGCCGGCCCCGTTGCGGCCCACAATGGCCAGGGTCTGACCAGCCTCCAGCTTAAAACTGACGTTGCGCAGAGCCGGCTCCCGTCGCCCCTCATAGCAGAAAGTCACGTTGCGGAACTCGATCCCGCCTGTAAAGGGACGCTCGAGCGGCACAGGATTGGCAGGGCGCGGCATCTCCGGACGCAGAGCCAGCACCTCAAAGAGGGTGCTCAAATACAAATTATGCTCATACATCGATGAGAAGCCGCTCAGAATGTTTTGAAAGTTATTCTGCACCGAGTTAGCGGCCTGGGTATAGAGCGTCAGGTCGCCGATGGAGACGCGCCCATAGATGGCCTGGATGGCCACATAGAGGAAGGTGCCGCTGCTCACCAGCGTTGTCAGTGTCCCCCAGGCGAAGCCCGCCAGATAGCGCCGCACCACCAGTCGGCGCTCCTCACTGAGGAAGCGCTCGGCGAAGTGCTTAAAGCGCTCGATAAAGAAGGGTCCCAGATTGAAAATCTTGATCTCCTTCTGATAGGAATCGGTGGTCAGCAGATTGACCAGATAGGCCTGCATGCGGCGATCTTGAGACTGGCGCCTTCTGAGTTGGAAGCCGCGCCAGCCATAGCGCGCATCGGCGATAAAGGCAGGGAGGGGCGCGACGAGAGAGATGACGGCCAGCCACCACTCCAGCCGAACCAGCAGGACAATCATTGAGCCGAAGGTCAGGGCATTGCGCAGCAGGCTAAAGGTGCCAGCGATCATCATCACTGGGCGCAGCATCGCCTCTTGCTGCACCTGCTGCAGCTTATCGTAGAACTCCGAGCGCTCGAAGAAGGCCATGTCGAGGGTATGGGCATGGGCAATAAGGAGATATTGTACGCGGCTGGACGTCTCATCCTGCAGGATCTGCTGAAAAGTATTGCTCAGGGTACTCAGGAGGCTCATTAAGAGGTTGAGCAGCAGTTGCAGGCCGGCGAGGATAGCGATCAGGCGCAGATAGTAGGCGGCACGCGCGCTCTCGCGGATGGCCATAACCACGGCATCCAGCAAGAGCTTATTGAGATAGATCGTCGAGGCCGGCACGAAGGCCAGCAACAGGGTAGTCAGAGCCAGGCCCAGAGTCAGCCAGGGATTGGTCTCCCAGACCAGGCGCAGAGAGCGTGCCAGGCCGGCCAGGGCCCCTGGCACGCTCCTCACAAAGCGGACGAGACGCTCTCGCCAGGAGAGGGCCTCATCGTCTTCGCTCTGCTGCCTGAAGGGTGAAGGTCTGCGCATCATGTGCGGCGTATGATAGAGCATTTTCCCCTATAGCGTCGATTTGATGTATTGCGCTGCCCGGTGGGCCAGCGCCATGATCGAGAGCATCGGGTTGACGCCGGAGGGCGAGGGGAAGACGCTACCATCGCAGACAAAGAGGCCACGCACACCATGTACCTCGTGGTTGCCATCGACGACCGCTTGCCGGGGGTCATTGCCCATACGGCAGGTTCCCATCTGGTGGGCCGTAAAGACCATGAGGCGATTGGGAGCCAGGCCGTGGCGTTCAAGCTGGCGCTCAAAGTTACGGAACTGCCGTTCATCGAGAGCGCCATCTTCGGCACGATCAAGGCGCGTGCGCCGCGTATGCAGCGAGAGCACAGAGCGCGCTCCGGCGGCAAAATGCACGCGCGCCGCCTGCCCTATGCCATGAAGCAGATGGCGACGATCGTAGACTGAAACCACGTAATCGATGACAGGCTCCCCATCCCTGGCCAGCGAGACACGGCCCTCGCCTCGATCGCGCGTCAGCACGATGAAGGCCGCGACATAGGGAGCCTGCAGCAGCTCGCGGCGGTAGTCGCGCGCCGACCACCAGGGCATGGCCACGCCAAGCATGCCCGGATGAACAGGGGCAGTCTCTAGCTTGTAGCCGTAGGTGCCATCCAGATGACCGAACTGGTTGCTGTAGGCCGACTGCAGCACCCCTTTCCAGGGGTAAATCTTGTCTGGATAGAGGCCGGCGACGACCGCTGTCGGGTGCAGATAGAGGTGGCGCCCAATATGCGGGTTGCTCAGGCCGGAACGCAGCAAGATGGCCGGAGAATGAATGGCGCCCGCTGCCACAATGACGGCACGCGCCCGCACAGTCAGACGGCTCAGACGCCCACTCTGGGGATCACGCACGCTGGCCAGGACACCGACGGCCCGTCCCTGCTCGATCAGGACACGCTCAGCGCTGCAGTTGACGATGATGCGCGCGCCCGCCTCAAAGGCGTCCTGCAAATAGGTCTTGAGCGTCGATTGCTTGCAGCCGTAACGGCAGCCGAAGCAACAGGTACCGCAGCGCTGATTACAGCCAACGGCATTGCGCCGCAGGACGCCAGCATGGTAGCCGAGGGCCGTACAGCCATCGGCCAGCACCTGATTCTGCCGGTTGTGAGCGCTGTTCTCCAGATTGACGCTGATGCGCTCCTCAACGGCGGCGAAGCTAGCCTGCAGGCCCTGGCCCGTCAGTTCACTGACTCCCGATCGCTTTGCCCACTCGTCCAGGATGTCCTCCGGCGTTCTGAAGGAGGTCATCCAGTTGACGACCGTCCCTCCACCCAACGTGCTGCCGGCCAGAACGGTGATGCCGAGGTCGCGCGAGGTCAAGAGGCCACGCTGCAGGTAGAGTTCGGTCATTCCTCGCCCTTCCTCAACCGGAAAGGTCTCTTCATTATAATACCCCCCTTTTTCAAGGACCACCACGCTCTTGCCAGCGCGGGCCAGCTCGCCAGCGACAACGCCCCCGCCGGCTCCGGAACCGATGACCACGGCGTCGGCCTCGAGCACGGTGTCGCCCTCGACAGGAAAGGGTTGGAGCGGACGCACCAGACTGGCCGGCGGGTCCTGCGGCGGCGCGTAGTCCAGAACTTCCCAGTTGGGATTGCGACCTCGCTCGTCGAGAGCCGCAAAGAAGATGAAGCCAGCCAGACGTTTCATGGCCTGGAAGCCCTGACGTAGCAGGCCCAGCGGACTGTTGGCCAGAGCCAGTAGATAGCGCTCGCGCAGTTCTTGGGGTAGACGTGCAAATGGCTGCGGCCTGCCAACCAGGACCAGGGAGGTCAGCGGACTGCGGAGCAGGGCGAGTAGCTGGCGAATCTGCCCTTTGCGCTCTTCGCTCTCCAGGGCCAGCATCTCGGCCATCCGCTGGGCAACCTGCAGGTCGGCAGCTCGCCGGCGATAATAGGCGGCTTCCTCGGCGCTCACCCCCGGCGGTGGCTCCAGCGAGGGAAGCAGGGTGTCACAAACGACTTCGAGGATGGCAAACTCGCCAGGCGAGAGCCACGTCGCTCCCTGACTCTGACGCTGCAAGATGGGCGATAGCACTGTGGAGGAGATGGTCATTGAGCGTACCTCCTTCTTTCGCTCAATATCAATGATCATGCCAACGTCGCATGATTCTGGGCAAAGCGATGCAGCCACAGTCAAGAGATGACATATCTCTATAGTGTAGGTAAGTATAGCATAATCTGACCTGCCCCTCAGGCACCCTTAGACCATCCGAGGCCGCTCCCCAAGGGCCTTCAGCCCCTCCTGACAAATCTGACTGACAGTCAGTCAAGAAAGCCCGGCGCAGGCGGAGAAACGGGGAGAGGGGTTCTGTCCAGGGCCAGGGCATAGCAGGCAGGCGATCTGCGAGCGAAGGGGAAGGAGAGGAGTGGCAACCGAAGAGGGGGAGCGCGGAGAGAAGGCTGGAGGCCATGGCTGACGAAGTGGGGCAGGGAAGGAGGGGGCCGAGGGGGCCAGCTCCCAACTGGCCAGACGGGCCAGGCCGTGAGGTGTGGGCAGGAGCAGATCTGGAAGATCCGGGGAAGGGTCTGGCCAGGGCCAGAGCTGAGCGCAGCCTCCCGTCCTGGCAACCCTGAGATGGGATGGTGGGGTAGGAAGGTGACGGCCTGGAGTGGCCTGTGGGCAGTTCCAGGCGCTCAGCTCTGGCTGTGCTGCGAGAGGCAGCCATCCTGATGGAAATCGGTTTGAAGGAGGCGCTGCGGCATCAAGCGAAAGAGGCCCGTCCCGATCTGGGCCGCATTCGTTAGTGTTCGCAGAGCCATCAAGGCCCCGATGCGTGTCTCCTCGCTATAGTCCAGCAGTTCAACCATGTGGTCGAACTCGGCCTGGGTCAGCACCTCATAGGAGAGATCGGGGCGCACCAACATTGTCAAGTCAAGATCGACGTAGCGTACTCCCGCCGCCTCGATCGTTGGCGGCAGGATAATGGTTGCATAAGTATAGAGCAGGTCGCAGCCATGATAGAAGGCACTCAACATATACCAGCGCTCTGGCCAGAAGAACTGGAGGCAATGATGACGGAGTGGGCGTGTGCCAGTGGTCCATTCCATCAGCGTGCCAGCGGGCAGCCAGAGCCGCAGGCAGTCGGCGCTTGGCTCAGGCGGTGGAGGATCGCTGAGCTGCACCTCGGGCGAGAGGCGACAGGCACGCCAGGTGCCGCGCGGCACTCCATCATAGCTGCGGCTCTCAACGCGAAAATCCGGTTGCATACGCATGCTTCTCCCTTCCATCCGCCTCATAGTACGCAAATCTGGCCGGTTCGTCAAGCTGGGCCGCGTGGCCAGAGCGGGTTGTTCTTTCTTCCGGGACTGCGGCCCTGGGCCTGCTGGTTCGGAGACCGGCGTGGCTATCTTCTCGCCCACGGATATAGTAGAATACTGCTATAGACTCGCCTTCTGCAATCGTCAGAGTCAGTCCGGCAGAGAGGGGCCTCCTGGGTCAGCAAGAAAACCGACAGGAGTTGAGAAAAGAGTAGCCAGAACATGCTGCGCTGTCCGCACTGTCAGACGCAGAATCCACCGCATGCCAAATTTTGCTTTGCCTGCGGTCTCCGCTTCCTGATCTGTTCATACTGTGGCACGGCCAATCCTCCCGTAGCCCGCTTCTGCATTGAATGTGGGCGCCCTCAAGGGCCGCCAAGAGAGGGGCAGGAGCCAGCCCCTGGCTGGTCGCCGTCGGCTCCGCTATCCGTGCCTGCTTCCAGCAGCAGCGGAGGGGAAGAAGAGGGAGGATGGTCAGCACCGCTTCCTCAGCAATTTGGGCCTGGGCCTGTACCAGCGCTGGTCTCTGGGACGACAGCGGCCAGGCTAGCGGCTTTGGGTACGCCCGAAGAGAGGCGGGTGGTGACCATTATGTTCGCCGATATTGCCGGCTCCACGCCCCTGGCGGACCACCTGGATCCGGAGGATCTGCGGGCCATCCTGGCCGGCTATTTTAACCTGATGACTGAGCAGATCCGGCGCCACGGCGGTACGGTCGAGAAATATATCGGTGACGCCGTCATGGCCGTCTTTGGTCTGCCGCTGGCCCACGAGGATGATCCCGATCGGGCCATTCGCGCAGCGCTCGATATGCAGGCCGCGCTGGCCCGTTTCAACCAGGAGCGCCGCCAGCGCGATCCGGAGGCCGTGCCTTTGCAGATGCGCATCGGTATCAATACTGGCGAGGTTGCTACACCTGGGCCAGATGGTGGCCTCAGCGGCCGCCGCGATTTTCTGGTCACCGGCGATGCCGTCAACCTGGCCGCGCGCCTTCAGCAGGTGGCCAGTCCCGACACCATTCTGGTTGGAGAGCGCACTTATCTGGCTACACGCGAGATCTTCCGCTTTCGTCCCCTGGCCCCCCTGCAGCTGAAGGGGAAGACAGAGCCGATTCGAGCCTGGGTTGTGCTGGGGCTGGTCGAAGAGCAGCCGACCAGTTCGTTGGAGGCGCGAGCCAGACGCGGTCTTCTGGCTCCCTTGATAGGGCGCTCGCTAGAGCTGACCCTGATGCATGCGACCTATGCGCGCGTCTTGGCCGAACGGCAGCCGCACCTGATTACGCTGCTCGGCCCTTCGGGTATTGGCAAGTCGCGCCTGGTGCACGAGTTCATCGAGCGCGAGCAGGAGAAAGCGCGCAGTGTCACTGGTGCGGATCAGCCTCCGATGCCGCTGGTCATGCACGGGCGCTGTCCACCCTACGGCGAGGGCATCACCTACTGGCCGCTGATCGAGATACTGCGGGCCTTGCTCCAGGTTCAATACAACGAGAGCGATGAGGAGATCCATCGCCGTTTCACCGCCTTCGTCAGCGACGTTTTGGAGCGAGCCGGGCACAAGGAAGACGCCGCAGGTGTGGCTGAGGCAATCCTGCTGAGCATCGGGCGCCAACTGGGAGCGGCGGCTACGCTGCCAGGCACGGAGCGTCGCGAGCGGCAGCGCGTGGCCCACGCTCGTACTTTGGAACAGAGTGGAACGCAGATTACCCTGCTACGCTCCTGGCGTGTCTTCCTCGCCGCTCTGGCCCAGCAGCAGCCGCTCATCCTGGTGATCGACGATCTGCAGTGGGCCGATGAGGCACTGCTTGACCTGCTGGAGCACCTGATGGAGCGCCTGAGCAACGTTCCGATCCTCTTGCTCTGTCCGGCGCGGCCCGAGTTTCTGGAGCGGCGCCAGGATTGGGGCGGGGGTCAGCGCAATTTCACGACCATTGTGCTGGAGGCCCTCTCTCCAGAGGAGAGCAGCGAGCTGGTGCGCGCCTTGCTGAAAAACTCAGAACTGCCAGAAGCTCTCTCTTATACGATCCTCTCCCGCGCCGAGGGGAACCCCTTCTTCGTCGAGGAGTTGATCCGCATGTTCATCGACCAGGGAATTCTGGTCTATGAGGAGGATAAGGATAGTTGGCGCGTGGCTCGCGAGAAAGAGCATCTCCTTGGTGAACTGGCCAGCCCAGCAGGTCCTCCCGATGATGCCTTGCTGGATCTCCACTATACGCTACCTTTGCCTCGTGTTCCGGATACCATTCAGGGGGTCCTGGCGGCCCGCATCGATCTGCTCAGTCCTGTGGAGAAGCACGTGTTACAAAAGGCGGCGATTATCGGGCGCACTTTCTGGCTCTCGGGCCTGCGGGAGCTAGCTGCCGATTTGGACGAGGAGACGCTTTTACAGACGCTGGAGTCGCTGATCACGCGCGACTTCATCTCTGAGTCGGAGCGGCGCGACCGCAGCCCGATTGAGAATGACCGGGTTTTTAGCTTCAAGCATATTCTGACGCGAGATGTTGTTTATCATACACTTTCACGTACTCACCGCGCTGTGAACCATGCCCGCCTGGCGCGCTGGCTGGAGGAGCAGGTCGCCGGACGAACGGAGCGCTTTGTCGAGCTGCTGGCCCACCATTACCAACAGGCTGCCGCCAACTGGACGCATAGCCTGCTGGCCGGTTTGGCCGAGGAGCCGGAGCCGGACCTGTCTCTGCGGGAGCTGCAGCGGCGAGCGACGCTTTATTTGACGAGCGCGGGCGATCAGGCCCTGCGCAGCTACTATACGATTCGCGCTATCCAGGCTTATAGCGATGCGCTGGAGTTGTTGAGCGAGAGCGGTGGGGAGCGACAGGCTCTGGCGCGCATGCACGAGAAGCTGGGTGACGCCTTTACGCAGCGTGCCAATCTTAAGGAAGCCTGGCAAGCCTACCGCCAGGCCCTGCAATTACTGGAGGCCGAGCCTGCACCTCCTTCCGACGATCTCCTCTATCTTTATGACAGCCTAGCTGAGCTGGCAACGCGCTGGGGTCCCTGGCATGATGCCCCCCCGGATATGGAGGAGGTCCGTTCGTATATCGACGCTGGGCTGGCTCTGGCTCACGATCAGGGGGACCGGGCTGTTTTTCTGACCTATCTGGCTCTGTGGCATATGCGCCATCGGGAGGAGAGTCTCGACGATGTCGATGAGCGTGCTCGCCGGGCGGAGCAGGCCCTCAAGAGTGCCCGCGAGGCTCGGCGCCTGGCAGAAGAAGCTCAGGACGTCGAAGCGCTCTGGCTGGCGCTCGATGCCCTCGGGGGCATCTACATGAAGCTCTGCGACTATGCGGAAGCTCATCGTATCCAGCACCAGCGTCAGCAGCTTCAGGCGCAGATCGCCCGTCAACAGGAGCGTCAGGATCGGCAGGAGCTGCATGATCTCTACTACTCCTTGGGATGGGTCCACTTTTTTATTTGCGATTATCCCACGGCGGCGCGCTGGTTCGGCGAGTCCTGGCAGATCGCGCAGACGATGGAAAGTCCGTCCCTGCTCTTGCTCAGCATGCTGGGGCGCATCCATGTCTGGTACGCTTGGGATCGCTGGGATGACGCGCGCGAGGCGGCAGAGAAGGCTCTACAGCTCATCGATCAATATCAGCTCGAGGAGGCCTGGGAAGTTGACGCCCTGAAGCACCTGGTCAGGATCGCCTTCCAGACTGGCGATTACGAGCGGGGGGAGCGCTATCTGCGCCGGCTCAGATTGCTCGGGGAGCAGGCGACCTCTCCCTTGCAGCGCCTGGATCTGGAGCTGGCCCTACAGCTTGCGCGCGAGGAATGGAGCGGAGCCGCCGAGACGCTCAAGGAGGAGATTCGTCGTCATGAGCCATTCGCTCGGCCAGAGCAGCAGGCCCTGTTAGCAGAGCTACTGATCCAGAATGGGGCGCCTCTCGAAGAGCAGAGCACCTGGTGCCAGCGCGCTCTGGCAGCGGCGCGACGCTCGCGAGCGCTAAAAGCCGAAGGTCGGTCCCTGCGGGCGCAAGGTCGCCTGGCGATGTCTATGCAGCATTGGGAGGAGGCCCGAACCTCCTTGCAGCAGGCTCTAGAGCTGTTCGAGCGCCTTGACCTGCCGTGGGAACGCGGCCTGACTCTCTACTACCTGGGTGAGCTTTACCAGAGGCGAGCAGCTAATGCAGAGCTGCCCAATGCGGCGAGCGAGTGGCGTGCTCTGGCTCGCCGCTACTTCAGGCAGGCGCTGGACTTCTTTAGAGCTTTGCACGCTGTGCGCGATATCGAGCGGGCCAACAGCGTTCTGCAAGAGCTGTGATCGCAGGCGACACAGATAGAGGGATCGTGCTAGCTAGAGACCGGCTTGAGAAGAGCGAGCCTTTGTCGGTGAGAAAAGAGAGGTCACAGCACTGGGTGAGTTCCGTCGTGCCAGCAGTCTTGATCGTGCCAGAGGCGCGTTGAGTCCCAGGTTGGTCCCATAGCCTGGGGCAGCGTGGCCAGGCGAACCCGTTGCAAAGCAGCCCCAGCCTCCAGTAGGTGGCCCTGGACGCTTCTTAAGGCCAGCTGTGGGGTATTGTTGACCTGACTCAGGTGAGCCAGCCAGATCCAGCGTAGACCATTGGCGCGCCAGGTCTGTAAGATGGCCTGGGCGGCCTGTTCGTTGGAGAGATGTCCAGTGGGGCTGAGAATGCGCATCTTTAGAGCGTAGGCATAGGGGCCGCGCAGGAGCCGTTCACGGTCATGATTGGCTTCGAGGATCAGCAGGTCGGCCTGACGCATGGCTTCCAGCATAGTCGGGGTTACTGAGCCGCTATCTACAATCACGCAGACGCGGCATCCTCCGGCGGACAGGAGGTAGCCACAGGGAGCGACGGCATCATGAGGGACCGGGAAGGAAAGGATCTCGACGTCGCCGAGCGAGCAGGAGCTACCGGCGGGCAGGGCCAGGGTGCGTCTGAGCGGTGGCGGTGCTAGCTTTCTCGGGGCCTTCTGTCTTGGGTCTGGATCCTTAAAGCCGGGAGGGCAGTCATGTCCTGGTATCTCCGCTTCGGGGGAGCTGCCAGGCTCGGCGTCGTGGTCCTGCCGCGGCCGTGGGTCGCTGGCCAGAGCCGCCAGGGTTGCCGGGTCGGAGATCACGAGAGGGGTATAGCGCTTGAGCAGGGTGGGAAGGGCCAGCGTATGGTCATCGTGCTCGTGGGTGAGCAGAACGGCGAGGATCTGGGAGGGAGAGACACCAGCGAGTTGCAGGCGGCTGACCAGCGTGCGGCAGGGTAAGCCTGCATCGACCAGGAGCCTGGTCCGTCCGTGGGGACCAGCTTCGACGAGCAAGGCATTGCCGCTGCTCCCGCTTCCCAGAGAAATCACGCGCATGTGCTCTTCACCTGGCAGCATTCATTGATGTGGATCAGAGGCCCGGTCTTTCTGCACGAGCCTCAGCGGGCGGGCTGCTCGGGGAGACCGAGCAGGAGGCGAGCATTCTCGCCCAGGATTTTGGCCAGCTCAGTGGCACTGAGGCCGGCCTCCTGAATATGATCGATGACGCGACGCTGGCGCAGTAGACCATAGTCGCTGGCAAACAAAATGCGTTCGATACCAACCAGTCTCGCCACCGTTGGGAAGATGGCAGGACGGTAGAGAAAGACCGTGGCAGCAGTATCATACCACACCAGGGAACAGGCTTGCTGCACCTCTGGCATCAGAGTATAAAAGGGTAGGCCCCCGCCCCAGTGAGCTGCAACGAAACGCACGTCGGGAAAAGCCGTCAGGAAGGCCACCACGTCGGCTAGAGAGACATCGCCCTTGCCTGGATAGAGATGGCCTACCGGCTCACTGCAATGCGAAAGGACCAGCAGGCGGTAGTGGCGCACTACCTCGATGAGGGGAGCCAGGAGCCGTATGTCGCTCAGTCGGTAGCCCTGGCCGTGCGGCATGAGTTCGCCCATGCCGATCATGCCGGCGCGAGCACAGCGTTCCAGCTCGCGGACTGCCCGTTCGCCAGCCGTTGGTAAAACTACCGCCATGCCGTAGATGCGGCCCGGATAGCGGCGCATGGCCTCCAGAACATAGCTGTTCCCTTCCTCGATGAGGCCCGGGTCGGTCCAACCGAAGGAGAAGGCCACAGCGGCATCCACGCCGGAGGCATCCATCTCTGCGATCAGATCCTCGGCAGTAGCCAGCCTGGCACGAGGATTGGCATAGAGGGTGCGAAACCAGGGGTCACGCTCGCAGTAGCGCTCGCGTTGCGAGCATACCTGAGGAGGGAAGAGGTGGGTATGGAAATCAATGATCATACGCTGCCTCGCCTCGAGAGGCGTCAGGGTCACAGACACAAAGAAAGGGCGCCGCTTCGCTCAGGCTGCGCGCCCCTTTTTCCTGCTTCCTTACCTTTTCTTTCTTGCTTGCTTGTACAAAAGCAACGGCGAAACAGGGAGAACCTTACAACTGAGCAGCGTCTTGCCTCAATTTTGCTGAGAGAGCTACCGTCGTGACGGCGGGAAAGCGTCGCGCGCTCCACCCTTGACAGTAGTAAGGCACTCAGTGATCTTTTGCAGCACTGCACTCCTCAAGCGGATTAATGGGAAGGCACAAGCCGTTCGGTCATTAGGGCCGGTCAGCTGCACCTGTTACCAGGTGTCCACCTCCGGTCTATCAACCAGGTCGTCTTCCTGGGACCTTATCTGTCCTGTTGGGACAGGACAGCGGGAAGCGCCTCTTGGGGTCGGC
>NZ_JBHOQV010000135.1:0-63187 GCF_042408735.1 Thermogemmatispora sp.
TTTCAGGTGCTGTCAAGCTTTTCGTTGAAATTTACTTGAACACTTTTTCCTTGAGCTTTTCGACCAGAACGCCAACGTCAACAGGAACGATCAACCGTGCGGATTTTAAGGGTTCTTTCATGCCCATGCGCAGGTTCTCAATGCTTGAAATAATATACAATAAGATTGGTCCAGGAAAGGAGGAGTTCCGCTATGGCTATCGAGCGTACCGCCCATCCTTATATTGTTCGAGACCCCGCTATCTACGGCGGCGAGCCGATCATTGAAGGCACGCGCACCGGGGTACGCCATGTGATCCTGCTCTTTCAATCGGGCAAGGACCCCGAAGAGATTGCTCGCATCCACCGCCTGAGCTTGGCTCAGGTCTACGATGCCATCAGCTATTTTTACGATCACGAAGAGGAAATAGAGCACTACATTCGCAATCAGTCCTGGGAAGGCGACTGAGCGGAACCTGGGGTCCGGCGGCCTCTTCCCAGTCGCAATCAGGGAGGTGCCTTCCGACTCCGGCCCTCCCGGCGCCGTCCGGGAATGGCGCTCAAGGCCACTGAAAGACGTTCAGCGCGCCTGGCCAGGACCCTGCTGCGCGCGTTATACTGTACACTGTACAGAGTACCAGAGTAACGGTATACCAGAGTACGCAGGTGAACGCCGGCCTGGTGGAGCTGAAAGCAAGTGGCGCGGGGCTGCCGCTCTCTCCGCGCTCTTCTTTCTTCCACAGGCTGTCCTGGCGTATGACCGTTCGACCGCCTTCCTGGCGCTGTCCCGATTCTCCAGGCCGAGGCCAACGCCTTGCTGCCTGGTGGTCCAGCTCTCTTCTCTCGCGTTCCAGGCCCAGGCCGCTGCACTTGACGGGACCTTCCTCTCCGGCCGGGGACGGCCCGCATGTCTTTAGCAGCACCCCCTGGCGCTGTCTCTGGAGAGAAGGGACTGCCAGCCTCGCCTTCCCTCGTTAGCGAGCCAGCGGAGACCAGACGGCGAGGCTGAGATGTGCTTGTCTGGCTGCTTTGTCCTAGCGTCCACCCATCCCTTCGAAAGGGGCAGGATGGCCCCTCCGTTCCTCGCGACGCCCGCCTTCCCCGGTCGGTCGGGCCTGCCAGTTCTTCAAGAAAGCGACGAAAGACGAAGAGAAGAAAGGAGGACCTGCTAGATGCAGCACTATAGTGATCTGCTGATCGATGCCCTCCTGGATGAGGGTTTCACAGTCGAGGAGGCCAGTCGCCTGATCGAGCTGCGCGAAGCCTACGAAGAGCGGCTGGCCCGCGAGGAGAATCCTTCTCAGCGCTGTATGCACTGGCTGATTGAAGATGGCCGCCTGAGCGATTATCTCTAGCAGACGTGCCTGTCGAGCAAGCCAGGGAAGAAGATCCTTGTCCCTGCCTTTTGCCGTGAGGTACAATAGCAATGAGGCAGGCAGTAGATCACGGCGCAGCCCCCTGCTGCGCCGTTGCAGTTTCCATGACCAGATGAGCAACCCCGCGCCAAGGAGAGAGAAGTCATGAAAGCGGTTGTTATGGCCGGAGGGGAAGGATCTCGCCTACGTCCCCTAACCATTAAGCGCCCCAAGCCAATGGTGCCGATCGTGGGCAAGCCCGTCATGGAGCATATCCTGAACCTCCTGAAGCGACATGGCATCACCGAGGTCATCGTGACGGTCCAGTACCTGGCGAGCAATATCGAGGACTACTTCGGCAATGGCTCGCAGTTCGGTATGCGCATCACTTACTCCCGCGAGGATGTCCCCCTGGGGACCGCCGGCAGCGTGAAAAACGCTGAGGAGCACCTGACCGAGCCGTTCCTGGTGATCAGCGGTGATGCGCTCACTGACTATAACCTGAGCGATATCATCCGCTTTCATCAGGAAAAGCAAGCGCTGGCGACGCTGACGCTCGCTCACGTTCACAATCCACTCGAGTACGGGGTCATCATTACCAACGAGGACGGCCATATCACGCAGTTCCTGGAAAAGCCTAGCTGGGGCGAGGTCTTCAGCGATACGATCAACACGGGCATCTACGTGCTCGACCCCCGCGTCCTGACCTACTTTGAGAAGAATAAGCCCTTCGATTTCAGCCAGGACCTCTTTCCTCTGATGCTCAAGAAGGGTGATCCCATCTACGGCTATATTGCCAGCGGCTACTGGTGCGATGTGGGGAACCTGAGCGAGTATATGCGCGCCAATGCCGATGCTTTGCAGGGGCGCGTTCAGATCGATATTCCCGGCCGCCATATCGGCAACAGTGTCTGGTGCGAGGAAGGCGTCGAGATCGCCGAGGACGCCCAGCTCTACGGGCCGGTTTACCTGGGACACGACTGCAAAATTAAGTCGGGCGCCATTATCCACGGTCCCAGCATTATCGGCCACTATACGATCGTCGATGAACGGGCCCAGGTGGACCGCAGCATCATCTGGAATAATTCGTACATCGGCGAGCGAGCCGAGTTGCGGGGCGCTCTCGTGGGGTCCTCGACCAGCATCAAGAGCAAAGCGGTGATGTTCGAGGGCTCGGTGATCGGCGATAATTCGATCGTTCAGGAGGGGGCTATTATCCAGCCCAACGTGAAGATCTGGCCCGATAAGGAGATCGAGACCGGCGCCGTGGTCAATAATAGCATTATCTGGGGCTCGCAGGGAAGACGCGGTCTCTTCGGGCGCTATGGGGTGACGGGCCTGGTGAATATCGATCTTACCCCCGAGTTTGCTGCCAGCCTTGGCGCGGCTTATGGCGCCATCCTTCCCAAGGGCAGCGTTGTCGCGGTGAATCGCGATTCGTCTCATCGCACCTCGCGCATGATTAAACGCGCCATTGTGGCTGGCCTCCCTTCGGCTGGGATCAATGTCCACGATATTAATCAGGTGCCGATTCCGGTCGCTCGCTACTATGTGCGCAATACGGAGGCCGTTGGCGGCATCCATGTGCGCCTCTCTCCTCACGATCCACGCATCGTCGACATTAAGTTCTTTGACCAGTACGGCCTCGACATCAATAAGGCCACGGAGCGTAAGGTGGAGAACCTCTATTTCCGCGAGGATTTCCGCCGCGTCTATATCGATGATCTGGGGTCGATCGAGGTCCAGGAGAATGAGCGCGTGCTCAACCTCTATCTGGAGGGCTTTCATAAGGGGGTCGATGAGGGCCTGATCCGCCAGCGCAAGTTCCAGATCGTGATGGACTACGCTCACGGAAGCACCACCCAACTCCTGCCTGGCATCTTTAACCGTCTCGGCGTGGATGTGATTATCCTGAATACAAGCGCCGATGAGTCGCTGGTGACCCGTACCAAAGATGAGGTGGAGCGCGATCTGCAGCGCCTGGCAACAATTACGGCGGCCCTACACACGGATCTCGGTGTCCGCATCGATCCGGCTGGCGAGCGGATCGCGGTGGTGGACGACCGCGGGCGCATTCTGGACGGGATGAAAATGCTGGCTGTGATGACCAGCTTGATGCTGCGCCGCTTCCACCAGGCCACGGTGGCGGCTCCGGTCACTGCCCCCAGCGCCCTTCAGCATATCGCTAAGCGCTACGATGGCTATATTCTGCATACGCGCGTTCTGCCACAGGCTCTGATGGCGACCGCCAGTCGCGAGGGGGTGGTGCTGGTCGGCGATGGCGAGGGCGGCTTCATTTTCCCGGAGTTTCTGCCAGCTTTCGATGGGATGATGGCCGTGGCTAAGCTGCTGGAGTTGCTGGCTTACTTTGAGGTGAAGCTCTCTGAGGTGGTGGATGATCTGCCAAGCTACTACCTGAGTCGCACGCGCGTGGCCTGCCCCTGGGAGCATAAGGGCAAGGTGATGCGTATCCTGAGCGAGCAGTATCGTGAGAGACGCGCCAAGCCGATCGACGGCATCAAGATCGACCTGGGAAGCAAGGAGTGGGTCCTGGTCTTGCCCGATGCCGATCGCCCGCTCTTCCATGTGGTGGCCGAGTCGGAATCGAGCGAGCAGGCCCAGGCTCTGGCCGAGAAGTATGCGCGCGTGGTGAGCGGCCTCCAGCAGTAGAGTAGCTTTGGAGCTGGGGGCGGATCTGCCGCTCTGCCAGGCTCGCGAGATGATCACCCCCAGCAGACGGACAGCAGGAAAACAGCACCGGCTGACGGTCCGTCTGCCGATGCACAAGAGGCCCCGCTGCGGTGGAGGGAGTGGCCGCAACGGGGCCTTCGAGTTCGGTGTCCGGTCCGCTGTCGCCGCTGTCGCTGCATCAGCATGAGAGGTCTGGATTTCCTGCAAGCTGGCTATCCCTCAGATGCTGGAGCGCCGCCAGGGCAACCTTACCCACCTTGGTTCAACCGCCAGCCTCCGGGGCTGACCATTTGGGCATTTGTCCAGGCATCGCAGAGCGGTAGAGATAGTTGTCTGTTTGCGGCCCGCTGGGCCATCTCTCAACCGTCTACCTGAGTCGCCGACCAGCGAGAGAGTGAGCCGTTCTGTGAAGTTGGTCCGGTCCCCTCTCTGAGCTGTCTCGACCCGGCCCACCTCTGGCTGTCAGGCTGAGGCCGAGGCGGCCAGGCGCGAGGCGGGCATGACTTCAAGTGGGCGCGCCTGGACGGGCTGCAGCGCAACCAGCGGCAGGCTGCGGCCCAGGCTGGCGCAGATGCTCTGCGCGGTGCGCCGGATGCCTTCCTCGAGATCAATGGTCGGCTGCCAGCCAAGCAGCTGCTTCGCCCGGCTGTTGTCCAGAGCAACGGCGCCCCCCGTCCGTCCGCGCTCGCTGAGATAGAGCGGAGGCGCGTCGCTGGCGAGCAGGGCGGCAGCCCGCTGATAGAATTCTTCCAGGCTGGTGCTGACTCCGCTGCTGATGTGGATGGTCCGGTTGCCACCACGCTCTAGAGCCAGTAGATGGGCTTGTACGACATCGGCGATGTAGATGTGATCGCGCCTCTCTCCCTGCGGCGCCCGAATGACTACCCGCTTCTGTTCCAGTAGGCTGTAGATGAATTCAGTTAAGGGATGTTGGGCAGTCTGTCTGTCGGTTTCTCCATAGACGTCGGCATAGCGTAGAATAATATGCTCTATTCCATAGTAGCGGCTGTAATAGCGAATATACCATTCTCCGGCGAGCTTACTAATGTCGAGAGGACGCCGTGGACAGAGCGGAGCTTCCTCGCTCAGGGGAAGCGCCTGGCCTTCTCCGCTATAGAGATCGTTGCCGCCAGAGGCAAAGATAATGCGACCGACGTTGGCCGCGACGCAGCCGTCAAGCAGGTTGAGCAGTCCGTGAAGGTTGATGTCAGCATCGGTCAGGGGACGCTGACCTGGCAGGGACGCCGCTCGACAGGCCGCGTGATGGCTGACAACTTCTGGACGCTCCATCTGGAGCACCGCGTGCAGTCGTGGATCACGAATGTCTAGATGGTAAAAGCGCGCCCGCGGATCAAGGCGCTCCCGCCCGCCGCTGGCCAGCGAGTCGATGACGATGACCTGATGACCCGCATCCAGACAGGCACGGACCAGATGCGCCCCAATGAAGCCTGCTCCGCCAGTAATGGCGATCTTGACCAAGTGTCTCTCTCCCTTCTGTGCTTGCTTGGCTTGCCGCTGTCTCAATCGATGGCTCTCCGCTACCTCTAGTGTAGCTCTGTTCTCTATTGTATAGATTTGAATCTATCTATGATAATAGAGCCATGAATAAGGATTGGTCGTATTAAAAATGCAGATTGATAGAGCAAGAATAGGGGTAGACAGAAGAGGGTGAGGGGGAAGCGAGACGGAGGACGGCGGTGGGCAGAAGAGGCTCGCCGCCTCCGCGGCTGCCAGCGGCAGGCTCATCTGACGGGTGCTGCCGGAGCCGGGAAGATGACCGGGCCTGGCCACAAGGTCCATAGAGGAGGGAGAGGCTGCGCCTCTTCTCAATGGGCGCAGCCTGGGAGCCCTGGCCCCGCAAGCAAGTAGGGGCAGCCGCCACCGGTAGGGCGAGAGAAGGACCGCGGCCCGGCAGCGGCTGGTCCTCTACGATGCAGGGGCTGTGCCTCTCATGAGCGCATCCAGCGTGGACTTCTTGATCCGATAGGCCTGGCGCTTGCCACGATGGGGGAGGGTAATGGCCTCCAGCGCCCCGCTCTTAATCCAACGACGCACCGTTGTATCGTCCACGCGCAGACGGCGCGCAACTTCACGTACTGTGAGCAGTTCTTCCAGATCCTCAGCCATAGCATGCTCTCCTACTCTTTGGGATTAGCTTGTAACAGGCACAATCACCAGCGCTTCTGACACCCCAAGCGCGCCGTCTTCTCCTCGCTGAGTGGAGAGAGCCGGATCGCCTCCCGGGCTGCCCCGGAAGAGGTGCCATCTGGCGATTCACGAGCAGACGTTTTTTCGGTCCCTCTATACGAGAGTATAGCCCTGGGGGTAGCATCCTCTCGTGAGGCCAGAACAGTTGAACGCTGTCTGCCAGTTAACTACACTATACAACTACGCACAAACGTACTAAAATGGAGCAGATGTCAGGTTGATGGCCGCTTTCTTCCCTGGAAAGCGAGCGGTCGTTACGGCTGCCGATTCGTGAGCCATCAACAGGAAAGCTCCACTGAAGCTGTGTGACGATCTCCTGATCGTCTTTGCAGCAGTCCTGCGGACTGGAAGGGGTCTTTTTTGATGTCCGTGACTATTCTGGTCGTCAGCGATCTCCACCTGGCTGATGGTCAACAGCCTTTTGAAGGCTTCACCGCGGAGCAGCAACGGGCCTGGGAGGAGCTGCTGCAGGCCGCCTCTCCTGGGGGCGTCTTCGGCGAAGGCCGGGGAGAGGACACGGTCGAGCTGGTGATCAATGGCGACTGCTTTGATTTTTTGGCCACTGCTCCTTTCCTGCATGCTCGTAGCCGAACGGTGGCCCAGGCCCTGGAGAAGCTAGAGCGGCTGATCGCCACCCACCAGCCTTTCTTTGAGGCCCTGGCACGCTTCCTGCGCCAGCCGGGACGGCGCGTGACCTTTGTTCCCGGCAATCATGATATCGAGCTGCTTTTGCCTGCGGTGCAGCAGCGCCTACGCCAGGCCATCGGCTGGCCCGCTTCCTCAGAGGAGCGGCTGCGCTTCTGGCCATGTCCGCGCTATCAGCCGCTGCCAACGGTAGCCATAGAACATGGCAACCTCTATGATTTTTGGAATCATCGCAGCGCTGGGCTGTGGACCGCGGCCGGCGAGCCGCTGCCCCCTGCGGAGGAGATTCTCCTGTCCGCCGGTTCGTGGTATTATCAAGAGGCAGGGGCGTTGATCCATCAGCGCTTCCCTTACTTCGACCATCTGGAACCGTCGTTGAGCTATCCGCGTCAGATGGCTCTGCTGAGCCTGTTCGCACCCGAGCTGCTACGTGAGGTGGTGGTCAATCTCGTCGGCCTGATCAGCCACCCATATCAGCCACTGGCCGGCTTGAGGGCAGGAGAGGAAGGGGTGGCCCTTCGCCTCTTCGAGGCGGCCATGCAGGATTTGGCCGCCTTCCAGCAAGACATGGCGCGTCAGAAAAGTGACTGGCAGCCGGTGCCAGGCTGGGATGAGCAGCAGGCCACACGTGCCTTGATGGCCGAGTATCAGCTGCTGCGGGAAGCGCTGGCCCAGGCCAGTGGGCCTGCTGCCAGCGAGCGGACTCTGCTGGAGACGGTGGGCCGCATCTTCGGGAATCCCACGGCAGGCCCGGTGGACGGGACCGGCACCGGCATGTGTGCGCTCCTGCAGCGCGAGCCACATCTGCGCTATGCTCTGGCCGGCCATACCCATTCGTGGCGCGTTCAGCCTCTGAGCGATGGCCGCCGGTGCTACCTGAATACCGGAACGTGGACGCGGCGCCTGGCCAGGCCTGCACCTGAGGAGATGACGCCAGCCATGCTGGCCTGGCTGCGCTCCCCGGGCTGGCCACCCACGCCGGCCACTTCGCCGCTGCGTGAGGTGACGCAGTATACGTTCGCGCTTCTCCAGGCGCCCGACGATGGGACCCAGGTCACGGCCAGCCTTTGCGCCTGGGAGAGCCAGCCCCAGCCAGGTTATCGCGTCCTGGCAACGGCTCCCGCTTGAGGCGCTCGCGCGAGGGTCAGGCTACACCCCTGGAGAGTCAGCAAGTACGCCGTGAGGAGTTTGTGGGGCCTGAGGGTTTAAAGAAGTATGAGTCAAAGCGACATCTCGAGAGCACAAGAAAAATCTCGATGCGGCGAGAGCGGCAAAAAGCTGCTCCTGGTCGATGGACATGCCTTGATCCATCGCGCTTTCCACGCGCTGCCGGAGATGCTGACGACCAGCAGTGGAGAGGCTGTGAACGCGGTCTTCGGCTTCGCCAGTATGCTGCTGAAGGCTCTGGCCGAAGTACGTCCGGCCTATGTAGCCGTGACCTTCGATCGTTCGGTGGAGACCTTTCGCCACAAGGCACTTCCGACTTACAAGGCGCAGCGTCCTGCGCTGCCCCCAGTGATGCGCTCGCAGTTCGGGCTCATCCGTGAGCTGGTGCAGGCTTTCAATTTCCCCGTCTACGAGCTGGACGGCTTTGAGGCCGACGACCTGCTCGGGACACTGGCCCGTCAGGCCACAGAGCAGGGCCTGGAGACCATTATTCTGACCGGCGATATGGACACGCTGCAACTGGTCGACGAGTGTGTCCGGGTGATGGTGGCCAAGCGTGGCATCAGCGAGGTGACCATCTACGATCGGGCCGCGGTTCAGGGGCGCTATGGGATTGAACCAGGCCAGCTTCCAGATTTCAAGGGGCTGGTCGGCGATTCATCGGACAATATTCCCGGGGTGCCGGGCATTGGAGAGAAGACGGCTAGCCGCCTAATCGCGACCTATGGCAGTCTAGAGGCCGTCCTGGAGCATCTGGCCGAGCTGAAGCCCAAGGAGCGGAAGGCCCTGAGCGAGGCACGCGAGCAGGCTCTCCAGAGCAAGTATCTGGCCACGATTGTACGCGATGCGCCCGTGCAGCTCGATCTGGCCGCCTGTGATGTCGGACGCTTCAATCGCGAGAGGACGCTGGCCCTTTTCCGCAGGCTGGAATTTCATTCGCTGGTCGATCGGCTGCCTGGTCCTGGCGGAGCCTTTGGCGACGCCAGAGGAGGCCAGGCCGGCAGTTTGGGTCAGGCCAACGCCCTCGATGAGGCGCCGCAGAGATCCGGAACTGGTCTTGCCGGGCCGCCCGTCCAGACCGGACAAGAGGAGGGCGCCCAGATAGAGGAAAGCGCTCCGTTGGGCCTTGTTCCCATTCTGGAGCCTCCTCTGCCGCCCGCTCAGAGCACTCAGATGGGCGAGCCGGCGACTGCCGCCGAACCCGCCTTTCCCAGTCAGGCAACGACCGGCCAATCGTCCTCTCCGACCAGGGACCATGATCAGGTAGAGCAGCTGACCCTCTTTGAGGTGCCAGCTCAACCAGTGGCAGAGGTGCGCCATCTGCGCCTGCCCCCGATCGGTGAGAGCCTTACGCTGCTGGAGCCGGTCAGCGAGAAAACCACCAACACACTGCTGATCACCAGTGAGGAGGCGCTCGCGGTGCTGGTCCACAGCCTGCATCAGGCCAGGGCCTTTGCCTTTGATATCGAGACCTCTTCTGAGGATCAATGGCGGGCTGAGCTGGTCGGACTGGCCTTCAGCATGGCCCCTGGCGAAGCTTACTACATTCCCGTCGGGCATCAGCGCACGCTTGACGGCGAAGAGCCGCCGCCCCAGCTTCCGCTGCCTGTCGTCCTGGAGCGTCTGCGCCCAGTGCTGGAAGATCCTCATATTGCCAAATACATGCATAATGCCAAATACGATCTGCTGGTGATGGCCCGTTATGGCCTGCGTATCCGGGGGCTAACCTTCGATACGCTGCTGGCGGCCTACCTGCTCGATCCGGGCCGGCGCGGTTTGGGACTGAAAGAGCAAGTTTTCCAGCGCCTGGGCTACGTGATGACCCCGATCAGCCAGCTCATTGGCAGTGGCAGCAAGGCCATTAGCATGGCCCAGGTTCCTGCCACCCGCGCCGCCGACTACGCCGGAGCCGATGCCGATATGACCCTGCGCCTGGTCGCGCCTCTGCGCCGCGACCTCCAGCGCCACGGTCTGTGGAAGCTCTTCGAGCGCATAGAGATGCCGCTTGTCGACGTACTGGTACAGATGGAGCTACACGGCGTAGCGCTGGACGCCGACTTTCTTCGCGACTTCGGCGAGCGCCTCAATGAGCAGATCCGTGTCTTGGAGCAACAAATCTACGACGCCGTCGGACATCGCTTCAATATCAATTCAACGCGGCAACTGGCGGAGGTGCTCTTCGTCGAGCTGAAACTACCGACGGGACGCAAGACGCGCACTGGCTATTCCGTTAGCGCCGAGGTTATCGAGAGCCTTAAAGGCCACCACCCCGTCGTCGATGCCCTGCTGGAATACCGCCAGCTCACCAAGTTGAAGTCAACCTACGTCGATGGCCTGTTGACGCTGATGGACCCCGTGACTGGGCGTGTGCATACCTCGTTCAATCAGGCCGTGACCTCTAGTGGGCGGCTCTCGTCCAGCAACCCTAACTTGCAGAATATTCCTGTGCGCACCGAGATCGGACGCCAGATCCGGCGCGCCTTCATTGCTGATCCGAGCTACCTGCTGCTCACCGCCGATTATTCGCAGATCGAACTGCGTATTCTGGCGTGTATCACGGGCGAGAAGCGGCTGGTAGAGGCCTTCCAGCGGGGCGAGGACATCCATACGATCACCGCCTCTTCCCTCTTCCATGTACCGGTGAGCCAGGTGACGTCCGAGCAGCGCCGCCTGGCCAAAACCGTGGTTTACGCCATCCTCTACGGCCAGTCCGCTTTCGGGCTGGCCCAGGTGACTGGCATGAGCAACGCCCAGGCCAGCGAGTTTATCAAGCGCTACCACGAGACCTTTCCAGAGGTGCGGCGCTACGTGGATGCCACCCTGAACCAGGCCTACAAGCAGGGCTACGTGAATACGCTCTTTGGGCGCAAGCGCTTCCTGCCGGACTTGCGCACTCTAAGCGGGCCAGAACGCCAGGCTCTGGAGCGCGAGGCCATCAATATGCCCATCCAGGGGACCAACGCCGATGTGATCAAGATTGCTATGATCCGCATCCAGCACGCTCTCCAGGAGCAGGGCTTGAAGGCGCGGATGATTCTCCAGGTCCACGATGAGCTGGTCTTCGAGGTGCCAGTGGAAGAGCTGGAGAGGACTCGCCGCCTGGTGCGGACGATCATGGAGGACATCCCTGAGATCGCGAAGAAGGTTCCGCTCAGGGTGGAAACTAAAGTGGGACGGAACTGGTACGAGGCTGCTCCTGCCGAGTAGCGTGGCGCCCCTCCTGTTCCGTTGAGCCGCTGCCGCCACAGGGATGCTGGCGGCTTAACCTTGCTTGCGAATGCAAAAGGAGAGCTATCCGTGCAGCTATCACGCCTTGTTCAGAGTTTACCCCCCTATCACTTTGCTGAAACTCAGAAGAAGTTGGCCGCCCGCCAGGCGGCGGGCGTTGATGTGATCAATCTCTCAATGGGCGATCCCGACTTGCCGGCGCCCGCCGCTGTCATTGAACGCCTCTGCCAGGCGGCCCACGAGCCAGAGAACCACCGCTACCCCGAGTATCGCGGCACGCGCGCCCTCCATGAGGCCTTTGTGGCCTGGTTCCAGCGCCGCTTTGGCGTGAATTTGACGCCAGAGGAGGAGACCCTGCCGCTCCTGGGATCAAAAGAGGGCCTGGCCTATACGGCGGCGGCGGTGCTGAATCCGGGCGATGTGGCCCTTGTGCCCGATCCCAACTATACCGTCTATGTGACGGGCACAACCAGCACCGGCGCCCATCCCTATCTGTTGCCGCTGCGCGAAAGCCATGACTATCTGCCCGATCTGGAAAGCATCCCTTCCTCGGTGCTGCAGAAGGCCCGCCTTCTCTGGCTGAACTATCCGAATAATCCGACAGCCGCCTGCGCCGATCGCGCCTTTTTCGAGCGAGCTGTCGCCTTCGCGCGCCGACACGACCTGGTCATCGTCCACGACATGGCCTACGCCGAGGTCTATTTCGAACAGCGCCCGCCCAGCATTCTGGAGATTCCGGGCGCGCGCGAGGTAGCCGTCGAGCTGCACTCGCTCAGCAAGACCTACAATATGGCGGGCTTCCGCGTCGGCTGGCTGGTCGGCAATCGGGAGATCGTGGACGCGGTGGGGCGGCTCAAGAGCAACGTTGACAGCGGCATGTTCCGTCCAATCCAGCAGGCGGCCATTGCCGCCCTACAACTGCCCGAATCCTGGATAGAGGAGCGAAACGCGATCTACCGCCGCCGCCGTGATCTGCTTGTGGCGGGCTGCAACTCCTTGGGCTTACGCGCGCGCCAGACAGAGGCTGGCCTCTATGTCTGGGCAGCAGTGCCCGAAGGCTTCAAGGCCCGCGAGTTCGCAAGCTGGCTCTTTGACCAGACCGGTGTGCTGCTGACCCCAGGATCAAACTTCGGGGCCGCCGGCGAGGGGTATCTGCGTATCTCCATGACAGCTCCCGAGGAGCGCATCGAGACCGCTTTGCAACGGATGAAGGCCGCCCTGCGCGAGCTGCCACGTCCGGCACAATAAAGCCATCTCCTTGGGTCGAGCGCTCGATTGGGCAAGCAGAGCTGGCAGCTTTCTGCCCCCCGGTGAGGCAAGGCCTGGTCGGGCGCGCTTCGGCATTCGCGGGTAGGTTGATGGATGGATGCATCCTTCTTCATCCGCTGCCTTGCCTGGCCAGGGCTTGCGCAGCGGCGAGAGCGATGGATGGAGAGATCAACAGCAGGATCGGAGAGGCAGGCGCTCCAACGGCGCTGACGCCTCCATCTTAGCGCCAGGGGAACGAGGGCCATGATGCAACAGTTTGAGACCAGCGCAATGAAGCGCACTTCGCTGAATGCATGGAATCTCTCACTTGGTCGCGCCATCTGCGGCGATGTTCAGGCGGGCCTGGAGCGCGAATGGTTGGTCACCAACGGCCTCGGCGGCTATGCTGCAGGCTCGCTGCTAGGAGCCACCACGCGCAGCTACCACGGCCTGCTGGTTGCTGCCCTTCGCCCGCCGGTTGAGCGTTGGGTGCTCGTGACGAAGGTCGATGAGGAGCTTCGTCTCCCCCAGGGTCAGGTTCTCAAACTGGGGGTCAACGAGTACCACGATGGCACGCTTGATCCTCAGGGAATGTCGTACCTCGACAGCGTCTGTCTCGAAGGCGACATTCCCTGCTTTCGTTATCGGCTGGGAAGCACTCTGACCCTGGAGAAGCGCATCTGGATGGAGTACGGCCAGAATACGACCTACGTCCAGTATGTTTTGCACGGCAGCTACGACGAGGGGGGGGAGCATGAACGCGCACCTTCGCAACTGACGTTGCTCCCTTTTTGTGTGGCCCGTAGCCATCACAGCACGATGCACGGAGACCCCGGCTGGCATTTTCAGGTCGAGCAGGATGGGAATCGCTACCGCATCCGCGCCAGTGCCGAGGCGCCTCTCTATCAGCTGATCGTTGGGCCTTCAGCCCACTTTGAGCCGCGCCGACTGTGGTATTGGCGGGTACTTCATCGTCATGATCGCGATCGCGGCTTGCCTTGTGAGGAAGATGTCTATCTGCCGGGTGTCTTTCACCTCCCTCTGTCCCCAGGCGAACGAGTGACGCTCGTGCTGAGCGCGGAGCAGGAGCTACCCGCCGCGCTCGGCAGCCCACAGCACGAGGAGCACGTCGCCCAGGCTTATGCCCACCATCGCCGCCGTCTGAAGCAGCTTCTCGCCGTTGCTGACCGCAGCGTTGACGATTTGGCCCAGAGCGACCCTGTCCGCGCTCGCCTGGTGGTGGCCGCCGACCAGTTTATTGTGGCCCGCCCTCAGTACGTGCTTACCCCCGCTGGCAAGCGTTATTTGCAGCTCTCGCCCGACCACAAGACGATTATCGCTGGCTATCCCTGGTTCGAGGTTTGGGGGCGCGATGCCTTGATCGCCTTGCCCGGCCTGCTCCTGAGCACCGGGCGCTACAGCGAGGCCCGCGGCTTGCTTAAGGCTTTCGCCGCTTCTGCCAATCAGGGTTTGCTGCCGAACCGCCTCCCCGAGAATGCTTCAACCCCCGAGTACAATACCGTCGATGCTTCGCTCTGGCTCTTCCGGGCCCTCGATCGCTATCTGGCCGCTACCGGCGATTGGACCTTGCTTAAGGAGCTGTTCCCAGCTCTGGAGGAGATCCTGCAGTGGTACATCCGCGGAACACGCTACGGCATCGGGATGGATGCGCGCGATGGTCTGCTGTTTGTGGGGTTGGGCACGACCGACGTGCAGCTCACCTGGATGGATGCGCGTATCGATGGCTGCCCGGTGACGCCGCGCCGTGGTAAGCCCGTGGAGATCAATGCGCTCTGGTACAATGCTCTGGCCTGTATGGAGAGCTGGGCGGTGCGCCTGGCCGTCGATGCTACCCGCTATAGCCAGCTACGTATTCAGGTGCGTAAGCATTTTGCCGAGCGCTTCTGGTACCCCGAGGGAGGCTACCTCTACGATGTGGTGGATGTCGATGGGCAGGAAGGCGAGAGCGATGCGGCCCTCCGCCCTAACCAGCTCCTGGCAGTCGCTTTGCCGCGTCGCTTGCTCAGCGATGAGCAGGCGCGCAGCGTTGTCGAGCGGGTGAAAGCCGAGCTCCTGACTCCTCTTGGCCTGCGTACGCTTAGCCCTCACGATCCTCGCTATCGATCACGCTTCAATGGCGATCAGCGCCAGCGCGATAGCGCTTACCATCAGGGAACAGTCTGGCCCTGGCTGATTGGCCCGTACATCGATGCCTATCTGCATGTCTACAAGGATAGTCAGGCTATCCTGCCTCTGCTGGAGCCGCTGATCCGCCACCTATGGGAGGCCTGTCTGGGTACGATCAGCGAGGTAGCTGAGCCAGAGCCACCATTTACGCCAGCCGGCTGTTTTGCCCAGGCCTGGAGCGTGGCCGAGGTTCTCCGCTGCTGGACATTGGTTACAGAGTAGTTGAGTTGGTCTTGGACCGCAGACGCCAGGAGAAGAGGGCAGGCAAGACGGGTCACCGGGGGAAATTTCTCCCCCAGAACGGGAATAAACTCCCCCTCACTCTTGTTTCTTTGGGGTGGAAAGGCTGGAAGGAGACCAGCCAGCCCGCCCGCCTGATCGAGCCTGTGACTGACCGCCCTACCTGCCTCTAGAGCGGGTGGTTCCGGCAGACGAAGGTGGCGGGACTGGCTGGCAGCGAGGCTGCCTATAGGATCTTGTTCCTACATGCCTGCCTCTATGGTCGGGAATGGTCTGACATCGCTGCGTGACCGGGTGAGTCAGATCACGGAAGGAGGTGACGGACCATGACGACAATGGTTCGCTTTGATCCCTGGCGTGAGATGATGAGCCTGCGCGAGGCGATGGACCGGCTGTTCGAGCAGACCGTTGTGCGTCCGTTCTTCGGCACGCCCTTCAGCCCTGCCCTGCCCCTGAATGTCTATGAGACGGAGGAGGGCTATCAGGTACAGGCGCTGTTGCCGGGCGTGAAGCCGGAGGACATCGATCTGACGGTCCAGGAGAATACCCTGACGATTAAGGCGCGCTATCCGGCCCTGGTGGACGAGGGGAAGCAGGTGAGCTGGTTGCTGCACGAGATCGGTTCCGGCGAGTGCCTGCGCAGCGTCACCTTTGCTAAGCCAATTGTGGCCGACCAGATCGAGACGCACTACGAGCATGGTCTGCTGACAATTAAGGTTCCGGTGAGCGAGGCCAGCCGGCCAAAGCGCATCGCGATCACAGTCGCTCAGCCTGAGCCTCAGAAGGAGCTGGCAGCCGCCGGCGTCCGCTGAGGCGTGCGGGCAGTTCGCACGGAGCGGATCGCTTCAACGGGCTACTCCTCCGCCCGTATCGTGCGCTCTCACCGGAAGCGGCTCTGGACCAGAAAGACCGTAGTAAGGGAGGACCGTGGGGAAAAGTGACTCTCGCGAGCAGGCTGCTAGAGCCGATAGCGGTCCTGTGGGCGGCTGACCTGTCAGTCGCAATGCCTGGGGCCTGCACTTCCGGTGAGAGCGACGCCTGCAATCAGTTTCTCCCAGAAAAGAGAGGGCAGGTCTCTGTCTGTCTTGCATCCAGGCCCGCGAGCCTGGCTTTTTTGCTTTGGGCCTCCTCTCCTCTCGGGCTGGACACCAGGCGTTTGCCTCAACCCCGAGAGGAAGAGAAGGGGCCATCCACGCTCTCCCCGCGCAGCGGGCGGAAGGAAACGTCAGTGGAGCCAGCTCTTTACTGGACGCGCACCAGAATGACGCTGATGTTGCCCTCACCACCGGCCCGATTGGCCTCATCGACCAGGGAGCGGGCCAGTTGCTGAAGGTCGCCGCCGCGCGCCAGCAGCTCGCTCAGGCTTTCATCGCGAAGCATATGCCAGAGACCATCGCTACAGAGGAGAATCAGATCGCCTACTGCTACCTGTCGGCTGAAAAAGTCGACCTGCAGATGGTGCGCCTGGCCCAGATAGCGGTAGAGACGATGGCGTCGGGCGCTACTGTAGAGATCGTCGGGGGCCAATAGCTTTACTTCGACCAGGTTAGCGGCCAACGAGTGATCGCAGGTGATGCGCTCCAGTCCCTTGCCGGGAACAAAGTGATAGGCTCGGCTATCGCCGACGCTGGCCACATAGAGCTGGTGGCTGTGCAGTAGAGCCACGGTGAGTGTACTGGCCATAGTGGTGTTATAGTCGGCGTTGGAATGGTAGATGACCTGATTGGAGCGCAGAACGCTCTCGCGCAGCCATGACTCGGCGAGCTGAGGGGCCTGGGTCCTGGTTCTGTTCTGCGAGCCAGCCGGCGCAGCGGTCAGGCGTGGGATCAGGACATCAGCCACGGTGGCAATGGCCAGATGGCTGGCTTCATGCCCACCGCTAAAGCGTCCTTCTGGGCCACGCAGGCCATCGGCGACCCCAAAAAGGCCGAACGGGCGCGGCGGCAGCCCAAGGCCGAGACCTAGACCCTGGACAATGAGCAGCATGTCTTCGTTGTCCTGCGCCACATAGCGCCTCCCCACATCGCTTATGTAGCCAACCTGGCAGAGGTCAATGGTCAGCGGCGAGGTTCCCTTGAGTGCCTGGCCGCAATGGCGACAGTAGTGCGAGCCAGGACGATTCTCTCGGCCACAGACCCCGCAGGGGTTTTCGGGAACGAGGGTACGCACCAGGAGATTGGCACCGCTGCGCAGAGCGGTGCCAGCCCCTGGAGGCGGCATAATCACGGTCGGAGCCAGGGAGAGGGCCACTTCGACGGCATCGGCAAAGGCGCGCGCGCTCGGCCAGCGCTGCGCGGGATCAATGTGCATGGCCCGGAGAATAGCAGCGTCGACTTCGGGATTGAGAGCTGGATTGAGCTGGCTCGGCGGGGGTAGCTCGGCTGAGTGGCTGCGCACAATGGCCTGGAAGGGAAGCAGGCCCGTGAACATTTGATAGGCCACGACCCCCATTGAGTAAATATCGCTTGCCGGCTCAGCATGCCCTTTCTCTTGCTCGGGCGCAATATAGTGCTGGGTTCCAAGGGCCCAACCGCGTTGGGTCAGGGGCGGCTCTCTCTCCATTGCGCGCGCGATGCCAAAGTCCGTCAGAACCAGCCGCCCATCGTCTTGATGGATGAGGAGATTGGAGGGTTTGACATCGCGATGAACAATCCGCTGCGGATGGGCATGCACCGCGTCCAGAGCCGCGGCAAGATCGGAGAGGTAGCGCAGAGCCAGCTCTGGCGATAACGGCTTCTCATCCTTGAGCAGGGCTTTGAGCGTCCCCCCAGTCACCAGAGGCATCACCAGGTAGAGCAGCCGACCGTCTTGACCAAAGTTGAGCACCGGCACGATGTTCTTGTGCCTCAGTTGATGGGCATAGCGAGCCTCGCGTTTGAAGCGCTCCGCCGCCGTGGCACTGTCCATGTTGGCGATATGAAGCGAGAGAATCTTGAGCGCAACATCCTGCTCGTCGAAGCTGTCTCTGGCGCGATAGACCGCCCCCATACCCCCCAGACCGAGAAGCTGCTCAACGATGTAGCGGCCAGCAACTACAGCCCCAGGAAGCAGACACTGACAGAAGGGCTTGCTGCACTGGAAGGTGCCTTCAGGATAGCTGGCCTGACAACGTGGATTCGGACAACGAAGCATCATTTCGGTCCCCTCAAGCGGATTGCGCTCCCTGGGAGAGCGGCAATGGTTGGCTGGGAGCACGGAGAGCAAGCGCGAGAGCAGGGACACGACCTCTGGCCTCCGGCTCTCGCGCTATAGTGTAGGAGAGCGAGCGACTCGCTGTCAATCGCTGGCTTGGCTTATCCAGCCCAATCTGAGCTGAGCCGCAGCTCTCAGTGCGCCAGTGCGCTGACGTTTGCTCCTAGGCTGCTCCTTCGGGGAGAAGGGCATCGGCCTCGATCTCTACCAGCCACTGGGGATCGAGCAGGCGCGCCACCTGCACCATTGTAGCAGCAGGGCGAACGGCGCCAAAGAACTCGCCATGAACACGGCCCACCTGCTCCCAGTCTTCAGCCCGGGCCAGGAAAATACGCGTCCGGATCACCGCCGAAAGGTCAGCCCCAAGCTGCTCAAGCGCCGCCTGAATGATCTCCAGGCAGCGCCTGGTCTGTGCGGCGGGATCGCCAGGGGCTACCGTTTTGCCATCGGGACCAAGGGGCGCCGTTCCGGAAACGGCGATAACGTTCCCCACGCGCACAGCCCGCGCAAAGCCAATGACTCCCTCGTAGGGCGAGCCGGAGGAGACAGTCTGACGCTCGGAATGCTTCATACAGCCTTTTGACTCCTCTTGTATCTTTCTCTGGGCGATTGGCTACCGCTGCTCACCAAGGAGCGGTCGCGCTTCCAGGGCTTTGTATATCAGGCTCGGGCCTCTTACGTCAACGGGCGAGGGAGTCCGCGCGACGAACCCTTACGCTGCCAAGATTGGTATGGAGCTGGAGCTGCGCCTGGGGTGAACCTCCCGTCCCAACCAGCGGTTGTCCGAATTCGTTCCAGACGCTCCCTAGATTGGAGGAGGCTGTCAGCAGAAGTGGCGTCTCAGGCGACAGAGTGGCGTCGATTGTGCCGGCGTTGGTCGTCATCTGATAGTGGCCGCCCGCTTGCAGGGACCCGCCAAAAGAGATAGACCCGGCATTGGTATGAAAGGAGACCTGCCCACAGAGCTGGCTCTGCTGCACGGTAATGGTGCCGGCCTCAGTGACCAGGCTCGACCGATCTTCGAGGGTCGCTTGCAGCACAGTGATCGTGCCAGCCCCTGTTCGGATCATCAGCCGCCCCTGTCCACCGAGCACGTTGACTGAACCAGCCTGACCCTCGATCTGCAGATCGCAAACCGCCGGAACACTGACATCCAGCCGAACATAGCCCAGGCTGCCAGGCGAGAAGGGCCGCTGGTAGAGGCCCGAGACATCGACACTGACCGTCTCTCCTTGCTGTCGGCAGTCAACAACCAGCTCGTCGCGTCCGCCAAAGAGGCCGCTCAGGTACTTGGTTGCCAGAATCTCGATAGCCTGGCCCTCTCCACGCCGGATAGCGATAGGACCAGCAGGATTGCGAATGATGAGCGTCGGACGACCGGTAACCTCGAAGCGATTGGCCGGCAGGGTGATCGCCCGGCTGAAGCCCCAGAAGGCGACGATGCCCCCCAGAACAAGCAGGGCGACCAGCGCCAGCAGCAGGCCCAGGAGATTGTTCAGATAGCTTACAAACAGGCTGCCTACGATCACCAGAACAACAACGATCAGAACAAGCTGCCAGGCAGGAGGAGAGGAGGGACCTGGCTGGATTTTGCCAAAGGCCGCGTGGCCTTCGTAGCCTTCCTCAAAAAAAGAGCGCCTGCTATAGGCCGGCTCCCCCTCGGCCCGCGCTCGCTCTTCGGTCGCTGCCGACTCCGGCTCCTCAGCCGGTGGAAACATCATGTGCTGCTGGCTCATAGTTGCTTTCTCCCCATGCCTCCGTCTTCTGTTTGCGCTCTCGCTTAAGAGCCGCCAGAGTGGCTAGCCGTCAGAGAATCGAAGGTCTCTGCCCCTTCGCCGGCAGGTCTTGACTCTGCCGCTGCCGTAGCGATTACGCGAAACTGAGAGAAAAGTTGCAATGCCAGTAGGCGAGCACAAAGGCCCCGCGACGATCGACCGATAGGACCAGGGCAGGCAATCGGCCAACCCCCGCCCCGAGCCACCGATGATCTGCCAACTGCCGGATTGTCCCGGCTGGCGAAGGAGGAGTATAATCTGTCAGGGTGAAGGCAGCACCTGCTCTTGGCTGGCCAGGCTGCCGCTGTCACCTCGATGGAAGATGCGATCTCAAAGGATATGTTCCCGGCATGATACAGACACTCCCACTGGTGCTTTCGATTGTCATGAGCGAGCTGGCCATCGGCTCGTTCCTGCTGCTCTACGTACTGGACTGGCGCAGTGAGGTGCGGCGGAGCTTTCTTCTTTTCTTTACAATCATCTACCTGCTCTTTACCGCGCTCACCTATCTGTTCCAACAAAGCTTTGCCTCTCAACCTCTGCTGGATAGCTTCGAGCGTCTCGATAAACAATGGACCGGTTACGCAGGTCCAGTGCTCCTGGCATTTTTAATTCTCTTGATACCCTATTTGCTGTTCCTGATCGTAGACAGGCGAGCCGGAGTAGATGGCAAAGAGAAAGCGGCTCAGGCTGGGGAAGGGAGGCTTTCAGTGGTTCGGGCCTTGCGCCTGATTAGTGGCGCTCTGGCCTCAGTGGCCGGTTTGCTCATGCTCTTTGTGCTTGGGATGATCTATCGTCCGCTGGCCCCTTCTCCGCTCGGGGGAGCACTGACGGTGCTGAGCTTCTTCATCGCAGCCCTGGCCGTTGGGGGCGTCATGACCTCCATGTGGCTCGGTCACTGGTACCTGGTCACACCAGCCCTGAGCGAGCGCCCGCTGCTCTTCAGCACGGCAGTAGTTCTGATCGCCATTGTGTTGCAGATCGTTCTGACGCTGGCCAGTGCCACGCTGGCCGGCTCTGCCGCCTCGACGGCCCTCAGCCATGCAGCCCAGAACACGGTCACGGTCACGCCCACCCCGACGCCTGTTCCAGCCACTCCCGGCACATCCGCAGCAGTCAAGCCGGCCGGCGTCCCCACGGTTAGCCCTTTGAGCATGGATGTCCTCGGCTGGCTACGCATCCTGCTTGGCTTCGCCTTCCCGCTCGTCCTGGGGGCCCTCACCTGGAAGCTGGCACGTGAGCGCTCTTTCCAATCGGCAACAGGCATGCTTTACCTGATCGTTGTCATGACCCTGGCCGGCGAGGTTCTGGCTCGCGGCATGTTCCTGAGCGCGCTCTAGGAGTAGAGGGAGCATCTGAAGGAGCCTTCGGCGGAGCCTGCTCTCGGACGAGTCCGGGCGACTCGCCCTGATTAAGCTGACAAGCGAGGGCGAGCCAGGGACCAGGGAAGTCACCAGTGATCGGCGAGTGCCTCCGAGAAGAGAGAGCGGGGTGAGAACGCCGCCGGCTTACGCCGGCTGCTGCTCTCACCCCACGTTACTTTCGAGGCCGTCGTTTGCCTTCCCTGGCGTGGGTAGCCAGGGAGGCTGTTGGCCGCTGTCCGCCTGGCCTTGCCAGGGGTCCCTGCCTATCGGGCAACCCGGCCAACAGAGTAAGCGCAGGCGATGCGGGCTAGCCTGGAAGCCTGAGATCCTCTGCTTCCCCGCTAGAGGGTCTGCTGTTCGGCGGCGCGGCGCGCCCGCTCACGCTCTTTCAGTTCGCGGCGCAGGATCTTGCCAGAGGCTACCTTGGGAATGGAATCGATGAATTCCACAAAGCCCAGGCGCTTGTAGCCGGCCAGCCGTCCGTTGACAAAGGCGATCAGCTCATCGGGTGTCACGCTCTGGCCTGGACGCAGGACGACAAAGCCTTTAGGCACCTCGCCAGCCTCGGGATCAGGCACAGGGATCACCGCCGCATCCATGACCGCCGGATGCTCCAGCAGCAGGGCCTCGATCTCCGCGGGCGCAATGCCAAAGCCCTTGTACTTGATCATCTCCTTCTTGCGATCCACGATGTAGGTGTAGCCGTCCTCGTCGACATGGCCGATATCGCCTGTGTAGAGCCAGCCGTCGCGCAGCGTCTGGGCTGTCTCTTCGGGGGCCTTCCAGTAGCCTTTCATCACCTGGGGACCACGGATGATAATCTCACCATCCTCGCCAACCGGCAGCTCGCGCGTGCCAGTCTCAAGATCGACAATCTTCTGCTCGGTATTGTGCACCGGCAGGCCGACGCTCTCCAGGCGCACCAGAGCCGGGTCCTTTGGCTGAGCGTGGGTGAGCGGAGAGGCCTCGGTCAGGCCGTAGCCCTGGACGACTTGAATGCCAGTCTTCTCCTGCACCTTGCGCGCCGGCTCCGGTGCCAGGGGAGCCGCGCCGGAGAAGATATATTTGACGCTCTTGAGCTTACTTAGATCGATGGGGGCATTCGCGAGTGCCAGGATAATTGGAGGAACAGCAAAATAGTAGGTCACATTATATTTTTCGCATAGCTCCAGAGACTGAAGCATATCGAAGCGCTCCATGACGATCTGCGTTGCGCCACAGGCCAGAAAGCCACCTGTCAGCATGACGCCATAGATGTGGTAGAAGGGCAGAAAGAGGAGGGCCACATCGGTAAAGGTCGTCTGGAGGGCGGTGGTGAACTGCAGGTTGTTGGAGACCAGATTGCGGTGGGTCAGCATGGTTCCTTTGGGCAGGCCGGTGGTACCCGAAGAATAGGGGAGAGCCAGCAGATCGTCGGGATCGATTGGCACCTCCGGCGGCGCTTTGGGCGAGGATTCGCGCAGCAGACGCCCAAAGGGGATCGCCTGGGGCAGGCCCTCAGGAACATGGCTGCCAGTTACAATCACGTGCTTCAATTGGGGCAGCGATTTCTGCGCCAGCACAGCTTGCAGCAGCGGCAGCAGCTCACGCTGTACCAGAATAGCGCTGGCCTCCGAGTTCTCTAACTGATAAGCGATCTCGCGCTCTTTGTAGGAGGGATTCATGGGGGAGACTACCAGACCAATGGAGGCGGCAGCAATAAAGGTGATGGTGTATTCTGGACGATTGAGGGTAAAGATGCAGAGACGCTCGCCCTTGCGCAGCCCCAAATTGTATAGCCCGTTGGCGACACAGTTCACCATCGAGACAACCTCACGATAGGTCAGGCTGAGGTCGTGATAAATGATCGCCCGCCCATCGGGGTTGCGCTCCGCCGCTCTGCGCAGCAACTGATCGTAGGGAACTTCCGGGAACTCGACGGGAGGCCTGAACAGCTCGGGAGCAAACATTTTCTCTGGCATGCTTCAATCCTTTCTGGACCCGGCCCTGGGTCTCAACTGCAATGCAGAATGCCGATTCTCTGGCAAGCAGTAACGTGGAAAGAGAAGCTACCGGGTCTCGAGACAAGACAGACGGTAGCTGGGTTCTGCTCAGCTTCGCTGCTTTTGCAGGCTTGTATAGTAGCATACTCCAGACCTTTGAGCTGGTCAATACGGCATTCATTCTGGTTTTCGAACATTTCAGCCCGCTTGACCGACGGGCCTGGCTCAGCTCAGCGCCCTTGACGGCGCCTGCTCCCTGTCCTATAATCCCCTCGAAGGCCGGAAAGCCTCTCACGGCCTGCCTCGTCGCAAGCGCGCCGCAAGGCATAGGATGGCTTCCATCAGCCAGAAAGGATCTTTTTTCCACTTATGGCTGCCGATCAGGGCACAGCGCCGCCTCCTCCCAGTTGGCCTGCAACTTCTTTTTTTCCATGCTTCAGGTTGCCAGAGCGTCTGCTAGTTGCCGACCTGCGTCAGACCTCCTTCGCGGTCAAGCTGGCAGCCAGCACTCTGGCCGGCCTGGTGAACAGGTCACAACCCCAGCTCTATCTGGTAACCCACGACGATGACCTCTTCTGGCTGCGTAGCGCCCTGGTACCCTGGTCAGTAGCTCTGGAAGAACTGGCTCCAAGTGGCGAGACCCTTCTTGGCGAGCTTGTGACTCGCTTCCGACAGCACTTCCGTGGCGTGATCGTTTATGATCCCCTGCGGCCTGTCAGCATCAATGTGGCGACGACCCTGGCCGGCAGCCATGCCGGAGTGGTAGTGGCCCCTGAGCTGTTGCCGCGGCTGCAGGCAGCAGCGGAGAAGCCCATCTTGATGGATCTGCGTCTCGCACGCTGGCCGAGCGAGAGTTTTGCGTACCGTTGGGCCAAAGAGACCACCCAGGCTCAGCGCTCACAGCGCATTCTGGCCGGCATGTGCCCCGAGATTCCCAGTGGCTTGCGCTCCTTCCTGGTGGCAACAGGCACCTTTGTCCACTGGCTAGATTCACGCTCCTGGCACCCTTCCGCCGCTCAGCAACGCCAGCTCCTGAAGGAGCTGCTCGCCGATCTTCAGCCCGGCAGCGTCCACCTGGGCTGGTTTCCAGACGAGGGAAGTGGAGTAACTCTGGCCTCAGAGCAGGCTGTGGCGGTGCTGGCCAGCGACCACTGTAACAATCTTGAGGTCTGGAACGCTCTGCAGCCCACGGAGCCAGGCCAACGCCTGCAGGTCCTGGCCGAGCGCTACCAGCGTCGGCGCGCACAGCACCCGCTGCCAGCGCTGGAGCCGCGGGTCTATCTGGCGCTGACGATGAGCGACGGCGATAACCTGCAATATGCTCAGCATCGCCTGCTCCATCTGTGGCGCGATCCGGCTCGCGGCAGGCTGCCACTTGGCTGGACGATCGCCCCCGCCCTTGTAGAGGCAGCTCCCGCCCTGGCGGCTTATTATCTGGAAACGGCCAGTCCCCAGGACGAGCTGATCGCCGGCCCCAGCGGCGCCGCCTATATCTTTCCATCGCGCTGGCCGAGCGCTGAGCTACCCGCCTTTCTGGAGCATAGTCAACGCCTGCTCTCCGCAATGGGCCTCTCCCTGCTCCAGGTCCTCGATGGCGGCTGGTGCCAGCGGCTGGGCCTACCGCTCCCAACTAGCATGCGCATGTACAACGTCGAGCGACAGCGCGCCTTTATCGAAGCTCTCCAGCCCAGTGGACTGCGTGGCCTGCTCACCGGCGCTGGCGGCCTCACTCTAAACTATAAGAAAATCCATGGTCTGCCTGTCTACCACAACCTGGGTCTCGTTAGCAGTGCCTCCCAGCTCGTGCAAGTCGTCAAGGGCATGCAGACCTTACACCGGGCCCGCCCGCTTTTCCTGCAGCTCTACGTGCTGGCCTGGCGGCTGACACCCAGCATTCTGCTAGAGGCCCTGCAGGCGCTGGACGAGACGGTCTATCCTGTCACCCCAGGTCAGCTTCTGCAGCTCCTCGCCCGGGGAGGAGAAGGAGAAGCAGAGCAGCCATGAGAGCGAGAAGTTCCCAGTATCCGTCCCCAGGCTGCTACCGCCTGGCCCCAGGCTTGCGCCTGTTAGAGGGAGCAGGCAACCAGCCAGAAGGGGTGGTCATCGCCACTTACCCATTGCGCGTGCTGCGCCCTGGTCAGCATGCCTGGCAGCTTCTCAACCTTTGCCGTCAGGAGCGCAGCGTAGCGGAGCTGGTGCGGCTGACCGGGCTTCCTTCCAGGCGAGTGGTCGCCCTCTGCCAGCACCTGAGCACCAGGGGGCTGCTGGAGGCCGGTCCTCCACTTCCCCCCCCATCATGGCCGAATGTCTCGGTGATTGTGCCCACCCGCAACCGCGCTCGCCAGCTTGAGCGCTGTCTGCAGGCCCTGCTAGAAATACACTATCCTGCAGAGGCCCTGGAGATTATCGTAGTCGACGACGCCTCCCAGGATCACACTCCTGCCCTGCTGGCCCGTCTCGCCCCCATCTTTGCCGGCCGAGGTCTAAGACTGCATTGCCTGCGCCACCCCCTCCACCAGGGTCCTGCCGCCGCCCGCAATAGCGGCGCCGCCGTGGCGCGCTCTGAGCTGCTGGCTTTCGTCGATGACGACTGTGTCCTCACGCCAGACTGGCTCATCACCCTGGTGCCATTTTTTGGCGATGCGCGGGTAGCTGCTGTCGGCGGGCAGATCCGTGCCTATGAGACCAAGAGCGCCCTGGGACGCTATGAGGACCTGCGTTCTTCGCTCTTCATGGGATTGCAGCCCCAGGAGGTGCGCCTGAGCGGGCCGTTGACTTATCTTCCAACAGCCTCCTTGCTCGTGCGTCGGAGGGCCTGGCAGGCCCTGGGCGGCTTCGCTTCCCTGACGTGCGGCGAAGACGTTGATTTCTGCTATCGACTGCTGGCTCAGGGCTGGCGCATTCGCTATTGGCCCGCTCCCGAGGCCCTGGCCTATCACGACTATCGCACGCACCTGGCGACCTTCCTGGGAACGCGCGTGCGCTACGCCTCGGCCGAGGCCACGCTCCAAAAACTTCATCCACAGCAGCGCCGGATCCTGCTGCTCCCGCCACGGGAAGCGAGTTTCGCCGCATTGAGCCTTGCTGGTCTCTGGCAACTGCTCAGTGCTGGCCTGGAAAGCCGTCCCTCTCCAGGTAGAGAACAGGACCTGGGCCGCTCCGGCCGTGAGGGGCGTGTGGGTCGCTCGCTCTTGCTGGTCCTGCTGGCTCTGCTGCTGCCCTGCGCCAGTGCCTGGCGCCGCCGTCAGCTTGTGCGCCAGGCTCGGCTGCCGCTCACAGCCTGGCAACTGTGGCGAGCAACGCTGCGCAGCCATCTGGCCTACACCTATCACCTCTGCCGCCACTTGACCCGCTACTACACGCTCGCGCTACTGGCCGTGGGTCTGCTCTTTCCGCCGCTCCTGGCGCTGGTCGCCCTCCTGCAGGCCATCGTGGCGGGCGTCGATTACGTGCGCCTGCGTCCCCGCCTGAGCCTACCAGCTTTCGTCTTCTATTCTCTGCTCGAGGACTGCGCCTACGATCTCGGCTTGCTGCTCGGCTGCTGGCGACAACGTACCTGGCAGCCATTGCTCGCCGTGATACAATGGAATAATGCTGTAGTTCCCCAACATGCTCAGCCACCCGCCCCGGGACACCCATCCTTCTCTTGGCGGAGCAACAATGACGGTGAAAGGAGGTGAAGCAACCAGCCCATGACAGGAAGACTACAACCAGAATGGGGCTTCATCGAGGCTCGTGGAACCAGGCTCTACTACGAAGTTGCAGGACGTGGGCATCCGCTGGTTCTGCTCCACGGTGGTCTGCTTGACCACCGCGTCTGGGATCCGCAGTTCATGGAGTTCGCTCGCCACTACGAAGTGGTGCGCTACGACCTGCGCGGCTTCGGTCGCTCAGCTATGGGCAACGTTGAGTATTCGGATGTCCGCGATCTCTACGACGTCCTGAGCGATCTGGCCATCGACCATGCCTACTTGCTGGGCCTCTCCCTGGGCGGCAGGGTGGCCATCGATTTCACTCTCACCCATCCCGAAATGGTCGATGCTCTGATTCTGGCCGCCGCCGACATCAGCGGCTACGATAACTATACGCCCGAAACGCTGGAGCGCGGTGCGCGCATCGCCGCAGCCGCCCGCGCCGGGAACAAGGAGCAGCTCTACGAGCTATGGGCCAATGATCCGGCGATGCCGCACGAGGACGAGTATCCTGAAGCGGCGCGGCGCTACCGCGAGCTACTGCGCGACTACAGCTTTGTGCACTATCTGGATCCCGCTCCCCGCCAGCAGCTTCATCCACCCGCCTTGCGGCGTCTGGCCGATATCCGCCAGCCGACGCTGATCCTGATCGGAGACGCCGACTCGCTGGAGCTGCAGGCTCAGGCCGATCTGCTCGAGGCGGGCATTATCGATGCCAGGAAAGTCGTCATTCGGGGCGCACGCCATATGCTGAACCTCGAACGCCCGGAGACCTTCAACCGCGCCGTGCTGACCTTTCTCCAGAGCCTGGAGCACCGCTAGCCAGGCAGGGGCGGGCCTGGACCAGCCGCGCAAGAGGAAAGATGGCAACCAGCCTGTAAGCTTTCTCAACCGGTACCGCTCCGCTCCCCCAAGGCGGTGCCTGACCCGCCCGCTGCCGGCTAGCAACCTGTTTCCCCAGCCTGACCCTGGTGACCCCTATCCTCGCCGCCCCTCGTCGCCCAGCGGCAGCCACCGCGCTCCGCGATCAGCTCATCAGACCCCTTCCTGAAGAGCACAGGCCCGTGTTGATAGCGTTGAGCACGGAGGAGCAGCGGGGACTGAGTCGCTGGGCACCTGCCGCAGGCCAGGCTCCGAGCGAGCGGAGTCGTCAGTCAGAACGCACTCGGGATCGGGCACCCGCAGGCTGCGCTGGACGAACCACTTGGTGGCCGGACAGCCGCCATGACAGAGGTCGTAGCGCGCACAGCCGCCGCAGGCACCAGCCCCCATCTGGCGATAGAAAGCAAAGACCGGGGAGTGGCGCCAGATCTCCTGAAAGCTCTGCTCATGCAGATTGCCGGCCTCAAACTCCGGCGTCTGGAAGAAGGCGCAGGGGTAAACCTCCCCCTCGGGGCAGATACAACATGTGGCAGTGGCCGCACCGCACATATCCAGACCCGCCAGGCGCTCCCCGAAGGCATTGAGGTGGAAAAACGAATCGGCAGTCAGGACGTCGGGATGCTCATGCAGCCAGGCCACGAAGTCGCGATACTGCTCGCGCGTGGGATGCAACTCTGCCCAGACCGTCTGACCGCGGCCAGATGGACGCAGGCGCGTCACACGCAGTCTGGCGCCAAAGCTGAGCGCAATGGCATAAAGGCGATCCAGCTCAGGGAAGCTATAGCGCGTCAGAACGCTATTGACGGTCAGGCTCAGGCCCTCAGCAGCCAGCCGTTCCAGGCCCCGCATCGCTCGCCGGAAAGCATCCTGCCCTCGAATACGATCATTGGTCTCGGGAGTGCCACCATCCAGGCTGACTTGAAAATAGATCGGCTCCAGGGCCGCCAGGCGTCGGGCGCGCTCCGGCGTGATCAGCGTGCCATTCGTGCTGACACACATCACCAGCTCACGCTCACGGCAGCGCTCCAATACACGCCAGATGCCCGGATACATGAACGGCTCGCCGCCCCCAAAGTGGATCTGGAAAACCTGCATGGCGGCTAACTCATCAACCAGAGATAGAGCCTGCTCTGTCGTCAGCTCACGAGGACGGCGCTTCCCCGAAGACGACAGGCAATGGACACAGGCCAGATTGCAGGCAGCCGTGATCTCCCAGGTCACCGTGATCGGCGCCGAGAGTCCTCCCTGCAGGAAACGCTGCGAGCCACGGGTCCGCGCCGGCGCGAGCGAATTGCCGGTCTCGGCAAAAGCGGCTCTGGCCAGAGGATGAAGAGCGCCTGGCTCTGGCCGCTCCTGGCTCTCAGCCCACTCACGGCGCCGCCCAAGAAACTGTACGAACTGGGTCATGCCCTCTGCTCCTTTACAGGTACTCTGCCCGGTTGGCTGTAACTGCCGGCGGCTATCCTTGCCGCCCCTCCCAGATGAAAGAGATAGCGGTCGTCTGGATGCGCTCGCCTTACTCAGGCGCTGCTCTCTCAGGGGCCGTTGCCGTTGTCGCCACGCTCTCAGCCTCCAGATAGCCGCGCTTCACCAGCTCATCGAGGGCCGCCAGGAGGCGGACTTTGGCACCGGCAGAGGAGACCTCGCGCTCAATGGCCGCGCTGAGATCACCGGCAAAGCGCTCTCGAGCTACAAGCAGCAGGTCGATGAGGCGTGGAGAATTAATGAACGAAAGCGCGCCTCGCTCGGTGCAGCCGTATTTGTAGAGAATACCGCCAAAGGCCTCGCGCCGAACCTTTACCTCGGGCGGCAGACGATAGCGGTAGCCTGTGGAAGGCCCTGTCGTGGTCATCGCTGTCCTTCTCTCTGGTCAGGAGACCAGATAACTTGCCTGCTCACTTACCTGGCGGCCAGGGACCAAGAGTCAGTTCCCAGGCCAGCCAACCTGCTGCGCGCCAACGCAGCGAGTATAGTATACAGAGGAAGCATACTCAGAGATCTATCCCAGCGTCAAGGCCACGGGTCCGAAGCGTTAGATACTCTAGGGGGACCGCGAAGGCTCTTGTCCGATTGGCAGTCCTATCAACAGCCCCCTTTGTTAGCTAGAGCACTTGGCAGGCAAGACGCTGCGTGCTACACTTGCCTGGACCTTAACCAACGGCCAGAAGGATCGATAGAAGAGACACAACAGGCAAGAGAGCACAAAAACTGTTCCGAGATAGACGCAAGGATCGAACGTCATGAATATCCATTCGGCCATACGCCGTCTCAACCAGATCTTCATCGTGCTCTTCCTCGGGCTGAGCCTGGGGCTTGTCTATTGGCAGGTGGCGGTTGCTCAACAGGTCACTGCCAACATCCATAACATTCGCCAGTGCATGAAGGATCACGCCCCGGTTCGTGGCAAGATCTATGACCGCAACGGGGTGCTGCTGGCCGAGTCCAAGCCGATCGACCCCAACAATCCCTACAAGGGGGCGCTTTGCGGCTACCAGCGCCATTACTACCTCGATGGCATGCCTTCGCTCGCCAATTTGATTGGCTTCTACATCAGCCCCCTCTTCAACTCGACAGGAATCGAGCACGCTTTTGACGACTACTTGAGTGGGCGGGCCGGTTTAACGGAGCTGACCAATAATCTCAATCTGATCCTGCACCGCCCCCCGGTGGGTGACAACATCTACCTCACAATCGATACACGCATTCAGAAGATCGTCGAGCGCGATTTCGACAAATATGCGCCAAGCTATAACCCGGCGGTGCCAGAGCTAAAGATCGACAATGAGAATGTCTTCGCCACCAATCGCGGCGCCGTGATTGTCACCGATCCGCACACGGGCGAGATCCTGGCCATGGTGACGCGCCCAACCTACGATAGTAACCGTGTGGCCGCTGGCGATCTGGCCTACTATAACCAGTTGCTGCGCAACCCCGATGCTCCGCTTCTAGAGCGCCCGATTCAGGGTCAGTACGTGCCTGGCTCGGTCTATAAGGCCTTGACCCTGCTGGCCGCCCTGGACACGGGCACTTACCAGCTCAATACTCCTTCGTTCGATTACCAGCACGCCGTGGGCCCGGTGACCATCGGTGGCGAGGTTTTCGCCCCCCAGCTGAGCAACATCTACCATGCCAGCTACGCGCGCACCTTCCCGGTGAGCATGAATATGGGTTTCTCCCACTCGGATAACGTGATGTTCGCCGTTATCGGCTCTAAGCTCGGGGCCGACACCTGGCTGGAATACAACAAACGCTTCTACGTGGGCCAGGATATACCCTTTGATCTGCCCGTGGCCCGCAGCTCGGTCCTTCCGGCCAACGGGCAACTGCCCCCAAACTTGCTGGCGGAAAATTCCTTTGGCCAGGGTGTCGACCTTGTGACGCCCATGCTCATTTCGCTGATCGACGACGCCATCGCTAACAATGGTCAGCTCATGCGTCCGATGCTGGTCTCGCGCATTCAGGCACCGGACGGCACGATCATTAAATCTATGTCGTCTCAGACGCTGGGAACGCCGATTTCGGATCAGACAGCCAGCGCCGCTCGCGAGGCGATGTATGGGGTGGTGCGCTGCGGCTCCGGCTCGATTATCCCAGAGCTGTACAACTCGCCCTGGAATATTATCGCCAAGACCGGCACCGGCCAGGTAGGCGGCGGCAAGGGAGCCCACGGCTGGCTCATGACCCAGGCTCCTTATCAGGACCCGCGCCTGACAATCGTGAGCATGCGCGAGAACGCTGGCGAGGGAGCCAACGTTAATGGTCCCGCGGTGGCCGCCATGTACAACGACATCTATACCAGCGTCCTGAAGCTGCAACAGCCGGCGCCCGCCGATCCTTCGGTGCCCTACTGCACACAGCACGGGTTGTGGACCTAGCCGCGTGGCCGCGGTCCCACCGCACGTAGACTAGCGCAGCGAGGCCCTGCGCCTGGCTGGTGAGAAAAACTCGCGACCAGACGCAGGGCCTTCCTTTCAGCAAGCCGGAAGACCTGCCTCGGTGGCCGGCACTTTTGAGGCCGCCTGACCTTGCCAGCCGTCCCCCAAGGATGGTATCCTTGACTATCAGAGGTGAGAGAAGCAGGCTGGCCACAAGGAGAAACAGAGGTCGCCAGTGGCCTTCGGCAACCGAGCAGACGCTTCTCATCTTCCTCGGACTACGACCTCTCATCAAGCCACCTCAGGAAGGAGCAACAGCAACTATGGAGTCCCTTTTTGAGCATGATCGGTGGCCCTTCCAGACAGAGCAAGCCCCTGGTCTGCAGGAGGAGCCAGTCCTGGCTTTCTCCCATGAGCATGAGCGGTCTGCGGAGACTGCAGCCGAGAGGGAGATGGAGCCAGAGGGAGAAGAGGAGGAGGAGTTTGAGGAAGAGCTGATCATCGAGGACTTCACGATCGATGGCATCTGCGGAGTCTACTAACCCAGCAGTCCGGAGGCGCTTCTCCGAGCGCGTGGTTCTGATCACGGGTGCGGCGCGCGGTATGGGCCGCGCGCATGCTCTGGCCTTTGCGCGTGAAGGGGCTCGCCTGGTCCTCTGCGATGCCTGCCGGCAATATCGCACAGTCCCCTACCCCCTGGCCAGCCCCGAGGAGCTGAGCGCCCTGGCAAGGGAGATCGAGGCCCTGGGACGCCCTGTCATTGCCGCTCAGGTCGATGTGACGAACCTCCCTGCGATGGAGGCCCTGGCCGAGCGCGCTCGCCGCGAGCTGGGACCGATCGATGTGGTGGTGGCCAACGCCGGACTCTATTCGTTCGCTCTGAGCTGGCAGATGACCGAAGAGCAGTGGGACGAGACAATCAATGTCGATCTCAAGGGTGTCTGGATTACCTGCAAGGTGGCTATCCCTCAGATGTTGGAGCGCCGCCAGGGCAAGATTATCTGCATCGGTTCAACCGCCAGCTTTCGGGGCATGGACCATCTGGCTCATTATGTGGCCGCCAAGCACGGCGTGATCGGGCTGGTGAAGACCCTGGCCCGCGAGCTGGCTCCTTACAATATCAATGTCAACGCAGTCTGCCCCACCAGCGTTGCCACCACAATGTGCCTCAACCAGGCGCTCTATGATCTTTTCGCCGGCGGCCCCGGTCCCCAGGCGACGTACGAGCACATGGTGAGCCAGATGAACCAGATGAATCTCTTTAGCGACCGCAATTTGCTGCCACCCGAGGATGTCAGTGCCGCCGTGCTCTGGTTGGCTTCCGACGAGGCACGGCATTTAACGGGCTGCGCCCTACCGGTCGACGCCGGCTATCTGACTCGCTAGACACGATCAGCTCAGCTATTGCCCTTCTCCAGAGAGGGACCTTCTCGCGGGCAGGGCAGACAGCGAACACGAAGGCGGTCACCGCAGCAGCCTTACCAGCAGCTCATAGAGAGCTATCAGGTCAAGCCCCAGGATAGACCTTGATGCTCTAAGGCCTTGCCACAGCACAAGGCGCACTCCCCCCATCTTGGGTCGAAGTGCGCCAGTGTGGACCGGTAGCGGGAAGCGGGACCTTCCAGGTGCTCTCCGCTCGTTTAACGTTTAACCGTTGGTTGCAGAGGAGCCAGGGAGTCTCGACGAGGCGCCAGGCCGCATATGGACCGGTAACAGGCCAGACCATCTCATAGACTGCTCCGCCACGCCTGGGTAGGCTACGCGCATGTGCGCTTTCTCTCCCATCGATTTGCCCCCCAGAGCTGCTAGTAGAGCCAGCCCTCCAGCCTCTCGGGCCGGAACCATCCCTGGCGCGCTAGCAGGAGCAGATGACGCCAGGGATCACGCACCGCCAGCGCTTCACCGTGGCGCACAAATGGCCAGCGTGCATCTTCCAGCCGCTCAGCGACCCTTTCAACATCCTGCTGGGTTGGCAACTCAATCGAGAAGAGGCGCAGGCCAAGACTGCCTTCGGATGGTGGCGGAGCACCGCGGCTCTCCCAGGTATTCAGGCCAAGGTGATGATGATAGCCGCCCGCCGCAACAAAGAGCGCTCCCGGCATACGGGCGGTGATCGAAAAGCCAAGTATCTGGTGATAGAAGCTCTCAGCCTGACGCAGATCGGCAACCCGCAGGTGCACGTGACCCAGGGTGGTGCCCACGGGTAAGCCCTGCCAGGGATGCTGCTCCAGCTCCCTCTGTCCCTCAGTAAGCATGGCCCGCAGATCGATAGGATCGCTGGCCATCACAACCTGTCCGTTCTGCCAGCGCCAGGTCTCGCGCGGGCGATCGCAATAGATCTCGATGCCATTGCCCTCGGGATCAGAGAGATAGAGAGCCTCACTGACGAGATGGTCAGCATAGCCATCAAGGGGATAGCGGCTGGCCGCGAGCTGAGCCAGAGAGCGCGCGAGGGCCGGTCGCGAGGGAAGCAGAATGGCGAAATGATAGAGACCAGTACTCCAGGAGGGGGGCCGTGGCGCCTCCGCCTGTTCCATCAGGAGCAGCAGCGGCTGCCTGGGGACCCTCGCCTTTTCCCCCTGATCCTCTGGGCCAGCAGCGCCCAGCCAGACCCGCCGCTGGCTCCGGTCGAGAAGGCGAAAACCGAGCACCTCTTCGTAGAAGCGCTCTTCCTCCTCCAGATGAGCGACCGTCAAGGCCAAAAAACCGACGCGCGTCCTGGCAGGCAGGACAGGCCCGCCAGGGCGCCCATTCTCTTCTTGCTTCTTCATGACTAGCGCACGGTCCCGAGCTGCTGCGCCGTGCCTTTCCTCCTTTCGAGCCGTTCTCTCCTCTTGTCTTGAACTCCAGATAAGACTGCCGCCTCGCTGTCTTTTGAGCACCAATCAGCATGCCGGTAGCATCCTGGCCCGGCTCGGCCCGCCCTCCCCTCTCTCCTTTCCGGCTTATCTTACTTACAAAATAAAAGCAAGTGAGATCATAGCAGTATACAATATGCGGAGACCGGGTGCAAGTCGAGAAAGAGGGGCCAGCTGTGAGCAAGCCCAAAGTTATCGAGCTATTGCGCCAAAGCTACATTGTGAAACAAGCATCTTTTCCAGTATACTTATGGATGATTGTATTTGTTGCCGACTTGGGTAGCCAGTCCGGGCGTCGTGCTGGCCCGAGGCTCTCAGCGTTCCCAAGAGAGGAGAGGACTTCAACGATGAAAACCAGAACCGCCGTCATCTACGAACCTGGGACACCCATTCGCGTTGAAGAGATCGAACTGGACCCACCCAAAGAGCAGGAAGTGCTTATACGTATGGTAGCCGCTGGCGTCTGCCATTCTGACTACCACGTGGTCAAAGGGGACCTGCCAGCCTATCTGCCGATGGCCCTGGGCCATGAAGGGGCCGGCATCGTCGAACAAGTCGGCCCTGGTGTCAGCGATCTGAAGCCGGGCGACCACGTCCTGATGAGCTTCATTCCCGCCTGTGGTAGCTGTCCTTCCTGCGTTTCCGGCCACAGTAACCTCTGCGACAAGGGAGCGGGGACGCTGAGTGGGCCTTTGCTCGACGGCACCTTCCGCATGCATGGAGAGAAAGGCAACATCGGTCAATTCTGCTACATCGGGAGCTTCAGCGAATACACCGTTGTGCCCGCCATGTCGGTGGTCAAGATCGCCGACTACTATCCCTTGAACAGGGCCGTACTTGTGAGCTGCGGCGTTCCCACCGGGGTCGGCTCCGTCATCCACCGGGCGCGCGTCAGGCCCGGCAGCACGGTCATGGTCATTGGCTGCGGCGGTATTGGCATGAACATCGTCCAGGGTGCGGCCATCGCCGGGGCCCGCATGATCATCGCGGTCGACATCCACGACTTCAAGCTGGAGAAGGCCAAGGAGTTCGGCGCTACCCACACCGTCAACGCCAGCCAGGAGGATCCCGTCAATAAAGCTCTGGAACTGACCTGGGGTGTGGGCGTCGACTACGCCTTCGAGGCCATTGCCACGCCCGAGACCATTGCCCAGGCATTCAACGCCACCGCCAAGAACGGCACCGTGGTTGTGGCCGGTCTCTCACCCTTCCTGGCTCAGGCTATTCCCATCTCTCCCCTCAACCTCGTACTCTACCAGAAGACCCTCATGGGAACCCTCTTCGGGGATTCGCAGCCGCGCAACGATATTCCTATGCTGCTGCGCATGTACGAGGGCGGCAAGATCAAGCTCGATGAGCTGGTGACGCGCACTTACAAGCTGGACCAGATCAACGAGGCTTACGAGGATCTGCTTGCCGGGCGCAACATCCGCGGCGTGATCGAGTTTAGCTAACCGGCTTCTTCATCCTTCGTGCCTGCGGTCTCTCTCGTCCGGCCAGGGCACAAGCGAAGAAGGCCTGGTCAAGGCGGGCAGCTCAGCCCTCTGACTGCAACTGCAGGGCCTGCCCGCCAGCCAGCAGAAAGTCCAGTCCGAGCAGGGAGTGGCTCCGCAGCCTTTTCTGACCCGGACAGCAAGGCTGTGGAGCCTGCCATTCTCGGAATAGGCTCGCCTCAGACTGACCGGCCAGAGCACGCTATCAGTCATCCAGGTCCCGCCACCTGTCTGCTCCTCTCTCCCCCTTCCGTCTCCGCTCTTGGGCGCCAGGCCAGAGCAGGTGCGCTGTTGTTAGCTGGCTACTAGTAAAAATCCGCACCGATCACGTACAATAACTCCAGTGGAGGCGTAATTGTCTGTCCCGACTGCCACCGTCAGCGACGACTGCCCAGCGGGCAGCGGGCAAGAGACGAGGCAGCAAGCAAAGGAGCAAGGACCATGAAGCACCAGGAAGCTGTCATTGTTGCAGCGGTTCGTACGCCCATTGGCATCGGCAAGCCAGACCGAGGGAAGCTCACCGGCATTCGTCCCGACGAGCTGGCCGCAATGACCCTGGCCGAGGTTGTGCGGCGAGCCGGGATAGAGAAAGGGCTTGTCGAGGATGTGATTATGGGCTGCGTGACCCAGATCGGTGAGCAGGGCCTCAACATTGGGCGTGTTGCTCCCCTCATCGCCGATTTCCCAGTCGAGACCTGTGGCGTCAGCGTGAATCGCATGTGCGGTTCTAGCGAGCAGGCTATCCACTTTGCCGCTCAGGCCATCATTGCGGGGACGATCGATGTCGCCATTGCTGCCGGCGTCGAGAGCATGAGCCGCGTCCCAATGGGTTCAGACAAAGCCGGCGCCAGCTTCAGCGAGAAGCTGATCTCGCGCTATCCGCTGGTACCCCAGGGCATTTCTGCCGAGCTGGTGGCCGAGAAGTGGCACATCACCCGCGAGGAGGCCGACGCCTTCTCCCTGGAAAGCCATCGCCGTGCCGCCGCCGCCACGGCCGAGGGGCGCTTCAAGCAGGAGATCATGCCGATCGAGGTGACCCTGCCCGATGGTAGCCGCGAGGTCATGACCAGCGACCAGGGCATTCGCCCCAATACCTCGCTAGAGCAGCTCGCCGCTCTAAAAACCGTCTTCAAGCCTGATGGCATCATCACAGCCGGCAACTCCAGCCAGATCAGCGATGGAGCCGCCGCTGTCCTCCTGATGTCCGAGAGCAAGGCTCAGGAGCTAGGTCTCAAGCCCCTGGCGCGCATCGTGGCTATGGCCACAGCCGGTGTCGATCCTGTGCTGATGCTCAGCGGCCCTATCCCTGCCACTCAGAAGGTCCTCAAGAAGGCTGGTCTGCGCCTGGCCGACATCGATCTCGTGGAAATCAACGAGGCCTTCGCCTCAGTCCCACTGGCCTGGGCCCGCGAGCTTGATCCCGATATGAGCCGCGTCAACGTCAATGGCGGAGCCATCGCCCTGGGTCATCCCCTGGGAGCCAGCGGCGCTCGCCTGATGACCACGCTCGTTCACGAGCTGCAGCGCCGCGGCGGACGCTACGGCCTGCAGACCATGTGCATTGGTCATGGCATGGCGACAGCCACGATCATCGAAAGGATCTAGCCTATGCTCGACTTCGCCCCAACTGAAGAGCAGGAGGAGATTCGCAAGCTCGCACAGAGCATCGCTCTCGACTACCTGCGGCCCCATGCCCGCCGGGCCGAGGCTGAGCACGACAGTAGCACAGAGTTGCGGCTAGCCCTGGCGCAAACTGGCCTGACCTCACCTTTTCCCGAAGAGTACGGTGGCTCTGGTCCTTTGGAAGCCGTGACCTACACCTTGATCGCCGAGGAGCTGGCTTACGGCGATCCAGGGCTGGCGCTCAATATCATTGGCTCCCTGATGGGACCGCTCACGGTCTGGCTGGCTGGCAACCGCGAGCAACAGGAGCGCTACCTGCCTCCTTTCTGCGATGCCACCAGTGGTTACCTCCAGCGCGGCAGCCTGGCCTTCGCCGAGCAGACCGGCGGCTATTCCCTGGCAGATGTCCGCCTGCCAGCGCGCCGCAGCAACGAGGGCTATCTTCTCAACGGCCTCAAGCGCGACGTAGTGCATGGCCAGCATGCCGATCTGCGCGTGGTGCTGGCCCGCCTGAGCGAGGATGAGGAGGGGGCCGCCGAGGGCACGCTCTGCGCCTTCGTGCTCCCCAGCTCTCTCGAGGGACTGAGTACTCAGGCCGAAGAGGAGAAGCTTGGCCTCCAGGCCGCTCCCAGCGCCATCTATCGCTTCGATCAGGCCCAGCTACCAGCCAGCTCCTTGCTTGGCGAGCCAGGCAGCCAAGGCGTTGTGCGCGCCGCGACTCTCTACCAGATCTTGCGCGCCGCTATCGCCTGCGGCACAGCACGCGCCGCCTTCGAATATTGCTCGGCCTACGCTCGCGAACGCATCGCCTTCGGCCGCCCCATCGTCTCTTACCAGGGCATCGCCTTTATCATTGCAGAGATGGCGATGAAGCTCGATGCCGCACGCCTGCTCACCTGGAGAGCCGCTTGCTCGTGGGACCGCGGGGAGGCCGAGGAGAGGCTGATCCGCGAGGCTGAGAGCGCTCAGAGACAGGCTGTTAAGATGGCTCAGGCAGCTACAACGGATGCGATTCAGGTCATGGGTGGCGCCGGCTTTATGCAGGACCACCCCGCCGAAATGTGGATGCGCGATGCAGCCGCGATGGAGTGATGCCCGATGATCGATTTTACCCTGAGCAAAGCGCAACAGGCGGCCCGCGACTACGCCCACCAGGTGGCTCTGGAGGAGATGCGTCCGATCTCGCTGGAATGCGACCGCACCGAGGAGATTCCTGAGTCGTTTTTCTGGAATATGCAGCGCCGTTACTGGGGCGGCGCCGCAGCTCAGGCGCGGACCTTCGGCCAGGATGAGGGCATTCGCCAGGAGAACTTGCTGACAGTGATCTCGCAGGAGGAAATGGCCTGGGGCGATGCCGCTCTGGCCACGGCTATCCCCGGACCTGGCCTGGCAGCCCCCCCCATTCTCTCCCAGGGCACACCCGAACAGCAGGCTCGTTTCCTGGGCATCTATCTGGATGGTCAGCTCCACTGGGGCGCCCTGGCCCTGACCGAGCCGGGCATCGGTTCCGATGTGGCCGGCATGTCGACCACCGCCGTCCTCGATGGCGATGAATGGGTCATTAACGGCCATAAGCACTACATTACTAACGGTGCCCGCGCCGATCTGATCGTGACCTTCGCCACAATCGATAAGCGGCTAGGGCGCGAAGGCATCCGCCCCTTCGTGGTCCCGAAAGGTACGCCGGGCCTGATCGTGGGTCGCATCGAGAAGAAGATGGGTCTGCGCGCCTCCCAGACGGCAGAACTCATTTTCGACAACTGTCGTATTCCCAAGGAGAACTTGCTCGCCGGACGTGGAGAAAAGAAGGAGGGCTTCAAAGCAGCGATGGGCACCCTCGACGCTACCAGGCCAATGGTGGGCGCTATGGCGGTGGGCATCGCCCGTGCTGCCTACGAGGCGGCCTGCGAGTGGCTCCGCGAGGAGTTGCCTGCCGGCTATCCCGCCCACAAACGGCGCGCCTGGGAGGAAGAGTTGCAGGAACTGGGCCAGGAGATCGAGATGGCCCGTTTCCTGGTCTGGCGCGCTGCCTGGATGGCCGACCGCCGTATTCCTAACTCAAAAGAGGCCTCCATGAGCAAGGCCTACGCCGGCGCTCTGGTGATGAAGGCCACCGCCACGGCGGTGCGCATTACGGCTCCGGGCGAGGAGAGCGAGCGGAAGTTGCTGATTCAGAAATGGTTCCGCGACGCTAAGGTCTTCGACATCTTCGAGGGTACCGCCCAGATTCAGCGCCTGGTCATCGCCCGGCGTCTCTTCCCCAATATCGATATTCCCTAGCCTCAGCCGCCGCGAGAGGGGCGCGGACTGTGCGGGATCAGGACAGGCTGGTCAGCGCCTGAGCGAGCCTGGCTTCAATCAAGACGCCTTGGCGTCTGCCTGACAGGAGCACAGCCAACCAGCCGGCCAGATTGTGCTTGTTCCCGCTCCCTCTCGCGGCACAGCCAGAAAAAAACGGCACCGCCGGCAGTCGATCCTGGGCGAGCCGCTGCCCCCGCCTGACTCGAGCCGAGTCTGTCTGGAGAGGCCTTTGCAGAGAGAGCTGTTCCTCATGCTCTTTAGCAGCATGCAGCTCATCCCTCTCCCTTCTCACTGGCAGTTTCTCTCTCTTCCTCCAGTCAGGTCAGTCGGCCAGCACTCCACCTCGGGGAGAGACAGGTCGCTGTATTCCGGCCAGTGCCGCCTCTTCGATCTCAGCGCGTGGCCCCTTCCTGGTCGAACTGCTCTTCTTCGTCCGACAGGTCCAGCATCTCCTCTTCCAACTCCTCGTCCAGCCACTCGTCGAGATCGCGATAATCGCGCTTGACGAGGCGACGCCGTCCCTCAAGTTCGCGCTCGCGCTCCCGCTTGAATTTGAAGCGGGAGCGCTTCATGTCAGCGCGCTTGTCACGCAGCTTTCCTCGCACGCTCTCACCTCCTCTCTACACGGGATTGGCACGAATTGAGCCAGGGACTGCCGCTTAGAGATCCTGGCACGCTATCTGTGTAATACACAAGACACTCGGTCAGCACAGGCTCTTTCATCTTGTGCACAGAACGCCTCTCAAAGCAGAACCCAAAGCCAGCCTGGTAAAAGTAAAGATAGGGGCAGGGGAATCGAGCAGCATGGTGAATGCCAGACCCATACCGTCCTCACACCATCAAGACAGTGAACCCTCGCCTTTCTGGAGAAAAACAGAAGTCACAACGGGAGAAAAAGCAGGGGAAACAGAGAGCTGACACCGGGTTTTCCGGTCTGCCAGGCCCTGTGATCGATGATAGGAGGGAACCTTGCTCATTGGCGCACCCTCACGAGGGTTGCCTTCCTTGCTGTAGACCTCCTCGTAGGCGTCACTTCCGTACATGGTTCCAGCACTGGGCTTGAAATTGACGCTCTCTCGCATCGAGGGAGGGAGCTTTTGCATTGTTGTGCTTATCCGGCTCGCTGGCCTCGTGGCCCCCTGAGCAGATAGCCGCAGGGACAGATTCAACCGCGAGCCTGCGGCTCTTCCTGTGAGAAGCCTCCTGAGCCGACATATCGAGCGTTTTCTTTACCCGCTAGCTCCAGCCGCCTTGGGCCTGGCCGCGTCTGGGCCATACTGTTCAACTCAGGGCAGGGACAGCCTCCAACAGGAGGCGCCGACACTCTTCGCCAGCGAGCTGGCGATACAATCCTTGTCTTGGAACCTTGCTGTTTTGGTTCAGGGCAGGCACCGCGGCAGAGACTTTCACCTGCGCTTCACCTGGCGCGGCTCCCAAAGAGGGGCAGGCACTCACAAGCCGAGTCGACTCAGACGGCCTGCAGATCGTTCGTTCACTCCGCTACCACCTACCTTACTCCGCCGAGAGTCGTCGGATCCTGCAGCGCATGTCTGCCTGGTTCTGCTGGCGCCATCGACGGCGCGGCTGGGCGTCCGCTCGATCGAACCTAGATCACAGGCTGCAAGCCGAGCAGCGGGATATCCCGCCTCCTGGCAGCTTCCCAGAGGGAGCATTTCAGCCGCGCGTCCAAATCGCCCCAAGAGACTTTCAGCCTGCCGACCTTAGCCAAATAGACATCATGTCCTCATTGCGGAGGACACAACGTCGAGCAGGTGCAGGCCATTCATACCTGGCCAGCCTCAAGAGCCAGGGCTTCCTGACCCTTTGCAGCAAGCCTGAAAGTCTGAGAATGAGTGTACCCACAGCGCATCTAAAAGTCAAGAGCCTCCTCGCCCTTCTTTTCCTGCAATGAGAAGAAAAGAGAACCTTTCTCCCTCCCAGCCACAGAGCGCGACGAAGGGGGAAAGAAAGCAGTCCCGCCGATCTCAGTGGGACGGTGGCAGGAGGGCAAAGAGGACCATCGGGGCAGGAGGGCACTCCGGCTTCTTCCTGGCTGGCGCTCCACCGCCGGCAGGGCGCCGAGTGAACACGCTCCTGCCCATTGTTGTTCGCCCTCTTTCAGACCCGATAGTTCCAGCTATCGGTGAGAAAGATCTTCAGCAGTCCCCGGGCGATCAGGGCGGCGATTATAACCTCGATCACAATCATCGTGATCCAGAGCCAGGCCAGAGGGACCCCCTGGTGCACCGCCGCCGAGTCTGAACTGAAGGATGTCGTCAGCAACAGGGTGATCAAGAGTACGAGAGGCACCAAGAAAAGGGCCACAGAAGCCAGAATGACAAAGGCCGGAATGGCAAGACGCCACCAGCCAGAATCTCGCAGGCTCTCGGTCTTCGCCGTGCCAAAAGCATGGCGCTCTTCCGTCGGCTGCCCGGCCGTTGACGTCGGCTGAGCGCCGGCGCCCGTGGTGGCAGTCCGCTGTTCCTGTGCGCTCATCGAGCAAAACCCCTCTTTCCATAAGGCATGATAACGACTGGTTTCAGTATACCATATCGCAGCGCCAGCACCACCTTCTTACGCCGCCCGTTTCTTGCACAATCCGGCCCGAGCGGTTACTCTCTTTTCTGGAGGCTAGGTGGCCAGCGCCCTTCTCTCTCTGGAGAGGGAGGGCAGGCAGCAACCCGGCCTGACCCGACCGGTCGGCACCTTTGTGGAGAGGAGAGAGGTCCCCTGCGAGAACGATGGTCCCTTCTTGATTGGAGAGAGCGCTTGCTCGATCTGCTTTTCCCGCCAGACTGCGCCGGCTGCGGACGCAGCGGGGGCCTTCTTTGCCCTGCCTGTCTGCAAGCGATCGCCGACCTGCAAGAGCAGCGCTGCGCCCGGTGTGCCCTTCCCTCCCGGATCTCCCTTTGCCGTTACTGCCGTTCTTCCGCCAGCAGCCTCTTTGCGCTGCAGGCTGTGGCACTCTATGAGGAGCCGCTGCGCTCCTGCATCCAGCATCTGAAGTATCAGGGGGTCACGCGCCTGGCCCCGTTCCTCGGGAGGATGCTGGCCGCCAGCTATCGTCGCCACCATCTGCAGGCTGACCTTGTGCTCGCCGTCCCTTTGCATGCCGAGCGTGAGTGCCAGCGAGGCTACAATCACGCTCGTCTCCTGGCGGACGTCTGCGCCCGCGAGCTAGGTTTGCCCTCTCCTCATTCACTGCTAGAGCGCGTACGGGCCACTGCCGCCCAGGCCAGGCTCTCGGCCAGCGAGCGCCAACAGAATGTGGCTGGCGCCTTCCGCTGTCAGCCCCAGAAAAGCCAATCTGTTCTGCGGGGTCGCACGGTCCTGCTGATCGACGACGTCTGTACGACAGGAGCAACGCTGGAAGCCTGCTCCTCGGCTCTTCTGCAGGCCGGGGCGAAGCAGGTGCAGGCGCTGGTCCTGGCTATCCCTGGCTAGCCTGGCCAGGAATGGCCACCACAATGGGACCAGGATTCTCTACGCCCGTCGGTCCAACAGAGAAGATGGCATAGACGATGCCTTTCATCGAATGGAGATTCTGGCGCGCCAGGGAGGAGCTATCAGTGTAGGAGGTGGCGCTGACAGTCGCCAGGGGGCGGAACTGCTGGTCAACATCGGAGATCTGGCGATAGATTTCGTAGGCAACCGCATGTTGACCACTCTGCCAGGTCAGAACAATGGCCCCATCCGCGGCAAAATGATAGGCGCCATTTCTGGGAGCCGCTGGGATCTCGGAGGCCGCCACCCAGCGGATGTGCGCGCTGAGGGTGACAACCACGTCGCTGGCATTGGCGTTGATGAAGGCCGAGGGGTTATAGTATTGCTCGTAGTGAATGGTGAGCTGGTCTTTCAGCAGCGTTCCCTCAAAGGTAATGGAGACAGTACCGGCCTGCGAATCGACGTTCTGCGTGTAGCTGATCTGCAGACCACCGTTGCTGGCCCTCCCCAGGTGGGCAGTGACCGGCGTGACCCCGGGACTATAGATCTTCATGGTGCTGCTACTGTCGATGACAAAGAGCAGATGGCGCAGCTCCTCGGTGATCTCATTGCGAATAGTTCCCTCATCAAGGGGGGTAACGCCGCTATCGCTGATGCTCACCCCTCGGGCGAGCGTGAATTGAAGAGGAAGCACCAGGACAAAGTTGCCAGGCACACGCAGGTCAGCACTATCCCAGGCCGGGGCAGGCGGCGCTGTCGCCTCGTCGCTGGTCGGAGTCGCACCGGGTGCGGTGCTGGTCGCCGTGACGGAGGCTGCGCCCTGCGAACCTCCCGTACTCCCCTGGACGGAACCGCCACAGGCCGCGGTTATGAACAGACAGCTCAGGATCGCCAGCATCGCCAGGCAGCGGAGCACCTGCCTGTGAGAGAACTGGGGAGCAGTCACTCTTCGTTCATCGGACAGTCCACTGGTGTTGAACATGCACGCCGTGTTCACTCCCTGGCACGGCCCATAGGCGGCGAGAGATCTGGGCCGCCTTCCGACCTTGTATTGTATAGAACAGTTTGGGAACAGAAAGTACTATACCTGACAGGGACCTCCGCTACCAGAGCAGTTACTAGACAGCTACTAAACAGATCTGAACAGAACCAGCTCCTATGTGCCAGAAAGGTTCCTGTCCCCAGACATGGGGAATAGCAGCGGCTCCCTCCATACTGCCTGCTCCATTGGGACCTTCTTCACCACCGGCGACGGCCCTGGTCGTCCCTCTAACCGCCGCGGCAGCAGGGGCGCTTACTACCTGCTCACAGGCTGCCTAGTAGCTGCCGTTGTCCCCCACCAGCCCACTCTCCTACAATAGGGGTACCACAGGTTCACTCTGTAGTCGTTTGCCTTTTTTATACGCTCTTCCCGTAACCGGTCACGTAAGCGGTTGCGGGAAGAGCAGCAGGATCCGATAAACGGAGCAACGGAACAGAGAGGCCACCAGCGAGGCTGGGGGTCTCGAGTGCGAAAGGAGGTGAGAGCGAGCAGGTATGCTGCTCGGAGCTTTTCCGATCCGAAAGGAACGGCCTGCTCTCGTCTCGGAGAACGAGCAGAAGGCAGCGAGCGATGCACACCGTAACTTGCGAGCAAGAGGGCAGCAAGAAGACCTGCCATTGAAGATTTCCGGTGCAGATCTGATAGCAAGGAGGTTAGTGTGAATCGTAAAAGGATTTTGCGCACCGCGTCGCTGGCGCTGGTGTTACTCGCCCTGCTTGTTGGAGGGGTGCTTGGCCTCCAGCAGCTGGCAGTGACGCGAGCGGCCAACCAGAGCGCCAGTGCTGCCCAAGCCACATCGGTCTACACGCAACGCTTTCTGACGCTCTACAACGAGATCAAAAACCCGGCGAACGGTTACTTCAGCTCGCTGGGCATTCCCTACCATTCAGTTGAGACGCTGATCGTCGAGGCGCCCGACTACGGGCACGAGACGACCTCGGAGACCTTCAGCTTTTGGATCTGGCTGGAGGCGACCTACGGCGAGGTGACGGGTAACTGGCAGCCCTTCATCAACGCCTGGCAGACGATGGACAAATACATGATTCCAGCGCATGCTGATCAGCCGACCAACAGCGGCTACAATCCCAGCAGCCCCGCTCAGTATGCGCCGGAGTCTCCCAATATTACCGACTATCCGACCCAGCTCGATTCGAGCGTGCCGGTCGGACAGGATCCCCTCTTCAACGAGCTTCAGCAGACCTATGGCACGCCGGACGTCTACGGTATGCCCTGGCTGTTGGACACCGATAACTGGTACGGCTATGGCCACTGCGGCGATGGCACGACCAAGCCATCCTTTATCAACTCCTACCAGCGCGGCTCATCCGAGTCCGTCTGGAAGACGGTGGTCCATCCTGAGTGTGAGACCTTCACCTGGGGAAGCAACGACGGCACCGGCTTCCTGAGCCTCTTCAACAAGCCAGCACCTGGCGGCAGCTATCAGCAGCAGTGGCGCTACACCGATGCCCCTGATGCCGATGCGCGCACGATCCAGGCCGCCTACTGGGCCTACACCTGGGCCAGCGCTCAGGGTCAGGCCAGCGCCATCTCGGCCCAGATCGCTGAGGCCGCCAAGATGGGCGACTATCTGCGCTATAGCCTTTTCGATAAGTACTTTAAGACGATGGGCTGCCAGAGCCCGAGCTGCCCGGCTGGCACTGGCAAGAATAGCGCCACCTACCTGCTCGGCTGGTACTATGCCTGGGGCGGCGCGCTGCCTTCGGCTGGCAACTGGGCCTGGCGTATCGGCTCTAGCTCCGCTCATCAGGGCTACCAGAACCCCCTGGCCGCCTGGGCTTTGAGCAACGTCCCCGCGCTTGAGCCGAAATCGCCGACCGCTCCCAGCGATTGGGCGACCAGCCTGCAGCGCCAGCTACAATTCTACCAGTGGCTGCAGTCGGCCGAGGGCGCTATCGCCGGCGGCGCCACCAATAGCTGGGACGGCCATTACGGTACACCACCCGCCGGTGATCCAACCTTCTATGGAATGGCCTACGACTGGGAGCCAGTCTATCATGATCCTCCCAGCAACAACTGGTTCGGCTTCCAGGCCTGGTCGATGGAGCGCCTGGCCGAGTACTACTACGTGACCGGCAATGCGACCGCCAAGTCGATCCTCGATAAGTGGGTCGCCTGGGCCAAGTCAGTAACTACGGTCAATTCGAACGGCACCTATTCGATCCCCTCAACCCTGAACTGGAGCGGCCAGCCCTCTCAGAACTGGACCGCCAATTCGACCCCCGTGCCCAACACCAACTTGCATGTGACGGTGGTCGATACGACCTCGGATGTGGGCGTGACGGCAGCTCTGGCCAAGACCCTCCTCTTCTACGCCGCGAAGTCGGGTGATACCTCTTCGCGCACGCTGGCCCAGACGCTGCTAGACGATATGTGGAACGACTATTCGGATAGCATCGGTATCTCCAACCCCGAGACGCGCACCGATTACAACCAGTTCAACGACTCTGTGTATATCCCTGCCGGCTGGACCGGTAAGAATGCCCAGGGCGCGACCTTGAACTCGTCAACGACCTTCCTGACGGAGCGCCCGAAGTATACACAAGACCCGAACTGGCCCAAGGTGCAGGCCTACCTGAATGGCGGCCCCGCTCCGACCTTCAATTACCATCGCTTCTGGGCGCAGGCCGACATCGCGATGGCGATGGCCGATGTTGATATCCTCTTCCCACCCTCGTCCTCCGGTACACCAACACCGACGGCCACCGCTACCAGCACTCCAGGTGTGACGCCGACGGCCACAGCGACGCCGACCCCACGGCCCACTGTGACGCCGACGGCTACCGCTACCAGCACGCCGACGCCGACGCCGACCCCGCGGCCGACCGTGACGCCGACGCCCAGCCCGACGCCCAGCCCGACGCCGAGTCCGACACCGAGTCCGACGCCGGTGGCGGGTCTGAGCTGCCGGGTGCAGTACGTCATCACGGGGCAGTGGCCAGGTGGCTTCGGAGCAATGATCAACATCACTAATACGGGGACGACAACGATCAACGGCTGGACGCTCAAGTTCACCTTCCCCAACGGGCAGACGGTGACGCAGGGCTGGAACGGGAGCTTCAGCCAGTCGGGGAGCACGGTGACGGTGACGAACCTGTCTTACAACGGGACGATCCCGCCGGGGACGACGCTGAGCAATGCACCGGGCTTCAATGGGACCTGGACAGGGACGAACTCGCCGCCGACCAGCTTCACGCTCAATGGCGTTCCCTGCAGTACCTCCTAGCTAGCTATGCCTGGAGAGAGGTTCTGGTGGCCTTGAGACCGCTCTGCCAGGAGGAAGAAGATGAGAGGTACTCGCTGGATGGAGGGCCGCAGAGGGAGTGAGCGAGCGCTGACACCCTGCCTGTGGTGATCACAAGCGAAGCAGATAAACCTCCTCTCTTCTATCCCGTCGCCTCTAGCTGCAAAGGAAGGGGGAGGTAGCCCAAGGGCTACTCTCCCCCTTCCTTTTGCTTGTCTGACTGGCGAGGTACCTTTCCCAAAATCTGGGTGATCTTCTTCTCCCTCGCTCGGTTTCCTGTTCCGCTTCAGCTCCTCTCTCTTCCTTCGCTGGCCGTCTGTGACCAGTCATGCAAGGGGCAGAAGCAGAAGGGAGCTAGCTAAGGAGAGCTTGGTAGCTCTCCGCGGCAAGGGATGCCAGAGTATGGTCTCCCTTCTCTGCCCAGGCTAGGGGCAGAGCACGTGGATGAAGGCATGACCGCCGCTGCTGCGTGGGATACCCACGATCCAGTATTGACCATCGATTGAGGTGATCTGGTCAAGTTCGCCGGCGTTGTCCGCGCTATCCTGTAGCACCTGCCATTGGTGGCCGTCCCAATGGGCGATGAAGGGCTGGAAGGCATTGCTGCCATCGCGGACACGCCCGACGACCCAGACGCCACCAGAGCTGCTGACGGCCACGCTGGCCAGCCAGTTGCTGCTATCTGGTGGAACGGCTGGCGTATCGATGATCTTCCAGCTCTGGCCGTCCCAGTGCTCGCTAAGCAGCCGGTTGCTGGCGCTGCCGACTGCCCACAGGTTGTCACTGCTGGTGCCATCGAGGGCGTAGAGCGTGCCACCGCCGGAAGGGGTCAGGTCGGGACTGGCTACGGGACTCCAACTTTGGCCGTTCCAGTGCTCGATCACAGGCTGATTCAAGCTTTTGCCTCCGCGGATCACGCTGCCATAGCCGACAGCCCAGACGTCGTTACTCGTGAAGGCTTTGACGCTGGTGAACTGCAGGCCACTCAGTGGCTCAGGATGCTTCACAATAGTCCAGTGCTGGCCATCCCAATGCTCGATCAGCGAGGTGAGCGGTCCGCGCGCAGGCACCTGGAAGCCAACGGCCCATACGTTATCGCTGGCGCTTCCTGAGACGGCCACGAGGGTATTCTTGCCGCCAGCGGTCCCATCGGGAGCGGACACAACGCTCCAGTTTTTACCGTCGTAGTGGACCGTCAGGGGATGGGAGGCGAAACCATTTGTCAGTTGCTCACCGACGGCCCAAACGTTGTCGGGCGCGATCTCGACGATATCGCGCAGCACGAGCTGAGACGAGATAGGGCGGAAGGCCACTCTCCACTTTTGACCGTCCCAGTGCATGATGCCGGCCCCGATACTCCAAACATCGTGAGAGGAGTGGCCCGCGATGCCAAAGCCTGAGAAGTCGGTCGAGAGTCCTTGCGGGGCGGCACACCACGGCTTGGAGGGAGCTTGAGCTGCGCCCTGGGAGCTGGAGCCAGAATTGGAGCCGTGCCAGCTCTGCAGGAGAAAGAAGACGCCCCCGGCGAGCAGACAGAGGACCACAAGCAAGATGGTGAGGAGCTTAACGCGGCCTGGAAGTCCGCGGTGTCGCTCCTCCTTGCTCTCGCTGGGCGGCCTGCTATCTGGGAAAGGCGGAGGTGTCTGTGGAACAGAAGAAGTATAGGGCGGACGTTGTTCTCCCATCATAGGCGAATGTCCTCTCCTTTTCTGTCTTGAATTGTTGACCTTAAAAATGGGTGAAGGCGGCGGAGCGCTCCGCCGCCTTCACTGTGTTAGCATCGAGCAGACTCAAGCGGTCCCGGCTCAACTGGTACTGCAGGGAACGCCGTTGAGCGTGAAGCTGGTCGGCGGCGAATTCGTCCCCGTCCACGTCCCGTTGAAGCCCGGCGCATTGCTCAGCGTCGTCCCCGGCGGGATCGATCCGTTGTACGACAGGTTCGTCACCGTCACCGTGCTCCCCTGCTGGCTGAAGCTCCCATTCCACCCCTGCGAGACCGTCTGCCCGTTGGGGAAGGTAAACTTCAGCGTCCAGCCGTTGATCGCGGTCGACCCCGTGTTCGTGATGTTGATCGTCGCACCAAAGCCGCCAGGCCACTGGCCCGTGATCACGTACTGCACCCGGCAGCTCGCTCCACTCACCGGCGTCGGGCTGGGCGTCGGACTCGGCGTCGCTGTTGGCGTCACCGTCGGTCGCGGTGTCGGACTCGGCGTCGCTGTTGGCGTCACCGTCGGCCGCGGTGTCGGACTCGGCGTCGCTGTTGGCGTGCTGGTGGCTGTTGGCGTCGTCGCGGTCGCTGTTGGCGTCGGCGTCCCAGAGGACGAGGGGAAGAGGATATCGACATCGGCCATCGCCATAGCGATGTCGGCCTGGGCCCAGAAGCGATGGTAGTTGAAGGTCGGGGCCGCACCGCCGTTCAGATAGGCCTGCACCTTGGACCAGTTGGGATCCTGGAGGTACTTGGGCCGCTCTGTGATGAAGGTCGTCGACGAATTCAGTGTCGCCCCCTGAGCATTCTTGCCAGTCCAGCCAGCGGGAATGTACACAGAATCGTTGAACTGGTTGTAATCGGTGCGAGTCTCCGGGTTGGAGATGCCGATGCTGTCCGAGTAATCGTTCCACATGTCGTCCAGCAGGGTCTGTGCCAACGTGCGTGAAGCCGTGTCACCGGACTTGGCGGCGTAGAAGAGCAGGGTCTTCGCCAGGGCCGCCGTCACGCCGACGTCGCTGGTCTTGTCCACCACTGTCACGTGGAGGTTGCTATTAGTCACAGGAGTCGAGCTGGAGGTCCAGTTCTGCGACGGCTGCCCGCTCCAGTTCAGCGTCGAGGGGATCGAATAGGTGCCGTTCGAGTTGACCGTCGTCACCGACTTGGCCCAGGCGACCCACTTGTCGAGGATCGACTTGGCGGTGGTGTTGCCAGTCTCGTAGTAGTACTCGGCGACGCGCTCCATCGACCAGGCCTGGAAGCCGAACCAGTTGTTGCTCGGCGGATCATGGTAGACCGGCTCCCAGTCGTAGGACATACCGTAGAAGGTGGGATCACCCGCCGGTGGCGTGCCGTACTGGCCGTTCCAGCTGTTGGTCGCGCCTCCGGCAATGGCGCCCTCAGCTGATTGCAACCACTGGTAGAACTGAAGCTGCCGCTGCAGGCTGGTCGCCCAGTCGCTCGGTGCGGTCGGAGATTTTGGCTCAAGGGCAGGGACGCTGCTCAGAGCCCAGGCTGCCAGCGGGTTCTGGTAGCCCTGATGAGCGGCGCTGGCCCCAATGCGCCAGGCCCAGCTCCCTGCGGAGGGCAGGGCACCGCCCCAGGCGTAGTACCAGTCGAGTAGATAGGTTGCGCTGTTCTTGCCGGTGCCGGCAGGGCAGCTCGGACTCTGACACCCCATCGTCTTAAAGTATTTATCGTACATGCCGTAGCGCAGATAGTCGCCCAGCTTGGCCGCTTCGGCAATTTCGGGAGCGATCGTACTCTGCTGGCCCTGCGCAGTGGCCCAGGTGTAGGCCCAGAAGGCCGCCTGGACGGTGCGAGCATCGGCGTCGGGGGCATCGGTATAGCGCCACTGCTGCGAGTAGCTACCGCCGGGGGCCGGCTTGTTGAAGAGGCTCAGAAAACCGGTGCCATTGCTGCTGCCCCAGGTAAAGGTTTCGCACTCTGGATGCACCACGGTCTTCCAGACCGACTCCGAGGAGCCACGCTGGTAGGAATTGATGAACGAAGGCTTGGTGGTGCCATCGCCGCAATGGCCATAGCCGTACCAGTTATCCGTGTCCAGCAGCCAGGGCATGCCGTAGATGTCGGATGTGCCGTAGGTCTGTACCAGCTCATTGTAGAGCGGGTCCTGACCGACCGCCACGCTCGAATCAAGCTGCGTGGGATAATCGGTGATGTTGGGCGACTCTGGCGCATACTGCGCTGGGCTGTTGGGGTTATAACCACTGTTGGTCGGTTGGTCGGCATGCGATGGGATCATGTACTTATCCATCGTTTGCCAGGCGTTAATGAAGGGCTGCCAGTTGCCTGTGACCTCGCCGTATGTGGCCTCCAGCCAGATCCAGAAACTGAAGGTCTCTGAGGTCGTCTCGTGCCCGTAGTCGGGGGCTTCGACGATCAAAGTCTCTACGGAATGGTAGGGAATGCCCAGCGAACTAAAGTACCCGTTGGTCGGATTCTTAATCTTATTGTAAAGCGTCAGAAAGCGCTGGGTATAGACGGTGGTGGCCTGGGAGGCACTCTGGTTGGCGCGAGTGACCGAGAGCTGCTGAATGCCGAATGCTCCTGAGATCACCAGCGCGAGGATGATGGCTCCCAGGGATGCCAGCCGAACGTTCCTCTTGCTGATCACACTAACCTCCTTGTTGTCGAACCTCAAACGTGATTGGTATGCAGGTCTGCCTGCTGCCCTTCTGCTCGCGGAGTCAGCGTTTCGACAAACATGCGCACGTGCGCAGAAAACGGCTGTGGATTCCTCTCTAAAGCCGCGAGCAGCATGCCTGCTCTTGCGTCACCTCCTTTCAGGAGATCGTCGCCCGGTCTGCCTGCTGACGGACGAGTTTCCCGCCTGTCTGCTCTGCTTTGCTCTGCTCTGTTCTGCTTTGCTCTCTGCCCATTGTCCTGAGGCCTGGCCGCAACCGCTTACGTGACCGGTTACGGCCAGGGGTAATAAAAAAGAACAAAACAATGGAAGAACTTGCAGTACCTGTATTGTAGGGGGTCTGCGGGCCAGGGACAACGGCAGCTACTAGGCAGCCTGTGAGCAGGTAGAAAGCGCGCCTCTCCTGGAAGGCTCCTCTCCCACCTGCTTCCTGAAAAGCCAGGGCCTCCCCGCAGAGAGATCGCTGCCATCTGCCTGCTAACTGTCTAGCAGATGCTCTGGTGGAAGATCCTGCACGTGAGTACAGTAACCTGTGTTGTTCTACTCACTCAGGAGCGAGTAAGAAGCCATGCGTAGCAGAGAGCGCGCCTGTTCCCCTCGACAGTGGATTGCTGGCTGGATCATCGTTGTCTGTCTGCTGACCCTGATCACGGCCTGTGACGCGCCTGCGAACAGTCCCTCGTCAGCGATGGTGACGGCTCCCACGACACCCACAGCCGCGCCAACGACGGCGACGCCAGAGCTGACCCCCGCGCCGGCGCTGCGGCCTTCGCCAGATCTGCGCGTGCCTGGAAATTTTGTGCTCACCCTCCCCCTGCACTTTGACAGCGCCAGAGGGGTCATGGTGGATGATAGCGGAGCTACCACACAGATCGATAGCGGCACCATTGAGGCACAGATTGAGCAAGAGTTGAAACACATGCTCTTCGTGATTGATGCCAGTGGCAACGTTCACGTCTACAGCCCGGGAGTCACGCCGACGATCGCGCACGTCAGTCTGGATGGGGACCAGGGCACGGTGCTCAGCTATACGCAGAACGTGGATTCAGAAGCCGGAACTGTCTCAATCACCTTTGAGGGGTTGCTCTCGAAGAACACCTTGCGAGTGAACTATGAGCAGCTGTATAACCCCTCGGCCTTTATCAATGCCACAACAACAGATGTGGTGGCGGACTTCACGACACAGATCCGCTGGGTCACAGCCAGCGAGATTCCGGCTGCGCCTCGCCAGGGCAGCTATCATCTGACGGGGAGCGGGGCAATTGTTCTCTCCTGGGAGGCGGGTCAGCACGCCGTAGCCTATGAGGTCTACCGCCAGATCTCTGATCACGATCAGGAGTTTCAGCCACTGGCGATGGTGAAGACAACCTCCTATACGGACAGCTCTCCCGAGGCGATTCAGAATCTGCACTCCATGAAAGGGGTGACCTACGCAATCTTCTCTGTGGGAGCAAGCGGCGTCGAGAATCCCGGTGCAATTGTGATCGCCATCACCTCCTAGATCGGTTGTGCCAGCACCAGGGCACCCACCGTCGCTGCGCCGCCAGCCAGGAGCGCCAGCGCGCAGGCCTCCAGCGTGGCGCCGGTCGTACAGACATCGTCGATGAGCAGCACGGTGCGCCCCCGCAGTGAAACATCTGTCGGATCTGGGCGACAGCGGAAGGCTCCCGCGACGTTCTGTCGGCGTTCTGCTGGCTGCAGGCCCGCCTGTGCTGTTGTCGGACGCTGGCGCTCCAGGGACTGCTCGCAGAGCGGGAGGCCCAGCGTGCGTGCGCAGACGCGCGCCAGCAGTGCGGCATGATTGTAGCCGCGCTGCCGCTCCCGGTCTGTGTGCAGGGGGACCGCCACGAGAATCTCACTGCGCAGGTTGCAGGTGCGGTAGGTTTCGGCCAGCAGCAGTCCGAGCGGCTCAGCGAGGCGGATCGCTCCGCGGTATTTGAACTGGTGGATGCAGGTGCGCAGAGGCTCCCTGTAGGCAGCGACGGCCTGGAACGCATGCAGGGCGCGCTGCGGATGAGGCGGCTGGCAGCAGCTCCGGCAGATCTGGCCATCGAAAGGCAGAGCGCAGCTCGGACAGCGTGGCTGCTGCAGGCGGCGGATTTGCGCCAGGCAGGCCGGGCAGAGGAGATGGCCGCTGGCACCGCAGCCGGCGCAGCGTGGAGGAAAGAGCAGGTCAAGCAGGCGTTGCCTGTAGTGCTCGCTGGCACTGCGTTTCATGCAAGCGGCTCCAGAGTATAGACATAGTGCAGGTGTGGCGAGTAGGTCAGCAGGACACTCTCAGCCGCGCACGCCCGCTGGTAGAGGGTCGGGCTGACACTGAAGGTCAGTGGCCGCGCGGTGGTGCCCATCGTCCCCTCCACGGGCAGCAGCGCCAGACCGTACCAGGGCGCCGTGCTGCTATGAGGAGTCGCCCCAGCCCGCCCGCTCCGTTGCCGCTCGACGGCGCGTCGAGCCACCACGCGAGCGTACATCTGGCAGCGTGGGCTGTAGAGGTCGCGCCAGCCCCAGAAGAGGAGAGTCGCCGGATAGGGCATGAGCAGCAGCCCTAGACCCAGCAGCGCGAGCGACCCGGCCAGGTTGCTGCCAGCAGAGCCTTCAGAGAGCTGATAGGAGTGTTCTGTGGTCCGCAGAGCACGGAGGGCATGCAGGTGTGGCGAGAAGAGCAGCTGCACCTGTTCGCCATCGTGTAGCTGCGCAAAAGCCTCTGCGGGCACCACTGGCGTCACCAGTGGGGGAAACCCGGCGGCCTGGAGGCGGATCTCCAGACGTGGTAGGCGGTCCAGCGAGCCGGTGCTATGCCCCACCACGGTGCCGTTGATCGTTAGCGGAGCTGTCTGGCTATCCAGCAGAGCGGCGAGCAGACTGATCAGCCCGATTCCTATCAGCAGGGAAGCGAGCAGCACCAGAGGCAAGGCAATCAGCAAGGCTCGCTGTGGGCTGATCCCCGGCCGCCAGCTCCACCAGCTCACTGGCGCCGCAGTATGCTCGACGGTTGTCGATGGCTTCATGTGGCTTCACACACCTGGCTTTCTCTACCCGACTGGGGTCTTCCCAGCATACCCTGCATCGAGGTGATTTGCAAGAGGCAGGCGCTGTGATGTCTGGTAGCTCCTTCGTGAGGCTTCTATATGGTATACTGAAGCTAGTTATCATCAAGCCTTATGGAGAGAGGGGTCGTTCCCATGAGCGATACACAGAGCAACACGCAGAGCCATACCCAGTCATCTATCACCAGCGGGGCGCAGTCTGAGAGCGTTGCCCAGCGGCCTGCTGTGGCCAATGAGGAGCGACGCGCCTTTGGCACGGCCAAAACGGAGAGTCTGCGCGACTCCGGCTGGTGGCGTATAGTGATTCCGGCTTTTGTGGTTGTGGCCTCAGCGGCCCTCTTTGTCGTGCCGCTGGTCCTGCTCATCACCTTACTCGCCACCACCTCGCTCAATACCAGCTCAGCCGTCTCGCGTCTGGGTATTCCGCTGGGCTGGCTCTGGATCGTCATGATTGTGATTGAGGTGGCGATTGCCGCCCTGATTGCCAGAGGATTGCTCAAGATTTTCTTGACGGATGCTGGCAATTACCGTGCCTGAGAACGCTTCGCTGCCAGATCCCCGGAGAGTGTGTCTGCGCCACCTGCAGAGCGGCACGCTCTCCTTTTTGGTGGTGAGCAGCCCCACGTGCGCGGCCTCAATCCAACCGGAGTGGCGTTTTTTTGAATAGCTACTATTGTGCAGGAAATTTTAATAACAGGCTCTTGACTTTTAGAAACGCTGTGGGTACACTCATTCTCAGATTTCCGTTGCGGTTCCAGGAACCGTGCACTACAGTTGTACACATGCTATCAGAGGGAGGTGAGTCTCATGCAAAGGCGAAAAGAGATTGCGCGCAAGGCGCAGCGTGGCAGGACTCACCTGGTTCCCGACACGAGAGCATAGTAGAGGTTAGTTCTATGCCGCTGGGCGTTGCTGCCCGGATCTTGCTTGCTCCGGGCGCTGGCTTTTACCCCATGTTTTCCTCCCGTTGCGCTCCATCTCCTCAAGATACAGAAGGTATCGCAGGCCTGGTTTTGCGAGGACTGTATGAGCCATATCAGCCAACCATGCGCCGTCTTTAGCGATCCCTCGGCTCCCGCTCTGACCGGGGAATAGCTCTATCCTGTTCTAAGGTGCATTTTGTGCAGTATATGAAATTGATTGCATATCGTGTGGCGTCCCGCCGTGCTGGAGAGGAGGCTGGACCCCCGCATCTCAATCCCGTGCAGAGAGGAGGTGAGAACGTGCGAGGAAAGCTGCGGGACAAGCGTGCAGATATGAAGCGAGACCGCTTCAAGTTCAAGCGAGAGCTTGAAGGGCGGCGGCGCCTTCCCAGACGCGAGCAGCGCGGTCTGGGCGAGTGGCTGGACGAGCAGCTTGATGACGGGACCCTGGACCTGTCGGACGAAAGCGATCAGCTCTTCGACGGCAAGGTGACCGGGCGCTAGGCTGCTGCTTGCCACGTAATTGAGGGGAGCCAGACCAGGCAGACCGAATGATCTGGACGCCGGCGAGGCTCCCCTCAGCAGCGCAGGGGGCGACGAGTGACGCTCAGGGGATATCGATCTGCGGGAAGAGGCGGCGGGCGATCACGAGACGCTGGATCTGTGCCGTTCCCTCAAAGATATCAAAGACCTTGGCGTCACGGAACCATTTCTGGAGAAACTGGCGGCGTTCGCTGTTCTCGCCAGGGGCAGTGATGCGCACAGCCGTGGCCGTGGCCTTCATGACCAGGGCGCCAGCATAAGCTTTGCTCATCGAGGCCTCTTTCGAGTTCGGGATGCGCCGATCGGCCATCCAGGCAGCACGCCAGACCAGAAAGCGAGCCATCTCGATCTCCTGACGAATCTCCTCCAGTTCCTCCTCCATAGCGCGGCGTTTATGAGCCGGATAGCCAGCGGGGAGTTCCTCGCGCAGCCACTCGCAGGTCGTTTCGTAGGCGGCGCGGGCGATGCCCACCGCCAGCGAACCCACCATTGGCCGGGTGGCGTCGAGCGTGCCCATGGCCGCCTTGAAGCCCTCTTTCTTCGACTGGCCGCGCCCGGCCAGCAGATGATCTTTAGGAATGCGACAATTCTCAAAGATCAGCTCTGCCGTCTGCGAGGCACGCAGGCCCATCTTCTGCTCGATGCGTCCCACGATCAGGCCAGGCGTTCCCTTTGGAACCACGAAGGGGCGAATCCCCTCGCGACCCAGATTCTTATCAATCGTTGCGAAGGTGACGATCAGGTCGGCGCGGGCTCCGTTAGTGATATAGTGCTTATGGCCATTGATGACCCACTCATCGCCATCGAGCACAGCCGTGGTAGACATGCCAGCCACGTCGGAGCCGATGCCCGGCTCAGTCAGCGCCAGGGCGCCCCAATGGAGCTGGCCATCCATATAGAGGCCCAGAAAGCGCGCCTGCTGCTCCGGAGTGCCCTGGGCCAGAATGGGCGGCGCGGCCAGCCCGGGACCGGGGATAGCCGTGGAGAGCGCGGCGTCGCCCCAGGCCATTTCTTCCTGTGAGATCACTGAGAGCAGATTGTCCTGCTTGACCTCCTCCTCCTGGCCCTGGAGACGGGCCTGAGCGGCAGCGCCGCCCCAGAAGCGCCGTTGCATGTTCCAGAAGAACGATTCTGGGATCTCCTCGGTGCGATCGCATTCCAGAGAGATGGGACGCATCTCTTCCAGGGCGACCTGATGCGCGTAGTCGCGTGCAGCCTGTTGGGCTTTGCTGAGGGTGAAATCAATCATAGGGCATCACTCCATGGCGGCGGCGGCGCGCATCCACATCTCTGCTGGATGGTCCTGCATGAAGCCGGCACCGCCCATCACCTGGATGGCGTCCGTAGTGGCAGACTGAGCGATTTTGATCGCCTGGCGGCGGGCGCACTCTACATCGCGTAACAGATGGTCAGCTACCTCGCCCTGGTCCCAGGCGCTGGCGGCCCGCCAGGTCAGCAAACGCACGCCATCGAGCTTCATCGCCATCTCGGCGATGATAAAGGCGATCCCCTGGTAGGAGACGATTGGGCGGCCAAAGGCAACACGCTCGCGTGCGTAGGCGGAGCAGTACTCGAGTGCAGCGCGGGCTGTACCGCAGGCGATAGCGGCGCGCAGGATGTTGTAGAGCAGGGCGGCTCTGAGTGCGCCCTGGTTCCCTGGCTCACCCAGCAGAGCGCTGCCAGTCAGGGCCGTCTCCTCGAAGAGCAGGGTTGCGCTGGGGGCGGCCAGCAATCCCAGCTTCTGCTGCTCGGCGCGCACGGTCAGGCCGGCGGGAGTAGAGGGAAGAACGAAAGCGCAGAGCGGGCCCTGGTCACTGTCCTCGAGACGTGCCAGGACGATGCGCAGATCCGCCTGCTCTCCGTGAATCACATCGCGCTTGCTTCCGCTGAGCAGATAGCCGTCTCCCTGGCGGCGTGCCAGCAGATGAATCGCTTCGGGCGAGTAGCCACCGCCCAGTTCGGCAAAGGCCAGGCTGCCCCGCTGGAGATAGCCCGTATCGGGGGCACAGAAGGGCGCAATATACTCCTCCTGCTGCTGCTTGCTGCCTGCCAGCAGCACGCTGAGTGGTCCCATCAAGGAGCCGATGATGTTGAGCGCCAGGCCGGGATCGCCGAAGGCCAGCTCCTCGGCGATCAGGGCGTAGGTGACAGCCTCCAGAGGACCAGAGCCGCCGTACTCTTCGGGGAAGGGCGTGGTGAGGCCAGTTTGCGCCAGGGTCAGTTTGAGTTCTGCCGGAAGATCCTGCTCGGACTCGGCGTGGCGCGCGCGTGGGCGCAGGTGGTCGTTCGCGATGCTGGCGGCCAGCTTACGAATCTCCTCCTGCTCTTCAGTAGGCGCAAAGTCGAGCATAGCTAGATCCTTTCGATAATGGTGGCGGTGGCCATGCCATGGCCGATACACATCGTTTGCAGCCCGTAGCGGCCGCCACGGCGCTGCAACTCGTGCACCAGAGTGGTCATCAGGCGTGCACCGCTGGCACCCAGCGGGTGACCGAGGGCAATGGCGCCCCCGTTGACGTTGACACGGCTCATATCGGGGTCGTGTTCGCGCGCCCAGGCCAGGGGGACGGAGGCGAAGGCTTCGTTGATCTCGACGAGGTCGATATCGGCCAGGCGCAGGCCGGCCTTTTTGAGAACCTTATGGGTGGCGGGAATGGGGCCACTGAGCATCATGACCGGATCGACGCCCGCGGTCGCCATCGCGACGACGCGCGCCAGCGGTTTGAGGCCCAGCTCCTGCGCTTTTGCATCGGACATCAGCAGGACGGCAGCGGCTCCATCGCTGATCTGGCTGGAGTTGCCAGCTGTGATGATGCCGTCCGGTTTGAAGACGGTCTTGAGCGAGGCGAGTTGCTCCAGAGAGGTGGTGGGACGGATGCCCTGATCGCTGGTCACCAGTTCGTGCGTACCGTCGGCCAGGGTGACCTCGATGGGCAGGATCTCCTGTTTGAAACGCCCGTCCGCGGTGGCAGCGGCGGCGCGCCGATGGCTTTCCAGTGAGAAGGCGTCAGCCTCTTCACGGCTGATGTGCCAGTGTGCGGCGACCAGTTCAGCAGAGATGCCCTGAGGCACCAGCGGGTAGCGGGAGATCAGCTTCTCGCTGAAGTCGGCCCCGGCTTTGTCTGAACCCATTGGTACCCGGCTCATGCTCTCGACACCTGCCGCGATGGCGACATCCACGGTGCCGGCGATGATGGCCTGAGCAGCAAAGTGGAGAGCCTGTTCGCTGGAACCGCACATACGGTTGACGCTGACCCCGCAGGTCTCTACGGGGAAGTCAGCGATGAGCGGAGCCACGCGCCCGATGTTGAGACCCTGCTCGCCGATCTGGGTGACGCAGCCCATGACAACGTCTTCTACCAGGCCTTTTTCAATGCCGGCGCGCCGTACGACCTCTTCCAGCGTCATGGCGGCCAGTTCATCGGGACGGATGCCTGTCAGTTTGCCCCTGTCTGGCTTGCCGATGCCGATCGGTGTGCGGACCGCTGCCACAATGACGGCTTCTTGATGCTTCATGGTTTGCTTGCTCCTTTGCTTGCTGCCTCGTCTCACTGAACCTGGCTTGTGGTCTTCTCTGACGGTAGCAGCAGGGGGTCGAGGACGGTTCCACTGGTGTTATTGTACGTGATGGGCGAGGCGTTTTACCAGTAGCCAGCTAACAGTCTGTGAGGTTAGCGGGGCTGTGAGTGCCCATGCGCTGCATCTGAGAGCCAGGGTTGTGGCGCCGTCTGCGCGGTGGCCTGGTCTGACCTCGACTGATCATAGCGGCTCAGCTGACCGGTCGCTTGGAAGGCGCGTGAGGCGGCTGGCGGACAGGATGGGGTGGGGTCCGAGGCTGAATGCGGTCCCACCCCTGAGTGCAGCCGTCGAACCGGCCCCGTACGGCAGGCATACTGTCTGCTGGGGGGCCAGACACGGCTGGGCTATGATCCTCAGTCGAACTCGATGACGCCGCGGATGTTCCGTCCCTCGATCAAATCAGCGTAGGCCTCATTGATCTGGTCGAGCCGGTAGCTGCGCGTTACCAGCTCATCGAGCTTGATCTTGCCGATCTCGTAGAGTTTCAACAGATTGGGGATATCGTTACGTGGCTGTGAATCGCCGAAGAGCGTGCCCATCAACGTCTTCTGGTAAAGCACCATATTGAGCGGTGAGATGGGCAGCGCCTGTGCCAGGAAGGGGGAGAGGCCAGCGACAACGACGGTGCCGTTTTTGCCTGTGGCGTTAAAGGCCTGGGCGATGGTCTCCGGGGTGGCAATGGCCTCGAAGGCGTAGTCGGCTCCTACGCCCCAGGTCAGCTCCAGAACCTTGTTGACTGGATCTTCCTGGGTGGCGTTGATGGTGTGTGTGGCGCCGAATTCCCTGGCTTTCTCCAGCTTGAAATCGTGGATGTCGACAGCAATGATCATCCGTGCCCCCGCCAGGGCCGCTCCCTGCACGATGTTCATCCCGATACCGCCGCAGCCGATGACCATCACCGTGCTACCAGGTACTACTCTGGCGCGATGAATGACTGAGCCAACGCCCGTGGGCACGCCGCAGCTGACCAGCACCGCCCGATTGAGGGGGTAGTAATCGGCGATTTTGACCACGGACATGGCGGGAACGACCGTATATTCACTGAAGCTGCCGATCAGGCAGAACTGGCCGATCTCGCCTTTCTCTCCGTGCATGCGGAACGTGCCGTCGAGCAGTGGTCCGTTGAGCGTGGCGGCCCCTTTATCGCAGAGATTGCTGTGGCCAGAGGTGCAATAATGACAGGTGCCGCAGGCCGGGATGAAGCTCATGAGCACATGGTCGCCCGGTTTCAGATCGCTGACACCGGCTCCTACCTGTTCAATGATGCCAGCCCCTTCGTGTCCCAGCGCCATTGGCAGGTAACCAGGCAGATCGCCTTTGACAATGTGGTAGTCCGAGTGGCAGACGCCGGCCGCGACCATGCGTACGAGCACTTCCTGCTCTTTGGGAGCGTCTAGCTCGATCTCCTCGACACGGATGGGGGTTCCTGGTTCATAAATGACGGCGGTTCGTGTTTTCATCGTCGAAGTGTTCTCCTCTCGTGGGAACCGTGAGAGGCCCAGGTCGGCGTGGAACCTGGGCGTGGCCAGCAAAATAGCAATAGCATCCTTCCTAAGTATAAGATAAAGCCTATGCTCTCTACAATCCTACGCTCCTTGCACTTTGCGGTGAAGTGTTGTATACTTCCATGCTTACATTTTGTAAGTGAGAGTGAGAGCCACTGGAGATGGTTCGCTCGCAAGAAAAGGAGGGCACGGCCAGCCGTGTTGACGCACATATGCAGAATGAGGTAGAAACAATCGACGAGGCGCTACTGCCTCCCACCACGCACATCGGTCTGGTGGCCTTAACGGTGGCCAGCCTCGCTGGAGCGTGCACCTTTTACGAGCAGGTGCTCGGTTTTCGCCTGCTGGAGCAGGGTCAGCGGCGGGCAGTGCTGGGGGCCGCCGATGAGCAGGGCCGTCTGCAGCCGCTGCTCCTGCTGGTCGCGCAGCCGGAGGCGCAGCCACAGCCGCCGTATACGACCGGTCTCTATCACTTTGCGATTCTGGTCCCTTCGCGCTCCGCCCTGGAGCGGTCGCTGGCGCACCTGGTCGCGCGTCGCTATCCACCAGGTGGCTACTCGGATCATCTGGTCAGTGAGGCGCTCTATCTGTCTGATCCCGAGGCCAATGGGATCGAGATCTATCGCGATCGCCCGCGCGAGACCTGGCGCTGGCAGCGTGGGCAGGTGATGATGGCCGTAGACCCCTTTGATATTCAGGCCATGCTAGCGCAGGGGCAGCGCAGCCTGGCAGAGGCTGCCTGGGATGGGCTGGCTGCAGGCACTGTCATCGGGCATATCCATTTGCGGGTTGCTGATCTGCGCGAGGCTGAGCGCTTCTATCATCAGATACTCGGCTTCGAGGTCACCGCACAGATGCCGGGGGCCCTCTTTGTCTCCGCCGGTGGCTATCATCACCATATCGGCCTCAATACCTGGGAGAGCCGCGGTGCCCCGCCTCCACCTGAGAATAGCCTTGGCCTGCGTTTCTTCAGCGTGGAGCTGCCAACGGCTGAGGAGATCGAGCGCCTAGCAGAGCGCCTGGCTCGTGCGGACTGGCCGCTGCAGAAGTGGGGTGATGGCCTGGCTGTGCGTGATCCCTGGCGCAATCTAGTGGTGCTGGTTCCTGAGGAGGCGCGCTCGTCCCTCCTGGCAGAGGACTGGGGGCTGGCTTCCGGAACGGCAATGTGAGGCCTGAGGCCTGGCTGCCCTCAGCGTACCCGGCTGCCCATCTCAGCAGCACCCCCGCGATACATGTTTGCCAGCCCGAAAGAAGGGAGGACGCTGGGCCCGTGCTCAACGCCCTCCTGGGAGCATGCAAGGTGCCCCTGGCCCACCCTCGTCGCGGACCAGAGCCCAACACAAGGTCGTGCGCGATGTGCGATGCTTAGCATCTGCGCCGTAAGCCCCCTGGCATTCAGACAGGGGGATATAAGGCGCTCCCACAAGCAATAGATACTATTGACATATCTATATGGCTTATCGGCAAAGAAGCGGAGCTACG
>NZ_JBHOQV010000136.1:0-224169 GCF_042408735.1 Thermogemmatispora sp.
CAGGCCAACCGCCCGTCCTGGCAGTGGCCCTTTGCAAGCTCCAGGCCGCCTCAGGGCAGGGACCAGGTGGCGCTGGCGGGGTCGCTGGCCATCGAGGTGGCTCCCAATGCTCCTGCGAAGCGGTGCCCCTGCGCGGCTCCCTGGCGGATGCCAGCCGCTCACGCAGGGGGTGGCTCTTGGCCTGCCAGCACCCGAGCTGTGGACACCTGCTGTCTGCGGAGCGACCTGGCGCCAGAAAGCGTCCCCAGGAGCACGCTCCTGCTGCGAAGGGATGGGAGCACGACGGCGTCCCTGTCATCTGTCTCTGATGCAGCCGACAGCGCCGCCCAGGCGGCAGGTCTGCAGTGGTGTGCCGAGGTGCGGTGGAGTCCAGCGCAAGCCCCCGGTCGGAGACCGGAACTCATTGACAAGGGTGAAGATCGACATGCAGGTGTTTGAAACTATCCGCCGACGGCGCAGCATCAGCAAGATGAGCGAGCGCCGTCCGACGCGCGCCCAGATTGAGCGTCTTCTGGAAGCGGCCACCCACGCCCCCAATCACCATAGAGTGGAGCCTTGGAAATTCATCGTCTTTAGCGGAGCTGCGCGCCAGGAGCTGGGAGAAGTCATGGCTCAGGCCCTGGCTCTCCGCCTGGACCAGGAGCGAGATGAGAAGACGCGAACCCTGATCGAGAAAGAGCGCCAGAAGCCCTTACGCGCCCCCGTGGTCATCGTAGTGGCCGCCGAGGCTCCCCAGCGCCCCGAGGTGCGCGCCATAGAAAACGTCGAAGCAGTGGCCGCCGCCGTCCAAAATATGCTGCTGACCGCCCAGGAGCAGGGCCTGGCTACCATGTGGCGCACTGGGGAAGCAGCGTATGACCCGCAGATCAAAGCCTGGCTGGGCCTGGCCCCCGAGGATGAGATTGTGGCCTTTCTCTACGTCGGCTACCCAGCGCTCTCGCCACCGGAGCGTATTCCAACTGACTACCGGAACAAGACACGTTGGCTGGGCGATCTGGAGTAGGATCAGGAACATGCACGACACCAGCCGCCCAGCATCGATAAGGCAGAGGCCAGACAGGATAAGGCCAGGCAAGCTGGCACAGCCTCCCTTCGCTCTTGCGTGAGAAGGGACAGCACGGGCACGAAGGCGCCACTCTGGACATGGCGACAAGAGCGAGACCGCCCACAGCCAGCGATCTCCGGCTAGTCCGGGTCCGGCGCCTTTGTCTCTGGTCCCCTTCTGTCAACCTCTCCTTCCTCTACCTTCTCAGGCCACCGGGCAGATCCCATGTCGATCTGCAGCTCCTCAACGACCAGATCGCGCCCGGGCAAATGAACGAGCAAGGTATAGCGTCCAGAAGCCACCGCGGGGAAGGTCAGCTTCCCCTGCCTGTCAACTTCAGAGGTCAGCCGCAGGAGAGCCACCCCGGCAGCGGCACATCCCCCCGTCGACCTTCCCAAGGGCAGCAGCTCGGCCTGTACACCGCCCAGGATCAGGGCCTCCCTGGCGGAATGGCCACCGCTAAGCAGGCCATCCAGCATGTAGTATCCAGGCTCGGAGCGCGAGAGGTGCAGCGCAAGCTCAAACTCTTCATGCTGGTACTGGCGAGGCCAGGTCGCTGGCATGTGCCCATTATGCAGCGCGAGCCGCACCTTGCGCCTGGCCTGAGCCGCTGCCAGGTGGAGGGGGGGGGCTGAGTTGGTGGGCAGCAAAGGATCAGCCATGAAGCGCTTGGTGAGAGCCACTTCTTCGGCACAGAGGGGACACTCTCGCACGTGGGCGGCGATTCGCCGTTGCTCCTCTCGTTCAAGCAGACCAGCGCAGTAGAAGCTAAGGCATAGACCGTCAGGGCACTGACTCCGGTAAAGCCGCGCCAGTAAGTGGCGATAGAGCTTCTGAAACTGCCTCAGGCGCCGTTGACAAATCATGCATGCGCGTAAGTGCTGCACCACCTCGGGCGCCAGGCCCTCTTCGCCGAAGGCCAGCATGGCCAGCTCCTCAGTTCCAGGGGCAAATTGGTTTTGGCAATCCATCATCTGTTTCCTTCACCTGGCAGCATGGCATGCAACGATGCCTAAAACGCAGGCAGGTTCTTCCTCCTTTGAGGATACTCCTTTCGCTAAAGAAACGTTTCAGGCGCGGCTTTTTATACACAGCGTTCTTGTACCTTGTTTCGGCTCTTCCCCGTTACCCAGCCCCCGGAGCTGCGAGTCATGCCCAGTCGGGCGCTCTCAGAGAAAAAGACCTAATATACTCTCAGTCTCCAACGAAGCTGATCAGCATTACGCGCCAGGCGTTCAACGATATTGCGTCTTAAGCGATAGACTTCCTGGACATTGCGAAATTCCTGCGAGCAATAGCGGACGACCTCGCGTGGCTTGAGGCCGCAATGGAAGAGCAGGTAGGCCAGATACTGCTCTCGCCGCTGAGGCAGCAGGCTCTTGAGAATCTCCCAAAGCTCGCCCCCGTCGTCCCTGTCCTCGCTGACTGGCGCGCCTTCGTAGCCCGGCGTCGAGAGGTAAGCCTCGCGCGGACGGGCGTACATACGCAAGGTGTCCATGATGGCCCCGTTGAGGCTCGCCCGCAGGTAGCTCAAGGCCGCCGCCAGCGAGGTAAACTGCAGGTCCGACTTGAAGGCCGTCGCCTGCCAAAACCGCTCAAAAGCCTGAGCGATGTAGTTCTCCTCGCTGTCAAGGCGCAGAGCAATCTCACGCTTCGGGTGGCGGCGCATCCAGGCACGCACAAGATCGGAGAACTGGTTTTGCAGCAACGCCCAGGCCTGTTGGTCCCCCTCCAGTGTCGCGCGTCGAAAGATTTCCAGACCATAGCACTCTTCCTCACTCCTCTGCCCGGTTTCTCCCTCGTTCTTCGCTTCGGCTCCCCTGGCGTCAACCTCACTCGGCAGGGCCAGCTCCAGGACATTCGAGAGTTGTTCTGTCTGCATGCCCATCGCTCTCAACCTGCTTTCTTCCTTCAATGCCTTCGCTTATACAGAGATGGTCTTGGCCTTCCGCTTACTCGCAGGACCGTAACACATCCATATTCAGATAGACGCTGCTTGCTAATCGATCTCCAATTTTTTATTCGTATGAGACAGGATTATATGTTTATAACGACAGATCTCCCCCACCCACCTGGCTCGGTGGGTGCAGGGGACAGAGAACAGTGGAATTGGATCCTGGCCGACCAGGCTTCCCCCTTGCCCAGTCTCTTGCTCTTGCTCATGGCAGAGATCGCTCCCCGACGGGACTCAGGTGCCGGAAGGACCTGAACTCTGCTGTAGAAGCGGCTTGAAGCTCTTGTGACTCCTTTAAAAAACAGCTATACTATCGTATAGAGAGTGTACGGCCCTTTCTCGGGACAGGCTATGTCATAGCTAACCAGCTCGATGTGAACTACTCCACACTTTCAATGGCGGGGTGAGAGCAGAGGCAAACGGATAGGGCCGAGGCGGAAGGAACCGCAGGTGCGCTGTTCGCTTGTCTGGCCGTGCGCCCATTCTCCCTATTATCTGTTCATCCATCCGGGACAGGCGTGGCGCCCTGAGCGTCCAGGCGCCACTGTGCGCGGTTAGACAGGCAGGTAAGGTTGGCGCAATGGCCGCTGAGCCTCTCCTGCTTCGGTCGCCCGTTATCCATAGGAACCTGTATAGGGAAGGGAGCAAGGTAAGAAAGGACTGCCATTCGAACCCAGCCAGGGAGCTGGTCGTTAGAAGGAGCCAGGGACGGAAAGTCAGCCCCAGCGTGAGGAAGAGGTCTGAGGCAGACGCCAGGCCAGCCAGGGCGCAGCCGAAAGCAGGCAGGCAGGCAGACAGGCAGGCAGACAGACAGACAGAAAGGCAATGGACAGAGCGGCCGGGCCTCATCGCTGGTGAGCAGCGAGCACGGGAGAAGAAGCTCTCCACCCCATGTCCCCGGCTACCGAATTTCTCTGGTCGGACTGGCAAGACCAGCCCTGCCCGGCACTGGGCGTCTGGGTCTTTGATCCCCGCTGAGTGAGAAACCGAACCCAGAAGATGGGGTGGTCATCTTCGGGTGAGCTTCGGGAGTACGGTAGCCATGAACAGGCACATCTTGCTTGGTATCGATCCCGCGATCTCTCCGGCCACCAGGTATGCGATCACGAAGGTCAGCGAGCTGGTTGAGCAGGCCCCCGCTTTCCACGTGATTCTCCTGACGGTCATTCCTATCCCCTATACCGCTTCACCCTCCCTCGGCATGTACGTCGGCCAAATCCAGCCCCTCCCTATCACCTCGGAACAGCGCAGCGAAGCCGAGGAGGTCCTCAAACGCGCCCGCCTTGAATTGCAAAAATACGCCATCTCCTCGGAGCGCATCGAGATGATGATCCGTGTCGGCGAACCGGCTGGGGAGATCGTCAGGGCGGCGCGCGAACTGGGGGTCGACCTGATCGTTGTCGGCAGCCGTGGGGAGAGCCTGCGCCACAAGCTGCGCCGCTTGCTGGTTGGCAGCATCTCCCGTCGCGTGTTGGCGCTCGCTCCCTGTCCGGTGATGATCGTGATGGCTCCGCCGATCGCCCATCCCAGCGACCTGGTCGCCTGGTATCGCAAGGCCCTGACCGCTTATCTGGAGGAACATACCGGGGCCTTGGCGGTCTTCACCCCCCAGGAGGTGGCTACGATGTTCTTGCCGGCCAGCAAAAAGAAGGCTGGCAGAAAGGAGATCGCCGCCGCTACCCTCGCCCTTGAACATCTCGTCAATAGCGGTAGGCTCTGCCGCCATGAGGTACAGGGTCAACTACGCTATGTCAACGATTAACCCCGGCGGCCCGCGCTCCCCTCTCACCTCGCCGTTGCTCCCCTCACCTCGTAGCGGGAGCGGAGAGTCCCTTCCTCTCGTATGGTCGGGCGCGTAGGATCGGGCGAACAGGCGCTCCAGCGGCCCAAAGAGGGGCGCCGCGGATAAGCAAAAGGGGGTGGAGCTGATCCGCGGCGCCGCAGCAGCCAGGCCCTGCCAGTCCTGCCCACGCCAGTCTTCCGCAGTCCGGACGGTGGCAGGCTAAGCGGGCCGACTAGCGCTCCAGATCGCCAAGCTGCTCCTGGAGAGCCTCGGGGGTAGTCACAGGTGCCTGGCAGGAGAAATGCTGACAGACGTAGGCGGTAGCCCGTCCTCCCTGCTGAGGCCGATCTGCCAGCAGCGGGATGAGGGCCGCTGCTCTCTCTTGCTCGGCTCCCGGGGCGACACAGGCCAGAACGCTGTTCGGTCGATAGCGACGATTGACGACCGCCAAGAGCGCCGCTGTCTCCTGCTCTTGTGGATCGCCGATAATGGCGATCTCACGCCCTGGCGAGAGGGCAAAGTCAAGGGCCCCCAGAACATGCCCAAAGGCATGTGGGTGCTGCGTGATGATATCGGCCAGGGCCTGCAGATAGCTCTCGGCCACCTGGCGATAGCGCTCCTCGCCCGTGAAGGCCGCCAGGCGCAGGAGAACCTCGGCAGCAACGCTGTTGCCCGCCGGCGTGGCATTGTCCATGATCTCTTTAGGCCGGCTGACCAGGGCCTCCTGATCGCTTCCGGTATCGAAGAAGCCACCATTGTCGTGGTCGATGAAGAGACGCAGAGTCTCCTCGATCAGATCACGCGCCTCGCTGAACCAGCGCAGATGAAAACTGGCCTCGTAGAGGGCCAGCAGGCCATCGGCCAGAAAGACGTAGTCCTCCAGGTAGCCGGCCAGATGGGCTCGCCCGTCTTTCCAGGTGCGCTGCAGACGCCCGTCTTTGCGCAGCGCGGTCAGCAGGAAAGCGGCGCTGCGCTCGGCGACGCGCAGGTAGTCGTCCCGCCCAAGATAGCGGGCGGCTTCGGCAAAGCTGCGCAGCATCAGCCCGTTCCAGGCCGTCAGGATCTTCTCGTCGCGTCCGGGCTTCACGCGCTGTTCGCGCGCCGCCAGGAGGAGAGCGCGCCCCTTCTGTAGAGCCTGCTCCAGGCGTTCGCGACTGACTCCCAACTGCTCAGCCACTTTCTGGGTATCAGGCTCAGGGACATGGAGAATATTCTTACCTTCAAAGTTGCCGCGCGGGGTCACACCATACCAGGCCATCAAGAGATTTCCATCTTCGCCAGGTAGCAGACGGGCGATCTCATCGGCCTGCCAGAGATAGAACTTGCCTTCCTCGCCCTCGCTATCGGCGTCCTGGGTTGAATAGAAGCCGCCTTCTGGAGAGGTCATCTCGCGCACGACATAGTCGAGAGTTTCCTCGGCGATGCGCCGGTAGAAGGAGTTGCCGGTGACCAGATAGGCATGCAAGTAGAGCCGGCTGAGCAGGGCGTTGTCGTAGAGCATCTTTTCGAAGTGTGGCACCAACCAGCGAGCGTCGACCGAGTAGCGATGGAAGCCGCCACCCAGCTGATCATAGATGCCGCCGCAGGCCATACGTTGGAGCGTCTGCTCAATGATCTCCAACTCCGAGCGCTCCCCCCTCTCGCTCGACGGCAGCTCGCCAGCAAGACGGTGCAGATGGACACGCAGCAGGAACTCCAGCGCCATGCTGTTGGGAAACTTGGGAGCGCCTCCAAAACCGCCGTTGACGGGATCAAATTCTGCGGCTAGTTCGCGAGCGGCGCTGGCCAGTAGCTCAAGTTGGGGCAGGGACTGCCCTTGAGCGCGGCGCAAGAGCGGCGCACTGCTACGCTCGCGTAAGTATTCAGCCAGACGCTCGGCCTGTTCCTCAACTTCCTGGCGCCGATTCTGATAGGCGTCAGCCAGCGTCAAGAGGACCCGAGGAAAGCCCGCCATGACCTGTCCGCCGTAGCGGCGGTCCTCCGGCGGAAAGTAGGTACCGCCAAAGAAGGGCCTGCCGTCGGGTGTCAGAAAGACATTCAGGGGCCAGCCGCCCTGACCGGTCAGGGCCTGGACAGCCTGCATGTAGATGGCGTCCAGATCAGGCCGTTCCTCACGGTCAACTTTGATGGGTACAAAGTGACGGTTGATCAGGGCGGCAATCTCTTCGTTTTCGAAGGACTCGCGCTCCATGACATGACACCAGTGACAGGCGGAGTAGCCGATGCTGAGAAAAATGGGTTTGTCCTCTTGCCGGGCTTTGTTGAGGGCCTCTTCTCCCCAGGGATACCAGTCCACCGGGTTGTGAGCATGCTGGAGCAGGTACGGACTGGTTTCGTGAATGAGCCGATTGGTATGCTGAGCGCCCTGTGGCGCACCACTTGCTTCTGTCATGCTGCCTCCCGAGCCTATGCTCGCTTTTCTTTCTAAGGACAGTCTCTTTTCTCCTTTAGATGTTCATTGTACGACATCAGGGAGATGACCAGAAGTCCACCCGGCTTCCTTGCTTCTCGGCTAGCCTACCTACTCGCTAGACCCTTTCCCCTTTCCCTTCCGGCTATGGATGGCAGCGTTCGCCGGCAAGGAAGCCTCAAGACCCAACCCACTGCCCAGACAGCTAGGAAGACGGTTACGATGGTCTCACAAGAGTATGAATGACACGGAGAAAAACATGCTCGTTTGCTCTCTACCAGTTATTGCGCTATCGTCGTCTGGCTGCAGCCGCGCAGCTCTCTCGCGGCCGCCCAGGGACTGGTGCGCCTCTCAACCTGCCTCTGAGCATCGATCGTCATGAGCTTACTTCGCTAGCAAGCTCGTGCCCTGGTCGGCTAGACCAGCACGCTGCACAGCCTGAGTGAACTAGGGAGGAAGCTTCTGACAGACCTCGCTCCCCGTCTGGCCGGAGGGAGGCTATGGCTCTCTGCGTCTTTCCTCTCTCCCTGCTTCCCCCTTGACTTTCTTGCGTCGGCGGACTATACTCTCATCAGAATTTTTTGACCATTTCTATTTATTCAGTCATTAAGTCAAGAAAAGAAAGGAGATCCGAAGCAGTGGCGAGCCGGACAGAGCAGCCACAGAGGCGGCGCGGCAGGGCACCGCTCTCGTCACAGAAGCGACAGGCACGCGCCGAGCGCATTCTCGACGCTGCTGTCAGGCTGATCGAGCGCTGGGGCTACGACAAGACCACCATCGACGATATTGCGCGTGAAGCCGGCGTGGCTAAGGGGACCATCTATCAGCACTGGAGGACGCGCGAGGATCTCTTCATGAGTGTGATTATGCGCGAGGCCCTGACCGTCATCGAGGCCCTGCAGCAGCACCTCATCAGTACCGCCGATAGTTTCAGTTTTCACACGCTCTTTCCCTACGCCTTTGTCCTCTATCAGCAGCGTCCTCTGGTACGCGCCTTGCTCATGCACGATACCAGCCTGCTCGGGGCAATGGCGCAACACGACTATTTGCAGAGCAATTCGATCTCGCGCCGCAAGGTCCTCTTCTCACACGCCATTCTGGAGCACATGCAGGCGGAGGGCATGCTGCGCGCGGATCTGAGCATTGTCCGGCTGGAATACATGCTTGCTGCCCTCTTCATGGGTTATATGACGCTTGATCCGCTCTTTCCGGAGGACGAGCGCCTCCCCATCGAGCAGCAGGCCCAGGACCTGGGCGAGGCCATCCGCCTGGCGCTGGAAAGCCCCCAGCCGCTGCCCGCGGAGAGGCGACGACGGCTCGCTTACGCCTTAAACGAGCATATTGCCAGCTTTGTGACAGCCATTCGGGCCTATCTGGAACAATACATTCCAGGCATTTCAGGAGGAAATAATCATGACAAGCCTGATTCAAGCCAGCGGCCTGACGAAGTATTACGGTCGCAGCCGCGGCATCCTCGATCTGACCTTTGAGATCGAGGAGGGCGAGATCTTTGGCTTTCTCGGCCCCAACGGGGCCGGTAAAACCACGACCATCCGTACGCTGATGGGTTTTTTGCGCCCCTCGGCAGGTCGCGCCACCATCGCCGGCCTGGACTGCTGGTCCCAAGCTCCTGCAGTCAAGCGCCTGGTTGGCTACCTCCCCTCGGAGTTCGCCTTTGATCCTTCGCTGACGGGTGCCCAGATTCTTACCTACCTCGGCCACCTGCGCGGCGGCGTCGACCGTTCCTATGTGCAGCAGCTCTGCGAGCGGCTGGATTTCGATCCCGGCAGACGCTTCCGCGAGTATTCTCGCGGCAATCGCCAGAAGCTGGGCCTGATCCAGGCTTTCATGCATCGTCCCCGGCTGCTTATTCTGGATGAGCCTAGCAGCGGCCTCGATCCGCTGAATCAGCAGGAGTTTTATCGCATGCTCCGGGAAGTGCAGGCCGAAGGGCGAACGGTCTTCCTCTCCTCCCATATCCTGCCGGAGGTCGAGCAAACCTGCAGCCGCGTCGGCATCATCCGCGAGGGGCGCCTGGTCGAGGTGAATGAAGTGAGCCGTTTGAAGCACATGCGCCAGCAGACGGTGGTGATTAGCTTCGCGGGACCAGCCTCGCCGGAGTGGTTCCAGGGTCTGCCGGGTGTGGCTTCTGTCCAGCTTAATCGCGATGGCCGCGAGCTTCATCTCGATGTCCAGGGCGACCTTCAGGCGGTCATCAAGGCCGCCGCCGCCCACGATGCGGTCAGTCTGACAACCCAGGAGCCAAGCCTGGAGGAAATCTTCCTGCGTTTCTACCAGCTCGACCAGCCGGTCGCTGCCGGTCGCTAGGTATCCTCGGCAGCCGCCCGGCTCCCGGCTGTCAGTTACGGGGAGGAAACTGCTATGTTACGTACAATCTGGCTCAAGGGTCTGCGCGATTATCGCCTCGCCATTCTCTGCTGGGGCTTCGGCCTGGGCCTGCTGATCTACGCTATGTATGCGACGGCGCAGGACGCCCTCAGCGCTGGCGTCACTCAGATCTACCAGTCGTTCAGCTTCTACGGCGATCAAGTGGCCCTCGATACTATTCCCGGCTACGTCACTTTTCGCGTCTTCGGCACGACTCTGCCTGCTTTCCTGGCCATCTGGGCCATGCTGGCCGGCACCCGCCTGGTGCGCGGTGAGGAGGAACGCGGGACGCTCGATGTCTTGCTCTCGCAGCCCCTCGCACGCACGCGGCTCTTGCTGGAAAAACTGCTTGCTCTGGCGCTGGCCATCCTGGTGATGATGCTCATCATCAGCCTCTTCATTGTCCTTGGTCAGCTCAGCGCCCACGAGACAGCCGATTATCCTCGGGCCTTGCTGACAGCACTCAATGTCGGCCTCTTCGAGCTGATCTTCGCCTCTATCGCCCTGCTGATCTCGCAGTTCGTACGCTGGCGCGGGGCCGCCGCCGGCTGGGCAGGCGCCATTCTGGTGCTGATGTTTCTCTTCGATAGCATCGGACGTGTCCAGCACAATTTCGACTGGCTGCGCCATCTCTCGGTCTTTTACTACTACAATGCCAATAAGCCTCTCATTCCTTCGGTTGCCCCCGACTGGGGAGCGCTGACGCTGCTCCTGGCCCTCGCCATAGTTTTGATCGCTCTCAGCACCTTGATCTTTGCCCACCGCGATCTGGGGGATGTGGCCCTCCAGTTGGCCCTCAATGGACGGAGGCCGCCGGCCACCATCGAGCGCGCCCGCGCTCTGGCGCGCGCCGCCGGCGATCCGTTCTTGCGTTCCCTGGGCCTGCGTACCCTGCGCTCGCAATTCACAAGCCTCTTCTGGTGGACCGCGATCTCGCTCTTCTTCGTTGTTTTTATAACCGCCCTTATTCCCAGCCTCCTGGATGTCTTCAGGAAGACGGTCCAGGGCAACGCTGTGATGAGTCAGCTCTTCAGCGGCTACAATGTCGCCACGAACCAGGGTTTCCTGGGGGCCACCGTTTTCGCCTTTGTCCCTGTGGCTCTGACCATCTTTGCCTTGACGCTGGCCCAGACCTGGAGCCGCGATCTCGACAACAAGCGCCTGGAGATCGTCCTGAGCACTCCTCATTCCCGCCTGCGCCTGCTGGGAGAGCATGCCTCGGCTGTAGTGCTGGCCTCGCTGGTTCCTCCGCTGGGGATCTGGCTCAGTCTCCTGTTGACCACCAACGCCATCAACCTGCGCATCGACCCCGGCGACACGGCTGCCGCCTGCTTAGGCATGCTGCCGCTGGAGTGGCTGACCGCCGCCCTGGTCTACTTGCTCGCAACCCGCCTCTCCTCCAGCCTGACCACTGGTCTGGTGAGCTTTTTCCTGGCCCTCTCCTTCTTGATGGAGTTTCTCCAGCCCATGCTGAAGCTGCCCGACTGGCTGGTCAATCTCTCGATTTTCCACCTCTACGGCAGTCCGATTACCGATGGCTTGCGCTGGGGGCCGACGCTAACGCTTCTCGGCCTGGTGGTGGCAGCCACGCTGGCGGCCTTCCTCCACTTCAGAGAGAGCAGCCTCGTGGCCCGAGCCTGAGTCGTCCGGCCTGGCTGGCGGAGGTGGAGCAATCGCCTCTTCTGCCTCCGCCAGCCAGGCCACTGTCTGCGCTCACCGGATCAGGCCGGCCAGCGGTGGCAAGGCGGTATGTGCTACAATATCAGCGGAGAGCTGAGCCGGCGTGCCTCGTTGCGCTCCCCGTCCGGCATCAGGTCCGCAGGCGCCTGATTCCTCGCCCTGGCGCTCTGCCGCCCGGGCAGACAGGCAGAGAGCAATTTCGCGCCGGTTTCCGAGCGTTGAGCAAGCAGAAAGACAGCGGAATGACGACCACCCAGCAACAGCAACCCTGGAAGGATGTTATCGCGGCAGCTACCCTGGCGTTAAAAGCATGCGATCCTGTCCTGGCCCACGCTATCGAGCGCGTAGGACCCTGTACGCTGGTACCGGACCCCAACCTTTTCGAGGCCCTGGTGGACGCCATTATTTCACAGCAGATCTCTGTACGGGCCGCCGACGCCATCATGGCTCGTCTGCGCCTGCTCCTTCCTCCTGGCCCCCTCCAGGCTCAGGCCCTGGCAGCCCTTGATGAGCAACAACTGCAGGCGGCAGGTCTCTCGTCGCAGAAGATCCGCTATCTGCGCGATCTCTCTGCGCGCGTCCTGAGCGGCGAGCTTGATCTGCAGCAGCTTCCCGCCCTCGACGATGAGGCGGTGATCCGCACCCTGACAGCTGTCAAGGGCATTGGACGCTGGACCGCAGAGATGATCCTGATCTTTTCGCTGGGCCGCCCCGATGTCTGGCCCGTCGACGATCTGGGATTGGCCGAGGGAATACGCCTGCTCTACGGGTTGGAGCAGCGTCCAGGCCGAAAGGAGCTGCTGGCCCTCGGCGAGCGCTGGCGCCCCTACCGCAGTATCGCGACCTGGTATATTTGGGGCACACGGCGCTTACTGATGCAAGATCACCGCACACGCACACGCATCGTATCACTCTAGCACGACTCGTCTGCTTGCTGCAGGCAACAGAGCTGGCTATGGAGAGGGACGAACAGGAAAACTACTACGCCATCCTCGGTGTACCGGCGGACGCCGATCAGGAGACGATTAAGCGCGCCTATCGCCAGTTGGCGCGGCGCTACCATCCCGATCTGGCCGGTCCCGAGGGCGCAACCCAGATGAAGCGTATCAACCGAGCCTATGCGGTCTTGGGCGATCCCCAGAAGCGGCAGCAGTACGATGTGGCGCTGAGGGGCGTCCTGGATGTGCGCAGCGGTCTGCTGCGACCACGCCGGCGTCCGCAGCGCGTCGACCCCCAGGAAGAGCTAGAGTTTGCCAGCTTGAGCATCTTCAGTACCCGTGGTCCCCTGCGGGCTGGCGCACGCTTCCAGACCGCCCTGGGAGTCATCTCGGCCCTGGGCAGCGTCCTGAGCGCCAACGGCGATCTGTACATTGCGGCCGGCTCCCTCGATGGCCAGGGAGCCATCTGGAGCCTGGCCAGCCAGGCCCAGCTCTCCCAATTCCGCACCGATCCCGCCCTGACCGTCGAGTCGCTGCGCGAACTGCGCTTCTCCCCCCACGGCGAACTGCTGGCCGGCTGGGGACGCCTCGGCCTGCACGTCTGGGAGACGCAGAGCGGCTCGCTGGTCTGGAGCTACCCCCTGCAGCAGCGCACCGTCTTTGACCACTACACGCTCGACCTGGCCTTTGTTGCCGATGGCGGCTCGCCACAGCTAGCGGCGCCAGAGCCGGCGGTAACTTTCCCAGCTCCGCTGGGCCTGCGCCTCGCCCTCCCCTATCAGGCCGAAGATCCGCGTACGCCCCGTAAGGTGGGAGTGCGTGCCACCGACGTCCTGCTCTACCAGCCGAGCCAGAGCACCACTCCCCAGGAGAACCTCGTCTGCATCGAGGAAGAAATTGAGAAGCGCCAGTTTTGGGCTATTCGTCTGCGGGCCCTCTCCCGCGATACGCGCTCCCTGCTGACGCTCTCCTGTGGACATGCTCCAGGCAGCCAGGAAGAGGTGATCGTTGTCCGGCGCTGGGACCTGACCGCCCGCACGCGCTTCGGGAACCGCCCGCGTCCACGTATTGTCTCCTCCGTGCTCGCCGGCGCCTGTCGCGATTGCGCCCCGCCCTACGCCGTTACTCCCGATCTGCAAATGGTGGCCTTTGCAGCCAGGCAGGAACGCAACCGCGTGCGCGTCCAGGATCTGCGCGCGGCTACCTACTACGACCTGGCCGTCGGCCCCCTGGGAGGCACCTCACGCCTGGCGCTTTCCGACGATGCTTCCTGGCTGGCTGTGGCCCGTGAAGAGAGCGAGATCGACGAGGGCGTCGTCGAACTTTGGTCGCTGACCAGCGGCCAGCTCGTGCAGAAGCTCTACCACCCCTGGCAGATCAGCGCCCTCCATTTTGCCGATCGCCGCCTGCTCGTTGCTCTGACCGATGGCACAGTTCAGTTGTGGGAATGAATAAGCCCCGAGGCGGGCCACCTCCGGCAGCGACTGCCAGCGCTCTTGAGGGCCGAGAGGGTCATGAGTGTTGAGAAGCGTCGTGGGCCAGGCACGATCCGCCTCCCATGCTCCTGGTTCGTCCGCATCGAGAAGTGAGGTTAGTGCAAGCATGCGCGTTTCGGTGGTTGTGCCGGTCTATAACGAGGAAGCCACGGTGGCCCAGCTATTGGAGGCGCTGGCTCGCGTGCCCCTTGATCTGGAGGTAGTTGTCGTCGACGATGCCTCCAGCGACCGCACCTGGGAGATCTTGCAGGCGCTCCGTCAGCGTCCCCCCTTTGATGGCTACTGCTACGTGCGCCATCCTCACAACCAGGGCAAAGGCATGGCCCTGCGCACGGGCTTCAGCTATATCACCGGCGATCTGGTTCTGATTCAGGATGCCGATCTGGAGTACGATCCCCGGGACATCCCGCTGCTCGTCGAGCGCTGGATGACGGCAGGCCAGCCACTGACCGCAGTCTACGGCTGCCGCGATCTTTCCCAACAGCCCCGGCTGACGCGCTGGGGCAATCGCTTGTTGACGCTGATAACCAATCTCCTTTACGGCTGCCACCTTTCCGATATGGAGACCTGCTATAAGCTCATGCCTCGGACGGTGGTGCAGGCCCTGCCTCTCCGGGGACGCCGCTTCGAAATTGAGCCTGAGATCACTATCTACCTGGTCCAGGCCGGCCTTACTATCCTGGAGGTACCCATTCGCTACACCCCCCGGAAGGCGAAAAAGCTCTCGCCGTGGCGTGATGGATGGCCGGCCCTGAGCATGCTCCTGCGCCGCCGCCTGGCTAAACCTTTCTGCCTGCCCGCCACCCTGACCCACCAGCGGAACGGAGAGGAAGACGATCGGGCGCGAGGCTTGCCAGAAGTTATACAATAAAAGGAAAGCTCGCTCTCTCCGGAGAGGCAAGCGGCCTGGCCTCGTCTTAGCAGCAACCAGGGCACCGCTCAGCATAGGTCCCCGCTAAACCCATTCATTGCATTGGACAGGCCGTTACAGTAGTAGCAAGTCGGTAAGGCAAGCAAGATCGGTAGGAGAGTGCTATGGCAGAGCGTCCAAAAATCCTTGTGACCCAGCGCGTACCTGACGTTGCCTATCCGCCTCTGGAGGCCATCGGGGAGGTTGAGGCCAATATGGAGGAAGGCGTGATCTGGCCCTACGAAGAGCTGCTCCGGCGCGGCCCCGGCCACGACTATATTTTTTGTCTGCTTACCGATCAGATCGACGCCCGCTTTTTGGAGGCGTGTGCCTCGGCCACGCCACGCCTGAAGATGGTAGCCAATATGGCCGTGGGCTACAACAATATCGATGTCGAAGCAGCCACACGCCTCGGCATCGCTGTCAGCAACACCCCGGGAGTGCTTTCGGATACAACCGCCGACCTGGCCTTCGGCTTACTGATCGCCGTGGCCCGCCGTATTCCCGAGGCGGAGCGCTTCCTGCGCGCTGGCAAATTCAAAGGCTGGGGCCCCTTGCTCTTCTGCGGTGCTGATGTCCATCACGCTACCCTGGGCCTGATCGGGGCTGGACGCATCGGCAAAATCGTCGCCAGGCGCGCCAGCGGCTTCGAGATGCGCGTCCTCTACTACGACGTCTACCGCCTGCCGCCTGAGGAGGAGGCCACCTATCACTTGACCTACGCGCCACTCGATGAGCTGCTGCGCGAGTCGGACTTCGTCAGCATCCATACGCCGTACCTGCCCTCGACGCACCACCTGATCGGCGAACGGGAGCTGTCACTCATGAAGCCAACCGCCTACCTGATTAACACTTCTCGCGGCCCCGTCGTCGACGAGAAGGCCCTGGTACGCGCCCTGCAGGCGAAGCAGATTGCCGGCGCTGGCCTGGACGTCTATGAGCATGAACCGGCCATCGAGCCAGAGCTGTTGACCATGGAAAACGTAGTCTTGCTGCCACACATCGCCAGCGCCTCCTACGCGACGCGCAATCAGATGGCCCTGATGGCCAGCAACAATATCGTGGCCTATCACGAGGGACGCCGGCCACCTAACCTGGTCAATCCCGAGGTACTCGGTTAAGCTGGGGAGCCGCAGCCTCTGGGTCCGCTTGCCTCGGAGAGTCTGCCCCCGCTCAGGTCAGCCCAACCCAATCCAGGACCAGGTGCGGAATGTCATCCCGTTTGTCGCTGAACAGTTGACTTTTGCTGCAGACTCTTCTACTATGTCTTTAGCAGTCAGCTATCCTGTTCCAATCTGATAGGAGGGAAGGCAGTGAGAGGACTCCCGGAGAGGGGGACCAGCGTACAGTGAAGCGCACAGGAACGTTGCTGGCCAAGGAAGCTGGCTTACGTGCCTTTATCGCCGGTGAAGAACGTCCTTATGTGCGTTGCGTCATCGCCGACCCTGCTGATCCAACACGCCACTTTGAGTGCCGTGTCCTTGATGAGAGCGATCTGCCAGTCGCCGTCGGTGAGCCGATTACGCTGGAGATCATCAGGGCTATCACCGATCGCCGCAGCGGGCAGGTTCGTTTTGACTGCCACTGGGTTCGCTAGCGGTCCGGCTATGGACAGTGGGGATCTCTCGTTCCCGCTCGGCTGGCCAGGAGACGGCCCTGCCCTGATCAAGCCGACTGGACTGAAGCGAGTCGCACGGGGAGAGCAAAGACGCGCTCTACCTCGGGAAGAAGCCTGGTCCCAAGCCAGAAAAGCTCTCTCTTAACCAGCCAACCAGCCAATCAGCAGCCGGTCGAGCGTGAGAAAAGGCACCGCAGAACTGAGAGCCGCACCGCCGCACTCTCTCACGCCTCGCCGCGGTCGCTTGCCTTTATCACCCATCTATCCCTGGCGCTATGTTTAAATCCAGCAACAGGAACGTTGCTGGAACGAATATGAGAGAGGTGCAGCCATGACCTGCACGCAATGCAAGACAGAACTACCAGCCTATGCCGTGGTCTGTCCTCAGTGCGGCACGGCGGTCTCATCAGGAACATCAGCCTACTACTCCTATCTCCCCGCCGATGCCCCTGGCTGGCCACATGATCCAGGAGCAGTCGCCAGCCCCTGGCTTTCCACCAGCGGGGTGGCTCTACATAGCTCAGGCACTGCTGCCGCTTTACCTGCTCAGGCCCATCCTGCCAGGCGCTTCAATCGCTGGCTGACCGTAGTCGTCGTCCTGCTGCTGAGCTGCCTGCTGGGCGCCGGTTTTACCGTGGGCTTGCTGTGGACACATGGCTATTTTGCCCCCAAGGCGCCCGCGCGCAGTGTCCAGCTTCCCAGTCAGGGAGCGTCGGCGACCGCCACGCCCGCCGCACAGAATCCGGCCACAAACGTTTTGCCCACGCCATCCTCCTTTAAGCCACTGAGCAACCCCAACAGTAAGTCGCTGGGCCTGACCATGAACCTGCCCCAGGACTGGGTTGAGGGCCAGGTCAATACCTCCAGCAGCGGAGTCAAGACACTCACTCTGGATCCGCCTCAGAACCTCTCGCTTCCCTTGAGCTTGCTGATCGTTCAATTTCCCACTGAGGCCAATCAGGCTTTCTCTAACGCTCAGGACCTGGACCAGTTTCTGATCCAGAACTTCGCCCAGGCCGCCAGCCTGAGCAATCCGCAAATGCTTTCCAATACCCCGCAGATGCGTACCCTCGGAGGACAGTCCTGGAGCGAGGAGGACGTGAGCTTCCCTTTGAACAACAACCAGAGCCTACACCTCGTCACCTTGAGTGTCATGTATAAGCAGCATTATTACAGTATACAGTTTTACGCCAGCAGCGATATCTTTGAGGAAGCGATGCAGAAGTACTACGATCCGATGCTGGACTCGCTGCACTTTCTCTCGTGAGGTGAGGGCGGCTCGTCTCAGTCAGACTGCCTGCTCCACCTGTTGGCCGGCAAAGAGCCAGCGAGGCCCTCTCTTCCCCGCACTCCTCAGGTAGGAAGGGAGAGAAGAGGGCCTCGCTGCAGAACATCCCCGTTCCCGTCCCAGAGAACTGGGGTGAAGCGGTTCGCAGAGTGCTAGTACTCAGGCATAGAAGGAGCAGCAGCTTTTTCTTTCTCGGGCACGTCGGTAACGAGGGCCTCGGTCGTCAGGATCATGGCGGCGATGCTGGCTGCATTCTGCAGGGCCGAGCGGGTCACCTTGGCCGGATCCGTGATGCCGGCGGCAATCATATCCTCGTAGCGATCGAGCAAGACATTGTAGCCGTAGTTACGGTTGTTATGCTCGCGCTGGGCGCGCAGAATACCCTCGACCACCACTGAGCCATCCTTGCCGCCGTTGATAGCAAGCTGACGTACTGGCTCCTCCAGGGCGCGGCGCAGGATCTTCACCCCGGTGGCCGCATCACCGGTCAGCTCCAGCTTGTCCAGGGCCTCGATGGCGTTGAGCAGGGCCACGCCGCCGCCGGGAACGATCCCTTCCTCGACCGCCGCTCGGGCCGCCGACAGGGCATCCTCGACGCGCGTCTGGCGATACTTCTGTTCGACCTCGGAGCCGGCCCCTACCTTGATCAGGGCCACGCCGCCGGCCAGCTTGGCCAGGCGCTCCTGCAGCTTCTCGCGGTCGTAGTCGCTGGTGGTCTCCTCGATCTGGGCCTTGATCTGGCGGATGCGGGCCTGGATATCGGCGGGATTGCCGCGGCCCTCAACGATGGTTGTGGTATCGCGCGTAGCCACCACACGGCGAGCCTGGCCCAGGTCTGCCAGGGTCACCGAATCGAGGCGGCGGCCCATCTCCTCGCTGATCACCTGGCCACCGGTCAGTACGGCGATATCGCGCAGCATCTCCTTGCGGCGATCGCCGAAGCCGGGGGCCTTGACGGCCAGGACGTTCAGAACGCCTCGCACCTTATTGACCACCAGGGTGGCCAGCGCATCGCCATCGACATCCTCGGCGATGATCACTAGCTCGCGGCGGCCCTGCTGCGTGATCTTCTCCAGCACCGGCAGAATGTCGGCCACAGCGCTGATCTTGCGATCGGTGATCAGGAGATAGGGATTCTCGACCGCCGCTTCCTGCTTCTCGTTGTTGGTCACAAAGTAAGCCGAGACGAAGCCCTTATCGAGCTGCATGCCCTCGACAAACTCCGTCTCAAAGCTGGTGCCGCGCGAAGCTTCAACGGTGATCACGCCATCCTTACCGACCTTGTCCATGACATCGGCGATCAGCCTGCCAATGGTCTCATCGGCGGCCGAGTTGGTGGCAATGTGAGCGATGTCTTCGCGCGTCTGCACCGGCACCGCTACAGAGCGGATGTAGTCGACTACAGCCTCGGTCGCGCGATCGATGCCATACTTGAGCTGCATCGGATTGGCGCCGGCAGCCAGGTTCTTCAAGCCTTCGGTCACGATGGCCTGAGCCAGGACGGTAGCCGTCGTCGTACCATCGCCGGCCACATCGTTGGTCTTGGTGGCCGCTTCCTTCAGGAGCTGGGCCCCCATGTTCTCAAAGGGGTCTTCCAGCTCGATCTCTTTAGCGACCGTTACGCCGTCGTGCGTAATGGAGGGGGCACCGAACTTCTTATCAAGGGCGACGTTCCTGCCTTTGGGACCGAGGGTCACTTTGACCGCCGCGGCGAGAATGTCAATCCCGCGCTTTAGAGAACGACGCGCCTCACTGTCAAATACTAGCTGTTTCGCCATCTATTGATTGTTCCTTCCTCTCTATCTTGGCTAATCGCTTGGCCGATAGCAGATCTCCCGCTCGCAACGAGCTGGGAGCGACCAACGGCTGGGAGGACACCACAGCGGATGGGATCAGCTCAGGACGGCGAGAATATCGCTCTCTTTCAGCACCAGGTATTCTTCACCATCGAGCTTGAACTCAGTGCCACTGTATTTGGCAAAGAGCACACGGTCGCCCTCATGCACCTCCAGCGCCGCCCGCTCACCATTGTCAAGCAGGCGCCCGCTCCCTACGGCGATCACGGTTCCTTCCTGGGGCTTCTCCTTGGCTGTGTCCGGAATGACGATACCACTCTTGGTGACCTCTTCTTTGGCCGCGGGCTTCACCACCACGCGGTCGCCAACAGGACGGATCTTCGCCACGAACGTCTTCTCCCTTTCTTCCGCTAGTTTTGGCCGTTTCGCTCTCTATGCAGGACCCATGATGGACAGCATCTACATACACAAGCGAACAAGAGGGGCTAGCAGGTAGACAGTCAGCAAGAAGTGCCGCCGCGCTCTTGCTTACCTGTCACCTTGTCTCAGACCAGGCCGCTTGTCTGGCTGGTATGGGCACGACGTCAGCTCGGGTCGGGCGGGCTACGGCCAACGCCCAATCAGTCCCAGTAGTTGCCCGTTCGATCGGCCAGCCAGGTATAGACAGGGCGGGGAGACAGCAGAACCGGGGGGACCACAGGAGCCAACGAGCTTCTCACGAGCACCCTTCCGGCAGCTCAGGATGGACTCGCCTCCATCCCATGAGGCTGAGCGGAATCCTGCTCCTCCTGCTCAGGCATGTAGTGAATCACACCAGAGATATTAACTGAGCGATACTGTGAGTAGTCACAGCTGCAGGGACCCCCAGCGGCGCAGCCGCTACAGCAATAGGCTTTGCCCTGCACGACCGTTGGAGACCAGCGAATCTCAATGTCGCAGTTCGCACAGCGCAACGGTTGCGGCCCCCGCTGAGCGCTCTGACCAGCGTTCCCTTGTGACCGATTGCTCGCTGCGTACATGGGTCCTCGCCTCTCCTTGCTGTCCAAAGCAACACCTGAGCCTGTTTTGAGTATGCCACAGCCCCCATTAGAGCTGCGTAGGAAAAGCATTAGAGAAGCATAGGAAGAGTGTTAGAGAAGCGTTAGAATCTCTCCGCCTGCTCGCTCGCTGCCGCCACCCCACCGTTCAGCCAGATGCAGAATCGCCCTTGTGCTCTGCCCTCGCCTCCCGCTGCCATGGGAGAGGTGTCAGGGATGTGGTTGATCCCCGGTCTGGATCGTTCTATATAGAGTACCTGACTGAGACAACTGGAGTTGGCGGCTTTGGGTTCGTCGAAGACAGGGAGCGAGTTGATAGCAGCTTGCCTGCCCCTGGCCGAGATCTTCTATTCCATAGTGCGTGCGATGAGCGAGACGCTCTCCAGGGGCCAATGCCATTCCCGTCGACGACAGCGAGAGGGTGGGTCGTGCCCGCCGGATGCTAAACTACTTAGTGATGATGGGCCAGCGGCAGATCAGCCCTCTATCAGGGGTGAGGTCATACCCCGATGGCCTGAGATGCTGTCTCGCCGTCAATCTTGCCGGAGGCCCCAGGCCCGAGCAGGCCGGCAGCATCGGATGCTCTCGCCCTTTGTTTGCCCTGACGCCTTCGTGCCAGGCCGGCCTGACTGGACTGAGCGGTCCGTCATCGTGCCTGTGTTCCGCTGGTTCTTGGCTGGCTCTCCGTACGCCAGCTCTGTGCTCGCCTCCGATAGCAGGCTGGGCCAGGCTACCAAGGCAAGGCAGGCACCTTTCCTTATTATCAATCAATCTGCTGTCAATCTGTAGTAGCGTTATGTATGAGAGTGACTCAAAACGAACAAATAAAGGTACGTTGAGCGACCAGCCCCGAGACGCCCATTGCCCGCAGGCGGTAGAAGCTCAGCCCTCCGCGCCGCTGACGCCGTCGGCTCTTGAGGTAGGCCTGGCTAGCGCTCCGATCGGGGTCTTCGATTCGGGCGCCGGCGGGCTGACTATTCTCAAGGCTCTCCGGCAGGAGTTGCCCGGCGAGGACTACATCTACGTTGGCGATACCGCCCATTGCCCTTACGGCCTGCGCAGCGAGGCTGAGATTACCCAACTGGTCCTGGAAATTGGCCGCTTCCTGGTCGAACGTGGGGTGAAGCTGATCGTCGTTGCCTGCAACGCCGCCTCGCAAGCGGCCCTCGCCGCCCTGCGAGCAACCTTCCCCGTGCCGTTCGTGGGAGTGGTTCCCGCCGTAAAACCAGCGGCACGCCTGACACGCAAGGGGTCCATCGGAATCATCGCCACAAATCAGGCAGCTCGTTCACCTTATCTGCAACAGCTCATTGCCGACTTTGCTGGCGAGATCGAGACCTATGCTCACGGCTGCTCCGAGCTGGTGACGCTCGTCGAACGCGGAGAGCTGGATACACCGACAGCGGAGGAGACTGTGCGCCAGGCTCTGAGGCCAGTGCTCAGCAAGGATATCGATGTGCTGGTCCTGGGCTGCACGCACTTCCCCGCCCTGCGCCCTCTGATCGAGCGCGTGGTCGGCCCGGATGTCCAGGTCATCGACAGCGGTGCGGCTATCGCCCGCCGCACGCGCTCTGTGCTGGAAGCCTCTGGGCTACTGAAGCCGTCGACCCGGCAACAAGGCCAGGATCAGCCTGGCAGGCTCGGCACGTTGGAGGTCTGGTGCAGCGGTGACCCCGCTCCCTTCGGCCAGATCGCCTCCCGCATCCTCGGCTATCCCGTCTCGGTACGCCAGGCCAGCCAGCTCGCTCAGATAGCCAGTGCCGCCTCCCGTCAGGAAAGGGAAGGGTAATCGCGATGAATAGCCGCCGTCTGACTCAGGTGCTCAAAGAATACGCCGCCGGCTCTCAACCTGGTGAATTCAGGATGACTGATAGTGATTCTCTGCGCCTAAGGATCGCAAGACACGTTTCTACGGTTTTTGCTCCTTTTTCTATCTCTTTGCCGCTGGTAGCCCTGGTAGCGCTCTATCATAGCTCAGACCCGCGCCACGCCCTGACCTACGCCTTCATCACGCTTTTTTTCCTCAGCCTGGGCCCCCTGCTCTATATCGCCATCGGCGTCCAGACCGGTCGGCTCTCCGACCTGGATATCACGCGCCGCTCCGAGCGCACAGGCCCCTACCTGTTTTCTATCTCCTCGGCCACTGTCGGCCTCTTCGTCCTGCAGACGCTCCATGGTCCCTATAATTTGATGACGCTGCTGATCATTACGATCATAAGCGGCATCATAATGCTATTCATTACTCTCTGGTGGAAAATCAGCGTCCACGCCTCATCGATGGCCAGCGCCGCCACCCTGCTGACCGCCATGTACGGATCGGCGATGCTGCCGCTGTTCTTGCTGCTCGTCCTGGTGAGCTGGTCGCGCGTGGTCCTGCGCCGGCATACGGTGGCCCAGGTGACGATCGGCGCTCTCCTGAGCATCCTGCTCACGACGCTGATCCTCAGGCTGCGTGGACTCTAGGAGGACCCTGGCCCGGTCTGGAGAAAAAGGGCCAGGCCTGCGCTTCAGGGAGCGGTCGCTGTCCGTCCCCTCCGCTCTTCCTTCCCAGCCTGCCGTCGATAGGCGAGTGGCATCGAGGGAGAGAGACCGAGGCGCCAGGGCGGGGGGAGAAGAGAAGAAGTCATGCTCACTGTCGGGCAGAAGATCTGTCTGGCCGCACTCGGCTCGGACAGATCTTCTGCTCTGCGGCATCTCACAACATCAATCGAATTTCTGTCCGGATCACATTCCAGACCGCGGCCCTTCAAGCGAGAGAGAGGCCAGCCTGGCTCGGGGGCGGTGGCCTGCTGACCAGACTGGCAGACCGCTGCCGTCCAGGCCCCTGACCTCCCTCCCTCTTCGCTTTACCTGCCGCTGGTGGCTCCAGCGCTGGTCACGCTGGCTCGCTCTGGCTCGGGCAGGCGCGGAGCCGCGGGCGTGGCCGCCAGGGAGGCCAGACGCTGGCGAGCGCGAATGGCGGGAGCGACGGCGCGCCGCGTCGAGGCTGTTGTAGCCCGGCTCACAACCCAGAAGAAGCCGAAGAGCATCAGCCAGTTGACAACCCCCAGAACCACCAGGAAGACCAGATTCGAGGCTCCAAGGGCGTTCAGGACCAGGTAAAGAGCGCCGGTGAGAACGATGTTGACCAGGGTTGTGGGGATCAGGATCAGCCAGGCGAACTGCATCAGCTGATCAGCGCGCAGGCGCGGCAGGGTAGTTCGCACCCAGATGAAGACTCCACAGAGCAGGTAGATCTTGAGAATAAAGTAGAAGAGCGCCAGCAGATTGCCCAGGACCTGCCAGCCAATGGCCATGCCAGGCGCTGTCAGGAAGGCCACTCCTGGACCCGACCAGCCTCCGAGGAAAAGCATGGCCGTGATCGCCGAGACGATCGTCATGTTGCCATACTCGCCCAGGAAGAAGAGCGCCCAGCGCATCCCACTGTACTCGGTCAGATAGCCCGCCACCAGCTCCGACTCGGCCTCGGGCAGATCAAACGGCGAGCGATTCGTCTCCGCCAGGCCGCAGGTGTAGTAGATGAGCACCAGCAGGGGCTGCACCAGAATGAACCAGGCCCAGGGGGTAAAGCCCTCGAAGATGAAGTCCCAGACAGGGTTGCCCTTGCCTGGCCAATTCTGGGCCATCTGGAAATTCATGATGTCTTTAATAGCGATGGAGCCAATGCCGCCGTCGCGCAGGATGCTAGTCAGCATTACCACGCTGACCAGAGAGAGTACCAGCGGCAGCTCATAGGAGATCATTTGGGCCGCCGAGCGCAGGCCACCGATGAGGGCGTACTTGTTGTTCGAGCCCCAGCCCGCCATGATGACGCCCACCACGTCCAGCGAACTCATAGCGATCAGGTAAACAATGCCTGTCGCTAAAGGCACTCCTGGCAGACTAATATAAGGCGAGAACGGCAGCACGGCAAATGAGGCAATCACCGGGGCGAGGAAAACTGAAGGGGCCAGGATAAAGACAGCTTTATCGACTTTGCCAGCATGAATATCTTCTTTGAGCAGCAATTTGCCCACATCGGCCACAGTCTGCAACAGGCCCCACGGTCCCGTATGCAGCGGGCCATAGCGGTCCTGCATCCAGGCCATGACCTTGCGCTCGGCCAGGATGAGAATCACCGCGCTTGTCATGACGAAGCCAAAGATGGAAGCAAACGCCACCACGAACTGGAGAAACTCCCAAGAAAGGATGCCGTGGAGGAGCTGCTCCCACCAGACTTCGGCTATTACAACTCCACCGGACATAGGATACACTCCACTCTCTTACCTTGCATCAGAGCGCTCACGGGCAAGTTGTGCGCGCCCGCCTCTTTCCTACCTGTTTTTTTATTTGTCTTCGCCCATCACGAGCAGCCGGCCAGGTCGCTGGCTGGCGAGCAGCGAGAGCGACCCGGGCGAGCAGAGGTTCTGCCGGCCTTCCCAGAGGGGAGGTCCCTCCAGGGAAAGAGGGATAGGGCGGCCTTTCCCTTGCCCGCGTGCCTTAACGATCGACCTCTCCCAACACGATATCCAGGCTTCCCAGAATGGCCACGACATCGCTCATCTTATGGCCGCGCAGCAATTCCGGCAGGATCTGGAGATTGACAAAGGAAGGACCGCGGATCTTGGCCCGCCACGGATATTCACTTCCATCGCTGATAAAGTAGATCCCCAACTCCCCCTTGCTGCTTTCAATCGCAAAGTAGGTCTCACCGCGCGGCGGGCGGAGGGCGATCGGCGTCCGCGTAGAGATTGGCCCACCGGGGAGCTGATCGATCGCTACCCGTACCAGGCGCAGGCTCTCGGCCATCTCCTGCATGCGCACTCGATAACGGGCATAGCAGTCGCCTTCCTGGCGCACCTGGGGATTGACCTTGACCTCGCGATAGGCCATATAAGGGCGATTGACCCGCAGGTCCCAATTCACGCCACTCGCCCGCAGCATTGGGCCAGTCAGCCCATAGGCGATGGCTTGCTGAGCATCGACATAGCCAACGCCCTGAGTACGCGCCTCAAAGATCTCGTTTCCCGTGATGAGGGTTTCTAGCTCCTGCAGATTCTTTTCAAACTGATTGCACCAGGCTTCGCACTGCTGGAGCCAGCCCTTGGGGAAATCATGCAGGACACCGCCCACGCGCATATAGTTGACGTTAAAGCGGCTTCCCCCGAGGGCTTCGAAGAGCGAGAGAATGCCCTCGCGATCGCGGAAGGTCCACAGGATCGGCGTAAAGGCGCCCAGGTCCAGCAGATAGGTTCCAATGGCCACCAGATGGCTGGCGATACGCTGCAGCTCATTGGTGATCAGGCGAATATACTGCGCGCGGCGTGGCGGCTCGATTCCCATCAGCTGCTCGACCGCCCCAACGTAGGCGGTCTCGTTGAGCATGGGAGAGAGATAGTCGGCATTGTCCATATAGCGAATGCCGGCCATCACCGTGCGGTTCTCAAGGATCTTCTCAATGCCGCGATGGAGGTAGCCGATAACCGGCGTACAATCTACGACCGTCTCACCCTCTAAGGTGAGGACGAGACGCAGAACGCCGTGGGTGCTTGGGTGCTGCGGCCCCATGTTGAGAATCATCTCTTCGGAGCGCAGCTCACCGGGCGCTACCCCCTCGAGGGGTGGTCTATTTACACCTTGGTTGGTCGCCATAGCTTCCTCGCAGCTCTTTGGTCTCACTCAGCAGGTAGTAGAGATGGTCACCCTATGCTCCGCAACAGACAAGCAGGCTGCTACTGCCTCACCGCTTGTGGACCTGCCTTCCCCCATTCCCTTCCTCCTCCCCTCTCAGCCCAACAAGAGAACCACCCCAAGCCCCTGCCTCCATGGCACGAGCAGGCAGGATAGCGGACGAAGCTTGCCTTGCGGCAGACAGGCAGTCACCGCTGTGTCTCAACGGCGCCGCCTCCTGAAGAGGCGCAAACTAAAGTTGGCACTCCAGAGCAACGCCAGGAGCGCCGCCATTGCAGCGTAGAGAACACGGTTCGGATCGCTCTGCAAGCTTACATAAAAGACGATCGCCAGGCACCAGAAGGCGAGAGCGAGAAAGAGAGACCAAACCAGGCTCTGTAGCTCGGGCGCAGAACGACCCGCGAGCAAGCCGCCACCCTGTTCGGGCTGGCGTCCCGCACCCCGCGCAGGCTCAGGGCGCTCAAGGCTTCTGCCGGTCTCTGCTGAAGTTCTGGTTCCTCTGGCTCTCTTGCTGCGCCCTCTGCTGCTGGCCATCAGTGACTCTGGCCCTCCGTCGAACCCGAACGCGCCTCTCCCTCTTCTTCGTGTTCGTGAGCGTGGGAAGCATGGCCAAAGGTCGGCGTTCCTGGATGCAGGCGCTCTAGCTTGCCCTGACCAAACTTCTTCTGCACCACATGCTCAACTCCACGCTGCTGATACTGGCCAGCGACCGCCATGTTGGGATCGACCTGGGTCGTCGCCGGTGGCTTCACCGTCAGAGGCACCTGATGGAAGCTTTTGAGCAACGGGTACCCCTCAAAGTCATCGTCGAGCAGCATGCGCCGCAGGTCAGGGTGGCCGGTAAAGCGGATACCAAACAGATCGTAGGTCTCGCGTTCCAGCCAGTTGGCCGTCGGCCAGACCGAGACTACACTGTCGACCTCCGGCTTCTCGGCGTCCAGACGAACCTTGATCTGCAGGAGCGAGCCACGGGTGGTTGAACGCAGGTGATAGACCGTCTCCAGGTGGTCGAGCATGTCGACGCCAGAGATACAGCTGAGCAGGTCAAATCCCAGCTGATCACGGAGAAAACGACAGACGGCTACCAGATGTGCGCGATCGACTTCGATGCCCAGATAATTGCCTTTCATCACCCGCGGCACCACCGGCTGACCGGTAATCTGCGCTAGCGGCGCCAGATCACGCGCAAGCTCGGATAGCTCGTCGCTGTAGTCGGCGGCGCTCGGCATCTGCGAAACTCGCGGTACTATATCCATCGGATCACTCCCTTGCGCCAGGCATAGACCAGACCGAGCGCGAGCACAACAATGAAGAAGAGTATCTCAAAGAAGCCAAAGATACTCAAGCTCTTGAAGAGGACAGCCCAGGTGATGATAAAGACAATATCAACATCGAAAGCGACGAAGAGCAAGGCAAAAATGTAGAAGCCCAGCGGATACTGGACCCAGGCTGAGCCGATCGGAACCTCGCCCGACTCATAGGTCTGCAGCTTCTCCTGGGTCCTGCGTCTGGGAGCCAGCAGATTCGCGGCCGTCATGGTGACCAAAACAAAGGTGAAGCCGGCGGCCAGCAGAATCGCCGCATACAGATAACCTGTACTGGTAGTTATTGACACACGCCCTCCTCCAGCTGTCGGACCCTTATTTATGAAGGAAAAGAGGGTCAGAAGATGCTGCAAAGATTATAGCACAGGGTTGAACAGGCGACAAACTGACCGACTGGTCTCACCCTCTCTGAGCTAGCCAACCAGGCTGCCACCCAAAAGCAAAGGCCAGGAGAAGGGGTGCTTCTCCTGGCAGATCTGCGCTGCTGTGCTGCGATTTCAGCCCTGCGGTAAGGTCGGCAGAACAAACCGATCGGGCTGAGCCAGTACCTGTAAACGCGTCAGGCTTCTCGTCCGCGCTCCTGACACAAATTGCACCACGATGACAGAAATGTTGTCTTCCCCTCCGCCATCGAGCGCGAGCTGTACCAGGTCATCAACAAGCTGCTGAGGATCGGCGGGTTTGCGCAGGACGGCCTCGATATGGGGATCACGGGTCATATCCCAGAGGCCATCGGAGCAGAGCAGGAGTTTATCGCCAGGCCGCAGCTCTTCCTGGAAAGGATCCACTTCGACCACCGGCTTTTCCCCTAAACTGCGGTAGATCTGGTTGCGCTTCGGGTGGGTATAGATATCCTCGGGCTTGATGATGCCCGCTTCCACAAGGCTGGCTACGACCGAGTGGTCCTGCGTGACCTTCTTCAGACCCCTGCCCTCGCGATAGAGGTAGGTGCGACTGTCGCCGACGTTAGCCACGTAGGCCACGGAGCCGACGATCAGGGCCGTAGTCATCGTGGTGCCCATATCGGCATGCTCGCGCTGGTTCTGCTCATGGAGGGCCTGATTGGCCGACTGTACGCCCTCAACGAGTAGGCGCTGATAGTCGTTGCTGCTCAGCTCTCGCTCGCGTACGAGGGCCGGCAGCACGTAGTCGACAATAGTTTGAATGGCTAGACGGCTGGCGTCCTGCCCATTGGCATGGCCTCCCATGCCGTCGGCCACGACGAAGAAGCCCCAGGGCTGTACCTGGCCATCGAGACGCCTTCCACCGAGAATGGCCAGCAGGCTATCCTCGTTCGGCTTGTGGCGCCGTTTGATCCCCGGATCGGTGCGGTGGCCAACCAGCAGCTGGAAGCCGCTCGGGCGCTGTTTTCCTCTCATGACCTGGGCCTTGCCCTCGGCCGCCGCGGCGGCGGGAGCAACGATGGCCTGGGTCGGCTGCTCGCTGAGCGGGGGCAGAACGAACGTGGGCTGATCGCTGAGGGCGGGAGAAGGCGGAGGCGGCCCTGGGGGTTGGGGCGCAGCGGGGGCAGTAGTTGGGGTCTCGCTCGCCGAGGCCTCCCTCACGGCCATGGATGGTGCCGGGGGAGCCGCGATCTCCGGGGGCACCAGGGCCCGCAGGCGCAGCCCTGAGGTTGAGGGGGAGAGCAAGATGCCACACGAGGGACAATATTCGACCCCTCGGTTGACTGGTTGTCTGCAGTGTGGACACTGCAGCATGGTAACGCCTTCAGCTCCCAGCGTCGACGGCACTCCTCTTTCGTCCCTCTCTGTCAGACTCTGCTGGGGAGTGCTTGAGCCTGGAAGGACCAGTGGTTGCTGGGAGGCCGCCTGGGACTTCCTGGCCCTGGCTTGGCGCCGCTGGCGCTCGGCATCCAGGTCAGCCTGGCGCTTGGCCTCCTCCTCCTCCTTTCGAAAACGCTCCAACTCCTTGCGCCTCTTGACGCGCCCAACAGTGAGAGTGATGAGCAGAAGAATCAGTACGAGCAGCAATACGCCGCCCAGTCCGGCCCAGACAAGGAGGGGCAGGCCGAGGAAGTTGGCCGCGCTGTTGGTTCCCTGGGGCTGAGCCTGGCCGGCGGCTGGCGACGTCAGGCGCTGATCGATCAGTTGCAGGAATTGCTGGGCCCCCTGGAGCCGGTTCTGGCTCAGCGTGAGGACCTGCTGGAACTCGCCTTTAGCTTGCCCATATTGCTGGCCATAATAGTCCTGGATACCGGCCTTCCAGTGAACGAGAAGAGTATTGGGAGGCGCTACCAGCAGGTTGAACCTTCGCAGGAGGGCACTGACCTGACCGGCATCGCTGGTTTGGCCGCTAAGGATCTGTAAGCCAACGACCTGACCTCTCTGGTTGATGACAGGCATGCCCGCCTCCTGTCCTCCAACCGGTATCGCAACGGCAGTGCTCACGGGTCGCTCCTGCCCATCAATGAGCCTGGGAGTCAGGAAGGTCGGCGCCTGGCTGGCTTGAGCGGGCAAGCTTCCGCTGGCATCAGTAAGCTCCAGGCCAAAAGTCGTCATCTGCCCCGCCGAGGAGAGCGATGCCAGGTCGGCGTAAGGCAGAGTGTAGGGGCTATGGAAAGGTACCAGCACCAGGTCATGGGCACAGTTCAGTTCTGGCGGACAACTGCTGCCGCCGCTGGGAAGCAATGGGCTGCGATTGGAACAGGTCAATGGGGAACCTGCGCAGGTAATGTGCGTCAAGCGCATCCCCAGCCCGGTCGTACTGCTATAGATATCGATCGAGGCTAATTGATTCGGAAAGTTGCCGCCCGTACTGCCGCTGCTGGCACAAAGGGGTTGCCTGCTTACCAGATCACCATCGGTTAAAACCCAGGCGTTCAGATCGTCTGCTTCCCGCGGTTGCCAGCTTCTGACAAGCACCCCAAGGCCCGTACACTGAACACCAGGCAGGGCCTGGGCAGTCAACTCACCGCTCTCCACGGTCCCCATGAGGGGCTGCTGACCGCCGCTCGCCTGGCTGGGCAGGTAGGTCACGAGCAAACGTACGACCGCCGCTCCCACGAGATCGAGTGCCTGATTCTTCCCAACATCGACACTTCCACTCTCAGAAGCCGCGAAGGCAGCCACAGGCCACAGGAGCTGTAAGGCGATGAGAAGCGCGCCAAGCATGGGACCAAGCATAGGTAACAGCAGGCCGATGCCTTTCCTTTCCGCGGAACAGACGTGATACGTACTCATCGGCACTTTCTCCCTTACATCCAAAGCTGACGAAATGCGCCGAAGGAGCAATTGGTTCCTCATCGTCCTAACCTGGCTTGCAGGCGTTGTAACATGGCCTGAGCCGCTTGATTGGTTGGCATGGCGCCAACAACATAGCGGCACTCGCGCAGCGCATCGCCGAGCTTGTTCTCCCGCTCATAGACCTGGCTCAGGAGGAAGCGCGTCTGATGATCGGCAGGGTTAATGATGAGAACCTGCACAAAGCTCCGCTCCGCCAGGGGCAACTGATTCAGGCGCCAGGCTAGCTGACCGATCTCATAATGTAAGGCGGCGAGCAGGGCCGGGACCTTGGGGGCTAGCCGGAGAGCCTCCTGGAACTCCCGCAAGGCTGGTTCCAGCTGATTCAGGCGCTCATAGCACTGCGCAAGGCGCTGATGGGCCTCAAAGTCGTTGGGATTCAGGCGCAGCGACTGAGTATAAGCCGTGATAGCATCCCCAGGGCGCATGAGGATAAAATGATAGACGTCGCCAACCAGTTTATGCGTCTCAGCATCATTCGGATTGAGCTGGACCGAGCGATTGTAAGCCTGGATGGCCCGCTGGGGATCGGGGGGCTGTCGACGCGCAAAGACCTGTCCAAAGATCTTATGGACCAGGGCATTATTGGGTTCGAGCGCGTAAGCTTGTTGGACAGCCCCATAGGCCGCCTCGATCCGGCCTGCCTGCAATTGGGCTTGAGCCGAGAGGATGAGCTGCCCGGCAGGGCCTGTGGTCCCCCCTCCAACCGGCAGGGCCACCTGCCGCGGTGTCGACGGCGAGGCGGCTACCGTTGGCGGCACGCTGCTGGCCACTGGGGGCACTACCTTGACCGGCGGCAGGCTCAAAATGGCCCGCTCCATCTCCGCCGCACTCGACCAGCGCTGCTCAACATTCGGCGAAAGCGCCTTCATGATGACTTGCTCGAACTCGGGTGAGACATCAGGGCGCAGGCTTCTCACCGGTGGGAACGAGAAGATCGTCGGCCTGTTGTTAGCCGCATCGTGATGCGTCAGAAGACGATGGAGCGTCGCGCCCAAGGCATAAAGGTCGCTGCGCGGCTCCGGCATCCCATGCAGTTGCTCCGGCGGCGCATAGCCGATGGTCATGATAATGGTGGCCTGCCGCTGCGATTGAAACGTCCGTGCAATTCCAAAGTCAATCAGCTTGATTTCGTCGCGATCCGTGACCATGATGTTCGACGGCTTGAGGTCACGGAAGATAATCGGTGGATTCTGACGGTGCAGGTAGCTCAGAACGTTACAGATCTGCTGCGCCCAACTCCTGGCCCGCGCCTCGGGCACTCCGCGTGCCCCATTGACCCCCGCCACGTTCCCCTCCTCCTCCAGAACTTTGGCCAGCGTGCGCCCTTCGATAAAGTCCATCACCAAATAGTGGCGCCCCTCTTCCACAAAGAAGTCGCGTACGCGCGGGATACAGGGATGATTCAAATCTAGCAGCAAGGTGGCCTCTCGCTTGAACCACTCCACTGCCTGGCTCCGCTCGCTCTCGCTCTGAAAATCGTCCAGCATTTCCTTCACTGCACAGGGACGCTCAAAGCGCAGATCGATCGCGCGATACACAGCACCCATACCACCCGCTGCCACCAGGTGCTCAATTCTATAGCGTCCGTTCGATAGCAAGACCCCGGGGCTTAGGCGCATGACACCGGTCGCGGGCGCCTGAGCCGAGGCGTTCGCTGGCGTCACGCTCCCAGCTCCAGCCGCCGCTGCCGCCTCCGGAGGTGGGGGCAGCCGAGGACCGCTCTCGCCTTGCCCGCTTGAGGGTGTCGCTGCATTCCCGGCAGACACGACTTCTCTGGGATCAGAGTGATTGCTAGCCATCATTCCTTACACCGCTTCTTGATGCAGCCCTGAATTCGATCAAACAATAGAGATCGGCCCCCCTGCTCTTGCTCTTGCGCAGAGACATGCCTCACGTCTACAGTTTCCAGAGGTTCGCTAGCTGTGGGGTCAGCCCGTTCCCCACCTGGCTTGTAGCTTCCTGGCTCTCCAGGAAAAACGCTCCCTCGTTGCTCCTGGTGCTGGGCGCATTATAGCACATTTTCGCTGAACAGGAAGTAAGCTATTGTACTATCTCGATGTGAATTCGGCCCGGCTCCGTCTTCCGGTGAGGCACCCGCTCAAGAGGCAGCTCGCTCAGGCTCGGCCTCCCGTAGCGGGCGAGCTGCCCCCGCGTGGCGCCACCTCACTCCCCGGCTGCGGGCTGCGCTGGCAGCGGGCGGTCGGTGACGGCAGCCGCATGGGCAGGGAAACCCTCAAATTCGGCTAGCGTCCGTGTTGTCTCTTCTAACGCCTGATATCCGGTTGCCGTCACATAGGCTACGCCGGTGCGCTTCAAGAAATCGTGGACCGAGGTCGCTGAGAAGCTATGAGCGAAGCCGCCGGTCGGCAAAATGGCGTTGGTGCCCAGGCAATAGTTGCCGAGGCAGATAGGGGTAGAGGCTCCGATGAGAATCTCGCCCGCATTGCGCAGCCGCGTCAACAGGGCAAATGGCTCCCGGACCTGGACTTCGAGGTGCTCGGGAGCATACTCGTTGACGAAGGCCACGGCCTCGTCCAGGTCGCGCGTCAGAATAATCCCCCCTGTACCCCTCTCCTCCTCCAGGACGGCGCGGCAGAAAGCTCGCCGCCATTCGGGCAGGGCCTCTATCCTGGCCGGCAAGCGTTGCCGGACCGCTTCCGCCAGGGAGCGAGCGGGTGTGACCAGCAGGCTGGAGGAATCGGGACCATGCTCGGCCTCGATCAGGAGATCGCGCGCGACCAGCTCGGGGTCAGCACTCTCATCAGCCAGGAGAATGGCCTCGCTCGGTCCCGCCGGCAATCCCACGTCGACGACGCCATAGAGCAGCCGCTTGGCAGCCGCCACATAGCCACTGCCAGGCCCTGTAATCTTATGCACCCGCGGGATGGTCTCGGTTCCGTAAGCCAGGGCTGCAATGGCCTGAGCTCCGCCAACGCGATAGATCTCGTGCACACCGCAGAGGTCGGCAGCTACGAGCGAGGCGGCATCGATCTCGCCATCCGGCCCCGGAGGGGTACAGACCACGATCCGCGGGACGCCCGCAATGCTGGCAGGAGCGGCCAGCATGTACATGACCGATGGGAAGGCCCCTTTGCCACGCGGCACGTAGAGACCCACGCTGCTGATCGGTGTGACTAGCTCTCCGGCCATTACTCCCGGCATCACTTGCGTATACCACTGCTCTTGAGGCAGTTGCCGCTGATGAAAGACCTTGACATTGCGGATGGCCTGCTCAAGCGCCGCACGTACGCGGCTATCGAGTTGGCGATGCGCGCGCTCAATCTCCTCTGGGCTTACCCGCAGACGCTCCGCGCTCAGCGTGACGCCGTCAAAGCGCCTTGTATACTCCAGAACAGCCGCATCGCCACGCACACGCACGTCTTCTACGATCGGGCGCACGCGCTCGGTAATCTCTTCAATACGCAGCTCAGCTCGACGCAAGAGGCGCCGGCGCTGAGCTGGATCCATCGTCGCCAGCTCGTAAAAATGTACCATTACCTACCAGACTCCCCTGAAAAGATTACTTGCTTGATCTTGCTGCGCTGAGGAGAGCGCTTGCCAGGTTTCTCCCTCAGTCAGGCCATCGCAGCCCTTGAGCGTTGCGCCCGAGCGAGCGCGTCGGCCCGCTGCGCGGCAGCAACATCGCCTTTCATCCAGCGCGCCCCAAAGATACCGACCAGTCCGGCCAGGGCCAGCATCGGCACACAGGTCACCAGGAGGGCCAGGCGTAGATCCTGGCCAGCCACATCGTGCATGAAGTGGCCGCCATGGGTTGGGTCAAAACTCTGTGCCAGGACGCCAATCAGCGAGGGCGCAAAGGCATCGCCTAGCAGGTGGGCCAGCAGCAGGGCCAGGGCAACCGCCGAAGCGCGCAACGCAGAAGGCACCGTGTCTTGAATGGCCGCCGTGCATGGTCCATTATAAAGCAAGATGAGCATGGCTGTGATAAAGAAAAAGACCATGAAGGCGGTAGTACTATGAACCGTCACCGCCAGGGCAAAGCACGGCGCGCAGAGCAAAAAGCCGATGCCACAGACAAGGATGCGGGCCCCCGGATGGAAAGTGTTGAGGATATCCGCCAGGTAACCGCCAATGATCATACCAGCAATGCCAGCAATGACCACCACTACGCCCGAGAGGGTGGCCGACTGGGCCACTGTCAATCCCAGGGTGTCCTTCTGATGCAGGTAGATCGGTAAGAAGGTAACGCTGGCCCCCTGAGCGTAGAAGGCAAAGACCTGGATCAGCGTCAGAACCACAAGGCTGCGAATCCTCAACAGGGAAGTGAAGTCTCTCCAGAGCTGCCGTCCAGGAACAGAGAAAGATAGCCCTTCTTCGGCGGGGGCAGCGGAAGACGCCGCCTCCCTCCCCTCAAGAGATGCGGTCTCTGGCTCACCCGCTCCACTGACAGCCGCTCGCCCTTCCAGGCGACCACCCTGCCAGCGACGCACGAATAGGAGGCCCCCAATAGCCAGCAGGGCAATGACCACGACCAGCACCAGGCCGATCAAGATAAAGGTCAGGGCAACGCCCCAGTTCTTGAGCACCAGGCCGCTGACGATTCCGCCCACGATAAAGCCCCCCCACAGATAGATCAGGGCGTTCATGACAGATTTCAGGTGCACCTGCACCAGCGAGGTTTCGGCCTTCGCCTCCTCCGCCTCTCGCGGGCGGTCCAGCCGCTCTGCCTCCGCCTCTTCTTGCTCATCGGCCTCGTTGCGCCGCGGCTCGCGCAGGCGCCAGGCCAGAAAGGCCAGCAAGAGGCCCGGAACCCCAGAGATCAGAAATGCGAGCCGCCAGCTTCCTTTTCCCAGTCCGGCGATGAAGCCGCCAAGGACAAAGCCTACCATCAGGCCAATCAGCGACCCAACCCCCCAGCGACTCATGATCTGCGCTCGCTTCTTACGACTATAGTAGTCGCTCAGCAAAGCTGTACCCGCCGGATAGTAGCCGGCTTCCCCAATACCTAAAACCATGCGCGAGAGGAAGAGAGCGATAAAGTTGCTGGCCAGAGCAGTCAAAGCGGTGGCCAGACTCCAAATGGCCACACAGAGCGCCACCACGTTCTTGCGTCGCGTACGATCAGCCCAGATGCCAAAGGGCAGCGTTCCAAGGGTATAGACAATCAGAAAGGCCGAGGCGATGTAGCCTAGCTGGTCAAGACCAAGTCCCAGCTCCTGCCCAATTGTCGTAGAGGCCCCTGTGAAGACATAACGATCCATGTAGTTGAGGAAATTAATGGAGAACATGATTGCGAAGGCATAGGTCGCATAGCCCGAGGCACGGCGTTTGGAGGCCCCCAGGTCGGCACTGACGGAGGGAGCGAATGGTTCCATGTAAGACCTCCTCGCAGGGAGATAGGCAGAGCAGCCGAACGACAACCGTAAAGGGACTGACCTGAGCACACTCTATCACAGATTCTGGGCCGAGGGAAGGGTGGAACCATCAGGATTTCGCTCCAGGCGCAGCATTTCAAGAAAACTCCAGGTTTTTAAATCACGCTCTAGATGAAAGCGGAGGAGATCATGCATTACGCGCTCGATCTCTAGAAGCAAAGGGGCATTGAGGCGCCAACGAGGCACGGCCTGCCACTCGCTGCGCTGCAGCACGCGCAGCACGTGCAAGGCTTTGACGGAGAGCGGGCGGCTCCAGAGGCGGGAGCAGCGGGGACAGAGGGCACCGCCCAGGGAGGGGGAGAAACCGTTTTGCTCTGGACGCAGTTCGGCAGCACAGTGGGCGCAGGAGCGAAAGGCTGGCTCGTAGCCAACCTGGCTTAAAAGATGGATCTCAAAGTAGCGCAGGAGCAACTGAGAGAGGGGATGCAAGGAATCCTCCGCCGTTCTATCGGCCTGCTGCTTGTGGAGCAGAGCCGCATCGGCATCGAGGGCACGCAGCATTTCCAGCATGAGAAAGTAAACCCTGGTATGTTGCGTATGCTCCTCTAGAAAGCGGTCCACAAGCTCGGCCAGATAGAAACCGCAGGTCATGTGCCACTGACTTGTACGCAGGTCGAGGAAGCTTTCGCGGCCCTCTGCCTGGGTCACAATATCCAGATCACGCCCAAGAGCGAGCTGCAACTGACTGTGACAGAGGAGTTCCAGATGGCCGGCAAGCTTACTTGTCGGGCGCCGTACCCCTTTGGCCACCGCCTGCATTTTCCCCTGCGCGGGAGTGAGGAGGGTCACAATGCGATCTGCCTCGCCGAGGTTGATCCGCTTGAGGACAATCGCCCTGGTGGAGTAGCTACGCTGCTGTCGCATGCGCTGGAGTCCTTAGCAACAAAAAAGACGTGACTGCTTTACAGCACGCCTTCTATGAAGAGAAGAGGAGGAGGCGACGAGCGGATTCGAACCGCTGATCGGGCTTTTGCAGAGCCCTGCCTTACCACTTGGCCACGTCGCCACACCTTGGAGCGGGAGACGGGATTCGAACCCGCGACATCTTCCTTGGCAAGGAAGCGCTCTACCACTGAGCCACTCCCGCATGTCGGGTTAGAGAGGAGTTCTCTAACCTTGTGCCATTAAGATAGCACAACTCTGGTGATTTGTCAACAGGTTTTGGCCCAGATTCCAAAAATTTCTGGTCCTTCTGTCGCCAGAGCGAGCCGCCACCTGGGGCGAGCGGGGAGGGCAAGCCGTTCGTTGGAGGGAGGAGAGATGCGACCTGGAGCGAGCGAGCGGAAGGGGTGCAGGCGCCTTCCTGTCTTTAATCGCGGCGCTGGCTCTCCTGAGCGGGCTGCTCCTGGTCATCGTGGTCATCCTCGTACTCGTAGAGCAGATTGGCGGCAGCGACCAGAGCTGCCGTTTCGGCGCGGAGAATGCGGGGACCAAGCGAGACAATGAGCGCCCCATGCTGGCGAGCCAGCGCCACTTCTTCGGGGGTCAGCCCTCCCTCGGGTCCGATAAAGAGGGCCACTGTTACTGGGCCTCTCAGGAGGGCCTGTCGCACTTGCCGCCGACGAGAGTGCAGGGCCGAACGCATACTGAGCTTTCTCTCCTGCTCCCATGCCATCACCTTCAAGGCGTCGGCCGGAAGCCCGGCCAGAGCCTGGGGAAGGCTGCAGGCAGGTAGCAGGTCGGGGATACGCGCCCTGCCACATTGCTCGGCCGCTTCCTGCAGAATCCGTCGCCAGCGCTGGACCTTCGTCGGTCCGAGCGTCTCGAGGCCAGCCTGCGATCGCTGGCAGCGTAGCGGTACAAAGGCACTGACTCCCAGTTCTGTCCCTTTCTCCAGCACCCATTCGAAGCGGGCCGACTTGAGCATTCCCTGGTAGAGGATCAGCCGGAGACAGCTCTCGTCGCTGCCCCGACGCCGCTCGAGGATCTCTACTTCAACGCCGGTGCGCCCAGCGTGGACGATCCTTGCCTCGATCTCGTCGCCGCTGTTATCGAGCAGCACCACATGCTCAGCGGGGGTGAGCCGCAAGACATCGCGCACCTGATGAGCCACTGCCGCTGGCAACATGAGCCTGCGCAACGGCGACTGACTGGCCTGAGCCAATACATCGGGCGAGACAAAGAAACGGTGCATGATGGCCTGTCAGGCTGGCTTACGCATGACGAAGAGCAGCCAATCGTCGGTCTGGACAGTGGCCACTGGGACGAGTCCAGCCTCGTTGAGAGCCTGCTCGACCTTCTGACGATGTTCTTGCAGGACACCGCTGGCCAGCAGCAGCCCACCAGGCGCCAGCACGCTGGCCATCAACGAGGCCAATGAGCAGATCACACCCGCCAGAATGTTCACCACGAGCAGATGATAGCGGCCGGCTAAGGCCAGGCTCCGCTCTTGATCCAGGGTTCCATGAATGACTCGAATGCGCTCGCTAAGACGATTGCGCTCCACGTTCTCACGGGCACTGGCCACCGCTACATCGCTGATATCGTAGGCATCAACCTCAGCGGCACCCAGAAGGGCGGCAGCAAGCGCCAGAATACCCGAGCCGGTTCCCAGGTCGAGTACGCGCATTCCTGGCTGAACACGCTTCTCCAGCTCTTCGAGGCACATCCTGGTTGTCGGGTGCAAGCCTGTGCCAAAGGCCATGCCCGGATCAAGCGTCATGACGACCTCACCTTCGGCCGGCGTGTACTGGCGCCACGAAGGGCAGATGACTAGGCGTCGGCCAATATGGGTGACATGATAGGACTCCTTCCAGGCAGTAGCCCAGTCTTCTTCACGGATCAGACGGGTCTCTAGCTCTCCAACCAGCCCGGCCCCGATACTGGCAAGGTGCCATAGTCCCTCGGCAATGCGCTGCTGGGCTTCCTCCTCTTTGCCATCGACGGCCAGATAGGCATGAACTTTCACGGGATGGCCGGGGAGAATGCGATATTCCTGGCCGTCATCAAGCAGCTCAATTGGCTCTTCAATGGCCACTCCCCCATGCGTATAGCGCATGAGAAGTTCGCTGACGGACTCAACCGCCTCTGGGTGCGCCTGCACCGTTAATTCTATCCACTGCATCTCATCTCGATCCTCACCTTCATCGGGTAACGCCCTCTCGCCCTTATCCCAAGGGTTGCGCGATATTCTATTATGCCATCAGCACAGCGCGCGCGCAACGCGCAGCTCCTCGTCTGGGCGGATCGGGCGAAAGGCCGAAGACTGCCACTGGCCCGCTCGGCCCGACCCTCTGGTCCCCAGGGACTGGTCGGCGGCGGAGCAGTCGGCAGTCTCCGCCCCCTTTCGGCTCTTCTGCCGCGCTGGCCGGGCCAGGCTTCAAAGGCCGGTAGCTGTCTGGCCTTCGCTTTTGACCTATCTCGCTAAAAGACCGCCGGCTCGGTATACTCTCCAAAGACCGAGCGGAAGACATCCATGATCTCGCCCAAAGTGGCGTAGGCTTTCACCGCCTCAATGATGGCCGGCATCGTGTTCTCTGTCCCCTCGGCCGCGCGTCGCAGGTTGTCGAGAGCCTTTCTCACCGCCGCTTGATCTCTCTCTCGGCGTACACGGTTCAGGCGTTCCAGGTGCACACGCTCCCCCTCACGATCGATATAGAGGGTGGGCACTTTCATCTCTTCTTCCATTACATACTCATTGACGCCGACAATGATGCGCCTGCGCTGTTCGATCTCCTGCTGATAACGATAGGCCGATTCGGCGATCTCGCGCTGGAAGAAGCCGTTCTGAATGCAGGCCAGCACTCCTCCCAGCTCCTCGATACGCCTGATATATTCCCAGGCGGCCTGCTCGGTCTCATCGGTCAGCTTCTCGACGAAGTAGGAGCCTCCGAGAGGGTCAACCGTGTTGGCGACGCCGCTCTCATAGGCGATGATCTGTTGAGTGCGCAGGGCAATCAGGGCGGCCTTCTCTGTGGGCAGGGCCAGCGCTTCGTCGAGGGAGTTGGTGTGCAGCGATTGCGTGCCACCAAGCACGGCGGCCAGTGCCTGGATGGTTGTGCGCACGATGTTGTTCTCGGGCTGTTGAGCGGTAAGGGAGACTCCCGCCGTTTGCGCATGACAGCGCAGGAGCCAGGAGCGCGGATTTTTGGCTCCGTAGCGCTCTCGCATGAGCTTCGCCCAGATGCGACGCGCCGCGCGGAATTTGGCGATCTCTTCAAAGAAGTCATTATGGACATCGAAGAAGAAGGAGAGCCGCGGCGCGAATTCGTCGATCTTTAGACCACGCTGGAGCGCCGCTTCGACATAGGTCATGCCGTTGGCGATGGTGAAGGCCAGCTCCTGGACAGCGGTGGCACCGGCCTCACGGATATGGTAGCCGCTGATGCTGACCGTGTTCCAGCGCGGCATGTGGCGCGCCCCAAATTCGATGGTGTCGACCACGAGACGCAGCGACGGCTCGGGGGGGAAGAGAAATTCTTTCTGGGCAATGTATTCTTTCAGAATATCGTTCTGCAGGGTCCCTCCCAGTTTCTCACGCGGATAGCCCTGCTTCTCGGCGTTGACAATGTACATAGCCCAGATGACTGCCGCCGGGCTGTTGATGGTCATGGAGGTGGTAATGCGATCCAGCGGGAGATCTCTAAAGAGGATTTCCATGTCGGCCAGTGAGGAGACCGCCACGCCGCATTTGCCAAATTCTCCGGCGGCCATCGGGTGATCTGTGTCGTAGCCGTAGAGCGTGGGCATGTCAAAGGCCGTCGATAGTCCTGTCTGACCCTGCTGCAGCAGATATTTGAAGCGCGCGTTCGTATCTTCAGCCGTGCCGAAGCCGGCGAACATTCGCATGGTCCACGGTTTGGCCCGGTACATTGTCGGCTGGACGCCGCGGGTAAAGGGATATTCCCCGGGCAGACCAATATCGCGCATGTAATCCAGATGGGCCACATCCAGCGGGGTGTAGATGCGCTTGATAGGCACGCTGGAGGTGGTCATCAGGTGCTCCCGCTCCGGCATACGCTCAAGTGAGTGCCTGAGCGTGGTCTCTTCCCAGCGCCGTTGCTCGGCTGCCAGCCGTTCAAGTTCAGCCTTATCAAAGAGGGTTCCCTGTACAAGACGGGGTTCCTTACCAATATCCACGGATTCCTGGTCTAGCATGCCGCTCACTCCTCTTCATCGAGAACCCTGCGGGACGGCCTGGGCCGTTGACATCGCCGTCCCCCGGGACGATTTCCACAGTTGTATTGTACCATAGTTGTGGCCCTCCTAATGGCTCACTCCCCTTCGAGCGGCGCCTTGTTCTTCCTCTATTATTAGCTATCTTATTAGCTATCTCTCTCCCACCGGTTCATGCTACACTTAGTTTGGAGGGATGTTATGAAACAGGCCAGGCAGAAAGCGAACGATGGCTTGAGCCGTGCAGTTACCCTGTCAGAAGAGCAGGTCGTCGCCGTGCCAGCGGCAGGGCGCGATCTTTTCCTGGTCAGTACGGCTCATGCATTTATTCATGCTATTACAGTTTTGATGCCTCTCGTCTACCCCCTTATCCAGCAGGAGTACCATCTCAGCTACACTCAGATCGGTCTGGTGGTGGCGCTTCCCAACGCCCTCGGTGGCTTCTTCCAGGTGGCCTTCGGCCTGGTCAGCCGCTACGTTCTGCGCAAGGTGTTGCTCGGAGTCGGCGCTATCCTTGGTGGCCTGAGTACCCTGCTCACTGGTACGATCAACGGCTTCTGGCCCTTGATGACCTGGAGTACCGCCTTTCGTCTGGCCACGGCTCCTCAGCATCCAGTCGGTAGCTCTTATCTGACCGATCGCTACGGCCAGCGCCGGCACGGCTATGCTCTGGCCTGGCATATCGCCGGCGGCAATATCGGAACACTGGCGGTCCCCCTCATTGCCGGTCCTTTGCTCGGCCTCTGGGGCTGGCGCCCTTTGCTCTACGTGGCCGCTCTGCCAGGTATCCTGGTCGGCATCGCTATCCTGATTCTGCTTGAAGAGCGTGGCTCACTCGATCGGCGCAGCCGGACACGGAAAGGCAGGACAGAGACGGCTCAACGATCAAGCAGCAGCCTTCCTGCAGATGGACATCAGGGACGGCTCCAGGCCAGACAGGAACTGCTGCAGGCTGGTAAGAGTCTGCTGCTGCCGCTGCGCAATCGGACCCTTCTGATTATTATGGCGGTCTCGATTATCGCCGCCGGGGGGCGCGGCCTGGGCAATGTCACGACCTATGTTCCTCTCTATTTACAGAATGTGCGCCAGATCGATAGCCGCCTTCAGGGCTTCCTTTTGACCTTGTTGCTTCTCGGTAGCGTGATTGGTCCGCTGCTTGGCGGACGGCTCTCTGACCGCCTGGGGCGCCGCCCTATGCTCTACCTGTTCTATGGCGCTTCGGCTGCGACGACGTTCCTCTTTATCGAGGTCGCTCGTCCGGGAATGCCCTTCTGGCTTATCCCCCCGGCTTTGTTGCTGATGGGCCTGGCCGTCTACGCCGAGGCCCCTCTGCTTCAGGCTTATCTGGCCGATTCGGCCAGTCGCGATTTGCGCGATAATGCTTTCAGCCTGTATTTCGCGCTCGCCTTTGGCGTCGGCTCGGCCTGGGGCGGCATCATCGGCTGGCTTATCGATCGGTTCGGCTTCCAGCTTGCCTTTATAGTGATGGCCGCTTCCTACCTCCTGGCCGGCTGCCTGTTGACCCTGATCCGCCAGAAACCAACGGCCAGTCAGGTATGAGCGCCCCTTCCAGCCTTTGCTCGTCGGCCCTTGGGAGACTGGACCGCCTAGGCAGGCAAGAGGGCTGCCAGTAGGGCGTTTAGTGCGCATCCCATGGCCTCTGAAGTGAAATAGTCTTCTTTACCTATGCCAGCACCAGGTTTACTGACGTAAATCTGAAAATCGGCTCTGAGACGATAAAAGTAGCCGTGATGGCTATGCTCGTAAAATGGCCCTAGCAATAAGGCAAGCAGCGATCGCTCTTCCTGCAGGAAGGGCACCTCGGCCTGAGCATTATAAAGCTGCAGGCTGGTAAGCGTCAGACACTGAGCGCGTGTTTCCTTGTAGTCGCGAATAACTCTTCCATCTCGCAGGTGGAGAGCAAAGTAGAGGCCTCCCCGCTGCTGGTCCCAGAGGCCGCTGGTGACGAAGAGGCTCTGGAGCAAGGTGCCCGCGAGCGAGAGGTAGCGACGCTGGCCGGTGAGGCGATAGGCCAGCACCAGGGCAGAGACGGCCTCTCCTTGGGAGGCCGCCCTGACTTCATCGTTCTGCGGCAGGTCATGGCCTGCCGGCCCGACCACCAGGCGCTCATAGAGCAGGCGCTTATGAGGATCAAAAGCCTGGCTGACGACGTGTCGCAGGGTTCGCTCGCCGGCCTCGCGCCAGGCCGCTACCTGCCAGCGCCTTCCAGCATCGATGAGGGCGACAGAAGACTCCAGCGCATGCGCCGTGCTGTAGTCGGGTGGTCGATGAAGCCGATCATAGACTGCTCCCACACGAGGATCGTACCAGAAACGATAGAGCCGTCCAGCCAGAGAGCGCGCTTCCTCGACCAGGGAAGGATCGGGCAAGGCCAGCCCTGCCGCGAGCAGAGAGAAGTAGATCCAGCCTTTGGGAAGGTTATAATCCAGAAAATCGAGCTTGACTACTGTCAGTGTTCGCTGAAGGTCAGGCTGATAGCTCATTCTCTTGGAGGAGAGGCGCCGGTAGGTGCTCAGAGCGTTGAGATAGAGCAGGTCAACCTGGGGATCATGCTTCTCCAGGGTCTTTGCAGAGGGACCGGGACCGAGGGCATTGACGCGCTGGGGATCGCTCATATTCCAGTTGATGAAGAGGCCTCCAGTGCGCCGGCCGTGGGTCATAGCCCGCTCGTTCCAGGCATGCTCGTGCATGTTCTCTAGTACTTGCTCGACCACTGCCTGGACGCTCTCTCGCCAGCCGGGCCATAAAGCCAGCGTGGCGGTTGCCGCCATGAGATTCTGCCCCGGACGGGGAGTGAGACCGCTGCCAACAAGCAAGGGCGGATGAGGAAGCTGCTCCCAGAGCGGGGCACAGCTCACGATGTAACCAGCCGCAGTCATGATTACCCAGAGCACAATCACAGCCCACACGATAATTCGCACTAACCTGTATAGTTTCTTCCTCATAGAAATAGACCCTCCGAAATAGCTAACCGCCGCGCAGATAGAGAGCCGATGCATACCCTTCAAAGACGAGGTGTAGATCGGGCGGAAAGATAAAGCGCTTTTTGACAGCGGCCTCATATGGCCCGCCGTCTGAGACAATCCAGACTCGCGCATGCTCAGCTAGCACAGCTGTGAGATCAGCTTGATCAAGGAGCGCCTCCGCTCCGGAGGCGGTTTCGATGATGTGCCCATGCTGCTCCATGAGATAGAGGGCGCGGTCAATGGAGAAAAAGTAATCGATCTGCCCCACATAATAGCGTACGCAGTTGGCCGGCGCTACCGCAATTACCACGTCCCCCCGGCGTAGATGCTGCCGCAGATAGGCCCCAACAAGGTCGTAGTCGGCATAGTGACGGTGGTCGGGTAGACCCAACAGCCGGCTCAGGAAGGGACTGCTGGTGTTTATGGCTATCAACGGCGCAATCAAGAGGAGGGCACAGAGCAGACCCGAGCTTCCTATTAGAAATAGGCGCTGGACCGCCGCCACATGCTCCCAGCTCCGGCCAGAGGATGGCACACAGCCATCTGCTACGGCCATCGTTAGCCTCCCTATAGCCCTCACCAGCCCGCTCGCTCCATAGGCACTCAGCAGGTAGTAGCACGGTAGCAGGGGATAGAGATAGCGGTCCGCCTGCAGGCTGAAACCGTAGGTCAGCATCAACCAGGCCGCAATCAGGAACAAGGCACAGTAACAGGCACGCGGCTCTTTCTCCCGTATGGCCCTTCCACAGCCAAGGACCAAACAAAGGGAATCGAGGAAGAGCCAGGGCGCTCGCTCGCCAACAACAGGCGAAAACAGCATTTCTGTATAGAATACAAAATTATTTAATGTAAAATGGATCAAGGGACGCTGCGAGGCATCGGTTCCCAGGACAGGCGGATGGCTAAAGTGGGCCAACAGGAGCTGGGCAGTGATGCCCGCCCCGCAGAGCAGGCCGGCCCGTTGCCAGGCGGGAGAGCGACACAGGGCTGCCAGGCTAAGCTGTCTTCGGTCTCGGCAGCAGAGAGCACAGAGCAGCAGGGACGGGAGCACGATGAAGGTCTCTTCGTGGCTCAGATAGGCTACCAGTACGCTAAGCGCCACGCCATAGATGAGGCGAGAGTGCGCTGGGCGCTGCAGGCAGCGATGAAAGAGAAGCAACGTTAAGAGGGTGAACAGTTGCGCTTGCTGGTACATTCGCATCTGGCGTGACCAGGTTAAGGCGAGCGGCGAGCAGGCTAGCATGGCCGTGGCCAGCCAGGCTATGCGTCGGGAGAAGAAGTAGCAGCCGGCAAGGTAGAGCAGCGGCAGGCTGAGCAGGTACTCTCCTACACTGATGGCGCGCGTCATCTGCGGCTGCTCGCCAAAGATCAGGCTCCAGATGGCCAGCAGATAGGAATAGAGTTCGGCTTTTGTGTAGAGAAAGCCTGAAGGGAAGAGCGGCCAGCCGGTGGTCACAATCCCGCGCGCGGCATAGTAGCTAGAAAGCTCATCTTGCCAGTAAGGCTCATAGGCGAGCTGGTAGCCTGAGAGGAGTATGGCGACGACAAGGATGGGCACAAGAGCGACCCAGCCTCGCCAGGACAAGGGCGCTTGCGCTGCCAAAGCCAACAAGGGTCGGAGCCAGCCTTGCAGGCTCTTCCACCTTTTGCGCGAGCTTGCTCTGGCGCTGGTTTTTGTCGCAGCCCGCTCAACGTTGCCAGCTATCTCTGTTACCACAGGCAACCTGGGCTGACCTCTGGTGCTGTCCCACCAGAGCGTCCAGGCCAGCAGCGCGTAGTCCAGTAGCAGGAGTGTTCCCAAGAACCAGAGCCAGCAGCCACTATATGGGAAGGGACATGAGAGGGCTGGTTCGCGTGCCAGGACGATCAGCAGTCCTTCGAGAGCCAACGGTGGCACAACTGCCAGGCTCAGCCGTCGCCATATCGCCCGAGGAGCGGCAGCGCAGCTTACTGCAAGCAACAAGCCTAAACCTGACCAGGGCACCCAGACAAGGCCTACCGTCCCCATGATTACCAACCAGCCTTTGGCAGGTACGGAGAGGAGAGAAGGAGAGAGCGGGGAGGGAGTTGTCAGGTAGGGCAAGAGCGGCGAAGCCGATGGGATGCCCGGAGCAACCGTCAGCCAGCTTTTCGAGGTCTCTTCGGCCTTCAAGAGTCCACAAGGGGAATCCTTTGCCAGGCGCCAGGCCGGAGATGGCTCCAGCCAGAGATTTTGACCCTGGCTGCCTTCAATGAGGATATCGGTCAGCAGCGCTATCTCTCTAGACGACAGCTCTATCTGCCCATCAGCGAACGGCACTTGAGCCACCGCATAGATGGCCAGTGTATTGCGTCCTGTATGCAGCCAGGGGGAGATATCGTAGAGCGCGATCGGCAGCCCTGCCCGATAGCCTGGCGCGGGAGAGATCGGCCTGAAGGGTAGAGACTGCAGGCTCCCACCAAGGGTTGCCAGCAGCGTTCCATTGAGATAGACACTTGTCCGGGCAGGGCTGCCCAGGCGTAGCCAGATCCTGATCGCCCCTGCTGGCACATCAAAGAGTCTGACAAAGCAAGCCTGTGGGCTGTTGGCTCGCAGCCAGAGGGGTGGCAAGGGCTGCCGATAAGGCTGGGGATCAACTGCAAGCAGAGGGCCAGCGCCTTGCTCTTCCGGCAGCACTTGGGCTGGCCGCCAATCAGTCGCATCGAAGCTGGGCAGGCTCCAGGCATTGGCCACAAGCCCATCAAGGCGATGAGCCAGGCTGCTCTGAGCAGTCGCTCGCCAGGTGCTGCCCGAGCTAAAACGATAAGTCCCTGTCCTGCTCCTTATTTCGAGCAAAGCCCTCAGGGCCGGTCTCTGCAAGTCACCATTGGCAACGCGGATCGCGATGACGTTCGTGCCGATCCGCAAGGCGCGGCGTATATCGTAGAGAAAAGCCCGGGGGGCAAACTGGCCCTTATTATTGCCCAATGAGAGGCCATTGACCGCCAGGGCGAAGGTCTGCTGCGCCGCTACCGTCAGCACCGCCGCCTCTGGCCAGGTCCTGAGCTGCAGGGCGTAGCGAAAGTAAGCTACCGGCGCACTACCGTCTACCGCAGCGATCCAGCGCGCGTCTTGCCAGCCGGGATCGAAGTGGCCTGGCTGGGGAACCATGATCACCTGCCAGGCAAACCAGAGGGCCCCTATCGCTGCCAGGAGTAACAAGCAGAGACTATCACCACCAGGCAGCGACCGCCAGAGCGCGCGCCCCGCAAAGGCACCGGCTTTTTGCCTGGCCAGCAGGCCAGCAGACAAGTCTGCCTTCCGCCTGGCTAGTCCACGACCCAAGAACCAGCTTTGCAACATTATACCCTCCAAACATCCCTTTACATTTTTCATATGAGAATACATCTTAGTGCAGCCCGGAGAGGGCTTCGCGCGCTGTGTTATTGTGGTAATCTGGATCAAGCGCAACGGCCATCAGCAAAGTTTCCCGTCCCTGGACAGTCCGGCCCAGGGCAATTTCGGAGAGGCCAAGATAGGTATAAGCAGACGAGCGGAGATCATTATCTGAGGAGAGGGTCAGCACGCTTCCCATCTCGGCCAGGCAGCCCTGGTAGTTGTGAAGATCGTAGTACGCTCTAGCCAGCAAGTAATGGGCATAGAGACTGCGGGGATTGATCTGCGCGAGCAGCATCAGCCAGTGTTGGGCTACGCTCAGGCGCTGGCTCCGCGCCCCGCTATCGCCTGAGAGGAGGCTAGCCGGCCAGGCGGCCTCTATCAAGCCTTCCAAAGCTTCGCTCAGAGCAACGGTCAGGCGCGTCTCAAATGGGTCGTTCTGGCGCAGCCGATGTGCCAGCCAGTCGGGGAAAAGTAGCTGATAGGCATGCAGATAGGCCCGCTGGCGCAGAAAAGAGCGAGCCAGAGCAAAATTGACAGTCTCCGCTTGCCAGGGAGACTCTCCCGCGAAGAGGGCCTCACCAAGCTCTTCCTCGTAGGTCACAGAGTTAGCCATACCAGGAGCAAGCCAGCGCGCCGTCTCTATCCAGCCCAGGGCCTGGCGATAGTCGCCCACAGCCAGGGCCTGCCTGGCCTGCTCTGTAGAGAACCATGAGCAGAGGGGGACGATGATCATCAGGAGCAGGCACCCACTAGAGAGCGCTGTCAGGCCAAGCTTGCGTAGGGCAAGGGGAGCAGTGCGGCATCCGGTTCCTACTCTGCGGCCCGCTGGCTGGAACCAGAGGCTCAGGCCCACCAAGGGAAGGACAGCCCCCGGACGAAGCTGGTCCACCAGCAACACCAGGCGCCAATCGAGGGTCGTCGTATCCAGCGCGAAGGGAGCCGTAATCGGAAGCCAGTCGCGGGGAAGATTGTAGCCCAGGTGACGCAGAATAAGCTGAGCTTCCAGCTTATGGTAGGCCAATAGATCGCTTTGCTCACTGTCAACAACCACGAAGTGGAGGGCGAACAGGCAGAGCGGCAGTAAACAGCAGCCTGCCGCTAAACGCCAGCGCCAGAGGCCCCTCTCAAGAGATGGGGCAGGTCCTAGGGCGCAGCCCAGACAGACCAGAGCCACCACGAAAGAGCCTGCCCCCACACTAGTCATGATGGCGCCAGCCGTACCCGGCGCCGCCCAGAACCAGCCCGGCATCAGGGGCGTCTCCCAAGGGGAAAGGCAGCCATGCAAGGGATCGGCTAACCAGGGCAGGCTACTCGCCCCTAGCATCAAGACACAGGCCAGGAGGAGCCTGGAGCGGCCAGCCTCAAGCAACCATCTCGGCCAGGACCACAGTCCCGCCCACACTACCACCCCTCGAATCGCCTTTGCCATCGCTGTCTCCATGCCTTCTTCCTTCCTTTCTTTCCACTTCTCCGCTTCGGAGCATACTGGCCTCTAGTCGGAACTCAACCTCTCTCAATGCTAAGGACTCGCACCTGCTGTCCCTCCTGAAGGTCAGCCAGCCCTATCAGAACTACCAGCTCCCCGCTGCTCAGGCCAACGTCGACAAAGGCTCTGGCTGGTGAGCGAGCGGCCACATGTACTGAGCGCAAATGAGCCTGCTGCCGCTTAACGACAAAGACAGCGGGAGCCAGGTCCAGGTCAAGGACTGCCAGGCGCGGCAAGCTCAGAGCCTTACCTTTCACGACAATACGCACAAAGACACTCATGCCCGGCAAGAGGGCATTATGGCGATTATCTAGTGCCACCCAGACTTCGAAGGTCTCCGTCTGAGGGTCAGCTCGGGGCACAATGGTCAGCACCGTACCGCTCAGGGCCGGTCCCTGCCCAAGGCCGGTCACGATCTCTGCGGCCTGCCCTACATGAATTAATCCCAGGTCTCTCAAGGGCAGCCGGACATGAACGATGACCCTGGACTGATCGCTGATCGTCAGCAGCGGGATATTCGCCGAGAAGGACTGGCCAGCCACAACACTGATGGCGGTCACAACCCCACTTAGCGGAGCCAGCAGGCAGTTCTCAGCCAGCAGGGAGGAGGAACGGGCCTGAAGAGCCTCATACCGGCTTTTGGCTAACGCATAGCGCTGACGCGCTTGAGCCACGGCGGTTGGATTGTTGCCAGCCTCCATCACCTCCTGCAAGTAGCTCTCAGCCGCCGCCAGTTCGTCCCTGGCCAGCTTCAGCTGTAGAGACAACTCAAGGGGATCAAGCCGCAAGATGGGCTGGCCAACCCTAACGAAGTCACCTACTTTGACCAGCAGGGCCTCCACTCTCCCAGCAAAAGGCAGGGAGAGCGCAAGCTGGCTTTGGGGATAGACCAGGCCCTCTCCTCCCACGATCTGATCGTAATCCTGAGTTTGGACCTGATAGAGCACTACCGCCGGCGTAGACGAGCGCAGGAAGATGGCCAGCAGGCCAAGCAGGAGCAAGGCAAGCAGACCGCCACTCGCGAAGAGCAGCAGCGTGCGCCGACCCTCCCGACGCCGTCGCCAGACCCCAGGGAGAACCCGTAACTGCAGGGTCGTAATCTGCCAGATTGGTCGCTCTAGCGACTCCTCAGGATCAGGGATCGGCAAAGGCTGAGGAATAAAAGCCGGTCGCAGCTTCTCTTCAGCATTTGACTGTCCTCCAGCAGAACAAGCAGCCTGCTCCTTCTCCGTTGATCTCACAAGGGGAGGCAGAGCAAGAGGAGAACGCTCCTCCTCGAAGGAAAAGTGCACCTGAGACGGAGGCACGCCAACCCCCGGCTTGAACTGGCGACGCCTGATTGGCTCTTGAGCCATCGTTTACCTCCCCTCCCTTCTTTGCAAGACATAGAGCAGCCAGCCGCCTAATGCCAGCAGGACCCCCTGCCCATCTATACAGAGAGCCAACAGCAGAGCCTTGCCCGCCGGGACGTGATAGAGAGCCAGAATAGAGACCAGAGCACCTTCACGTATGCCCAAGCCGTTGCAGAAAGCGAGTGGGAAGGAAGCAGCGAGGGCCACCAGCGGAATGGCGACAACGTAACACGGTAGCGGCAGATGGATATCGAGGGCCAGACCATAGCTATAGTAATTCAGCGCGGCCATCATCCAGAAACAGAGGCTGAAGCCCAGAGAGGGAAGGAAGGAGAGCGGTCTGGCCGCTACCGTTGCCAGAGCAGCGCCCATCGCGCCCAGCATCCTGCCAAAAACGAGAGGAGAGACGCGGCTTTCTCCTTCAGCCAAGCAGGTCGACCGCTCTTCTCTTCTGATCAGCCTGACGACTCCCAACAGGCTCGTCAGAGCGAGCACAATCAAGAGGCTGACCGTCGCGGTCACAGCACCCAAGGGGGCAGGCAAAAGCTGACCCCAGAGACAGAGCGCGCCCCCAAGCAGGAGGCCCAGCGCCAGCAGACTCAGCAAGCGCGCCAGGGCCAGCGTCCCCGCCGCCAGTCGATAGGAGCCAAGCGCCCGACCAGAGTAGAGGGTCTTGATGGCATCGCCCCCCAGGCCCAGTGGCAGACAGTGACTGAAGGCCAGGCCGACCAAATAGAGCCTGATCAGCTCAGCCAGGTCCACATGTCTCCCCTGAGCGAGCAGCAAGGCGCGCCACTGGTAGGCACTGATCACCACGCAAAGCAGTCCTCCCGACCCGCCCAACAGCAGACAGGCATAGCTCACATGACCTCGCTCAAGGTCCTGCCACCCAGGAAGAGCGACGAGCACCCGCCCCACGAGCAAAGCCGCGGCCACCAGCGCAATGACAGCCGCCGCCAGGCGCCAGAGAGGTTTGCCTCCTGTTTCCCTCTCAGCAGGGCCTCTCTCCTCCGTAACAGGCTCACCGACACCAGGATGACTGCCCGGCAGAGCAGGACCGGTGGTGTGACCCGCAGCGCCCGTCACCTCAGTAGGGCGACAGGCTGCTGACACCATCCCTACCTCTCCCAAGGGGCGCAGCCTGACAGGCGCCAATCTTCTGGCAGGAGAGGAACAGGACGGCAGAGGGGGCCTGGTCCTCCCCTCCCTGTGAGAGACGCAACGAGTAGCCCACGGAACGGGATGGGGTTCCTGGCTCATTGTTTCTCCTCCCCCGCTCCCGGTCGGAAGCCATAATCCAGCGGCCAGTCAGGATAGAAACGGGGAGTCAGGCTATAGGCATAGGAAACCACATATTCTAACTCTCGCCGCAGTCCCTCGCGCAGCCCTACTCGTGGAGAGTAGCCCAGGATATGGCCGGCCCGCGAGATATCCGCAAAGGTGTCGTGCGCTTCCCCCCGCTGCTCATCGAGAAACTTCACCGCCAGACGGGAACCGCTGATTTCCTCCAGCAGGTCGAGCACCTCGCGAATACTGACCTGGACGCCCCCGGCGATGTTCAAGACCGTGCCTACCGCCGCCGGCACAGACGCCGCCAGCAGATTGGCCTCTACCACATCCTCCACATAGGTCACATCGCGTGTCTGGAGGCCATCCCCATAGACCAGAGCCGGCTGCTGGTTGATCAGCGCACAGCAGAAGCGGTAGAAGGCCATGTCAGGTCGCTGGCGAGGACCATAGACCGTAAAGTAGCGCAGTATGACTATTGGTAGCCCATAGGTACGATGGTAGAGCATACACAACTGCTCAGTGGCAACCTTGGTTACTCCATAGGGCGAAACAGGCCGCAGCGGCGTCAGCTCATCGACAGGCAAACGAGCCGCCTCGCCGTAGACCGCCGAAGAAGAGGCACAGATGAAACGCCGTACATTCCCTGCGCGAACAGCCGCCTCTAGCAAGCGTTGAGTGGCCAGCACATTGGCATCGACATAACGCACAAATTCATTGCCCCACCCCCGACGCACACCGGCCTGAGCCGCCAGATGAAAGACCCAATCCACCCCATCGAGCAGGGAGACCAACGGGAGCCGTAGCAGATCGCCTTCGATAAAGTCAAAGCGGCTAAAGGCCGAGAGGGCCTCAATATTGCGCTCCTTGATCTGACGCGGATAGCAATCGGTAAAAGCATCGATCCCACAGACCTCATGTCCCTCCATCAACAGCCGCTCGACCAGGTGAGACCCAATAAAGCCAGCGGCGCCAGTTACCAGACAACGCATATGTCGTCCTCCTCCACACGATGTTTCTGTAGAGAAAAAGTCTATGAAGCGATTTTTAGAAATCTGATCAGCATCAAAAGATGGGAGAGTCAGGTGACAATCTTCTTCTATCGAGCTAGAGCAGAGACCTTTCCACATTGCACATACTCCTCTGACTATCAGCACCTTACAGCCAGAAAAGCCAACTCGCTTCCCGTCCGCCGAATGCAGCGCGAGGAGAAGCGAATCAGCGGAAGAAAAAGCGGGCCTAAGATGGCGAAGCAGGGGCCGCGAAGGCGGCAGTCAGCCAACACCCCTGCTAGCAGCCAGGCAGAGAGGGACCAGTAGTAGATGAGATTTAGAGGGTCCCGCGAGTCGGTGCGGACCACGCGGAAACCGCTTGTCTCGAGCAAGGCATAGACTTCCGGCACAGCGTAGCCAGGGCGGACGTGACCATCTTCCCGTTCGGCAGCCGCCAGTACCTTGCGGCGGGCCGAGGGGACCTGCAGCACCAGCAGCCCCCCAGGGCGCAGCACGGCAGCAATCTGTCGAAGCAAGGCGAGATCGTCGGCAATGTGCTCCAGGACCGCCAGGCAGCAAACACCGTCGAACGACCCGAGCTTCAGCTCCGTGAGGCGGCAGACATCAGCCGCCAGGAAGCGTGCGTTGCGCAATCCAGCACGTGCCGCCACAGCCTCCGCTCGGGCCACACGCCCCACATCGCGCTCAACTCCAACCGCCTTGGCCCCGCAGGCGGCCAGCCGCAACGTCAGATCGCCGATGCCACACCCCAGATCCAGCCAGCGCTCGCCTCGTACGCTGTAGCCACGCAGCACCGCGCGCAGCAGATCAAGACGAATCGCCTTTCCAAGAGGAGGCTCCCCCCACCTCAGGTAGAGATGAACCAGCCAGCGAGGCAGCCGAAGTTCCTCCGCCGCCGCCTCCGCGAAAAGCTCGCGCAAATAGCGCTTCATCGGGAGAACCTACCCTTCTCAGGAGAGGCCATTTCGGCATAGAGGCGCCGCTGCTGAGCCACAAAGGCCGACCAGCTCCAGCGTCTGGCCGCGAAGCGCTGCGCCGCTGAAGCCAGAGCACGTGCATAGGTCGGGTTTTCCAGGAGCAGAAGCGCGCCGGCAGCCAGATCATGTGGCGTTGGCGGAACCAGGAGGGCCACCTCGGGACTGAGCACCTGTGTATGGGCAACGATCGAGGTCGCCAGCAACGGTTTGCCAGACTGCAAATAGCTCGCCAGCTTGAGGGGCACGTTTGTTCCTGCACAGCGGGGACTGACCAGGATCGTCGCCCGTTTCAGAGAGGCCGCTATCTCAGAAGGCGGACGCTGACCGAGTAGCTCTACAGACTCCTCGATCCCCAAGCGTTGACAGAGGCCCCGCAAGGCCAGTACCTGATCCTGACGCCCGCCAATGATCCGGTAGCGGACGGAGGGGTAGCGCCGTTGTACCAGGACGGCGCTCTCTAGCAGCAGCTCGATTCCTTGATAGCGCTCCAGGGTTCCTGTGTAGAGCACCAGCGGCCCTGTCTCGTCGGATGACAGCAGCCAGTCACGGCCATCGGGCGGAATTGTGGCCCCCTCTGGCCCGAGAGCCGCTCTCGCGAGCCGCGGCGGCACCGCTGTCGCCGCCGTCACCTGGCGCTGGTGGTCCTTTTCCTGGATATCTCCCGCCCCCAAGATCGTATTCCCTGGCAGCAACTCCTCCGGCAAGGCCACATTCTCTATCACATAGGTCTTGCCACGTGCCCCCATCTGCCGGGCCTCGCCTTCGAGGGCCGGACAGATCGCTACCACCGCGCTGGCATGGCGCAGAATCCAGCTCTGGCAACAACGCAGGATACGCAGCAGCCAGCGTTTCTGGCCGTGTCCCAGGCAAGCCGCCTGCTGCGCGAGATCGGAGTGCATATAATAGACATGCCGACAACGGAAGAGCGTCGCGAGCACAACGCCCAGAACCCCAGCCTCTTCGTGCGTGCAAAGGCAATCGTAGCGCCGAGAGCAGAGGAGCCAGCAGGCCCAGAGAAAAAGCAAGAGATCGAAGAGCACTTTTGCAGGAGAGGGACCAACGGGCACTTCGCGCACGCGCGCCAGGCCCGGCACACGCCAGACGCGCACCCCGGGAAGCGCTATCGGCTCCCCCAATGGGTAGGTCAGCAGGTCTGTACGGTGGCCAAGCTCACTCAGGGCGCGCAACTGAGCATAGACGCTGAAAGGAACCCCGCGAGGTACAAAAAAGGGTTGAGGAGCAATAACCAGGATCTTCATTTGATTCTACCTGCCTCTTCTTCCAAGCAACTTGACCCAATGCCATATTTGGCGATATTTGAAACAATATATGTTTACTCCCTACCAACACTCGCTTCGCTCTGTTCCCGCAACAAGGCAGCGCACAACATAAGGTCGCTTCTTCTGAGACTCATGGTAGGTGCGCATCAGCATTTCTGCCAGCACGGCGAGCTGGAGGGAGAGGAGGCCCCACCCGCAGCAGCCACCAGCGCCCAACAACCCGATGTCGATCCAACGGCCCCGCTGCCGGCCCCCACCCAGCAAGGCGAGTAGCAAGGCTAGCGGCAGGAAGATGAGGCCGAGAGCAAGTGCCAGCAGTCCGGGCAAGCCCAGCAACTGCTGCGGACGAGTGGCAAAGCCAGCGTAGAACTTCACGAGCAAAAGATCGAGAAGCACTCGCAGGGTCCGGTCCAGCCCATAGTGCGAGCGCCCAGCATGCCGCGGATGGTGCCCCACCTCAACCTCAGCGATTCGCGCGCCGGCCAGGGCCGCATAAGCGACAATAAAGCGATGCATCTCGCCATAGAGAGGGAGATGGGCAAAGACCGCGCGGCGATAGACCTTCAGGGTACAGCCCAGATCGTGCACTTTGATCCCGGTCAGGCGGGCGGCCAGAGCGTTAGCCAGACGGGAGAGCAGACAACGCGGCCAGGCCTCTCCTCGCCGCTTTCGCCGCCAGCCACTGACCAGATCGTAGCCCTCCTCTAGCTTCGCCAGCAAACGTGGGATATCCGCCGGATCGTTCTGCAGATCGGCGTCGAGCAGGGCCAGCACCTCACCCCGGCTGTAAGCCACCCCCGCCGCCAGCGCCGCCGTCTGTCCAAAATTGCGGCTCAGTTCCACAACCCTCACATGGGGATCGGTCGCCGCTATCTCCTCTAATACGGCCAAACTGCCATCGGTGCTGCCATCATCAACATAGACCACCTCGTATTCCAAAGACATGTTACACATGACGTCGCTAATCTTCCCATGCAAAAGAGCTACGTTTCCAGCCTCATTGTGCACAGGAACAACTACAGATAAAGAGTTAGCTTGTTTAGACACCTCTGCTCATTCAACCTTTCAGTATTATTTTTTGCCATACGTCTTTTTTAACGATCCACTTTGGCAGAGGTAACTTCTTCTCTGCGATTTATTTGATATTGATTATTTTAAATGAAAGGTAGACATAATCCTATAGAGGACGCTTGGTAGAAGAGGAAGGGGTCTGGAAAGGGGGGAAGTGGGGGAAGGCTGACAGGTAAAAAAGGAGCAGTGGATGGCGAGCGGCCTTAGCAGGGAAGGTCTAGGCAGAGTTCAGGGGGAGAGCAGGCAGGGCGGGAAGAGAGCTGGAGGCCCACCCGACTACCGCTCCTCGCCGGTTCCGGTGCCCCAGCCAGGTAGACAAACAGAGCTGACGAGGAGCGGAGGGCCAGGTGCTGAAGGTCAAGGCGGTTTTTGTTTACGAGACCTCAACAGCCAGGGCCACGGCGCCGCCGCCACCCAAGCACAGGGTTGCCAGGCCACGGCCTCCCCCCCGGCGGCGCAGCTCATAGATGAGCGTAATCAAGATGCGCGAACCACTGGAGCCGATGGGGTGGCCGAGGGCGATCGCCCCCCCGTTGACGTTCACGCGGTCCCAGTCCCAGCCAAGTTCTTTCCCATTGGCCAGAGTTTGCGCGGCAAAAGCCTCATTGACCTCGATCAAATCAAAATCGCTCAGTTGGAGACCGGTTCGCTCCAGGAGGCGCCTGACGGCGCGCGTGGGGGCAGCGAAGATATAGCGCGGAGTAATGGCGGCCGAGGCGTAGCCAAGGATGCGAGCCAGCACCGGCAAGCCCTGCTCATGAGCCAGCGACTGCTCCACCACCACCGTCGCCGAGGCCCCATCGCTGAGTCCTGGGGCATTGCCTGCCGTGACCGTGCCCTGCTCCTGGAAGGCCGGCTTGAGCCTGGCCAGAGCCTCCAGCGAAGTATCCGGGCGAATCGGTTCATCGCGCTCAACCACCACGCTGGTCCCTTTCTGCCTGACTTCGATCGGGACAATCTCGTCCTTGAAGCGACCTGCAGCGGTCGCGGCTGCCGCCTTCTGATGGCTACCGAGAGCGAAACGATCCTGCTCCTCGCGGGAGATGCCAAAGGTTTCAGCGATGATCTCGGCCTCGTTCCCCATATGCACCTGTTCAAAGGCACACCACAGGCCATCGTGAATGACTCCATCGACCAGCTCAGCGTGACCCATCCGGTAGCCAGTACGCGCTCTGGGCAAAAGATAGGGGGCATTCGACATGCTCTCCATGCCACCGGCGACAAAGGCACGTCCATCGCCAGCCCGAATGGCCTGGGCCGCCAGCATGACCGCCTTGAGGCCGGAGCCGCAAACCTTGTTCACGGTGAAGGCCGGTATTTCGACAGGCAAGCCCGCCCCGATCGCGGCCTGGCGCGCGGGAGCCTGTCCCAAGCCTGCCGAGACTACATTGCCCATAATAACTTCATCGATCGTTTCGACCGCGATCCCTGCACGGCGCACGGCTTCCTTGATAGCGATGGCTCCCAACTGCGGGGCCGTGAAGCTTGCCAGCGCTCCTAAGAATTTTCCCGTCGGGGTGCGTGCGGCGCCAACAATCACAGGCACAGGTTCTGTTGCCATGATGGATGCTCCTGCTGCCAGTGCAGCCTCTCGATTTGCTTCAGCGTCGGAGCAGCCGCCCGCTGTCAGGCCCGGCCACTCCTCTCCTTCGCCTTCCCATTGTAGTCCGCGCTTGCGCTACGATGCAAGCAAACCGGAGGCGACTCCACCCCTAAGGCTCGGCAGGCAGCCGACCTGGCAGGAAGTCCGCCGGTGGCTGCATCTCCCAAAGACGCCCAGAGACCTGATCTTCTGAGAACAAACGCACGCTCTCATAGACAGGCTGGCCCTGCCGAGCTCCACTGGCATACAAGAGGTTGACCGGATGGTAGCGTTGATCCAGCAGCAAAATATAACCGCTGGGCAACCCAATACGGTAGACAGCCTGACCCTGAAAGCTTCCCCGGCCAAGATAGTGAGCGCTTCCCTGCTGCAGATCACGGCGCAACTCGGCCAGATCAAAGGCCCTGTCCTGAACGCTCCACTGGGCCGGATTCCATTGCAGCACGTGGTGCATCATATCCAGTCCAAGCACGGTCTTACCATCGCTGATCAGCACCACGTCGAGACGTCCAGGCATAGTCGCCTCGACATGCAATTCGCCAGTTCCCAAGTTGTGATAGGTTTCTACCCGATAGGGCAGCCCCTCGTCGCTCATCGTCGTCTGACGATGGTAGAGCACGTAGCCATTCCAGGAGAGGTCCGCAGGCAGGGCAAAAGCTTGCGACGAGGGCCAGAGGCCGCCCAGCCAGGTGGAGGCTCCAAGAATGAGGAGCAGCAGGGCTGCCACCGCCGGCAGCAGCCAGAGACGGCGCCGCACGGAGGAGCAGCGGTCAGAGAGGCGGAGAGCCGCCGAAGGCCGCTGAGGGTCCAAGAGGCTAACCTGCTCGCGACCTCCCTTCAGATGCCCCTGCTGAGCAGAGCCGCCTGGTGCTCCCCAACGGGCCGCAATGGCCTGATAGACAGCCCGATCCACGCGCGCCGAAGGCCGTGTCTGCTCCAGGCTACGCAGCAGGTGGGATGCCTGGCTAAAGAGGCGATAGGTCTGGAGACAGGAAGGGCAGTCGTAGACATGCGCCAGCACAATCTGAGCCTGCTCAAAGCTCAGGTCATCGAGAATGGCCAGGTAGAGCTGCACAGCCTCGCAGACCTGCGGCCCTCGTTCGGACGCTGATGGCAGTGGCGGCATGCCAGCTTCATGCATCGCCTCACTCATCGCTGATGCTCTTCCCCCTTCAGATGTTCTCGCCCGATCCGAATATAACGTTCGATAAACATCTTTTTTGCACGAGATATACGAGTTGCGGCAGCGTTGGGGGAGATCCCGATGATGGAAGCAACCTCCTGATAGGGCAGGCCCTGAACAGCGCTCAGGACAAGCGCAATAGCGTAATCGAGAGGCATGGCCGCCAGGGCGGCGCGGATATGTTCGCGCTCGATAATTTCCGGGATGCCTCCGCTATCGGCCAGCAACAGGGCAAACTCTTCAGAGATCGAACCTTCATCGTGGTCGCCCTGATGACTACTTAGGGAGAGAGGCCACCAGGCAATACGCTTCCGCCTGCGCAGGAGATCTACGCAGAGGTTGGTCGCAATACGATAGAGCCAGGCGCTCAGATTCTCGCGATCGTGCAGATGATCCCAGGCCAAGCAGGCACGAATGAAGACCTCCTGCGTCATATCATCGGCATCTTCACGGTTCCCCAGCAGGTGATAAATATAGGAGTGAATTGGCCGACTGAAGCGCTCATAAAGCCTGCTTAGGGCCAGGGCATCATCGGAATCAGCAAAAGATTCAGAGCCAGCTCTCTGCGAATGCGCAGGCATTTTGTCTGTCATGCTGACATGTACTCTTTCTCTCCGGGCCTCTGCGACAGCGGCGACATCAGCGTTATTCGTGCTACCGGCACCCTCGCCACCTTCACTAACGTTGCTAAGAGCATGCATATGCATACCTAAGTATAGCAGGAACGCCCAGCGAATAGAACATGCCAGCGGGTATTGAGGAGATGCTCTTTCCGTGGTGGAGGCTGGCGACTCTGCCAGTCTGCCAGCCTCCACCAGGAGCCTCTGCTCTGCGCTGCGCCCTTCTTCCTTATCCCTCTCACGACTCAGCCGACTCACTTTTGCAGGCAGACAGTTGGCCTCTCATGGAGCAGATCGCCGCCTCAGGCGAGATGAACCAGCCAGAGAAAGGAAAGCCGGAGAGCGAGACGGTCCCCCCTCTTGCCCGCCAATGATTGGCGAACCTGCATTGACACCACGCGCCGACAGGACTAATATAGAGGAGAAACACACACAGGTATCGATAAGCGGAAAGCCTGGTACGTTACGGGCAGGGGACAGATCGTTTAAGCCAAGAGAAGAGCCGCCCAGGGCACCAGCCGACTGACCTCGGCCCGGTCCGTGGGCGGAGACTGGGGAGAGCTTACTCAGATGTCAGAGCGCCACACAGCGGGTGACGCTCCTCAACCGCAGGAGCCAGAGGAGGACCTGGAGCGGCTGCTGCTGGAGGGTTTCAGCTTCCAGCAGCCAGAGCCGGTTTCTGCCTCCGACGTCAGCCCAGAGGGAGGTCCGACGCCAGTCGCAGAAGAGGTGGGGCGCAAGGGCGAACAGAGTGGGGCAGAGAGGGAGGACGACGAAGAGGAGAGAGAGTCTGCTCAGCCGACAGGAGGCGATCTTCAGGGAGCGCTGGCGCTCTTCGCCGAGGCCGCCCAGGACATGGCCACCGCCGGCCTGGAGCTGAACCTTGGTCGGCATTTCGCCTGTGTCGACTACTGTAACCAGGTGGCTGAGAAGGCCGCTCAGGCGGTGAGCCTGCTCCTTTTCGGTCGCCGTTCCCCTTATAACCACGATCTGCGGGCCTTGGGCGAGCGTGTCGGCGCCCCGGCTGAGATCCTGGGCGATATGGAGGCCCTCACTCCCTTCCATCCCGAGACGTTTTACGCCGATACGCCCCCCGAGGAGGCCGATGAGGTCATTAGTGCCGCCGAGGCCAATGATCATCTGCAGCGTGCCCGCCGTGTTTTGCGCTGGGCCAGGGGAAGGATCTTTACCGGCGCCTGACTGAATGACTGACCTTGACTTGACTGACCGACCAGCCAATCAATCGACCGACTGAGCGCGCCTTCTCCGGCGCAATCCAGCGGCGCGGGTCAGCGCCGACCCGGTTGCTTGCAGTGCGACGTCTTACCCGTCCTCTATGAGGAGGATTCCCCTGGCGTTGTGACCCGGCTTCTATCAATCCTGAGTATTCTATCAACTGGGAGGAGTATTTCGTGACGCAAGCAATCACAGGAGGGCAGCCCCAGGGAACGCCCTTTGAAGAGGTGGTCAAGCAATCGCCGCGCAAGTGGGTCTATTTGTTCACCGAAGGCAATGCCGGCATGCGCGACTTGCTCGGCGGCAAGGGGGCAGGCGTCGCCGAGATGACTAAGGCCGGCTTGCCCGTTCCCCCGGGCTTCACGATCACTACCGAGGCCTGTAATGCCTACTATGACGCTGGCAAGCAGTTCCCACCAGGAATGTGGGAGCAGGCCCTGGCCGCTCTGCGCATCGTCGAGCAGCAGACTGGCAAGACCTTCGGCGATCGTCACAATCCGCTGCTCGTCTCAGTGCGCTCGGGGGCAAAGTTCTCGATGCCCGGCATGATGGATACGGTGCTGAATCTGGGCCTCAACGATGAGACGGTTCAGGGACTGGTAGAGCAGACCGGCGATGAGCGCTTTGCCTACGATGCTTACCGGCGCTTTATCCAGATGTTCAGCAAGATCGTGCTCGACGCCGATCCGCGCGAGTTCGAGCAGAAGCTCGATGAGTATAAGGAGCGCTCCGGAGCCAGCAGCGACGCTGAGCTGCCCGCTTCGGCCCTCAAGGAGCTGGTGATTGAGTTCAAGCAGATCGCTGAGCGCCAGTCCGGCCAGCCTTTCCCCACCGATGTCTACGAGCAGCTCAAGCGCGCTATCGAGGCCGTCTTCGCTTCCTGGAATAACAAGCGCGCTATCGACTACCGCAACTTTAATAAGATCCCTCACAACCTGGGCACCGCTGTCAATGTGCAGAGCATGGTCTTCGGCAATATGGGCAACGACAGCGGCACCGGCGTGGCCTTTACACGCAATCCCAGCACTGGCGAGAAGGAGCTGTACGGCGAGTACCTGCTCAACGCCCAGGGCGAGGATGTGGTGGCCGGTATTCGTACGCCTTCCAAGATCAGCCGCCTGAAGGAGGAGCTGCCCCAGGTCTATGAGCAGTTCCAGGAAATCGCCCGCCGCCTGGAGCGACACTATCGCGATATGCAGGATATGGAGTTCACGGTGGAGCGGGGCCGGCTCTATATGCTGCAAACACGCTCCGGCAAGCGCTCGGCCAGAGCGGCGGTCAAGATCGCTGTGGATATGGTCGAGGAGGGGCTGATCAGCGAGGAGGAGGCGATCAGACGCTCCGATCCGACCCAGATCTATCAGCTCTTGCTGCCCCGCTTTGATGAGGAGGCGAAGGCCCGTGCCCATCAGGAGGGGCGCTTCCTGGCTCGCGGGCTGAATGCTTCGCCCGGCGCCGCCGCAGGTAAGGCTGTCTTCGATGCCGATCGCGCTGAGGAGCTGGGAAAGGCCGGCGTACCCGTGGTACTGGTTCGCCCAGAGACCAGCCCCGATGATGTCCATGGAATGCTTGTCTCAAAGGGCATTTTGACGGCACGCGGCGGCGCTACCAGCCACGCCGCGGTAGTGGCCCGCGGCCTGGGGCTCCCCTGTGTGGCCGGCTGCGAAGGCATCCGCGTCTACGAGGAGGAGAAACTCTTCCGCGTGGTCGGCAGCGATGTGGTGATCCGTGAGGGCGACGAGATCTCGATCGATGGCGATACCGGCGAGGTCTTCGCCGGCGTGATCCCAACGGTAGAGCCGGACTTTGAGAAGGAGACAGAGCTGCAGAAGCTGCTGAGCTGGGCGGATCGCGTCCGCAAGCTGGGCGTCTGGGCCAACGCGGACTATCCCCGCGATGCTCAGCGCGCGGTGACGTTCGGCGCGGAAGGCATCGGCCTCTGTCGCACTGAGCATATGTTTATGGAGCAGGAGCGCCTGCCCATCGTTCAGAAGATGATCCTGGCAAAGACCCCCGAGGAGCGACAGGCTGCCCTGGATCAGCTGCTGCCTTTCCAGCGTGGCGACTTCATCGGGATCTTCGAGACGATGGTCAATCCGCGCACCGGCGATTGTTACCCGGTGGTGATCCGCCTGATTGACCCGCCCCTCCACGAGTTTTTGCCCAACTACGAGGAGCTGCTGGTCGAGGTGACACGCCTGGAGGCGACCGGCGCCAATCCCGAGGCCCTCAGGGAGAAAAAGGCTCTGCTCGACGCCGTAGCCGCTATGCGCGAGATGAACCCGATGCTCGGTCTTCGCGGCTGCCGCCTGGGCTTGCTCTTCCCGGAGATCACTATCATGCAGACGCGCGCGATCCTGGAGGCCGCTCTGGAGGTGGCGCGCAAGACGGGAAAGAAGCCGCAGGTGAAGATTATGATCCCGCTGGTCGGACACGTGAACGAGCTGCGTGAGGTACGTCGCCAACTCGAGGCCGTGGCTAAGGAGATCACGGCAGAGGCCGGGTCCGCTGTCGAGTATAAGTTTGGGACCATGATCGAGTTGCCGCGCGCCGCTCTGACCGCCGATCAGATCGCGACGGTGGCCGATTTCTTCAGCTTTGGAACTAATGACCTGACGCAGACGACCTTCGGCTTCAGCCGCGACGATGCTGAAGGCAAGTTCCTGATGAAGTACGTCGATGGTCTGGATGCTCCGGGCCTGCCCGAAAAGGTGAAGATTCTGCCGGTGAACCCCTTCCAGACGCTCGACCGCGATGGCGTGGGCCAGTTGGTACGCATGGCGGCTGAGAAGGGGCGCGCCGCTAACCCCCAGATCGAGCTGGGGATCTGCGGCGAGCATGGCGGCGATCCGAGCAGCATCGAGTTCTTCCATGAGGTTGGTCTCGATTACGTGAGCTGCTCGCCCTTCCGTGTGCCGGTGGCTCGCCTGGCCGCCGCTCAGGCCGCTTTGAGCAAGACCGAGAAGGATAAGTAAGGAAACAGACAAGAAGACGAGGTCGGCCAGGCGGCCAGCCAACCAGTCAGCTAGTCGCTCGGCCCTACCAGGCCGGCCTCTTTGAGAAGGCAAGGAAAAGACCAGAAAGGCGGGCATTCTGTCCCAGCAGGCCGGAGAGAGAAGGCTGGGGGAATGCCCGCTTTTCTCCGCCTGACCTATGCCGCAGCGGAGAAAGAGGCTGACCATGACCAGCGGAGAAGGCCGCAGTCGGCCCGCTGCTTTCTGCTTTGGCTGGGAAAGTTGTTGATGCGAGCGCAAGGCTGCGCTCGTAGAGTAGCCTTGCCACATCGGACGATTGGCAGTTCTGTGGGAGGGCTGTGCCGCTGATACTGAGGGCCTGAGCTTCCTGTTCCTCTCGCGGGAGACTTCGCCCGCTGTCGCCTTTACTAGCGCCCGGCGGTCTCTGGCCGACCATTGGGCTTAGGTTCCCTTCCTCTTTTTCCCCTCTTGCGGCTCTTCTGTCGCCGTGCTATCATCGGAAAAGTATTACAGCGCCCATCGCCGAGCCATGCGGAGCAGATCTTTCTATGCAACCACAAGAGAGAGTCAACGACTACGACACTATCGCAGCCTTCTACGACATTGAACACGCGCACTTCCTGGAAGACCTCGACCTCTACCGGGACTTTGCGGAGCTGTGCGGCCCCTATGGTCCTTTGCTAGAGGTAGCTTGCGGCAGCGGTCGCCTGCTGGTGCCACTGGCGCGCGAAGGCTATGAGCTGACCGGCGTCGACGTCTCGACCGCTATGCTCGAACGCGCGCGCCAGCGCCTGATACAGGAAGGTCTTCTTTCACGAGTGACGCTGGTACAGCAGGATATGCGGACCCTACACCTGGAGCAGCGCTTTCGGCTGGCTTTTATCGCCCTCGGCTCCTTCGCTCACCTGACCGCGCGCAAAGACCAGCAACGAACGCTGGCCTTACTCCGCGCCCACCTGGTGACCGGTGCCACCCTCATCCTGGATCTAAGCAACGCCGATGCTCGCGCGATGGAGAATCTCAGTGGGCAGCTCCTCCATCAGGGGACCTGGGAGTGCGCCGATGGTAGCCTTCTGACACACTTCGTTTCGCCCTTCGCCTCTGCAACCCGCCACGTACTGGAGCTTGTCCACTTCTATGATCAGTACTGTCAAGGAGAAACGGTGCGGCGTACGGTCACGCGCACCACTTTTTATCTCTTTGAGCGCAGTGAGCTGGAATTGATGCTAGAGCAGGCGGGTTTTGTAGTGAAAGATGTTTACGGCAATTATGAGATGGCACCCTATGAGCTGCAAAGCCCGCGCATGATCTTTATTGCGGAGGCCCGATAGACCATGCGACGAGCACGCCCGCCCCTACACCAGTGGAATCTACAGCCGGAGCAGGCCATCGCTCTCCAGAGGGAGCTAGCCGGCCGAGTCATTCGTGAGGACCGCCTGCCGTCCCAGGTCCAGCATATTGCCGGTGTCGATCTGGCGATCAATGAGAATAATGGTCTGGCGCGCGCCGCCGTTGTACTGCTCTCCTATCCCTCTTTAGAGCTGGAGGAGCAACACGTCTACGAAGAGCCAGTCCGTATGGAATATATTCCAGGTCTGCTCTCGTTTCGCGAGCTACCCTGCGTGTTGGGAGCGCTCGCGCTGCTGCGGCAGGAGCCGGATCTGATCATGGTCGACGGCCAGGGGATTGCCCACCCGCGTCGGCTGGGCATCGCCTCGCACCTCGGTCTCTGGCTGGACGTCCCCACGATTGGCTGCGCCAAATCAGTGTTGCGGGGCCACTACAACGAGCAGGAATTAGGGGAATCGGTCGGCTCCTGGGTTCCTCTGCGCGATCAGGGCGAGGTCATCGGTGCCGCCTTGCGCACGCGCGAGCATGTCAAACCGATGATCATCTCGATCGGCCACCGGGTTAGCCTGGAGACCGCCCTCCGCTATGTGCTCTCCTGCAGCCGTGGTTACCGTCTGCCAGAGCCGACGCGCCTGGCCGACCGGCTCTCGAAGAACAACGCTTACCGCGAGCCGGCCAGTGGCACCCGGGGAGGACAGGGTACAGCCTCGGACGGAGCGGTTCAAGATTCGCTCTGGCAGTAAGGTCCAGTGCCGGCAGAGGAATCGCCTTCCCTCTTCGCCCTCCTGTCCAGGTAGATACCTGAGTCTGGCTTGCCTTTCCTGCCTGGTCTAGCGGCCGGCCTCCGTCTTCACGCCGGGCAGCGGTGCCTCACGATAGAGAGGAAGAGTAAAATAGAAGGTCGTGCCCCGGTTGGGAACCGTCTCGAACCAGATCCGGCCTCCGTGTTGTTCAACGATGAGGCGGGCGATTGTCAGTCCCAGCCCGTAGCCGCCCATTCTGGATTGCATACTATGAGTAGCCTGATAGAAGCGTTCAAAGACGTGCGGTTGATCCTCGGGCGCAATGCCAAAGCCAGTGTCTTGCACGGAGAGCAGGGCCATTTGGGGGTCATCTGGGTCAGGTCGGGCACGCAGGATCACCATTCCACCCGGTGGAGTGAACTTAATGGCATTGCCTAAGAGGTTAGAGAGGACCTGCTTGATGCGCAGCGGGTCAGCCAGCACCAGCGGAGTATTCAGCTCGATCTCTTTGCTCATCACGATCTCAGCCTTGTACGCCAGCGGCATTAGACCCTCCAGGACCTGCTGTGCCAAGACCTCGATGTTGACCTGCTGCAGTCGCATTTCAAAGCGTCCGGCATCGGAGCGCGCCATGAAGAGCACGTCCTCGGCCAGCGAGAGCAATTGCTGCAGGGCCTCGCCGGCATAGCCGAGATACTCGCGCTGGGTCTCGTTCAAAGGTCCCATCTGGCCACGCAGCAGCAGCTCGATAAAGCCATGCACCGAGTTGAGCGGCGTGCGTAACTCATGTGAGACCATCGATACGAAATGCTCCCGCATGCGATTGGCCATTTTGAGAGCAGAGATATCGCGCGCCAGAAAGAAGACATAGCGTTCTTCAGCTGTCACGATAGGGGTGACGCTGACCGATGCTTCCCAGCCCTCGACAGGCTCGAGGCCGAGGATGGTTTCCTCGTTGGCCAGCGGTTTCCCTCCCTGTAAGACTCGCACAAGGGGACAGTCAGAGGTACCGCAGAGCAGCTTGCGATCGAGACTGCGGCACCTGAGTATCTGGGCGCAGCCCTGCCCCACCACCTCAGCCGCTTCCCACTTGAGAGTAGCCGCCGCCGCGGGATTAAAGGCCCGAAGACGAAAGTGGCTGTCTAGCAGAAAGGCCACATCCGTAGTAGCCGCCAGAAACTTGCCGGCGCACTCGTTTAATAGCTCCATCTCGGATGGGGCATTGCGCTCGGGAGGGTGACGTTCCCGCACCACTTTCTTTTTGCCGACCATTTCTTCCCCCTGATGCGCTTGATCCTGGAGCGATGAGCTGCTCCGCTGAGCACTATCTTCCGTATCGCTGGCCAGCCTGGCTTCAGGAGTAGTGAGAGCGCGCTCCTTCACTCGAGAGCGCCGAGAAGCCGATTTCACCACATTCCCCCTTTACTTGCTGACAAACTTATAGCCAATACGACGCACAGAAATAATATGCCGCGGATGCGCAGCATCCGGCTCCAATTTTTTGCGCAAACGACCAATGTAGACATCTACAATATTGCTATTATTCTCATTATCGTTCCAGACCGAGGAAAGAAGCTGATCGCGGCTGACCACCTGATCGGGACAACTCATGAGGACGCGCAAGACCTGCATCTCTGTGCGGGTCAAGGGGACTCTGATGCGATCATTGATGACCACCTGCAGCTCAGCCGGGAATAGCTCGATCGGACCAACTCGAATGCTTTGCCCCTCGCTACGCCTGCCGCGCTTGATGCGGCGGAGCACAGCCTGGACTCGGGCCACCAGCTCCTGATGATCGAAAGGCTTACAGATATAGTCGTCAGCACCAATATGAAAGCCTTTAAGCTTGGATTCCATGCTGTCCTGGGCGGTCATGAAGATCAGAGGGATGTCGTAGCCCTCAGCTCGCAGCCTGGCTGTAAACTCGAAGCCGCTCTGGTAGGGCATGGCGATGTCGAGGATCAACAGGTCAGGCTCGCGCTTCTGGATCATCTGCATGGCTCCGCGAGGGTTGTCCGTGACTTCGACTTCGTAGCCTTCCTGTTTGAGCGCAAACTGCACCAGCGCAGTTGTAAACTGGCTATCATCAACCACAAGGATATACACAGTTCTTCCCCTCTTCAGCACGTAGTGCTCAACCGCCGGGGACGGGGAAGTCCGCAGCCAGGGTCGGGCTGCGCTCTGCCTCACGGCCCGGCAGGATGGGCATGCTGTTCGGATACATCGCTATAGAAGCAAAGGAGCGTAGCTAGCCTAAGCGGTAGTCGCATGCCATGCCTCCTTGCATCCCTTTCCAGGCCAGGACAACCGACAGCCGTTCTTCCTTACCACGGCCCATCAATAACGTGCCAGGGGTTCATCGCTGCCCTCCTCCCTCTGTACTCTGCCTTCCTTCGCCTCTCGCTTTGCTCACCGGGGGCCACTACTACCTACTACCACCAGCCACCTCGGGCTACGAGACGGCCCTCTTTGCCGCCCGTAGCTTCTCCACGTAAACCATCAGAATAGCGATATCTGCGGGCGTGACTCCCTCGATGCGCGAGGCCTGTCCAACCGTGCGCGGGCGCAGGCGCTCCAGCTTCTGCCGCGCCTCCGTCCGCAAGTGGGGAACCCGCTGATAATCCAGGCTCTCGGGAATCAGCAGCCCTTCAAGTCGCTGGGCCTGCCGAACCAGTTGTTGTTGTTTTTGCACATAGTATTCGTATTTGACCTGGAGTTCAACCTCCTGAGCAACCTCCGGCGCCAGAGCCGGCAGGGGCGCCTCTGTCTCTGTTGCCTGCTCATCCTGGTAGACACGGCGGGCCAGCTCAGCGACCTGTTCGTAGCGCACCTCGGGACGACGCAGCAGATCGCGAGCCGAAGTCATCTGGCCTGGCGGCGCTATGCCAACCTCACGCGCAGCGGATTCCACGCTGCGCGAGGGGGTGAAGATGACCCTGCTCAGGCGTCCCAGGCTGTGCTCTATCTGCTCGCGCTTGCGCAGGACCTGGGCGTAGCGCTGCTCGTCAATGAGGCCGAAGCGGTAGGCGTAGTCGCTCAGGCGGAGATCGGCGCTATCGGCACGCAGAAGCAAGCGATACTCCGCCTGCGAGGTATGCAGGCGATAGGGTTCGCTGAGGGGACGAGTGACCAGGTCGTCGATCAGCACGCCGATATAGGCTTCGTGCCGGCCCAGCACAAAGCCAGGCTCGCCACGAGCGTAGAGCGCCGCATTAATGCCGGCCATGAGACCCTGAGCGGCTGCCTCCTCGTAGCCGGAGGTGCCGTTAATCTGGCCCGCCAGGAAGAGGCCCTCCACCGCACGAGCTTGCAGCGTCGGCTTGAGCTGATAGGGGGGAACATAGTCATATTCGACAGCGTAACCGAAGCGGACAATCTCAACATGCTCCAGGGCCGGAATAGAGCGCAGCATCGCCAGTTGCACGTCCTCGGGCAGGCTGGTGTTCATCCCCTGCACATAGACCTCGCCCGTGCGCCAGCCTTCCGGCTCCAAAAAGACCTGATGGGAGGGCTTTTCGGCGAAACGCACCACCTTATCCTCGATAGAGGGACAATAGCGGGGGCCGATGCCCTCGATGAGACCATTGAAGAGAGGAGAGCGATGGAGATTGGCGCGAATCACCTCGTGGGTGCGCTCATTGGTGCGCACCAGATAGCAGGGTAGCTGCGGGCGCCAGCCGTAGAGGTCTTCAGCGCTGACTGGATAGACCGGGTTGGGGCGTCCGCCTGGGAGCTGGACGTCGGCCCGCGCCTTTTCATCCCAGGAAAAATAGAGAGGGACGCGGCTGCCCGGCTGCGGCTCGGTCTTGCTGAAATCAATGGTGCGCGCGTCGATGCGCGGAGGTGTGCCGGTCTTGAAGCGACGCACCTCCAGACCAAAGGCCCGTAGGGAGTCGGCGACCCCCAGGGAGGGGCCTTCACCGGCCCGCCCGCCCGGCTGGGTTTTCTCGCCTACTACCAGGCGCCCGTTGAGAAAGGTCCCCGTCGTCAGCACGACCGCTTTGGCCTCATACTGCCAGCCGGTGCTTGTGACGACGCCGCAAATAGCCGGGCGTCCATCCTCCCCCTGCTTGTAGAGAAAGTGGGTGATCGTCGCCTGCTTCAGATCCAGATTCGGCTGAGCCTCCAGGGCGAATTTCATCGCCAGACGGTAGGCTTGCTTGTCACACTGAGCGCGCAGGGCCTGGACCGCCGGCCCCTTGCCGGTGTTGAGTAAGCGGATCTGAATGAAGGTGCGATCCGTGTTACGTCCAACTTCGCCGCCCAGGGCATCGATCTCCTTAATCAGGTGCCCCTTGGCTGGTCCACCCATCGAGGGGTTGCAGGGCATAAGTGCCACGCTATCCAGGTTCATGGTCAGTAGCAGGGTCCTGCGCCCCATACGTGCACTGGCCAGCGCGGCCTCGCAGCCAGCATGGCCCGCCCCGACCACGATCACCTCATACCTGCCTCGCCACTGCCCTTCACCAGAAAAATTGTGAGTGCCTGCTTCGTTTGTCATTTGTTGCGTTCCGCCCACTTACATGTCATGTACATGTATAACGATCACTCTGGTATTATGCCGCAGATAAAAAGGCGCGTCAATACAGCCACCGCCGCCTTTGACAAATTGCCCCTCACGCTGCCCGCAAAAGGAGAATTGGCAGAGCGTCCACTTGTCCTCTCCTCTGAGATCTGCTAGAATTGCACTGGTGCCGGAAGTATGGCAGAGCTTGCTCTGACCGGTGGAAGCACCCGCCTGGTCTCCTGGCGGAAGGTGGGCGCCCGCGAGGGCACTGAGAGGGGAGAGAGGGAGAGAGGCGAGCAGGGCCTGCAAGCGGGTCAGGGCACGTTGGGGCGATGGCGGAACGGTAGACGCAGGGGACTTAAAATCCTCTGGGCATTGCGCCCGTGTGGGTTCGAGTCCCACTCGCCCCACCTTTTCTTCCGGGCGCTTCCCTGGCCCCTTCCCTCCCCTTCCCTCGCCAAGTCCTGCCTGTCATGCAAGCATCGTTGGCCCCCTTTTTCCCCCAATCCTCTGAGTCCGACGGCCCTCTTCTCGCCCTAAAGTAACACAGTCCCCTGAGCCAGCTAACAATGCGCCCTTCCTGCTGCTCCTCCTTCTCGCGCCCTCCAGCCCAGACCATCACCCCCAGGCGGGCCGCTCGCCAGATCAGAGCAGAGCGGCAGCTTTCTGCGTTCAGAAGGCCCCGGCCATCCCCTCGCAACTTCGGTCACCAGCTTCTCATTCGCGGACCACCTCTCCCGGCTTTTTGCTAAAGAAAAGCCAATAAATCAAGTAGAGAGATCACCCTTTTCAAGCAGAATGGAGTGGCAATTTCATGCTTAACACTATCTTCAAGCCGCGTACTGAGCCATTTCACCAGGGAACACGAACGATAAAAATGGTGGCCGCTGGCGTTGAGCGATTGGGAAGACACTTCCCAAGACCTGCTAAGCCCTTCAGAAAGGAACGGAGGTTGATCAACGATGAAGCGTGTGTTGAGTGTCGTGGTAGGAGTGGGGCTAATCATCCTGGCCCTGCTGGCATGTGATGGAAGCTCGGACAACTCCTCCTCCAACACGGGCAGCGCAGTCAGTCCTGCCCCCTCGACCAGCAGCAACAAGGCCAGCGGGACCACAGCTACCAGCGTCCCAACCACCCAGCATTTCAAAGTCGGTCAAACGGTCAAAGTTGGCGACACCTGGCAGGTGACTGTCCTGGGGGTCAAAACCAGCGACGGCGATGAGTTCAGCCAGCCCAAAGCCGGCGATACCTTCCTGCTCATCGACGTCGCGCTGAAGAATCTCAGCAGCAGCGAACAGACAGTCTTTTCTATCGTGAACTTCACCTTGAGAGACAGCAGCGGCCAGCAGATGGATTTGGCCATAGTTAGCTCAGCGCCCAAGGCGCCCGATGGCAAAGTCGAGGCCGGGGGGCAGATCCGCGGCACCCTGGCCTACGAGGTGCCTCGCTCGGAGCACCACTATACGCTGGCCTTCGTGAGCGATCTCCTGGAGAGCGGCCAGACCATCTGGGATATCACCATTTAGCGCTCTCGCTCCTTTCCTTTTCCCCTTGCTCCGCTTGCTCAGATAGCACGTTTCAGGGGAGAACAACGGACGTCCTGTAGCTTTGTTGTCCTCTCTACAGGACGTCCGTCTCACTCGATCTCTGAGACCAGCCAGCCAGCTACTTGCCCTGGCTTTGCGCCCACAGCCAGGCCGCAGCCGCCCGCCTGCAAGCCGAATCTCCTAGGCCGGAGCCGCCCCTTGCCAGAGCCTTTGCCCCCGTGCTACACTTGCCAAAAGATTACAACTTTTTTAGTCACCGCTCGTATCTCGCTATAGAAGGACTTTCCAATCCATTTCTATATATAGATAAAGCGGTCAAAAAGGAAACGAGCGGATAGCCGAAGATGGATTCGACACTACGCGCATCAGGAGCGCTGAGTCTTGGGCCAGTAGCCCAACCAGCAGGACATATAGCTCGCAAGCGAGGGCGAGGCAGGCGGTCTGAAGAAAGTGGCGAGACGCTTACCAGCCGGAGCCATGTGCAGAGTGGGCAGGGGGCAGGCGTAGAAGAGCAGATACTGCGCGGGCAGGTACAAGGGACAGCCGTGGAGGCGATCAGCGATACGGCGCTGGTCGAGCTAGTGCTGGCGGGCGAGCAAGATGCCTTCAGCGTGCTCGTCGAGCGTTACAAAGATGCGGTCTACAATCTGGCCTATCGCATGTTAGGCAACGTGACCGAAGCAGAGGACGTCACACAGGAAGCCTTCGTCCGCGCCTACATGCAGCTAGCCAGCTATAAGCCTGCCCACAAGTTCAGCACCTGGTTGCTCTCGATCGCTTCCCATCTGGCAATCGATCAGTTCAGACGGCGACGCTTCCTGGCCAGGTCGTTGGAAGAGGTGCCGTTTCTCGAATGGATCGTCGATCTCGGCAGCAGCCCCGAGCAGTCCGCGCTAGAGGGTGAGCAGCACGACGAGATTCAGCGTTACCTACAACGTCTCCCCGCCAAGTACCGCGCGGTGATTGTTCTGCGCTACTGGTACGACCTATCCTACGAGGAGATCGCCAGCGCCCTCAAGCTGACGCCTGCCCTGGTGAAGGCTCGCCTGCACCGCGCACGGGAGCTGCTCGCACGCTACATGCAGCAGGAAGACGCAAAGGAGGGAGAGGTCGATGCGCTGCCGCGACGCTAGAGCATGGCTATGTGAGGAGCACAGCGACAGCGAGGCCGAGACGGCACGCCTGCGCTCTGAGGTGCTCTCCCATCTGGCTCTCTGCCCTGCCTGCCGTCAATACGCGCAGCAGCAGCGGCGGCTGCAACAGCTTCTGGGGGCGAGTTTCTCGCCTGTCTCGTGCCGCATCTCCACCGCGCAGATCATGCAGGCCATCTACCTGCGCCAGCGCACCACACGCCAGCTTGAGGAACTGCACCAGCAGCAACGTACGCGCCTGGCACGCCTCCAGACCTTAAGCTCCTTATTCTTAGTCTCGCTGTTTATTCTAACCGCTGGTATTCCTTTCTTACTCTTCCTGCTCTTTTTCAATCAGCCCGAGCTACTGGTCAGAACGCTCCTGCTGCTGAGCGACATGGTTGATGCGTTCCTGGTGATGCTCACCTACCTGCGCCTTGGCCTGAGCTTTGTCTCACAAGACAACCTGCTCTTGGCCGGGCTGGCCTTCCTCCTTCTCCTGCTGTCAGCGATGTGGCTGCGCCTCATGCGCGCTCCACAAGAGGCTTGACTGCTGCCTGTCCGTCTGATAGAGGGCCAGCGATGGGGAGAAGGAACAGCGGGCCGAGAGAAAGCGAGCAGCGCCGGTCAGCTTGCCTGCGGGATCGATGGCCGAACAGCAGGCCCGAGCCTGAGCAGCAATCAGCCTCTGAGCCTGGCCGGTGGTCCATATTGAGAGCGAGGGGATCGGGAGCCGATGCATAAGCCTAAGTGGAAACAACAGCTGTGGCTCTTGCTTGCGGGAGCCGGCTGCATGGGGTTGGTGATGTTCTGCCTCCTATTGCTCCTTTCCACAGGAGCGTTCTTTCCGAGGGAGACCTACGCCGCTCCCGCCGTGCTTCCCCAGCAAGAGTTTCCTGGAGGGGGTGATCAGTGCACTAGACGCGGGCCGTTCATCGGTGGCAATCTCGTGGTCGCCAGCGATCAGGTGCTCTGCAGCGATCTTATCTCTTTTGGTGGTACGGTGGCTATTAATGGCACGGTGAATGGGAATGTGATGGTAATTGGAGGCAATGTCATTATCGAGGGCACCGTGAATGGGGATGTCAATCTCTACGGCGGGGTGGTCACCCTGCAAAGTGGCTCCCACGTTCATGGCGATATTCACCTCTACAACGCTCGCTGGGCACGCGAGCAAGATGCTCAGCTCGATGGCACCCTAATTGACCGCTCGCAGCATTTGATCTGGCCCTTCACCAGCTCCTTGAGCTTTAGTTTCCCTTCTCTCTCTCTGCTGATCTGGGTGGGGCTTGGTCTCTTGCTCACCTGGTTGCTTCCTGAGCACGTGATGCTGGTTCGCACCACTATCCAGACCTGCGCCGGGCGCAGCTTGCTTGTGGGCCTGCTCAGCTCAATCCTCGCTCCCGCTCTGATCCTACTGCTGGGTACACTGATTATCACTATTCCGCTCGCTATTATAGTGGCTGTAGGATTGATTGCGGGATGGGCGCTGGGTATGGTAGCCCTCGGTCTGCTGATCGGTGAACGACTCTTACATACGTCCGCCCCACTGCGGTATGCTCGCTTTATCCAGGTGGCGGTGGGCCTGTTGATCCTGATCCTGGCTGGCTCTCTCCCTCTCATCGGCTGGCTGGTTGGCCTGGCAACGGGCTTGCTGGGACTGGGCGCTGTGCTCTTGAGCCGCTTTGGTACCCGGCTCTATGGTCTGCCCAGATATCCACTCATGCTCTAGACCCAGTCCTGTCCGGCTCCTCTTCCGCTTCCTGGTCTGGCCTGGCCTGGCCTGCCAGGGGACCGTAGGAGAAGAGTGGCCTGCCGGTAAGAACTGACCATCGCCTGACTGTGCGACATCCTGTATAATAGGGGCGTATTACAGATTGGGCCCGTCGCTTGCGGGCCCCCCCTTCCCAAGCTCAGAAGAGGGGGTACGTACGGCCCCTCCTTCTTTACCCCTGCTGTTGCACAACAGTGTAGGTTTGGTTACTCGTTACAATGTTGGAAAGATGGGACGGCACAATCGATGCGCTCGTAGGGCCTGCCCCCGCAGTCATGCGTGCAACCGATCAGGACGTTTGCAGGGACGCAAGCCGCTAGAGTGCAGGTGGCCGCCGAGGTGATTATGAGCATCGACGTTGAATTGACAGACCTTGCCTATGGAGGCGACGCCGTAGGAAGATACGAGGGACGGGTCCTTTTTGTACCCGGTGGCATTCCCGGCGAACGAGTGCGGGTGGAAATCGTTGAAGAACGCCGTGGACATGCGCGGGCGGCGCTGTTGGAAGTCTTGCGTCCAGCTCCCGAGCGGGTGGAGCCGCGCTATCCTCAGCTGACCGACTGCGGCTGTCAGTGGCAGCATATCGCTTACCCCGCTCAACTGACCTGGAAGGCCCATATCGTTCGCCAGTTGCTGGTGCGCATCGGCAAGCAGCCCGATGCGGTGGTCCATCCGACGATCGGCATGCCCCCCGGTGTTTCGCCCTGGCACTACCGCAATATTGCCCAGTTCTCAACTGGCCCCAATTGCGAGATCGGCTTCCAGCTCACCGACAGCCATGACGTCCAGGACCTTGAGGATTGTCCTCTGCTCCATCCAGCACTGGATATGGTCTATCAGCGCGTGCGCGCCAAGCTGTTGAAGTACTTCGGGGACGCCCTGGGCCAGATGATCCAGAAGTTCACGATCCGCGGCGCCGTCGGCACTGTCAGTCCCGCCGGTGGCTCCGGCGAGACGGCTCGGGCCGTGCCTACGCTGCTGACAATCCAGGCCCGCCCTGGCTCAATTATCGAGGCCCCTCAGCAGTTGGCCCACGAGCTGATCACCATCGCCCCCGGCATCGTCGGGGTGATTATCGAGCGCGTCGGCGGACGCTTCGGGCGCGTGGTGGTGGGCCAGGAGTTCCTCACCGATATGGTCCTCGGTAAACGTTTCCGCGTCTCCGCTGACTCGTTCTTCCAGGTGAATATCACTCAGGCCGCAACTCTGATAGAGCGCACGCTCGCTATGCTGGAGCCGCGCCGCAGCGATGTGGTGCTCGATGGCTATAGCGGCGTCGGCCTCTTCTCGGCTTTCTTGGCTAGCCACGCCGCCCGTGTGATCGCCATTGAGTCCCAGCCCAGCGCGGTGACCGATGCGCGCGCGAACGCTTTGCTCAATAATCAGAACAATATTACGACGATCGAGGGCACGCTGGAACGCCTGCTGGGACAGCTCCATTACCGCCGTGAGCGCATCGATCTGGCAGTGATCGACCCACCACGCGCCGGCTGCCATCCCAAGGCCCTTCAGGGCCTGCTGGCTCTGGCCCCGCGGGCAATCTGCTATGTATCGTGCGATCCCAGTACCCTGGCGCGCGATATCGCAACGCTCTGCGCCGGCGACCGCTATCGCTTGATCGCCGCCCAACCCATCGATATGTTCCCCCAAACTTACCATATCGAGTGCGTTGCTCTGCTCGTCCGTGGGAATATGCGCTGAGCCTGAGCCGCCGGCTTACTGTAAGGGCACTCTTCCCTGAGTAGGTCGATCGCTTTGTGCGGTTCTCTTTCTTGTATAACAAGAGCGTCAAGTCGGCAAAGGACTCCTTTCCCCAAGGGCCGGAGTCTGCAAGGCCGGCGCGACGCTCTGGCTTTTTCTCGCGGGAACGCTCAAGCTCTGCCTGCGCCGCTGGTAGCTGGCTGCTTTCGCACCCTCAGCGCCGTTGAGGCTTATGGCCGCTTGCTCAAATAGACCTGAATCTCTCCTCCCTGGCTAATGACGGTCCCCGGCGGGGGATTCTGGCGCACGACCAGCCCTGGGGGCAGATCGGGATAGGAGCAGTCCTCTCCCACCGCTACGACACGCAGGCCAAACTCGCTGGCCCGCTCGACCGCCGACCAGTAATCTAGACGCTGCAGATTAGGGGCCCCATAGTTGAGCCACTTCCCTTCTAGAGTTGCCAGAACGGCTGCAAACCAGGTCTGCAGCTCCTTCTTGCTGGCATTCTCCTTGGAAACGGCATCTACCCGATCCTTGTAGCCCTTGATGGAGTAGATCTTGTCCTGGACCAGGAACGGATGGTCAACGGTGGCCAGGACAATGTCGGCGCTGGAACCGGGGGTCTCGATGTAGACATTGCCGATATCGAGCAGTCGCTCGATGACGCTGGAGACCGTGACCTTGATATCACGGATATTCTTGTACTCGGTCTCCACCCGCGCCTCGTAGAGGAAAATCAGGCGACGCTGGATGTCGATGATACGCCGGTTCGTCAGAATGTAGACATCGTCGACGTAGTTGATGTAGATCAATCCCATGACGAGCAGAAGCACGACCTCAAGCAGGGCTACCAGGTACCAGGTAGCGGGCAGCAGCAGCGAGACGCGAATCGCCAGCAGTGGAATACCGACGAAGAAGAGCAGGGGCAGAGCCAGGTTACGATAGAGAACATAGCGCGAGCGCTGGATGTACTCAACGGTGAACTCACCAGAGGAATAATGGACATCGCAGGGAATGCGCAGGGGTCCCCCAAAGGTTCGCCGGGGACCACGCACACGATCGGGATGACGCAGGGGATAGCGCTCGTCGGCATCCTGCAGCTTCGGTACTTCTTTGGTCTTGGCTAGCTGCTCCAGCACGCGCGTCAGGTCCTGGTCGCGAGGAGCCGGCGGCTTCTCCTGCGGCTTCTTATTGCCCTTTACCTCGGCGGTCAGCCCTTCGATGGCATCCTTGACCTTACGCGGCGCGGGAACATCTTTCATAATGAAGTCGCCGCCCGTCAAATAGAGGTGAACATTGCCATAGGAGAGCAGCAAGCTGGCCAGGCTGTCCTGATCGATGCCAACCTGGTTGATTTGATGAATCTCGATCTGGTGGCGCACCGGCTGCATGACGCCCCGCGAGCTGATGAGCCGCTTATTGGTAATGATATAGGTCTCCAACCACCAGTCGAGAAAGTCCTTCCAGAGGAACCAGCCAAAGGCCGCCACGGTCAGAAGCGTAATGATGACCTCCAGGGCCAGCCAGAGTCCTCCAAGGAGCGGCTGGCGGGTGCTGGCCCAGATCACCAACAACAAAGCCAGGACCAAACCAATGGTGGGCATGGCTGGCCTCAGCAAGAAGACCTTGTGCTTGCGCACCACCAAACGGACAACCTCATCTGGCTGCTGACCGGGGAAGTGCCAGCGTTTGTCGCGCCCCCAGCGGAATTGACGAATGTTCCAGCGCGCGCGTCCCGAGCGCCAGGGGTCATCTTTCTCCTGTTCTTCGGCAGCGATGGTTTTGGCATCTTTCTTGCTCATCGCTTACTCACCTCGGCTCTCAGCCCGCCGCATCAGGCCTGGCCAGATCCGGCCTGGCCTCCACGGCCAATGCCCTCCAATCTCCTTTACTTCTTCTTCCCCAGGCTGGTCGAGACCAGCCGAATCACAACGACGATGGCAATAATGATAAAGAGCGCCAGGGCATAATAGCCCACGCGGGACTGGTCCACAAGAATGAATCCCTGGCCGAGCATGACACGCTGGGTATCAGGAAAGACAAGGTTCGTCAAGCCGAAGGCGACAATTACTCCCGTGACAAATGAGGGGACCAGACCGAGAACGCGGTCCTGTGGCACACCTGGTTTGGGAAAGAGGCGATTGCCAAGCAGATAGCCCGCTGCCACGAGACCCACAACGCAAATAATAGTCACCGCTGTGATGGCCCGCCCGGCCGGCGAGACGCCTGGAATATCGACGAAGAACTGAGCCAGAATCTGGGCCAGCCCCCGCCCGATGTTCAAGATCAGAAAGAGGACCGCCCCTAGAATAAAGGGTACCAGGAACAGCTCACGACGCCATCCTCGGCGGTAACCAAACCACATGAAGATCAGGATGACCAGGATCGACAAGGCCAACTGCAGTGTAAGATGCCATTCCATAGAGACCTGCCGCCGGGGCTCCCCAGACACAGCCAGGGGAGAAAGGCGGCCCCCTCCTTTCTGTCAGCATAGGGTTGACAACACGTTCCTCTGAGGCTATCCTCCTCTGCTTGAGGATAAAGGTACTACAAGAAGATCCTTGTAGCAACGGCTCCTCCTCACAGGATACAGGAAGGGAGAGCGCCTGATCAGGTCACTGTCTCACGGGGCAGTGGGCTGGCATCAACCAGTCCTGAAGCCCGAGCCAACAAGGCGGCCGGCTGCGCAGGCACATCCCTTGCTTCAGCCGGGAAGCGTTGACTGTTGCTTTCCCTTCTCCCTCTCACGGCTTCTCCTAAAGAGCACGCTCGCCATCGACACAGCTCTTGTCCGGTGCAGAGTTCGCGGCATCCGCTCTGCCGCGCTTAATAAACCTCTTTTAATCCCGCTCTAGCATCTATCATACCACATATCAGCTATGAAATATAGGACTGGAGGGGTGAAAAGCTGCGGGTTTTCACTTCCCAAGAGGGACGTTCTGGCCCCCATTCGCATTTTTCTCTCAGATGTGCTATACTATAAGAAAAAGTTAGCTTGAGAGGGAGGCTCAGCCTGGCCAGAGAGTCGCAGCACCTCTGTCCGTCTTACCCCAGGCGATCCAGCCAGCCGCCGTCGAAAGCCAGTGCTGATCTTTCTTTCCGCTTGAGGATTTTTGCATGATGGAAGAAGTAGGCAATGTCAAAACTGTTGATATTGTTGAACAGATGACTGTAGCCTATCTGAACTACTCCATGAGCGTGATCGTCAGCCGAGCGCTGCCGGATGTGCGCGATGGCCTCAAGCCGGTCCATCGTCGCATCCTCTACGCTATGGAGCAGATGGGTTTGCAGGCCAATAAACCCTTTCGCAAATGTGCCGGCACCGTCGGCGAGGTGCTCAAGCTCTACCACCCGCACGGCGATGTCGCCGTCTACGATACACTGGTGCGCATGGCCCAGCCCTGGTCGATGCGCTACCCGCTGATCCTGGGGCAAGGCAACTTTGGCTCTCAGGACGATGACCCGCCCGCGGCCATGCGCTACACGGAAGCCAAAATGGCTCCCATCACCGACGAGATGCTGCGCGATATCGACAAAGACACGGTCGATTTCGTGCCCAACTACGACAACCAGACCAAGGAGCCAACGGTGCTGCCGGCCCGCCTGCCCAATCTCCTCGTCAATGGCTCAGCAGGCATCGCTGTCGGCATGGCCACCAACATTCCCCCGCATAACCTTGTCGAGGTCTGTAACGGCATCATCTACCTGATCGACCATCCCGAGGCTACCACCGAGGACCTCTCGCGCATCATCCTCGGCCCTGATTTTCCCACAGGAGGCATTATCCAGGGCCGCGAGGGCATTCGCAACATGTACGCCAACGGGCGCGGGCGCATCGTGGTGCGCGCCCGGACCCATATCGAGGAGAACGAGCGCGGACGCGCCAGCATTGTAGTTACCGAGCTACCCTATCAGGTTAACAAGGCCGAGCTGGTTAAAAAGATCGCTGAGCTGGCCCGCGACAAGAAGATCGAGGGGATCGCCGAGGTGCGCGATGAATCCGATCGCCGCGGTATGCGCATGGTCATCGAGCTGAAGCGCGATGCGAATCCGACCAGCGTCCTTAATTCGCTCTATAAGTATACGGCCATGCAGAGCGCCTTTAACGCGAATATGCTGGCCCTGGTCGATCGCCAGCCGCGTATTCTCACGCTGAAGGGCTTCCTGCAGCACTATATCAACCATCGCGAGCAGGTCATCACGCGGCGAACTCGCTATGAGCTGGCTCGCGCCGAGGCCCGCAAACACATTCTTGAGGGATTCCGCAAGGCGTTTGAACACCTCGATGCCATTCTGCAGACGATTCGTCAGTCGCAGGGAACCGAGGCCGAGCTGAACCGCACGCTTCAGGAACAGTTCGGCTTCTCAGAAGCCCAGGCCAGCGCCATCCTCGATATGCGCCTCGCTCGTCTGGCCGCCCTCGAACGCCGCCAGGTCGAGGAGGAGCTGCGCACCGTTCAGCAACACATCGATTATTATACTCTGGTGCTGAGCGATATCAATGAGGTGCGCAAGCTGATTAAGGCCGATCTGGAAGAGTTAAAGGAGAAGTACGGCGATCCGCGCCGCACCGATATTCGCGAGGGAGAGGCCGGCGATTTCACCGAAGAGGACCTCATTCCGAACGAGGAAGTGGTGGTGACGCTGACGGAGAAGGGCTATATTAAGCGTCTCCCGTCCAGTACCTACCGCGCCCAGCGCCGCGGTGGTAAGGGCGTAACTGGCATGGTCACGCGCGAGGATGACGCTGTTCGCCATTTGCTGGTAGCCCACGCTCATGACAGCCTGCTCTTCTTTACGGATCGGGGCCGCGTCTATCAGCTGCGCGTCTACGAGCTGCCCGACGTTAGTCGCACGGCCCGCGGCGAGCATCTGATCAATCTGATCGCCCTCGATCAACAGGAGCGGGTCACGGCCATCGTGGCTGTCCCCAAAGGGGTGAGCCGCGACTACATGATCGTGGCCACTCGTAAGGGCGAGATCAAGAAGACGGTCATGAGCGAGTTCGAGAGCGTGCGCCGCCAGGGCTTGATCGCCATGAATCTCGATGAGGACGATCGTCTGATTGGGGCCAAGCTGGCACGCGCCGATGACCACGTGCTGCTGATTACCGCCCACGGCAAGGCCATCCGCTTTACTGTAGAGGAGCTACGCGCGGCGTCGCGCATGAGCGGCGGCGTGCGTGGCATTCGGCTGGAAGAGGGCGATAGCGTGGTTTCGCTCAACCTGACTCCACGCAACAGCGAGCTGCTGGTGGTGACGGAGCGCGGCTACGGCAAGCGCACGCCCATTGAGGAGTACCCGCTACAGAGCCGCGGCGGCAGCGGCGTGCTGACGGCCAAGGTCACAGAGAAGACCGGTCCTGTGGCTACCGCTCGCATCATTACCGATCTCGATAACGACCTGATGATTATTACTGCCGGAGGCGTGGTGATCCGCACAGAGATCAGCAATGTCTCCCGCCTGGGACGCGCCACCCAGGGTACACGCTTGATGACGATCGCCGAAGGCGACAGCGTGGTGGCGGTGGCTACCACGAATGGGAAGCGCAGTGGGGAGCGCGAGGAAGGCCCGTCTGCCCAGGATGACCAGACTCCGGCAAGGGAGGAGTCGGCGCCCGCTATAGAGGAGAGGCAGGACCAGGAGGCCCCCATCTCTCTCGCCAGCTCCTCTGAGCCTGAGCAGGAATAGCTCGCTACCAGCACGCCAGACAGAAGAGCAGGGGGCAGGCCAGGTCTGGTCCGCCTTCCTTTCCATCAGGAAGACAATCACCAGATCCAGCCTGCCCCTCGCGCTTCCTGATTCGGCGCGCGGCGGTCTTTGCCTTGGCCGCCCATGATTCCTGCCTACACCCACGACCCTCTCACCACAGACCAGCCGTCTTGCCTGCTTCCCTACAGTTCCGCCTGCTCGTTGAAGAGCCGCGCCAGTTCCTGAGGCGACGGCAGAGGCTGGCCGGCACGGACACGTTGAGCTGCTAGCCGGTCTTGATGGGCACTCTGGCGTACCAGCGGGAATGAGCGGCGGAACTGGCGCGCGAAGTTGACAGCCTTCTGTTCGGAGAGCGCGGCACGCCGCTCATAGGCATAGGCCAGCAGCTCCCGCTTGAGATTGTCCTCGGCCTCTACCAACAGCAAGAAGGCAAGGACAAAGTCGGGCTTGCCCCGCTCGGCGTAGGAGCGCGCGTATTCCAGACCGTTGGCCCCTTCTGCCAGGCGTTGCCGGGCCTGAACGGTGAAGACCTCTTTGAGGGCAGGAGCATACAGCTCGGCAAAGGTCGCGCTCATGTTCGTCTCTACCTCATTCGTGCAAGATGGCCCGATAGGCCCGCCTCTGACGGCGTTCCTCTCGCCGCCACTTCCAGGCGTAGTAGATCAGTTCGCGGAAGGCTCGCGCGATAACCTCCGGCCTGGCGCCGGTGGCTCGCCCCCCCCGGCGCGGCAGGTGATGCACGCCAACTTCAGTGTAGGTATAGCCTGCGCGCGTGAACTTGTAGAGGATCTCGGTATTGATCATGGCTCCGCGCGTCTCCAGCTTGTGCTCGCGGAAAAACTGCGAGCGGTAGAGCTTGAAGGCACAGTCGATGTCGCGCACGCGCAGGCCGAAGACCAGACGCACCAGCCATTTCCAGCCCCAGGCGTTCAACTTGCGCATCCAGGTGTCCTGACGCTTGATCCGGTAGCCGAGAACCGCATCGAAGCGCTCGATGAGCGGAAAGAACTGTTCGATGTCGTGGATATCGAACTGGCCATCGGAATCCATGAAGAAAGCCAGGTCTTTGCTCGCCGCCTCAAAGCCACTGACCAGGGCCGCCCCATAGCCACGATTGACTGGATGGTTGATGAGGCGAATGCGCGGATCGCTGGCAGCCAGGGCCTCGACTATGGCTCTGGTGTTGTCTCTGCTGCCGTCGTTGACTACTACGACCTCAAAGTCCTGCACCCACGGGGTCAGGGTCTTGAGCACATTTTGTAGCGTGCCGGCAATGGCTGCCTCTTCGTTATGGGCAGGCAGAATGACCGAAAGGCTGTACTTCGTCTTGACTCCTGTCTCAATGGTTTCTGATTGTAATTCGCTCATAGCTCCTTGTTACTTGCCGTACGGCAGTTAAGATGAAGAAGAAGAACCGGGCATTTCTTCTGGCTCGCACGGCCCAACGGAGATGTCAGTAGCATCCTTGCTGACGTGCAGACCTTGACCATTCTGGCCCATGCATAGCTGGATGCCTGATGCCGACTGCCGGCGGAGGCGTGTGCAGGACCTGCCATCCCGGTACATGCGGAGAGGCCCTTTGGCATTCCAGCAAGCCTGATGGTAGCTACAGAACGAGCCAGTTCCTCAGTTGTGTAATACCATTTCCCCGTCAGAATGTCCAGAGGCCAGGCTCGTGGGCTATGGACTGCACCACCGCCGTGTCGCCAGGCGCTTTCTCGCCTGTTTTTCCCGCCTCAAATGAGCACAGGGCTGGCAGGCGAGTCCTCCCTCCCCTTAACTAATCATGAGTGTAACGCCTGCTTTAGCTCAAGAGTAACAGACCCGCAGCTTATGGCCAGATCGGCGGGCGCTCCGGCCACAACCTTCCCCCTGGCCGCTCTCTTGTCGCCTGCGCCTGGCCCCTCCCCTGGACAGCATCTGCTATAATAGGCTGTGCATTTCCGATCTGGAGGCGCGAAGAGTAGCGAACTATGTCAGCAGCACAGCAGTACCGGGCCCTGCAGGGCTTCCGCGATATCTTGCCGGATGAACAGCCTTATTGGCGCTTCGTTGAGCAGACCGCCGCGAGCGTGGCGGAGCTATACGGCTACCGCCGTATCGAGACCCCCATTCTGGAAGAGACCGGTGTCTTTCTCAAGACCTCGGGCGAAACCTCGGATGTGGTCGAGCACCAGATGTATACGTTTGAAGATCGCCCGGGCAGAGAGGGCCGCGGCCAGAGTCTGACGCTGCGCCCCGAGGGCACGGCGGGCGTGGTGCGGGCCTACCTGGAGCATGGCATGTTTAAGCTCCCTCAGCCCGTGAAGCTCTACTATCTCAGCGAGCCGATGTTCCGCCACGAGCGTCCCCAGGCCGGACGCTACCGTCAGCATCATCAGTTCGGCTGCGAGGCCCTCGGCGAGAGCGATCCCGCGATCGACGCTGAGCTGATCGCCCTGCTCTATCAGGTCTATCGGCAGCTTGGACTGCAAGGTATTCGTGTGCAACTCAACAGCATCGGTGATCCAATCTGCCGTCCACGCTATGTGGAGGCCCTGCGCGCTTACTATCGCCCTTTGCTTGACCAGTGCTGCCATAATTGCCAGTCCCGCTTCCAGAAGAATCCTCTGCGCCTGCTGGATTGCAAGGAGCCCCAGGATCAGGATAAGATCGCTGCCGCCCCCCGCAGCATCGACTATCTCTGCTCGGCCTGCCACGAGCACTTCGAAGGGGCACAACGTTTCCTGCAGCTTTACGAGGTACCTTTCGAGCTGAATCCGCTGCTTGTGCGCGGTCTGGATTACTATACGCGCACCGTCTTCGAGTTCACTTCCGAGGGGGATGCCACCGCCCTCAACGGCGGAGGTCGCTACGATGGGCTGGCCGAGCTGCTGGGTGGCCCCCCTACACCCGGAATCGGCTTCGGAATGGGTATCGAGCGCGTGATCCTGGAGCTGAAGCGCCAGGGGATTGTTCCCCCCTCCCCCGAAAGGCCGCGGGCTTTCGTGGTCTATATGGGCAAGGAGCCGGCCCTGAAGGAGGCGGCAGTGCGCCTGGTCGCGGAGCTACGTCATGCCGGTATCAAGACCGAGATGAGCTACGGTGACCGCAGCCCCAAGGCTCAAATGAAGCAGGCTAACGCCTCGGGAGCGGCTTTTGCCCTGATCGTGGGAGAGGAGGAGCTGGCCCAGGGATCGATCGCCGTCCGCTCCCTGCGCGCTGAAGATGCTGAAGGAGGGGCGCGCCAGGTCGTCATCCCTCGCTCGGACGTTCTCCGCTATCTCCAGGGCTGAGCGAGGCGAGGAGCAGAAGAGCACCAGGCGGCGGGAAGGAGCGCCTTGCCCTCTCTCCCCGCCGCGGCTGACGCTGCTGCTCAGCGGAGAAACAGTCCTACCTGTCTGTCGTTTCCTGCGGCCTTGCCGGCCTTCCCACAGCCTTCTCCGAGGCCGGTGCGCACACAGCTATCCTGGCCGCAATGGCGATCTCTGCCAGACGGCAGCCATCAGCTCGCCAGAATGGCTCGATAGTTTGCCGGTAGCTGACACCCCCGATAGAGCGCCCCCAGGAGGGCTGGCTGCGTCTGGACCTCGCGTGCCCCTTGTGGACAGCTAAGGGTCAGAGTTCGCGCTCCCATCCCCAGGTCCTGTCTCAAGGGCTTGGGATGTCCTCCTACATCTACTACGCCGATCGGCCAGAGCTGGCCGTCGATGACGAAGTCCTGCCCGCTGAAGTAGAAGAAGGGAACGCGGTAGCTCATGGCGGTGCGGACATCGCTAATCAGCGATAGGATGTGGGCAATGGCGATCTCGGTCGGATTGTAGACGTTGAGGCCACAGCCCTGGAAACAGCCAGTGCCCTCGACAATCCAGATGTGTTCTCCCAGCTTGCCGCTAGTGAGATCCAGGCCGAACTGCTGGGCCCAGAAGGCCAGCAACCCATAGAGGTTATTAACATAGTCGCCTGGATAGCCATTGTGCCAGCTATCGATGAGACCCAGGGTCTGGGTGCGCCAGCTCCAGTGGCCGCCTGGATGGACGAGCGTATTCATGGCGGTCTCCATCTCGTTGAGATAGGCAACACGCACCATGAGCTTGCCATAGTCGTCCGGTACCACAAGCGGATCAACCGAGCCAAGAATGACCTTGGCACCAGGGTCGTAGGTATCTACCGCCTGAACACAGAGGTCGTAGAAGCGCGCAAAGCGCTCAGGGGTGACGTAGGTTGTCCAGGCATCAAGCTTCATCTGCTCGTTGCCGCATTGCACGGCATCGGCTCCCGCCGAGGCGGCGTCTTGGAGAATGTTAGGATCATAGAGACGCGGCGGCCCCGCGCTCGGCTGGCAAAGCGTCAGCAAGACATGGAAGCCCGCTGCATGCATGCTGGCAATCGCGTTTTTGAGGGTCTGCCCCTGCAAGCCAGCCGCACCACAGCTGTGATGCCCCAGACGTACCCAGGCGATGCCCCCGGCCGCGGCGGCGGTCCGCCCCTCAACGCCAAGCACGGTGGCCGGATCACGGGTCGGCGAAGGGGTCGGAGTTGGAGTCGGGGTCGGTGTAAAGGTCGGCGTCGGGGTCGGCGTCGGCGAGGGGGTCGGTCGCTGGGCAACCGGCACCGGCGTCGGCTCAACTCCGCCGCTCATTATTTCTCCCAGCGCCAGCCGATAGGCCAGGGCTGTCAGCACGACGCTGCTCAGCATGATAACCACCGCCACGAGCAGCGTCGATCGCTTCACACTGCTCCTGAAGATCATTTTTCCTGTGCAGAGAGATTACTAGAAATAAATCGATACATAAGACACAAAAAGGAAAAGTTACTTACCAATGCAGAATTCGCTAAAGATGCGCTCGAGCAGGTCGGCGCTGGCCGTCTCGCCGGTGATCTCGCCGAGGGCCTGGCAGGCGGCCTGGAGGTCGATCGAGACAAAGTCGAGTGGCAGGCCCTGCTCCAGGGTAGCCAGGGCAGCCTGCAGATGCTGAGCAGCCTGACGCAGGGCCTCCTGATGGCGAAGATTCGTTACCAGTACGCTATCGCTCTGCAACGCTTTACCAGTTTGCACCAGGCTGGCAATTGTCTCCTCTAGCTGGTCCAAGCCTTCGCCAGTCAGCGTCGAAGTCATGACCAGGGGTGCCTCTGGCCAGAAGCGCCGCACCTCCGCAACTGGCAGCGCGCGCGGACGGTCTACCTTGTTGAGTACCAGGACCACAGGGCGGCCTTTCGCCGTCGCGTCGTTCGCCTGGCCGAAGCCCAGGCGCTGGAGTTCCTCGCAGACCTGTCGATCTTGAGCTGTAAAGTCCTCCGCGCTGTCGAAGACCAGGAGTACCAGGTCGGCGCTCTCGGCGGCGGCCCGGCTGCGCTGGATGCCGATCTGTTCGACCGGGTCCTCCGTAGGAGTGATGCCTGCGGTGTCGATGAGGTGCAGGGGAATGCCGCGCAGATTGGCCACTTCCTCGATGGTATCGCGAGTTGTACCGGCGATCGGGGTAACGATGGCACGCTCGCTGCGCAGCAGGGCGTTGAGCAGGCTCGATTTGCCAACGTTGGGGCGACCGATGATGGCCGTACGCAGTCCATCTCGGTAGAGACGGCCCTGCTCCGCTCCGGCCAGCAGTTCCTCGATCAGCCCCTGGGCTGCCCACATTTGCGGGCGCAGGTCTTCGGCTCGCGGCGCAGGGATATCGTCTTCGGGGAAATCGATGCTTGCCTCAATGCGCGCCAGTACTCCCAGGATCGCCTGACGGGCCTGGCGCAGGCGAGCCGAGACCCGCCCCTCTAGCTGCTGCATGGCCAGCCGCAGCCCCATCTCGGTGCGGGCACTAATGACATCCATGACGGCCTCGGCCTGGGCCAGGTCGAGGCGCCCATTAAGGAAGGCCCGCAGCGTGAATTCTCCCGGCTGGGCCAGCCGCGCCCCATGCTCAAGCACAAGGCGCAGAATCCGCCTCAAGATGAGCGGTCCGCCATGTCCCTGAATCTCCACCACATCTTCGCGCGTATAGGTGTGGGGCCGGCGCATGAAGGCCACCAGCACCTCGTCAAGCACCTCGCCGCTACGCGGGTCGACAATCCGCCCATAGGTGAGCTGGTGCGAGGGTGGAAGCGCCTGCTCACCCCCGGGCCGACGGAAGAGCGGGAGCACAACGGAAAAAGCCGCCTCCCCACTGACGCGCACGATGCCGATGCCACCCATACCGGGAGGGGTGGCGATCGCTGCTATGGTGTCACTCTGCATGGCTCCTCGCATAGTCCGCATTATAGACCCGTCCTCCCCAGGCACGCAAGCCCACCCTCATCTCACCCCTCAATCGGCGGCTAGCAGACGCTCAGGATGGGTATAGACGTTCATCGAGCGCCCTCGCAGAAAGCCAATGAGGGTGATACCTGCCTGCTCCGCCAGCTCGACCGCCAGACTGGAAGGGGCCGAAATAGCGGCCACGCATGGGATACGAGCATAGAGCGCCTTCTGAAGAATTTCGAAGGAGGTCCGCCCGCTGACCATCAGGATGTGCTCCCGGTAAGGAAAACGGCCCTCAAGCAGGCCGAATCCAACCAGCTTGTCGACTGCGTTGTGGCGTCCAACATCCTCGCGCAGAAGCAACAGCTCACCTTGGGACGAGAAGAGGGCAGCCGCATGGAGACCGCCGGTATAGGAGAAGACCGCCTGAGCCGCCCGCAGCTTCTCAGGGAGCGCATAGAGCACGCTGGCCCGAAAGCGCAGCTGATCTGACTCCAACGGAGCGATCGAGCTGAGCAGCTCGGCAATGCTATTTTTGCCGCACAGCCCACAGCTGGAGGAGACGGTGAAATGGCGTTCAAAGGTCGCCTGGCAGGCGGCGGGGGAGTCAGTGCGCTCCGGCTGGGCCTGACCGGAGCGGAGCGTGACATCGACAACGTTTGGCAATGGGAGACCATCGGCGTCGAGGGCCTCTTCGACGCGCAGGACCTCTTGCGCTTCATGAATGAGGCCCTCGTTGAAAAGAAAGCCCAGGGCCAGCTCGCGATCGTGGCCAGGAGTGCGCATGATCACTGCCAGGCGCCGCTGGTTCAGCCGGACCTCCAGCGGCTCTTCAACCGCCAGGGCCTCTTCGCGCAGATGAGAGCGCGCTTGCTCCCAATGCTGGACACGCGCGCTCATGACGCGCAGTGGATCAACGACAGAGCGCCAGAAATGCGTTGCAGTCATGGTGCCATCCTCCTTCGTCGCACCGTGCACTCAGCAGATGAGCCAGCTCGCCAGCGCGGGCGAGCAGCCAGGCCCTTCTTGGGGTCTCCCTGCCTGGCAGATTCCCCCGACTATTGCCTTCTCTGTCCGCCGAGAGGGCGCAGCAGGCGCCTGAGCTTCGTTCTAGCCTTTTCAGGGCAGGGACGGCCCCTGGCCGGCCAGATCTCTCATTGACGCCCTGCATCTGGCCATGCTAGGATTCAGGGAAGGTCGCTCCCAAGATCTATCAATCGCTCGCGAGCAGCCAATGGCGCTGCCCGGCTGTTCTCCTCTCAGCGAGGGCAGCTCAAGCCAATTACAGGTCAGGGTTCCAGCTATGCACCACTATGCCAAGTCATCAAACGAAATTCTCCGCAAGCGCGGCTACCGTCTCACGCCGCAGCGCTCGATGATCTTGAACGTCATTCATGAAGCCAATGCCCATCTGAGCATCGAGCAGATCAGCGAGCGCGTGCAGCAGCAGAATCCGGCGGTCAGCCTCTCGACCATCTACCGCACGCTCGAACTGCTCAAAGAGCTAGGGCTGGTGCGCGAGAACCGTCTGCCGGGGGAGCCGCCGCGCTATGAGTGCGCTCCGGGCAAGGCCCATCATCATCTCATCTGTCGCGGCTGCCGCGTGATTATCCACCTGGATGAGAACCTGCTCGGGAATCTGCACGAAGACCTGCAGCAGCAGTACGGCTTTCACGGATTAACGCTTGACCTGGTGGCCAGCGGTTTCTGCAATGCCTGCTGGCAGAAAAGACAGCCCTTTCTCTCGGCGAGAGAGAGGCCCACGATACGACAACAACACGAAGAGAACTGAGCACGGCAGGATCGACCCGCCGGTCAGCCCTGCCGAGAGCAAGCAAGGTCCTGGAGTGGACCGGCCTGGCGAGGCCACAGTTCAGCCCAGCACCTCGCTGGCGGTGGTTTGGCCGCCTCTCAATCTCTTTAAGGCCAGGCCGCGTCCAGCCGTAGTCGTTCGCCGGCAGACCTGATCTGGTTCTGGCTAGACTGACTGGCTGGAACGGAAATGCCGCAGCATTTCCTCCAGGCTATCGCCGCCGTACTTTTCCAGCAGGGCTTCGGCCAGAACAATCGCCATCATAGCCTCGCCGACGACACCACCGGCAGGTACCACGCAGACATCGCTGCGCTCATAGCGGGTCTGCTCGATATTCTCGCCGCTGGCCAGGTCAACAGCGGGCAACGGATGCGCCAGGGAAGGAATAGGCTTCAGAGCCACCCGCACCACCAGCGGCTCGCCGTTGGTGATCCCACCCTCGAGGCCCCCGGCGTTGTTGGTGAGATGGTACCAGCTTCCATCAGCCCCATGACGCAAGACATCATGCACCTGGGAGCCGGTGCGCCGTGCCGCCTCCAACCCCGCCCCGATTTCCACCGCCTTGGCCGAAGGGATGCTCAGCATGGCCAGGCCCAGGCGCGCGCTCAGCCGCCGGTCCCACTGACTGTAACTGCCCAAGCCGATCGGGACTCCAAGGGCGACCACCTCGAAGACACCTCCGCAGGTATCGCCAGTCCGCTTCGCTTCTAGAATACGTGCAATCATGCGCTCGGTCAAGGCGGGGTCGGCGCAGCGCATGGGCGAAGCCTCAACCTGCTCCCACAGGCTCGGGGGATAGGCATCGCGCGTCAGCGGACGCGGCTCCTCATAGCCAACATCGGCAATGGCCAGCACATGGCTGTGAATGGAGATTCCAAAGGGCTGAAGAAGCTGGCGGCAAAGAGAGCCTACCGCCACACGCGCCGCCGTCTCACGCGAACTGGCCCGCTCAATCACATTGCGTACATCGCGATGGCCATATTTGATGGCCCCGGTAAAGTCGGCGTGACCAGGGCGCACGCGCGTCACCGGCTCGGGCGGCTCCTCCACTGGCTCCACACTCATGGCCTGCTGCCAATTGACCCAGTCGCGATTTTCGATCTGCATGGTCACCGGCGAGCCGAGCGTCCGACCATGGCGAATGCCAGAGAGGAAACGCACGCTGTCTTTCTCGATCTTCATGCGTCCCCCACGCCCGTAGCCACCCTGACGACGACGGAGGTCACGGTCGATGGCCTCACGATCAATCTCTAGTCCAGCAGGCAGCCCGTCGACAATGATAGTCAGGCAAGGCCCATGCGATTCACCGGCGGTTAGGAAGCGAAACATTGCAAGACTCACCCTCCCAGAAGTCCAGGTTGCCTTGATTATACAGGGAAAGAGGGCCGCCGTCAGCAGGGAGCTGCCACTTGCAGCACACCACTCCTCGCCTGGAACGGTGGCCAGCTTCTCAACAAGGGGCAGAGTCAGATAGTACCAGATCTAGAGAGCTTCTAAGCTATCTGGCCATAGGGAAAGATAGATACACAGTTCGAGCAGGTCATCAGGCGGGCGGCGTTTCTCGAGAGGAGCTGGTCCCCACTTGAATTTCGATTGAACTGTGCATAGCATTGTGATGACTGCTGCAATACGCTGTTCATTCAGGAGACCAATATTTGGAGAGAGCTTTAGTTGTAACACAAGAAAGGGACTTTTTTGCGTGCTGATTTTTTCCTGCTATTGACACAACAATAAAAAGAATTTACAATCTCTTTTATGAGGAAGTTATTTATTTATTGACTCCCCATTCATATTCACGAGTGTGCTGTACGTAGGAGGGTTCTATGTCACCAAAGACGCCCAACCACCTCGGGTCTTCAGTAGGGGCAAGAGTGCGAGCGATCAGACAGGCGAGAAAACTCACCCAGAGCCAGCTAGCCGGGAAGGACTTTTCCGTGAGCTACATCTCCGCCATCGAGCGCGGACAGATTCAGCCATCGATCCGAGCGCTAGAGATCCTGGCGAGTCGGTTGAGCGTTTCTCCTTCCCAGCTTCTGGCCGAGGCCGGAGGTGGAGCAATCGCCCCGTTGATGGCTCGCAATGGACGGCGCACGCAGGCGCTGGCTAACGAGAGCGAGCTGCGCCTTCAGTTGCTGGAGTGCGAGGTCTGGATTCACGAGGGTGAGCTGGCCCGGGCCACCTCCACCCTGCACCAATTGATCGGGCTCCTCCTCCCGCGCCACGATAAGGCGCGGGTCTATTATCTTCTCGCCCTCGCCTCCTTCTCCGCTGGCCGCCTTTCTGAGGCCGAGCGCTCCCTCGAAGAGTGTCGCCAGCTCCTGGCTGATTACGATCCCTCTCACCTAAAAGCCCTTATCTTCTATTTTTCAGGTATTGTAAATTTTTCTATGCAAAATTATCATTTAGCAGAGTTTTTCTATAATGAGAGTATAAGTATTTCTGAGAGAATTACTCCGAAAGACTATTTTCTCCTTATTCGATGCTATTTCAGCCTTGGAGAGCATTATCTCAGGCGAGGCGAGCCGGAACGAGCGATCGCGTCCCTAGAGCGGGCAGCAGCCCTGAGCGAGCAGGCCGGTGCGGCTTCCGCTCGCCTTCCCGAGCAGGTCTATTATGAGCAGAGCGCCGGCTATGCGCAGCAAGGCAACTACCCTTTGGCCCTCCTCAGTGCCCATAAAGCTTTGGCCCTTCAGGAGTGGCGGCGCTTCACCCGCCTACAGGGAGAGATCACCCATCTGCTCTACTATGCCCGGCTGCGAAGCGGGGACGATGCCAGCCGCCGACAAGCGCTGGCAACGCTGCACGACCTGTTCCGGCGGACCAGCGAGCCGCTACAGGCCGCCAGCGCCGCTTTCCATCTGGCCCACTGGCATTTTCACCATGAGCGCCAGCTTGCTGAGGCCAGAGCCTACAGCGAGCAAGCCCTGGCCCTGACGCGGTCCGCCGGCGACAACCTTATTCAGGCAGAGACACTTTTCCTGCTCGGCCAACTTGCCTACGAGGAGGGCCGCTACGAGGAGGGAGATCGATGCTGCCGTCAGGCCCTGGCCCTTTTCGAGCGGCTTCATATCGACCGCGACCAGCTTGCCGAATACTACAGCACCTATGCCCGTCTGCTTGAGGAACGCGGGGAGGCACGCGAAGCCTTTCTTCACTTCCGCCGCGCCTATGAGATCGCCCAGAGCCGCCCTCTCTCCTGAGCGAAGGCCCGGTCTCTCTCTCCCTCTCCCTCCGCCCAGACAGATCGGATGGGAGGGTCGGCCTCTGCCCCTCCTAGGATCCGCAGGGGCGCAGCTCCAGACGCATGAAGGCCACCTCGAGGATGTGGCGTTCCTCCGCCTTGCTCAACCGGAGCGAGGTGCGGCCCAGAGGGAAGCGCAGTCGGCCCTGAGCGTCTACTGGCTCCGGCGAGCGAATGGCTTGCGGATCGCCGCCCAACCAGCCAACGGCCTCGATCAGGGTTCCTAGAGGCAGAGCCGCCTCCAGGAACTGACCACGCAGCTCCGGAGGCAATCCCTGCAGAGTGAGGACCAGCAGATCGCCTTCCTGCTCTATTTTTCCTTCGTAGGGACCCGCCTGCAAGAGGATCGCTGGCGCCGCCTGCTGGCCGGCAGACAATCCACCTGCCCCCCCAGAAAGGGCAGCGCTCCTACGCGCCGAACGGGCAACTGGACCGAGCTGGCGCGGCTCGTAGGCGTAAAGCGGCGGCTCGCGTGGCGGCCCCTTGTGCTCGTTCACCAGGGTCGCTACGCGCACAAGATCGCGCAGGGCCTGCTCGCGCTGCTGCGTCAGTCCGGCGCTCAGACGGATCGCCCGCTGCAGGAGCTGCCGGGCACTTTCAAGCGCCTCTTCCCCCTCCGGCTCACCTTCCGCCTGACGCAAGAGCAGCTCCGCCTGGCGAATCAGGCTCTGACAGAGATGAACGAGGGAGCGGGCCGGGACCGGTGGCACCACGATCGGGGGACGTAAAAGGATCTCCTGCTCGGGAGGGAGAGGCTGCGTGGCCATGACCTCTGCCAGGGCGGTATAGGTCTCTACATAGACGGTTCGGCATAGCGAGCAGCCGATCAGATGATAGATGAGACCAGCATAGCGAAGAAAAACCTTATTATCGTGCTTAATGAGGGCTTCACAGAAATCAGGAATCTGTTGATAGAGGCGCAGATGGTCATCTTTGCTCTGGAGCAAGGTGAGCTGCTCGCCAGAAGATGAGGGGGAAGGAGCCGGCGCATTGGGGGGTAACATCAACTCCTGCAACCAGCGTGCCAGTCCCCCAGAAGGATCCGGATACGGCTGCGTTATCTCCTGCTCATCGTTGCTGTGGTTGCTCATTCACAACCTCCTTCCTTCCTCTCGATCGGGGGGTACTTCAGGGCTTGCCTTCATTCGATCCGATAGTAACGAGCCAGCCGGCGAAGGCGAGCAGCATCGAGATGCACGATCTCATCCCCCTCATGCCAGTTCAGCAGGCCCTCGAAAGCCAGTTGCCTCAGTCCCTGTTTGACCTCGGACAGCGTCAGCCCCGCACGCGCCAGCTCCTGGATTGGCACCGCCACCTCACCGGCAGCTTCCTTCTTTCTTTCGGAAGAGAGCCAGGTCTCATACTCTGTTAGACGCAGAGCAACAACAACCGCCAAATTGGAACTTTGCGACTGCAGGCAGGAGCGCAACTTTTTATAGGCGTGATCGCGATGCTGGCTGAGATGTGGCAGGGGGGTCTCGGCGGAAAGGGGAGTGACAGCGATGGCCTGCAGTTCCTCCACCACCTCGCGAGCCAGGTCCAGCGCCCCGATCGTTTCCAGTTCCTGCAACACAGCCCGCAGCTGGCGTGGAGCGCTGGCCAGGGCCTTAATGCAGTGCTTCAGCAGGGCGCGCAGCTCCCGCTGAGTGGCGGCGGCCAGGGCAGCATCTTCGGGATGAGCAAAAGGAGGGATACCCCACAGCGAGACGGTCACTTCGCCCAAAGGATCGGCCTCGCCCTGAGCCTCCTCGCTCTCCTCCAAGGCCGAGAAGGGGGTCACCTGATGGTGATGTCGACGCAGGCGATCGATCGCCTTATGACGCACGCAGTTATTGAGGAAGGCGTAGAACTGGGCTTCACTCAGCTGGTCCAGCACCGTCTCAGGCTGGCGCGTTCCCCCTCCTAGCAGCCCCAAGGCAACCAGGCGCTCGACCACGTGGCTCACTACCAGATCGACCTCCTCAGCATCGTACTGCAGCGGCCCCAGATAGCGCTGAGCCCGCTGCCGGAGAAAAGCCTCCAGCGCTGGGAAGCTTTTTTCCGGCTCATATCGCAGATCACGGGCCGTGAATGGCATGCTCAAGATTCCCCTTTAAAGACTCTAGGATCAGGTGAAGCCTCCCTCCCGAAGGCAGTCTATGCAGGATCTCACAGCAGTATATCTGCTTTTGCGTGATCAGGCAAGGAGACAAAGCACGGAGAGATGTACTGCAACACTATGCGGCATGGTGCAACTTATGTCTCCAAATGCGAGGAAGTAAGGGCCTGCATCGTCAGGCAAGGGGAGGGAGCGGAACCACCGTGGCGCGCTGAGGAGGCGCCGCGGTGGGAGCGCCACGAGCCAGCGAGCAGAGCAGGTAGGTCAGGGGGACCGAGAGGGGTGGGAGCTACTGGCCGGGCCGGCCTGCGCCCCGCTGAGCGGCCGCAGTGTCAGCCTGCAGCTTGCAGAAAGCCCAGGTAGGTCCTCGATCCTCAGCGGCCTCTCTGCCAGGCAGCCAACCCGCTGAGGCGGAAGCAAGAGAGGCAGAAGAGTAGCCCCGGTCCTACTGCTCGCCTGGTGCGGGCGGTAGTGGGCCGGGTGGGCTACTCTAGATCACCCAGTTTCCCCTGGCGCTGATGCTCATAGGCTTTCTTAATGGCATTGAGGCTACGCTGCACCTCACCCCGCTGTTCCAGGAGATTGGCATAGCGGAAGTAGGCGCTGGCCGCCAGCTCGTGGGCATTGGCCCGATCGAGAAGATCGAGAGCCTGATGGAATAGCTCATCGGCGCTGGCGAAATCGCTCTCGTGATGACGGATTTGGGCCAGGGCGATCAGGGCCTGTCCCTGGGTACGGGGGTCCTGACTGGCCCGAGCCAGGTTGAGAGCCTCCTGAGCTTCGCGCTCGGCTTCGGTCAGCTTCCCCTCCTTGAGGAGCAGCTCAGCCAGACTCGTATGGCAGAGCGAGGCCGCCACCTCATCGTTCAGCTCGCGCTCGATCTCAATGGCGCGGCGATACTCCTCCTCGGCCCCCGGCAGGTTGTTTTGCTTTTCCAGAGCCTTGCCGAGCTGCTGATGGGTCAGACCAATCAAGCGCTGCTCGTCGCGCATCTCATAAATGGCCAGGCTGCGCATCGCGTAGTCGCGAGCCATCGCCAGCTTGCCAGCGCTGCGATACTGCTGACTGATCTCCATATAGCGACGGGCGAAGGCCCGACTGTCGCGATAGACCTCGTCGAGGGTCTCCAGAGCGCGGTGATAGAAGGTCACAGCCTTCTCCAGCTCGCCGAGCCGGAAGTAGTCGTTGGCCAGATTGCTATAGACCTCCAGCGAGAAGATCGGGTCCTTGATCTGACCGGCCTCGATCACCTCCAGGCAGTGCTGATGGTTTTCCAGGGCGAGCGTGTAGTTGTAGAGGAGAAAGTAGGCCTTGCCAAGGTAGTTACGCGCCCGCTCGCTGTACTCGATCTCATTCATGCCCTCGCCCTGGCTGACGGCGGCCCGAAGGTCGACAACGGCCTCCTGATACTCGCCCGCCCCCAGGTGGACCAGACCGCGCAGCAGATAGAGGCGGAAAGCCTGATCGGTCGTCAGGCGCTCGGGCTGGAGAGGGGCCAGCAACTGCCCGGCCTGCTCGTAGGCTTGCTGCTGGATGAGAATGCCAGCGTGCAGCAGATCAACCTCGACTCGCTGGTCGGGACCGGAGTCCGCCGGCGAGTACCCCACAGCTCGCGCCTCAGCCGCCCCCGCCGGCGAGCCTTCCAGGAGGAAGGTCAGCGGGACGTCCAGCCGCCGGGCAAGAATGGAGAGGGCTTTGAGCGAGGGGCGGATCTTGCCCCTCTCGATCGCGGAGATATATGAAATTGAGAACTCAGGCGACGCCAGTTGCGCCTGGGTGAGGCCCAACCGCGTGCGCACCTCACGGATATTGGTGCCCACTCGGGCAGCAACCGCTTTACCCACGTTCGCAGTTTCCGTCGATGGCATAAGGACTTTCCTTTCCGAGATTCCGCTTGCTCTCTCGAAAGTATGCTCGCTTGCTTGTCTGACAGGCCAGGCACCCACCTGGACAAGCGCCGCAGCGCTCCAGGGGACCAGGCCGATGGATGCCGCCGCGCTGCCATCCCTGGCTGGCTGAGCAGCGGTTTTGAGCAGGCTTCTACAAGCCGCAGCGAATCAGTAAGCAAGGGATGTATCAACATCCAGGGATGAGCAGTCTAAGCAAAACATCAAGTCTACTCTATCATACTTAGGGCACAAGGTCAATATATCGTGCATTATTAGTTTAAGGAGTAGCCAGATAGGTTCTCTCTCTATGGGTACTTCTCTCTAGCCTGATTGTCCCCAGGGGGTTAACTGGTTAGCCTGATTCAGGAGCAGCAAAAATACGGCTCATTCCCTTTTGATTTGAATACAAAATTCACATATTTGAGATACAACTACGCTGGTGGCGAAGATTAGCTCCTCTATCATTATACAACAATAGCTAAATGCTTTGCGAGTGCCAGCGCCTTGATCTTCAGAGGGGGTAGCCTTCCCACATTCAAGCCAGGAATAAGTTCAACGATTACAGTGCTAGCGGAACAGTCTCTCTCTCGATTATAATCTCTCTCGCCGGCCAGCATTTCAGCACACTTTCGAGCCGTTACGGATTGGTTCCAAGTTAGAGTTATGAGCAATGCTTCTATCTGTTTTCTATGGCCATCGGTACAAGACTGGATGTACCCCTTCCACTTTCCCCCGCCGTGCGCCGCCGCGGCGGCAACTGCGCCAGCGCCGGCAGCGATCATAGCTGTCTTGCCGTATCCCCCACGGCACGTAAGCTGCAGACTCTGTCGTCGCACTTCCAACCCAGGCCCCAGCCCTTCGGCACAGCCTCAAGGTTCTCACTTACTACAACGCTTCAGGCTGGTTAGCTCCTGTCCAACCCTCCCAATATTACTAATGGGGCGCTGCCGCCAGTGGGGCTGGTAACTCGCGTCCGCTCTGCTCCGAGCGGTGGCGCAGCCCAAGCCTGCACCCGCGCCGGGGGGACTGGCAACCATTCTTAGTTTCGCATCAGGTGGATAAGTTGGCATGAGCACACTCTATCTTGTTGCAACACCGATCGGCAATCTTGGCGATATCTCGCTGCGGGCCTTGGAGGTTCTGCGCAGCGTCGATCTGATTGCCGCCGAAGATACACGCAAGACAGCTATCCTTTTGAGGCATTACGATATTCACAAGCCACAGATCGCTTTCTATGAGCATAACGAGGAGCGAGCCGGGCGCCAGATTGAGATGCTGCTCAAGCAGGGAAAGTCGGTGGCCCTGGTGACCAATGCGGGCACGCCCGGTATTTCTGATCCGGGCTATACCCTGGTGCAGCGCGCCATCCAGGCCGGCATTCCGGTGACGATGATCCCTGGTCCTGCCGCCTTCGTTATGGCCCTTGTCCTCTCCGGTCTGCCAGTGCACAGCTTCACCTTCCGCGGCTTTCCTCCTCGCAAGGCGGGTCGGAGGCGGCGTTTTCTGGAGGCCGATCGCCGGTCGCCCTATACGCTCATCTACTATGAAAGCCCTTACCGGCTGGTCGACCTCCTGCGCGATGCGCTCCAGGTTTTTGGTGACCGACCGGCGGCGCTCGCTAATGAGCTGACCAAGGTGTTTGAGAAGGTCTATCGGGGGACGCTCTCCTCTTTACTGGAGGTGATCACCAGGGAGAAGCCGCGGGGCGAGTACGTGCTGATAGTTGCCGGCGCCTCACATGAGCTGAGCACTGAGGGTGAGGATGAAGGTGAGAAGGAGTCCGCTCAGACGGAGGCTGCTCTAGAGGAGGTTGCTGAGGCGGAGGCCGACGGGGGAGAGGATTAGTCTGGCTGCAGGCTGCCATCTCAGTCCAGGCCCTCGCTTACAGCAGGGGGCCGCCTGTTGGCGTGCTGCTCTGCTGCACTACAGACGGCCCCATCGCTCTCGAGCAGAATACTCCTCTCTCGCCGGGGCTAAATGCCCATGACCTTGATCAGTTCTTCCACCGCCGCCGCCGATTTGCGCAGGAGGGCGCGCTCTTCTTCGGTTAGCTCCAGCTCTATGACCTGCTCTACGCCGTTCGCTCCGAGCTTGACCGGCACTCCGACAAAGAGGTTGTGTATGCCATATTCGCCCTGCAGATAGGCCGAGCAGGGCATGATCATCTTTTTGTCCAGCACGATCGAATCGATCATCTGCAGAACTGCCGCCGACGGGGCAAAATAGGCGCTGCCGGTCCCCAGCAGATTGACAATCTCCGCTCCGCCGTCGCGCGTGCGCTGAATAATCTGCTGGATTCGCTCCGCGGGCAGTAGCTGCGAGATGGGCACGCCCGCCACCGTACACATGCGGGCTAAGGGAACCATTGTGTCTCCGTGGCCGCCCAGGACATAGGCCTGGACATCGCGCACCGAGACGTTTAGCTCTTGAGCGATGAAGGTCCGAAAACGGGCGGTGTCAAGGACACCGGCCATGCCTACAACCCGATTGCGGGGGAAGCCGCTGACATGGTAGGCCAGTTGGGCCATGGCGTCCAGTGGGTTGGTCACGACAATGAGCATACAGTTGGGCGAGTATTTGATGATTTCCTGCACAACCTGGGTGACGATCTCCTGATTCTTGCGCAGCAGGTCGTCGCGCGACATGCCGGGCTTGCGCGGGAAACCGGAGGTAATGACCACCAGGTCGGAGTTGGCCGTGTCGGCATAATCGTTGGTGCCAACGACCAGGCTATCGTAGCCAAGGATGGGGCCGGCCTGGAGCATGTCCAGCGCTTTGCCCTGCGGCATATTGGGCACAATATCGTACATTACGACGTCGGCATAGTCGCGCTCTGCCAGACGCTGTGCGAGCGTGCTTCCAACAAAACCGGCGCCAACAACGGTTATTTTGGTGCGCATCGGGCTTTCCTCTCTCCAGATCAGATTTGTGCTCGTTCCAGATGCAGCCGACTGTAGGCAGCATCGCCAGCCGTCGTTCGCTGATCGCGCAGCAGTGCCCCTCGCGATCAACAGAGACCGCTTACCATGGCGAGCCTTCAACAGCAGGAGGGAAGGGCAGCCCGGCTACCCCCGAGCAACCGGCTTCGCCAGCTTGCCAGCTCGCCCTTCTGCCCGCGCCCGCCTGGTGATAGCGGACCCAGCCATATTGTATGTCCCTCTCGCAAGGTGCGCAATGTCCCTGGCTAGCAAACAAGGGGCATTGAGTGAGCCTGCTTCTCCTGAAGCCCCACAGTATGCTGGCTCAGGTCTGGCCGCGCCTTGCTGGCCGGGTGCACTGCTCCGACCGGCGAGAGCCTGGCTACCAACTCAGGCCGCAGGGCCGGCTCTCGAGCCATCAGGGGTGCCAGACGAAAGCCACACCAGGCCCAGGATAGAAGGTCGCATAGGAGAGGCGATTCCAGCCGCCATTGGCGTACCAGTTGTAGTTACTGGTGTAGACGCTGCCATCGGGATTGATGCGCTCTACTACTGCAACATGCCCATAGCTGCTGGCCCCCTGGACGCCCGGCTGCAGCACAATGATCGATGGGACATGGGGCTGCGAAGAGACTATCCAGCCGTATTGCTCGGCTCCCGCTACCCACTGATAGGCATCTCCCTGCCAGGGCACCCAGTAGCCGGTCAGCTCGTGATAGCGCAGGTTGGCCCAGTAGGTGCATTGTCCATAGGCAAAGCGGTTGAGATCTCCCTCCGTCGGCTGCAAGGGCAGCCCCGGATAGTGCAGCGGCCCGTTGTCATAGCCATCCTGAGTGACAGCCGTAGCCGTGGCCGCCTGCGGACTAATCTGGTAGGTGTTGTCTTGCCCATTGCGAATAAAGCTGATGACGGAGCGCAATGGATTAAACCCCTTGCCATCCTCACCCGGGCCAGCCGGCAAAACAGTCATTAAAGTTATCAGAAGCATCAATATGACCAGGCTGAGGGTAACTGGCAGCCGCCACCAGGGCCGACGCGGTGACGGCGGTCCTCCTCCTGTCCCTCCGGCGGAGACACCGTGAATGACCAGCGGAAGGCGCCTCTGGCTGTGCGCCACCGGCAGGCTTGCGGGGGATGCTCCCTCTTCCCTTGACGGCGCGAGCGGCCCCTTTTCCGCGGATCGCTTATTGGGGGCGGCCTGAATTCCGATCTCACCGCCCGTCTCTCCAGAGGCCGGCAATGAAGCTGGACGCTCGGCAAGCGCTGCCAGCTTCTCTGTCTTCCTTACCTGCTCGCCGGCATGCTGTTCCTCCGCTCCCTTTTCAACGGCGGTACCTCGACTACCCTTTAAGCGCGACATATACGCTCCACGATCCGGCTAGAGTAAGACCAGTTTGCCTTCGACATGTGTTTGACTCTACCGGAGCAGAGCGCCGCCGGTCAAGGGTCTTTTGCTCCTCAATAGTAGTATTGTACTAATCATCGCTTATATAGCAAGCTAGCAGTAATTATCTGTAAAGCTGTTTTGAGAGACGAAAAATGAGCTGAAGTGGGGCCGAAGGCGCTAGCTGGCGTATGAGCAAGGGCAGGCTACCCAAAGGTTCCTCAGCGCCACCAGGCAGGTCTTGGGAACAGAAGAAAGGGCAGACAAGGAGGACAGGGGGGAGCCGCGACTGAGTAAGGGAGGGCGCCTACGGGCCTGGCTCAGGAGGAGGCAGGAGACGAGGCAGAGGAAAAGGGCCAAGGTTAGCAGGAAGATAGGCGAGAGGGCGAAGCTCAGAGAGGGAAGAGGCTGGCCCAGCCTGTTGGAGGCTCCTCTTCCCCTCTTCTCGCTAGATTTTATTGTCTTATTGAGGTCCGACCGCTGCCTCTGGCCTGTCCTAGTGGCCGGCCAGGGTATCGGCAGAGCTGTCCAGGGGAGAAGCAGCCTGGTTGCACCGGGCCAGCCCTTGGGTCTAGAAACTAGATCCAGACAAAATAGACACCGCTGCCTGGATAGAAGGTGTAGTAGGAGACGATTCCCCAGCCGCCGCCATTGGCGTACCAGTTCATATTGCTCGTGTAGACACCGCCATCGGAGGTCAGGCTCTCGACGACCGCGACGTGACCGTAGTAGATATTGGCTCCCTGGACACCGGGCATCAGGACGATAATTGAAGGGACGTGGGGCTGAGTCGATACAACCCAGCCATTGGCCCTGGCTCCGGCCACCCACTCATCAGCGTTGCCGCCCCAGGGCACCCAGACGCCGGTAAGCTGGTGATAGCGGTAGTCGGCCCAATAGGTGCACTGGCCGTAAGGGAAAGGATCACCCGAGGAGCTGCCAACAACCGGCCCAGATTGTGTACCGGTCGGGTTAGAGGGACCGGGATCATAACCAACGCCGCTGCGCACAATGGCTGTGGCCGTGGCGGCGCGCATGGCGGCCAGATCCAGCGTGCTGGAGCTGCCGCTGTTGCTCGGGATCATGCTCATGATGGACTGGAAGAGACCACCCCCGTTGCGGGCCCCGACAGGACTCTCGGGCAGCACCGTCAGGAGGGTGCCGGTGAGAATGAGCGCCACCAGGACCAGGACCGCCGCATGGACATGCCAGCGCTTCCGCGGAAGCGGCTGAGCGCTGTCCTGACGCCTGAGCGCTTTTTTGCCATCGCCGCGAATGACGAGCGGGGGACGCGCTGCGCTCGGATTGCTGGCACTTATCAGCGGCATGAGGGCTGTCTGCAGCTCGGGAAGCTGGCCGGTCTCCGGCTCCGCTTTCTCCAGAGCAGCCCCCGCGGCTACTGGCAACAGGGCCGTCTGCTCTTCTCCCTCCTCGCCCCCCACCTCCGGGAGAGGCGTCTGCTGACCATCGCTCAGCTCAGCCACACCCGCAAAGGTCTCCGGCTGAGCCGGAAAGGCAAGCTGCTCCACCGGCGATAGCTGGGTGACTAGCCCAGGCATACGGATCGGCTCCTCAGCTCGTTCTTGCGTTTCTGCGACTCTACCTTGACGGTCCTTAAATGATAGCATGCTCCATTCCTATCGTTGAAAATATGAGCCGCGTTGTTGCGCGCCTTCTTATTGATATCTTTCTATGTCATCATGCCTGAATGTACTCTGAAAGGTCGATGGCGGTCAAGCGCGCCCTGCTACTCTTAGGACCATAGTACCTCGAGAGGAGGAGGCTCCTTAACTGTCTGGCTGCCCCCGGTCTGAGCGAAGGGCCAGGTCGGCCCCCGGCTGGCTCCCAGTGAAGCCAGGCTTATGGAATCTTTTTGAGATAAGAGATATTACTGTGAAGAAGAATTGACCTTTCTGCTCCTACAGGATATACTGCTCTCGCATTGAGCCGCAGTGAAGCGCTACGGAATGCTGCAGGCCCTGGTTGCACCCACCCCAGGCATCGCATCGCCTCAAGAGCAAACGGGGATTCTTTATCAGACAGAAGGAGAGCCGGATGCAAAGTCACGGCCCACAGAAACCTTTTTTCGCGCTACTGACGCTGATATACCTCATCCTGGCGCTGGCCTGCAGTGGCTGCGCAGGTCTGCCCGGGATGAGCAACGGTCCAAAGGCGACCCCAACTCCAAGCCCCACACCTACGGCGACGGAGAGCTGTCCTCCGGTCCTCTTTAGCTCCGAGGTCACCTGCTATACTCCTCTCCAGCTTCGCCAATACTACGGCTTGCAGCCGCTGATCGAACGCGGCTACACTGGCAAGGGCCAGACCATCATCGACATCGTCTCGTTCGGCAGCTCGACCTTACAGCAGGACCTGGATGTCTTCAGCCGTCGCTTTCACCTCCCCCTAACCAGGGTTCAGGTGATCCAGCCCATCCAGAAGCCAGAGTACGATCCACATCACGATAAGAGCGGCTGGGCTGCTGAAACTGAACTCGATGTAGAGATCATCCATGCTCTGGCTCCTGATGCCAATATTGTCGTGCTGGTGAGTCCGGTTGCTGAGACGGAGGGCACGGTTGGTCTGCCAGAGTTTCGCCAACTGATCCAGTACGCCATCGATCACCACCTGGGCACGATCGTTTCGCAAAGCTGGGGTGCCTCAGAAGTGACTCTGGAGGATGCTGCTGGCCGCCAGGAGATCCAACAGTGGAATGCCTTACTTCAGCGAGCAACCCTGGAGGAGCATATGACTTTCTTCAGCTCCTCGGGAGATAATGGGGCGACCGACTATGCCGATCTGAATATGTCGCGGCTCTCGCCCAAAGCGACGACAAGCTTCGCCGCCGATCTGCCCTGGGTGACCAGCGTCGGAGGAACGACCTTGCTGCGCCGAGGGAGCCAGGTACAGGAGATTGGTTGGGATCGCAGCGGAGGCGGCTTCAGCAGCTTCTTCTCTCAGCCAGCCTATCAGAAGTTGTTGCCCACCGCCAGCCAGGCCGCTTTTCAGGGCCGGCGCGGTGTCCCCGATGTGGCCGCCGCCGCTGATCCTGCCACCAATCTTCCTTTCTACTTCCGCGGCGCCTGGGAGACGGTCGGGGGGACCAGCGCCTCCGCCCCTATGTGGGCAGCCTTGGCGGCAATCGCCAACCAGATGGCCGGTCATCCCCTCGGCTTCCTCAACCCCGCCCTCTATACAATTGCCGCTTCAGCCAATTACCAGCGCGATTTCCACGACATTACTGTTGGGAATAACAGCGTTGACCAGGGCGTGCACGTTCCTGGCTATTCGGCTCAAGCCGGCTGGGACGCCGTCACCGGTCTGGGCAGTCCCAATGCCCAGTACCTGATTCCCGACCTGATCCGCACCCAGGCAAGCCTGGCCGTAACAGGCCGGTGAAGCTGGCTCCAGGCCGACCGAGAGAAGAGAGGCGGGCGATGTTCCCGCTCCACAGGAGCTTTCGCCCGCCTCTCTTCGCCGACTGGCTGGTCCGTTCGCTCTGCTTGCAGGGGCGATCAGCCCTTGTTCAGAGCAGGCCCTTGCTGACGCACAGCTCGGCGTTCAACAGGGAGCCGCCCGCCGCGCCGCGAATGGTATTGTGGCCCAGCACGACAAATTTATAGCTCAACACAGGGCAGGGGCGCAGACGTCCCAGGGTCACAGCCATCCCCCGACCCGCCTCGCGATCGTGCAGGGTCTGCGGACGATCATCCTCCTGGCGGTAGATGAGCGGCGGCAGGGGAGCGCTCGGCAGCTTTAGGCGCTGCGGTTCAGGCAGGAAGTGCTCCCAGGCGGCGATGATCTCTTCAGGTGAGGTCTGGCGCTCCAGCTCGACGCTCACACACTCCAGATGGCCCTCGCGCGTGGCGATGCGATTGCAGTGGGCGCTAACCACCAGCGAGGCCATGCTGAAGCCGGCTTCCTCCCGCCACTCGCCGAGCATTTTCAGGGTCTCACTCTCAACCTTCGGCTCCTCGCCGGAGATGAAGGGGATGGCGTTATCCAGGATATCGTAGGACGGCAGGCCGGGATAGCCGGCTCCCGAGATAGCCTGCATGGTGGTCACCAGGACCTTGCGTACCCCAAAGGCCTGCTGCAAGGGCTTGAGGGCCATCACCAGTGGCGTTGCCGAGCAATTGGGGTTTGTCACAATGCAGCCGCTCCAGCCCCGGCGCCTGCGCTGCTGTTGAATGGCCAGGGCATGCTCAGCATTCACCTCGGGCACCAACAGCGGAACGTCAGGCTCCATACGATAGGTCTTGGCGTTGCTAAAGACAGCTACTCCCGCTCGCGCAAAGGCCGCCTCGACCTCCGCTGCGGCCTCCGCCGGCAGGGCCGAGAAAGCGATCTTGACCTCTGGCAGGGCCTCCGGGCGACAGGGCAGGACCGGCAGCCGCGCTACCTGCTCCGGCATGCTTCCCCCCAGACGCCAACGCGCCACCTCGCCGTAGGGACGGCCTCCATGCGCATCGGAGGCCGCCAGGGCGACCAGCTCAAACCAGGGATGGTCCTGCAACAGCTCAATGAAGCGCTGTCCCACCATGCCAGTCGCGCCCAGGACCGCTACCGGAAGACGTTGTTGCATCTGTGGCATTGTCAAGATATCCTCCTTTTCACCTGGTCCCCGCGCTGCTCTCGTCGCGAGGGCCAGCTCGCTCGCTAGCGGGCCTTCAGCGCCTCCAGACGCTTCTCATGGGCCGGATGGCGGACCAGAGGAATGACCGGTGCGATCAAATCGCGATGGAGACAGCGCAAGGCGCGCTCGCTATCGCCATCCTCAATGATCAGTATAATGCCCTGTTCGGAAGCCCCCTGGGAGATTAGGGGAATGCGCTCGCGCGCCAGGGCACTGATGGCGCGGGCCGGACTCATCGGATCGCTCGTGAAACCGGAGCCGAGGCAGGCGCAGGCAGCCAGGCCAGGGCGGCAGTTGACACGCCAGTGTCCCAGATCGTGCTGGAGCAGAGAGACCACCGAGTCGGCAGCCTGCTCTTCCACCAGAAAAGAGAGATGGTGGCCGGAAGAGGAGCAGATCGCTACCGGCGCCGCACCAACGCGGGCCGCCAGAGCAAAGACCTGGCCAGCGTTCTCGGGGGCCCCGAACATGTTGGTGCTCTCGACGGTCACCAGCGCCAGACGCCGCCGCACTGTAATGGCCGTCGCGCCGCTGGGATACCTGCCCTCCGGCCCAATCAAGGTCCCCTGTATCTGGGGACGAAAAGTATTGCGCACGCGCACAGGGATATTGCGCTGGGCTACCGGGATCAGGGTCCGTGGATGCAGCACTTTAGCGCCGAACCAGGAGAGGCGCGCCGCCTCGGCATAGGTCAAGGCCGGCAACAGGCGCGCATTGGTGACGATGCGCGGATCAGCGGACATCACTCCATCGACGTCGGTATAGATCGAGACCTCGCGGCAGTCGATGGCAGCTCCGATCACGGTCGCCGAGTAATCGGAGCCGTTGCGCCCCAGAGTCGTGACCAGCCCAGCGCGCGTGCGTCCGATGAAGCCAGGCGCCACGGGAATCGTTTGCCGCTGGAGGAGAGGCCAGAGCAGCAGGCGCGCGCGCTCGCGTGTCTCTTCCTCTAACGGCTCCGCCCCGATCACAGCACCAGGCTCGCTCGGAGCCGTGCCCTGTGGCTCCCCCGTGACAATGACCTCTTCGCGCACTGGGGCCGCCGTGATCTCCGGCAGGCCCAGATCATCGATGGCGGCGGCCAGCAAGAGCACCGACAGGCGCTCACCCCAGGCCGCCACAGCATCAACATACTCCTCACAACCCGCGGCCTCCCTCTCCAGGCTGACCAGGGCCTGCTCCAGATCGGCGCGCAGGGCCGCCAGGCGCTGGCTATCGGAGACGGCCTTCTCCGCCGCCTGGAGATGGCGCTCCCGCAGGGCCACCAGCTCGCGACGCCACTCGCTGCTCTCGCCACGGCGCGCATGATGGGCGATGCGCAGCAACTGATCGGTGATGCCCGACATAGCCGAGACCACTACCACGGGAAAAGGTCCGGCTTCGCTGAGAGCTTTACTGGCCACCTGAGCCACGATCTGAGCAACGCGGCGAATGCGCTCGCCGCTGCCAACAGAGGTACCACCAAACTTCAGCACACAGAGCGAACACTCAACGTCCATTGACAATCACCCTTTATCTCCCCGGCGAGCCGTCACTTGCTCGCCTCGCTTGGTCCGTCCTACGCAACACCGAGCGGTTCACCAAGCCTGGACGAGACCGCTCGCAAGGCCTGATCCAGATCTTCAATCAGATCTTCGACCGTCTCCAGCCCAATCGAAAGGCGGATAAAATCGGGAGTCACGCCCGTCTCCAGTTGCTCATCGGGCGTCAGCTGCGAATGGGTCGTACTGGCCGGATGAATGATCAGCGACTTGGCGTCGCCCACGTTTGCCAGATGCGAGAAGAGTTCCACATGGCGGATCAGCATCTTACCGGCCTCCAACCCGCCCTTGATACCAAAGCCGAGGATGGCCCCGTAACCATGCGTCAGGTAGCGCGCGGCCAGCTCATGCTGGGGATGACTGGGCAGACCAGGATAACTGACCCAGCTGACCGCCGGATGACCTTCCAAAAACTCGGCAATGCGCAGGGCGTTCTGGCTGTGGCGCTCCATGCGCAGCGGCAGGGTCTCCAGGCCCTGCAGGAAGAGCCAGGCGTTGAAAGGGCTGAGCGCGGCCCCGACATCGCGCATCAACTGCACACGGGCCTTGATGATGTAGGCCAGCGGCCCAAAGGCATCAACGTAGCGCAGGCCGTGATAGGAGGGATCAGGCTCGGTGAAGGCCGGAAAGCGTCCGTTAGCCCAGTCAAACTTACCGCCGTCAACGATGATGCCCCCGATCGAGGTACCATGTCCTCCAATGAACTTGGTGGCCGAATGCACCACGATATCGGCCCCATGCTTGAGAGGCTGCAGCAAATAGGGTGTGGGCAAGGTATTGTCGACAATTAATGGAACGCCGTGCTCATGGGCGATAGCGGCCGCAGCCTCGATATCGAGCATGTCCAGGCGAGGATTGCCCAGGGCTTCGGCATAGACCGCCTTGGTGCGCTCGGTAATGGCGGCGCGCAACTGCTCCGGGTGACGGCTGTCGACAAAGCGTACTGTGATGCCGAGCTTCGGCAAGGTATAGCGGAAGAGATTATAGGTGCCGCCGTAGAGGCTGGTGGAGGAGACCACCTCATCGCCTGCCTCAGCAATGGTCAGAATGGCCAGCGTTTCTGCCGCCTGGCCGGAAGCGGTTGCCAGCGCCCCCACGCCGCCTTCTAGCGCAGCCATGCGGCGCTCGAAAGCGTCCTGGGTGGGATTCATGATGCGCGTATAGATATTACCAAACTTGCGCAGGGCAAAAAGATCCGCGGCGTGCTCCGGGCTATCAAAGACAAAAGAGCTTGTCTGATAAATGGGAACGGCGCGGGCTCCTGTGGCGCTATCAGCCGTTTCCTGACCTGCATGCAACGCCAATGTTTCAAAACCATAACTACGATTGCTGTTCAGTGCCATGAGAGAATCTACTCCTGAGAAAACCAGATCTAACGACAGGCAGCCGCCCCAGTCACCAGGACGGGTGGACTGGAGAGCGAGCGATTAGCCCGGCCACGGGCAGTGGGCCAGGTGCGGCCCGCTCAGGCTTCCAGCCAGCCCAGAGCGGCTTTCATCTGCTCCCACTCCTTCAGGAAAGCATCGTGGCCATGAGGAGAATCCAGCTCAACGTAAGTGGCGTCTCCCCCCAGCTCCCTTACACGCTCAGCCAGCCAGCGGACTCGCGCCGCCGGGAAGAGAAAGTCGGAGCGGATGCCGATAAAGAGCGCTCGGCTGCGAATACGAGCAAGAGCCGCGTCGAGAGAAGGGTAGCCCTCACTGACGTCGTAGAGATCCATCGCGCGGCTCAGATAGAGATAGGAATTGGCGTCAAAGCGCCGCACCAGCGCCTGACCCTGATAGTACAGATAGTTCTCTACATCGAAGCGCCTGCCCAGGCTTGGGGTGCGAGTAGGCGAAGGCACCTCGCCACTGCGCGCCGGGCGACGGGAGAAGCGCAGCTCCATAGCCTCTTCGCTCTGGTAGGTGATCATGCCCAGCATGCGGGCAATCGCCAGGCCGGCATCAGGTCCCTGACCGGGCGGATAATCGCCGCCCTGCCAGCGAGGATCGAGCATAATCGCCTGACGGCCTACCTCGCTGAAGGCAATCGCCTGAGCCGTCAAGGCCGCCGTGGCGGCGACCACAATGACCTTCTCCACCAGCTCCGGGTAGCAGACCGCCCACTCCAGAGCCTGCTGTCCCCCAATCGAGCCGCCAGCCACAATCAAGCGCCGAATGCCAAGGTGCTCTACCAGGCGCCGCTGGGCATGGACCATATCGCGGATCGTGATCAGCGGGAAGCGCATGCCGTAAGGCCGGCCCGTGTTCGGATCGAGCGAGGCGGGGCCGGTACTGCCATAGCAGCCGCCGAGCACGTTTGAGCAGACGACAAAGTAGCGCGACGTATCGAAGGGCCGGCCGGGGCCGATCAGGGGGTTCCACCAGGCGGCCTTCGGGTCGTCCGGGTGCTCAGGATCATGGGCATGCGAACTGCCCGTCAGGGCATGGGCAATCAGGATGGCATTGTCACCCGCCGCGTTGAGGCGCCCCCAGGTTTCGTACGCCAGCGTCACGGGACCAAAATGGCCACCGTACTGAAGCGGCAACGAGTCGAAGGTGTAGCTTTGCAGACCGTTCACAGGAACAGGCCGTGTACCTGTCACAACGCTGTGCTCGACGCGAGCCACCATGTGCACCCTCCTTGCAACAAAAGGGAACAAAAAAAACCCTCACCCTACCCAGGGGCGAGGGACAGTCTCTTCGCGGTACCACCCTGTTTTGCCAGCGCCTCACGACGCTGGCCTTGGAGTGTTGACGAGCTGCATCCCCCTATGCGACAGACGAGGCTGAGCCTTCGCCTGCGCGCAGAGCCAACCCGCAACAACCCTGTGGTCTTTCACAGGGATAGGGGACACACTTTCTCGCTCGCAACACTACAGCTTGTAACGGAGCCACCCGGCACAGTCTACTCGCCCGCCCATCGCGGGCCTTCAACCTGCAACTCGGAGGGCATTTTCAACGCCGCCGCAGCGCCGGCATCTCAGCATCGCCGACTCTCTGTAGCCGCATACGACGTCTACTCGTCCTCGTCAACGTTATTCCCGATTTGATTGACCGCTAGACGACTGGTGAGCACGCTTGTACCCGCCCGGTACGCGGAGCAAGAAAAAACCCCTTTTTGTGAAAAGGGGTCTTTAGCATCGTTGCCAGGTTCCCCTCATCTTGCGGAACCAGGTTCCGCCGGAATTGGCACCTTACCAGCAGCTCTGCTGGTGGGTTGCCGGGCTTCACAGGGCCGTCTCCCTCCACCCGTCTTGATGAGAGCGCTAACCGCGTCGGTTCAATTGTTCTTTCTTTCTTTGTTCCAGTATCCTGCTTTCAGTACCCTGAAGCGGATCGAGATGGTTGTTAGTTAGTATAGCGGAGATGGTTGGAGCTGTCAAGGGCCAGGGGGGAGCCGACCCTCTGGCCACTCGGCTCAGTGCGGTTCGGCTGGCCCTCAAGCCAGGTCAGCCAGTTTTCCACCCGGCCGGAGCGGACCAGATCGAGAGAGGAGAAGGGTGGACCGGCTGAGAGGTGGCCGCCGATCAGGCGGAAGGAAGAAGCGGATCAGACAAGAAGGATGAAAGGACGACAATGAGCCAGCCAAAGTGTGAACCTATCTTGTTGTCTGCAGAGCAGGCAGGCCCGGCCTGCCAGGTGTTAGGACGGGCCTTCCAGCACGATCCCCTGATGGTCTTTGTCATTCCCGAGGAGAGGCGACGCGCCCTTCTGCTGCCTGGCCTTTTCGCCATGACGGTTCACTATTGCCTGCGCTATGGCCAGGTCTATGCCTCGCCAGGCCTGGAAGGGGTCGCCTGCTGGCTGCCGCCGGGCAACACCACGCCGACGTTTGAGCGGCTGCTGAGCATCGGCCTGCGCTTCCCTCCTCTGCGTCTAGGCCCGCGCAGCCTCTGGCGCATAGGGCAGGCTGAGCGCTACGCTGCTCGTCAGCACGCGCTCCATACTCATGGACCACACTGGTATCTGTGGGCCTTGGGCGTTGACCCTCCTTGCCAGGGTCATGGGATCGGCAGCGCCCTGCTAAGGGTGGTCTTCCAGCAGGCCGACGCTCACCACCTCCCTTGCTACCTGGAAACCCAGAATCCGCGCAACGTTGCCTTCTACGAGCGTCACGGCTTTCGCGTGGTCAGCGAGACCCCGATCCCCCATAGCCAGGGCCTGCGTCTGTGGGCCATGCTGCGCGAGGCCCAATCCGCCGCCGCAGGTCCACTCTCTTCCTAGCGCCCGACTTTACTCGACCGGCCAAAGGCTACATGATGACGCCGCTGGCCAAAGAGCAGGTAGAGTAGCGGCCCCACTACCGGGAAGAGCAGCCAGACGACCGCCAGCCAGAGCAGCTTCCCGGCGGCAGAATGGTCGTCTTCCAGAATCATGAACGTCTCAATAATATGACCCAAGAGGGGAACAAAGATGATGATCAGAAAGAGAAGCGAATTGAACAAGCATCCACGCTCACCAGACATGGCGCCTCCTTTTTCATCGGTGGACGAACCTGCCAAACAGACAGTTGGTCAGTCAGCCGGCTAGATAGGTGGACAGACAGGCAAGCAGAGCAGACCCTTCCGGCGCTCCTGCGCCCGGTCTGCTCTGGCCTGCTCTGCCCAGAGGTGACCCGCATTGCTCCTGATGGGAGAGCCAGGCAGGCGGGATGACCTGCCGTACCTGCACCACAGGTACGGCAGTTGTCAAGGTGTATCTTCTCCAGACCTGACACTCTCATGCAGAGACACGGACCAGCCGGCCTGGAGGTGACAGTTCCATAAGGGAGGGGGAAGGAGGAAGAGCCAGCAGAAAGAAAGAAGCAGGCCCCTATCTCGCTAGAGAGCGAGGCGCTCGCCCAGGAGACGGCGAGCCAGACCCATGCCCAGAGGGCGATAAACGTACTCGTAGCCGCCGATGAAGCGCACTACCTCACCGCCCCAACCGCGCTTGAAGCGGTAGACTCCCGCGAGCGGCTCGTGCTCGTCCTCGGTCTCGGGAATGCCCCAGAGATCATAGCGGGTAGCCCCAGAGGCGCGGGCGCGACGCATAGCCTCCCACTGGAGCAAATAATTGGGCATGAGCTGGCGCTGCTCGTTGCCCGAGGCCCCGTAGAGATAGAGCGCTTCACGCCCCATCCGTCCTACGCAGATGCCAGCAAGCAGTCGCCCGTCATGCTCGGCGAGCAGCAGATCGAGCTGGTTACGGGGAGCGAAAATCAGCCAGGCGCGCTCGTAGTACTCATAGCGATGGATGCCGAAACCATCGCGCGCCGCTGTGACCTTCAACAGCTCATACCAGGCACGTACATCCTCAAGGGTCTGAGCCTCGCGCACTGTGACGCCACGCCGGGCGGCCAGGCGCAGATTATAGCGCCACTTCTCTTTCATGCGCGCCAGGAGCGTGGCCTCATCGGCCCGCAAGTCGACCATAATGGTGCGCAGGGGCTGGATCGTGCGCACGGGCCGGAAGCCAGAGGTCAGCAGATGCCGCGCGACCTTCTCCCCCAGGGCGGTGCCGGCCAGCAGCGGAGGCTCCAGGCGCAGAGCCAAGGCTCCTCGCCAGCGCAGCAGACGATGGAGGGCTGCCCAGAAGATTGCGCGCTGCTCATCATGGGACCAGTCAAGGACTGGGCCGCGAGGAACGTAAGCCAGGTGTCCACACCAGGTAGGAATCCAGTCCGCGCCACGGCAAAGCACCTGAGCAGCGGCTACCAGGCGTCCCGTTGATTGCTCACAGAGGGCCAGACGCAGAGGCCGCCAGCCCTCCTCGGCCTTCAATTCACCCCATCCCCAGCTCTGCAGCAGGTGGCCATCGTGCTCCTCCAGAAAGCCATCCCAGATCCGCCGTTCACGAATCATCTTCAAGACGTAGCCATGCTTCATGGGCCTTATTGTATCATGCCCAGGTTCTCCAACACGAGAGTGATCCGGTCCTTGCACATCACAGATCCCTCACTCGTCCGCTCCCCGAGCCGGGGCGGCGCTGGCACAAGACAGCTTAACAGGAGAAGGGCGTACGGGCTGGCACAGCAATGATATAATATCGTCTGGTGGGTTTCCACCCGGTGCACACCTGCTCACAAGCCGATAGGTGGGCAGTCAGACAATCAGCAAGCCAGGCTCAAGCTGGCACTACTGGCGGGAGGGATCGCCTGCCCTCACCGCAGATCAGGAGGCAACAGGTGAAAATAGTGATCCTCGGCTGTGGCCGCGTTGGCGCAACGCTGGCCAATATGATGGATCGCGCGGGTCACCAGGTCTCGGTCATCGACTATAGCAGCGAGGCCTTCCAGCGTCTCGACCCCGACTTCAAGGGCGAGACCATTCTGGGCAATGGCGTCGATGAGGATATCCTGATCCGCGCCGGTATCAAGGAGGCCGACGCCTTCGCGGCAGTCACGAATGGCGATAATCGCAACATTATGGCGAGCCAGATCGCCAAGGAAATCTTCCACGTCAAAAAGGTCGTCTGCCGTATCTACGATCCGATCCGGGAACGCACCTATCACGAGCTGGGACTGGAAACCTTCTGTCCCACGACGATAGGGGCCCAGCTGCTGGCCGAGGCGCTTCTCGGCGAGACTGCAGCGGCACAGGCAGCGCAACAAGACGAGAAACAATAGAGGATAGCTCTATGTATATCATCATCGGAGGCGGTGGCGACATTGGCTACTACCTCACCAAAACGCTCCTAAGCCAGGGACACGAGGTCCTCCTCCTTGAGAAGGACGCCGCGCGCTACCAGGCTCTGAGCGAAGAGCTGGGAGAGGCCGTTGTACGCGGCGATGCCTGCGAAGCGCGCGTCATGGAAGATGCCGGTGCCAAGCGTGCGGATGTGGTCATCGCCGTCACCGGCGAAGACGATGACAACCTGGTCATCTGTCAGATGGCAAAGCGACGCTTCAACGTCAACCGCACCATCGCCCGGCTCAACAATCCCAAGCATGAAAAGATCTTTCAGAAACTCGGCATCGATATCACCGTTAGCCCAACCAAGGCCATTCTCTCCCTCATTGAGGCGGAGATACCAACCACGCGCTTTGTACCGCTCATGAAGCTACGTAGAGCGGGCCTCGACTTCGTCGAACTGCGTATTCCCGCGGAGTCGCCCACGATCGGCAAGACCCTACGCGAGATCAACCTGCCGCGCAACAGCAACCTGGCCCTGATCGTGCGCAACAACCAGCCCATCATTCCCAACGCTGAGACCGTGATCCAGGAAGACGATGAGATCTTCGCCCTGGTGAGTCCAGAAGGCGAGGACGCCATTCGCAAGGCTTTTGGGGCGCTTGGCTAAGCCAGCCCTGCTAGCGTTCGACGGGTTCATCCTGCTCCTGTTGCTCACCCTGAACAACCGTGTGGCGCTGTTCCTGCGGCTCGGGGAAGGGGCGCAGAAGGTCGAGCTGCTCGATCTTCTCTTCCAGGTCGATCCCCTTCTTGATGGCCGGAGCGGCGCTGACACGGTTCACCCCCTGACCCGCTATTTCCCCCAGCAGGCGACGTGCGCGGGCCGCCTGGCCTTCGTTAGCTGGCAAGGGTTGCTGCGGAGAGCGGCGCCGGCGCAGCACCCAGGGCTGACGGCGCGGGGTCAAGATCTGCTCGGCGCTCTCTCCTTTGACCAGCGAGCGGTAGATACTGGTCACCACAACCCAGGCGGCGGCCACAATCGGCGTGGCGATCAGGGCGCCAAAGGCCCCAAAGAGCTGGGCCCCTATGATCAAAGCCAGAATCGAGGCCACCGGGTGCAGCCCTACCGCATGGCCCACAATGCGCGGACCCAGAACATTGCTCTCGATGATCTGGATGATAACGAAGTAGCCGACGACCACAAAGGTACGTGGAAAAGGCTCTGGCAAGAGGAGGGAGATGGCCACCGCCGGCAGCGAGGCCAGAGCCGGGCCTACCATCGGAATGGTCTCAAAGAGGAAGGCCAGCGCCCCCACGATCAGGGCATAGTCTCTAAGTCCTAACCAGGGGGTGGCGCAGCCCAGCCCTGCCAGGACCCCAATGATGACCGCCAGCGTCAACTGACCGCGAATATAGTTTCCGACGACACGGTTGAGTGCGTCCTCAAAGAGGAGCAGATGCGGCAGCCAGCGCCGAGGCACTACCTGGAAGAGACTATCGCGGATACGCTTGCCATCCAGGGTCAGATAGAAGCTGAGCACCGTCACCAGGACGACGTTGACGATGAGATCGGTGAGCGTGAAGAGGAAGCCCACGATGTTGTTGACAAGCGAACGCGCGAAGTCGGTCGCCTGCATCTCGATCTGGGTCAGCACGCTGTCGATCTTTTCCTGGGGAATGCCCTGGTCGACCAGAAACTTCTGCAGCTTGGCCGAAAGCTCAGGGAGCTGATAGGCATAGTTCTGGATGGTTACCGAGAAGGTCTGCGCCTGACGGATGAGGGCAAACAGGAGGGCGTAGAAGAGGCTGCCAACTACTACCAATACCACCGCGTAGACGAGCAGCGTGGCAAGCGAACGCGGAAGACCAGAGCGCTGGAGCTTGTCGACAAGCGGAGAGACCAGAAAGGCTATGGCCATCGCCAGCAAGAGCAGGACCAGGGCATGCAGGAAGAGGCCAGAAATGCTCCACCCTAACCAGCCCAGTATACAGATACAGACAATGCTGATGAGAATGTCACGTACACGCTGCCAGTTGATACGCTGCATGCGCTCCCTCCTTGCCAGGGTCAGCCCGTTCTGTCTCAGACCGGCTACCGCCGGAATTGCCCGCCTCTATTATGCTCCTCTCCCATGAGGAACACAAGCAGGGAAGAGATCTTCTCGCCCCACTCGACTCGTCAGAGCTGTGCTTTTCGCCAGGTCTATCTTTTTACTAAAAAGGATGACAGACAATCACGCTTGCTCGTCAGAGAAGCAGAGGCAGACAGGATGGCCTCCCCTTCTCCGCAGCCTGGGCCGGAGCCACGACTCTTGTTTGTCTGTCTGAGCCGTGGGTCCGGGCAAAAGCTGCCACCTCCAGAGCCGCCCATCAAGGGGAGAAAAAGACTCCCCTCCAACGTAACTTTTTTGGGCAGGATACGTTTGTAAACCTTGGGGAGTCTGTACGGTCGGTTGCTTCGCTATAGTCTATCATCCAGAAGGGAGAAGAAGCCACAACGTCGGACAGGGCAGAGCCGGCCCGCCTTTGTTCGCTCGAGACCCTCGAAGAGTGCAGCCAACGGTTACAGCGGTACCTTGGTCTAGCTATCGTTAACCTGTCGTCTGGTTATCGTCTACGACAATGTCAGTGTATCCAAATCTCTAAGGGATGTGCCCATGAGCGGTCTCGCTATTGTTCTAAGCCAGACTATTATATATTGGACACTTCTGATACTACTCATTTCCTGGATAATCATTTTTGCTATCCTTGCCTTGCGTCCAGAGCCGTCGAATAGAGGGGAGACTGAAGGAGGCGCCTACCGCGTCCCATCTGCCGTCGAATCCAGCGCTGCCCCCCAGGCCAGCGTTCTACCTGAGTTCCTGCAGCTGCATCGCCAGCGCCGGCAGCCACAGGCGCTGCAAGCCGCGGGAGTAGCCAGCCAGTCGCAGCGCGATGGCTGATCCGAGCCGTGCCGGGCAGAGCCGGTGAGCTTGCCAGCGTGAGCGGCGGGCAGGGGCGCCGGGAAGGGCCAGGCACAGCGGTGACCTACTGCTGGGAGAGAGGGCTTTGGCTCGGCCAGCCCTCTCCCGGTGAGGATCCAGATCCCGTACTGACCATAGGACCATAGCCGCTGCCAGCCTTGTTCCGTCAGGAAGACGGGAACGTGAGCCGTTCACCAGGCCGGGCAGGGCGAAAGGTGCCGTTCTCGTTGATAAAGAAAAAGTGGCTGTCCTCAATGGTCACGACCATATCGGGCCTGCCATCGCCGTTCAAATCCTGGAAGCTGAGCGTCACGGGAGTCAGGTCCTGCCCTGGTCCAACCAGCACCGGCCCCACATAGATGCGGGCCTTGGTGGCGTCTCCACCGGGAAACTCGATGATCTCTACGTGGCGATTCAGATTCAAAGCTATGAAATGGCTTGGGTTGGCGGCGGAATCGCCGTGTCCGACTGCCGCATCGATCTGGAAGGTCCGAGGGCGCCCGTAACGCCAGTCGTCGAGAGTGGTCTGCCACCAGCCCGTGAGAGCTGAGAGGACAACCCAGCCGACGACCATCGCCAGCCAGAAGAAGCCCAGCCACATCAGCCAGCGATAGCCTCTTCCGCTCTGCTGCGATGGCTGCGCCATCGGCAATGGCTCTTCGGTACGCCGCTCCCGCCCCCTGACCGTCACACCTGATCCTACCGAGGGCTGACGCTCGCTGGCGCGGCGACGGGCTGGCATGGCTGTCCCTCTCGCACCCTGTCGGGGAGTGACGTCACCTCGCGCGCTGACTACCCCACTTTCGGCCAGGACATCGGCGCGCGCTCGTCCCAGCTCGGTCCTCACGTCGGCTAACCCCTGATAGCGGCGAACCACACTGGTAGGACGCGCCTCTTTCCAGTATTCCCCTTCCTCTTCTTCTTCCTGGCTCTCGCTCGTGCTCGCCAGCTCTTCGCCCTTGAGCGGGCGCTGACTGAGAGGGAGAGCCTCTGCTCCTCGTCGAAGATGGCTCGGCTTCAAGCTGTCACCTGCTTCCTTTCTTGCTTGCTTGCGCGTAGGCTCCTGAGTCGGAGATTAGAAATTTTGTTCTAGTCTGTGGGGGACAGTATACCCTACGGGGCCATCTTCGTCAAGCCATGCCTGTCGATGTTGAGGGCCCACGAGAGGGGGGAAGAGCACGGACGGCGCCAGTTTCAGCGGTTGTGCTGGGTGATCCGCAGGTAGAGATAGGCATCGAGCAAGCCGCGCAGGGTACCAATCAGGGCCAGCAGGGCCGCCCAAAGCAGCAAGGCGATCCAGACGGGATTGAACTGGGCAAAGAACCAGCTCCCTCGTGCGACGAGTAGCCCCCAGGCCGCGGCCAACAGGAAGGCGGCCACAAACATGAAGAGGCCGGCACAGGCCGCCGTACGTATGAAGGAGGCCGTTGAGAGCCTGCGCGTCTCGATGGCTACCACCGCTCCTGGCGTTGGGGCGGCCACAAGCGCGATGAGCAGCAAACCAAGCATATTGAGCAGATGAGAGGGGAAGAGGTGCTGAGCCGAGGTGGCCAGAGTCAGGATCAAGATGATAGTGAGGGGCAGAAGTCCGGTAAGAGCCGCCTCGGCAGCGGCCCGCCAGTGAACAGGGGCGACTTCAACCTGGTCATGGGCCACGTCAACTTGACCAAGCTGACGCACAGCGTAGATGTTGCTGCCCAAGAGCAGAATATAGGCCAACAGCGGCAACCAGGGGGCAGTGGTGTTGGTCAGGCCGACCAGGAGCGTCGCCCCCCCCAGGGCTACCAGGGAGGTCAGGCCACTACGACGGATGGCTCCGCCGACGTTGCGCAGCGAGCAGCGGGTGACACCGCAGAATCCGAGAGCTGCCAGAGCCAGCAGGTTGACCCCTGTGGCCAGTAAGACTCCTAGATCGGCGAGCAGAACCCCCTTGCCGCTGCTGAGGGCATAGAGCAGGGCCAGGATTGGAAACTGAGCCACCAACGTGATCAGCATCTGGCTATAGTAGAAGAGGCGCCGCCCCTCGTGAAAGATCGGAGCTGGCTCCGTCTCCTCGTCTGGCGAAACGGACGAGATCAACTGCTCCTGAGCCTGCTGCTGCGAAGGCCACTCCCAGGGTTGTGGCCCTTGTTGCCAGGGGGCCTTGCCGGCCAGAGCCGGGCCAGCGGTGCCCGCCCTGCCAACCTGGCCGGCCCCCACAGCCTCACTGACGGCTTCTCGCACCGGCTCGGCAACGGTCAGATCGCTGTTGTCGGCATTGCCAGCGATGCGCAATACGCCTGAGGCGGGGGTGGGGATCGCCCCAAGCACAGCGCTGCGCAGGGCGGCGGCCAGCTCCAGCGCGCTCTGATAGCGATCTTCGGGACGCTTGGCCAGGGCCTTGAGAACAACTTCCTCAACCGCCGGTGGCAGGTCAGGACGCTTTTGGCGCGGCAGAGGAACCGGCTCGCTCAGGTGCTTGTTCATGACGATAAAAGGAGTGGTGCCAGTAAAGGGGACTTCCCCCGTTAAGAGTTCGTAGAGCACCACCCCCATCGAATAGATGTCAGAGCGATGGTCAACCTCGCTGGTACTAACCTGTTCGGGCGAGGCATACTCGACGGTTCCGAGGAAGTCGCCTATGGCGGTCAGGGCCGGCAAGGCTTCCAGGCGCACAATGCCAAAATCACTTAGGAGCAGGCGCCCATCAAGGTGGAAGAGCAGGTTCGCTGGCTTGACATCCCGGTGGACAATGCCGAAGTTGTGGGCATAATTGAGGGCGTCGGCGAGCTGGCTCATGTAGCTCACGATGATGCGCAGGTCAAAATGCCGACCCTCGCGTTTCATTTCATCAATGCGATCGCGCAGGGTTCCCCCCCGCATGTAGGGCATGACCAGGTAGGCCAGGCGCTCGTTGCCTACCAGCGCTTCATCGTACTCGTAGATGGGGAGGATGTTTTTATGTTCTAGGCGAGCAACGGTATCGGCCTCTCGCCGGAAGCGCTCTAAGAAATTGCGCTGCTCCTCGGGATCGTAGCTAAGAGAAGGAATCAGCACTTTGACAGCTACTGTGCGCACAGGTCGTGACTGTTGCGCCAGAAAAACAGCCCCCATGCCGCCACGTCCAATGATCCGCTCTAGTGTACATGTGCCAAGCGTCACGCCTAGAAGCTCATTGACGTCCATTCTCTATCCTTAATAAGAAGCGTTCCCTTGTTGCTTTTTCTTACTGTCTATCAAGCCGAGAACCGAGACGATGGTGCCGCTGGGCCTTACTCAGGCCCAGAGATCAGGCTGAGCCGCCTCCTGAGAGGGAGACGAGCGACGTTCTTTGTCCGGACGCGTAGCAGGTCGAAGGCGCGGCTTGCGCTCGCGGGCGGGCCGCTCCTCCGGGGCGGGGGCCGCGACTGGTAGAGGTTCCCCATGGGAGATTCCACCTCCGGTCGCATCCTCCCTTGCGCTTCCATAGCTGACCTGCGTCTCAAAGATAGAGCCGTGCTCAACCTTCACTCCTGCAATCTCTTCGAGCAGGGCCTCCAGAGCTGCCTCATCACAGCCCGCCAGGCATGACCACTGCCGGCGTAGCTCAGCCGCTACAGCGCTCCAGGCCGTTGGGCCACGTTCTTCTATCCACTTTACGAATGAGGAAGCAAAGCGTTCAAACCACTCCCGTGTATAGAGACCAACGCCGGGGAGAAAGTGCAGGCTTTGATCGCTGATAGCCGCTGCCGCCTGTTCTAATTCCGCCCGGCGGTAGCAACGCAGCAGGGCATAGCAGTCACGCTCAGGGATGAAGCCCCGGCGACGGATCTGCTGCCGTATTGCCTCGCTGTCAAGGAGGGCCAGGCGCGCGCTAAAGTCATCGTAGCGGCTGCGGAGCAGATGCAACAGATCGCCAAGAGCTATCTGGCCTTCGTAGCTGAGAATGGGAAAGATCCCCTCGAGGGGTGCAAAGGCCGCCCGGGCCTCGCGTGGTACGAGTAGAACGATGTCGCTACGTCCCTGCAACTGTTGCAATTTCTGTATTTTACGTTCCCGATAGGCAGGTGTCCAGAAACCGAGGATCTCGATGTAAACGCGCTGTTGCTCACGTGAAAGAGCGAAATCAGGAATAAAGATGCCCTCTCGCAACAGGAGCGGCTCAGGCTCACGCTCCAGACGCCAGCCCTCCAGTCCCTGCCCGGGAGCACGTTCAAGAGCCTGAAAGGCGGCGGCGAAGGCACTTTCTAGCTCGCTGTCAAAGAGAGCCTCCTCCGCCTCGACAGGCCGTGCTGCCTGGGTGGCCCCCTGCTCCTCCGGCAGGGTGAGCAGGGAGAGCAAGGCGGCGTCCAGGGGCAGGTGATAGGCCCGTTCTCCGAGATAGACCAGGGCTTCGGCGGCCACGATAGCTCTGCGCAGGCGCTCGCCGCTGCGCCTTCTCCGAGGTGTCCCCGCCGACGGCGCGTATTCCAGAAGCCTGCGGCAGAGACGCGCCAGCCGCTGACCATACTGCTGAGGCAGGCCAGTTATTTCTTGAGGCCCATAACAGGTCAAACGCAAGTGCCTGGGTGGTCCCGCCTCGGGGAGAGGGAGAGGTTCCCCAGCCAGTTCGTCGGCGTAGTCCAGATCGTAATAGACGCCGAGACGGCGGGCTAGATAGCAGAAGCGCTTGATGACGGCCCCTATGCCCACCAGTTCGTTGCCGTTCAGGGCCTGGCAGTCAAGCAGAAAAGTCACGCGGGCGGCGCTGGAGAGGGCCGCCTCAAAGATGGCCTGATTGTAATGGGCCAGAATGACGGCGGGTTGGGGTACGCTCTCGCTGAGGCGCACCAGGCAGGCTTCGTCTTCACTATCAAGAACAAGCAGCCGCTCTAGCTCGGAGAGCGAGAGAGAGAAACGAGCCGCGAAGGCCGTCAGGGCCGCCGAACGCTCGCTGCCGGTCAGGAAACCGTCGTAGCTGCTGTTGACATAGTCGAAAAGGGCAAGACGGAGCTGCACGGGGGAGGAGATGCCCGCTTGCTGGAGAGCCAGCAAGGCTTGTTCGCCAGCGGCGAAGCGCTTCAGTTCGTCGCTCCAGGCCGGCTGTAGCCAGGTGTACCAGGTCCCAAGGACGGCGCTGAGACTATCAGCGAGACGGTAGTCACCAATGCAGGCACGGGCATCGTCCAGAGAAAAGGCTCGCCGCGGCTGCCCAAGGAGTCCTTCATAGTAGGCGAGCAGGCGCGCGATCTCAGGGCCTAACTCACCCGGCTGCAGCCAGTGCAGCGCCAGATAGCGCTCGCCGCCGCGACGGTAGACCTGTTTCTTGACATCTTGTAGACTGAGACGCACACACGATCTCCCTAACTTCTCGCCCCCGTCGTTCTTAAACGGACAGAGGCATTATATCGCAAAGAACCAGCACTGCCTAGCAGTGATCTGCCGGCTGAGAGCAAGCTGCCAGGCAAGGTAAAAGCGGGTCAACCAGCCTACCCTCTTCCCTCTTGGATGAGGGTATGAGGCACATCGGGCTGCTTTCCAGAAGAGGGCAAGACAAAAATATTATTATGATCGATAACAACGTTCCTATCCAAAAGAATTTTGTCGTGAAGGTTGTAAAGAAGCTGACCCAGAGACATTGGTATGATCTCATTGCATGGTTGTCCCGCATCTGGTATAGTACTCACGGGAAGACCATGGCTGGGCAGTGGGCTGGCTGGCGGCAACTCTCGCCTGCGAGCGCTCCGCTTGAGTGGGGAGGGTGGCCAGGGCTGTCCTCACAAAAAGGGACCGATAACTGCTAAATAAAACCTGGGTATATTTTAGATATTTTTACTCATATTGTCTGGAATTCGGATACGAAGGATTCGCTCGGAACAGCAGCTAAAGAACTGGGAGTGCCGCCAGAGATGCTGCACCGCTGGGAAGCGGAAGGAAAGGTTCGGATGGAGCGGACGCCGGGCGGGTGTCGCCGCGCTGGTATGAGGCGGCCAGCCTTCGCGGGTGGTCTTGCAAGAAACCGGGACGGGAAAAGCAGATCTCTCTCGCCTGCGTCCGGGTACCCCGCCACGACCAGCGAGCGGATTTGAAGACGCAGCCAGAGATGCTGGAGGCCTTTTGCGTCGCGAAGGGCGACAGTACGAAGTGATTTGCGACCTGGGTTCTGGACTGACCTCCCACAAATGGGGTTTCCGGGACTCACCCGCCGGATCTGTCCGGGCAAAGTGGTCGGCTCCCTCGCTTCAGGTCGGAGTTGGAGTTCCCGCTCTGCAAGCGCTTCGGCACGGCGGGGGTCATCATCAACTGCCCAGAAAGTGGCGACCTTCTGGGAAGAGCTGGTGCCTGATGGGCCGAAGATCATCATGCAGACAGTCCATTCGCCGGTGGTGAAAAACGCGGCCCCGCGCCTCAGCGGTGCTCTCCGCTCCGGGCATGCCAGAAGGGCTGCCACGGCGGGCGAGTCAACTGGTCAAAGCTCCGGTCGTGGAAGCGGAAAGTGGCTCTTGTTGTTGGTCGTATGACGAGCCGTGGAAGGGATCCCGATTGGATGGCCGCGATCTGACCCTGCCGCTGGGGATCTACTAGATGAAGTGACGGGCAAACGGAATCAAGTTCCTGCGTCCACCCGACCGGAGGAACTCTTGCCCGCTTAGTTCGATCCGGGCGAGGTTCGCCAGCGTCGGATTGTGCGAGCAGGACGGCTGTTCCCCGTCGTCGCGGTGGGGCGGGCCGTTCCTTCGCGATGGTCAGTGAGGTGGGTCATTGCCCTTGACCTAAACCACCAGAACCTCAGCCTATGGAGCGGGGACCAGCAGGTGGCGACGGCGACCCAGGACTCGCGGTTTCTCAAGACCCTGGACCACAGGATTGACGAAGTGAAGTCCCGGTGGGACCAGCGCCGGAGGAAGTCGATACAGGTGGTGAGGGAACAGGGGAGGGAGGGGGTGTGGCTGCCGTCTCAGCGATGGCCAAGCGGAACAGGCCAGACGGCAGGAAAAACTATGGCGTGGTCTTCGTTTCGTGGGAGGTTACGCGTCACACGGTAGAGGAATCAGCCGGGGGATGCGCCGGGCGATGAACAACCAATTGCTCATCTGATGGTTCAAGGAGACCCCGTTCTGGGGCGAGTGAGGGTCTGGCCCGATCCGGTCGAGGGAGGTTTTACGGCACATGGGATGAGGTTGCTTCGGCCCAGACCGGTCACGGTTGTGAGCATGGCTGCTGAATGGGATGGCTCCCGAGGTACGGAAGTGGACCTGTCCGGAAGGTAGGCGCGTCATCTCCAGGACAAGAAGACGGCGATGAACAGCCTGGCGCAAGTGCTGAAGAGACTTAAGGTGCCCTACTTGGGCTATCTGGCTCTCCAGATGGCCACATGGATCGGGTGGGCCTGGCGGTTCGAGAGTCCTGGCCGATCTTTGATGCCGCGATCGTTGGCGGGCGGGTGAGCGAGCGATAGGTCATAGGTCGCCGGCTGCCAGGAAGTCAAATGAGGGATAGGACAGTCCTGAACCCGAACCCGAATCTTGCGCGAAGTGAGATTTAGGCAGATGTGGGAGAGCGGCAGTGTCAATCGTGTTCTCTCTCAGGGAGAGAGCAGACGCATTGTAGGACGACCACCATCCTGAACAGAGGGGGGTTGCTATGAGCACCATCCCGCGCCGCATTGGCAAATATGGATTACAGCAGCAACTGGGCAGTGGCAGCCTGGGCGAGGTCTGGATGGCCTACGACCTTGAGCGCAACCAGGTGGTAGCGCTGAAGCTGTTCCACAGCGATCTCCAGGCCGATCCCAATTTCCTGGCGCGCTTCCAGCAGGCTGGCCAGATGCTGAGCGCCCTGCACCATCCCAACATCGTTTCGCTGCTCGGCTTCGAGGTGCTCCGTCTGCCGGAGACGAACAGCACGACGGCCTGCATGGCGATGGAGTATGTGGAAGGGGAGACACTGGCTGACTATATCCAGCATACGTTGCGTAAGGGTCTTTTTCCGCCCATTTCCGCGCTCGTCTATCTCTTCAAGGCGCTTGGTGCCGCCCTGGATTACGCTCATCAGCAGGGCATCATTCACGGTGGCCTGAAACCCTCCAATATTCTGCTGGATCAGCGCCACGCCTTGCACAGCAAAATCGGCGAGCCACGCATCAGCGATTTCGGCCTCGCGACGCTTTTTAAGGGGACGAGCAGCTTGCAGAGCGCCCTCTATATCTCTCCCGAGCAGGCTCGTGGCCAGCCCCCCACCGAGCGTAGCGATATTTACTCCCTGGGCGTCATCCTATATGAGCTGTGCACTGGGGTGCAGCCTTTCCGCAGTGAGAGCGCGGTCGCGCTGATGATGCAGCATATTAATGTGCTGCCTACTCCCCCCATCCTGATTAATTCCAGCATTCCGCCGGGACTTTCGGAGGTCATTTTGCGCGCCATTGCCAAGGACCCGGCGACGCGCTTCCGCAGCGCTTCCGCTCTGGCTGAGGCGGTGGCTGAAGCCTGTGCGGCGCTGCCTACCGGCCAGCTCTCGCTAGGCGACGAGTTCCTGCGCGACGGTCACGGCATGGAGGAGACAGCCAGCACCTTCTCCGGCCCGCTCCCTGCCACCACCGCTCAGACGACGCGGCGCCTCCCGGTGGTGACTCCCGAGAGCGGCGCGGCTCCAAGCACGCCCTTGCCGGCCCAGGCCCCCGCTCGCTTTCCTCAGCCTCTCCCACCCCTTCCTTCTCCGTCCGCTCTGCCGCCAGCAACAACGGCGGTCTTACCGGCTGTCTCATCCCGAGGACGCGGCAAGGACTTTCCTCTCAGCTACGCCATCATTAGCGGGGTTGTGCTCTGCATCATTATTCTGGGCGCCAGCTTCGCCAGCCTCTGGCCCCGCCAGAATCAGCCGAACAGCCGGCCAGCGACAGCCCCGAGCGTGCCCGGCTACGTCTTCTTCCAGGACGACGCCCTGGGGCGTGCCGATGTGCTGCGCATCGAGATCTCGGGCCTCTCTACGCCGGCAGCCAACCAGGCCTACTACGCCTGGATGCAGGCCAGCGGCTCCCGCGTCCTTCCTCTCGGCAAGCTGGCGGTCGCCAACGGCAAAGCGACGCTGGTCTACCCAGGCGATGCTCAGCACACCAATCTGCTCTCGCTTGCCGTGGGTTTCTTTATTACTCTGGAGGATGGTCAGCAGCAGCCCCAGACGCCCGCTGGCCCCAAGGTCTACGCGGGAAGCCTGAACAGCGCCGCTCTTCCCTACCTGCAGCACCTGCTCTATCAGGCTCCTGGCCTCCCTGAGAAGGTCGGTATTGCTGTGGAGATGTTCGAGACGATCAAGTCCATTAACGAGAAGGCTGGCAGTATCGTCGATGATTTGCAAGGTCCCCACGACTATGGCCTGGCCTGGCGTCAGGCAAACCGCATTATCACGATGATCGACGGCACGGCCTACGCTCACAGCAGCGGCGACCTCCCCGCTAATCAGCCCGCCCTGCTCCAGATCCCCATCGGTCTGATCTCCTCGCCTTCTACACCAGGCTATCTGGATATGATGGCCAGCGAGATCAGCCACATCCAGGAGGTTGCCGGCCAGGATAGGACTCTCCTGCAGCATATCCAGCATATCAATAACGCTTTGGGCGACCTGCGCCAGTGGGTAGCGAATATGCGCACCTATAGCGCTAAGCTGGCACAGACTCCTCCCGAGCAACTAGGCAGTCAGAGCGCGCTCGACCTGGCGCTGCAGTTGAAGAAAGCGGCGGCGGATTCCTACACCGGACGGGTGATTCCTCCAAACGACCAGCCCACGCTCGACGCTGGCTCGGCAGGGATGTATCAGGCTTACGTCGAGTGCCAGTATCTGGCCGCGGTTCCTCTGCAGAAGGTCTGACAGCCACAGCCAGGGCCAGGCAGGTCATCCTTTGGTTTGGTTAGCTGGAGGGGTGGCCTGATCCGCGCCAACCAGGGGAGACCTTGCCCAGGGGCCAGAAAGGAGAGAGCTATCCCCTGGCCCGCTCAGGTCCTGGTTGGAAGGAAGGCAGGGAGAGATACGGGTCACGCACGCTGCCTATGGCTCTCTCGACTGGAGATCAGGAGCGCCGTCGGCGGGCTATTTCCTCTTCAGTGGTGCCACTGGTGACCAGCTCGTAGAGGAGAGCCTGCCCTTCTTTGGGCCGCAGGACCCGACCCAGACGCTGGATATACTCCCGTCTGGTGCTGTTGCCGCTGACAATAATGGCTATGCGACAGTCGGGAAGGTCGACACCCTCGTTGAGCACTCGCCCGGTAACAAGCTTGGTGTATTGCCGAGAGCGGAAACGCTCTAGAATGAGCTGCCGCTCCTCGGCGGGGGTCTTGTAGGTAATACTGGGCAGACAGAAGCGCCGGCTGATTTCGTCGACGACCTGGTTGTATTCGGAGAAGAGAATGACCTGATCGCAGGCGTGGCGCTTGAGCAGGTGCTCGATCTGCTCGTACTTGGCGGCGGCATTGAGAGCGATGTGACGCGCCTCTCGCCAGGCTCGCATGGCGGCTCGGGCCTCTTTGTCGCGAGCGCTCAGGAAGATGAGCTTCTGCTGAAAATCTTCGGGCGAGCGAATGGCGATCCTTCTGCGCCGGAGGAAGGCGCGATAGATGGCCCTCTGCTCGGCATAGCGCTGCTGGTCCTCGGGAGGGAGGGTTACCTCGATACGGATCTCTTGATAGTGGGCCAGATAGCGGCCTGCCGTTAGCTCCTCTGGGCTGCGCCGATAGACCTCGGGACCGATGAGCGCTTCCAGCTCCAGGTGGGCCATGTCGCTGCGCTCCGGAGTGGCGCTCAGGCCGAGACGGAAAGGAGTGAAGGCGCTGAGAGCGATCTGCCGATAGGTTGGGGCAGGCAGGTGATGGCATTCGTCGAAGATGAGCAGTCCAAAGCGCCGCAGCTCCAGAGGATAGAGGGCCGCAGAGTCATAGGTGATGATCGTGATCGGCTGCAGATCTTTGTCGCCCCCTCCAAAGAGGCCGATGGCCTGCGGTGCCAGTTGCAGCATGGAGGCCAGCGCTAGCCGCCATTGCTGCAGCAGGTCAATGGTGGGGACAACCACCAGCGTCCAGAGCCGGAGGGCATCGATGGCCAGGGCCGCTACCAGCGTTTTGCCCGCCCCCGTCGGCAGAACGACAACACCTGCTCCTTCGGCAGCCAGCCAGCGCTCCAGGGCCTCTTGCTGGTAGGGTCGCGCCTCTACTGTGAGCGCGGGGAGAAAGGGCAGGGCCGGACGCTCCTCAAAAGCGACCTGAAAAGGGATACCCTGCAGACTCAGCGCCCGCTTGACGGCGGTGAGATGGATAGGCAGGGTACGCAGGAAGCCGTGACGACGATCACGCGCGAGCTGGGCCGCCACTCGCTCCGGCAGGTGCGACCCAAAAAGGCGCCTCCGAAGCTCATCCAGGGAGATGGCCTCCCAGCCAGCAGGAGGCAGCAGCACAAGATCGCGCCCGCGCAGATCGATGATAACCATAGATGCTCTCCTCGCTCTTACCCTTTCTCCCGTCTAGAATGGCTCTCTCTTCCCTTTGCCTGGAGTCGCCTGAGGCGAACGCTCACCCAGGAAGGCCCAGGCGCGCCTCCAGCTCGCGCGCGACGCTATAGGGGTCGCGTTCCCGCTCGTTAACCTCGCTCAGCAAGCGCTGCCACTCGTCAGAACTGACCCGCTCTTCAAGGTGCTGCAGTACTTTTTGGACGATCAGCGCCTCGATCTCGCTGCGGATCTGACGTCGGGCGCGCTGTTGAAGCAGGCCACTGTCCTGCAGAAAGTGGCGATGACGCTCCAGGGCCTCTACAAGCTGGTCAATACCCTCGCCTTTGAGGGCGCTTGTTAAGATGATCGGGATGCGCCAGGCCGCCGTACGACGGTCAGGGGCCAGACTCAAGAGCATGGCCAGCTCGGCGGCAGTCTGGTTGGCGCCCGGCTTGTCTTTCTTGCTGACGACGAACAGATCGGCGATTTCGAGGATGCCAGCCTTGAGGGCCTGGACCTCGTCGCCAAGGCCCGGCGCGCAGACTACCATGACACTATGGGCAGCACGCATGATTTCAACCTCGGCCTGGCCTGTGCCGACGGTCTCGATGAGAATCGGATCAAACCCGGCAGCATCCATAGCCCGCACAACATCGCGCGTGGCAGCAGAGAGGCCACCGAGGCTTCCGCGACTGGCCATGCTGCGAATGAAGACCCCAGGGTCGCCAGCCAGCTCCATCATGCGAATGCGGTCGCCGAGCAGGGCGCCGCCAGAAAAGGGACTGGTGGGATCAACGGCGATCACGGCCACACGCCGCCCGCGACGGCGAAATTCGCGTGCGAGCTGCGTCACAAGGGTGCTTTTGCCGACACCGGGCGCCCCGGTGATGCCAACAATGTGGGCGCGTCCAGCGTGCCGATGCAGCTCCGCCAGGCAATCGCGTGCGCCAGGCACCCCATTTTCGATCAGGGTCACCATTCGCGCCAACGCCCGCCGGTCGCCGTTCAGTAGACGCTCGATCAGATTCTGGTTTTGCAAGCCGCACCTACACCTCTACCTGGAGACGCTCAGGATCGATATTTTCACGCACGAATTGAATGATCTGCTCAATGGGAGTACCCGGACCAAAACAGCCCTTGATACCCATAGCTTTGATGGCGGGAATATCCTCATCGGGCAGGATCCCCCCAGCGGCCACCAGCACATCGGTAACGCCGTTCTGCTTCAGAAGCTCCATGATGCGAGGGAAAAGGGCCATATGGGCGCCGGAGAGGATGCTCAGGAGGATGGCATCGACATCTTCCTGAATGGCGGCCTCGACGATCATCTCTGGTGTCTGACGAATGCCCGTATAGATTACTTCCATGCCTGCATCGCGCAGGGCACGGGCAATGACTTTTGCGCCACGGTCATGCCCATCCAGTCCTGGTTTGGCAACCAACACGCGAATGGGACGAGTTGCAGCCATAAGGTGACTCCTTTGTCCAACCTCGCTGAAACCTGTGCCTGTTGCTCTGCTCGCTCGGTCCAGGCCCACAAGAACAGCCCTGACCGGAAGGGAACCAGACGGTCATCGGAGAGCACAGGCGGCCTGCTCAGGCATACCTGCTTGAGCGAGCACTACCATTCTACAATGGGACCCCGACCCCTGCAAGCAACCCCCTTGCTTCGCTCATCCGCGAGAAGGTCCCCTCCCCGCTCTTTCTCTCTAAGGTGTCGTAGCTTCAGTACCAGGATGCCAGTGGAGGAAGGCTTGCTTCAGGAGGGAGCTTCGGGAGTTGCTCCTTGCTGGAGGGCACGCAGAGCATCAAGAGCGGCCAGGCGTCCCGCTTCCTTGATACTGGAAGCCGTGCCGACGCCGAGCAGAAGATCGTGCTCGAAGACTCCAACCGTGAAGGTGCGATCGTTCCGGCTCCCTCCCTCCTGCAGCACGCGATAGCGGGGAAGGCAGCCAGAGCGCTGGAGGAGGATGTTCTGAAGGCGCCCTTTGGGGTTGCTGTTGAAAAGCTGCTTGTGGACATCCTTGACCACGGGAAGAATCCAGCGGGCCACGAATTGACGCGCAACTTCCGGCCCCTGGTCGATGTGGATGGCCCCCACCAGGGCTTCCAGGACATCGGTACACAGGGAATCGCGCGAGCGCTCATTAAAGGTGCGCAGGCTGGCGGTATCGACACGCACAAAGTCAAAGAGGCCAAGCTGGCGCCCAATACGCGAGAGCACGCGCCGGCTGACCACCTCCGACTTGAGCGAGGTCATTTCTCCTTCGGAGGCCTCCGGAAAGTTGCGATAAATATATTCGACGACGTGAGCGCTAATGATCGCATCGCCGAGAAATTCCAGCGTGTCGTACGAGTCGCGGATGGCCGTCTCAGGACAGCAAGAATGATGCGTCAGTGCGCGCTCTAGCAATCGTCGATCGTGAAAGGTAATCTGTAATCGGGCTTCCAGTTCTGCAAGATCGCTAGCGCTCTCCTCCATACAGTATTATTATAGCCTACCCGAGCGGCAGGCGTCGAGCCTCCCCCCGTGGGCGCGGACAGGGCCTTCCGTCAGCCGCTCTGCGGCAAGGTCAGCCAGGCCGCCCGTCTCTTGACACCCCGTGGCAATCATTGGACAATGAAACCTGACCAGGGGCAAAGCAGATCTCTTTTTCTCTCGCTTCACCGCGCTCTTTCCCGCCGTGTTTGCGTATCCATACAGTAGATAGAAGAAGAACGAGAAGAAAGCAAGCGAGGCTATGACTACGCCTACGCAGCCGAGGATAGAACAATGCTGATCAGCAAGGCTTTGCGTCTCTTGGCCCGCTGGCAGTTGGTAATCGGCGCCGTCCTCGTGGCCGCGGCTCTTTTCCTGGGCCTGCCCGGCACGGTTGAGGCTCATGCCGTACTCCTGCGCTCCGATCCCTCCCAGGATGCCCTCTTGCGGGCCGCTCCCACCGAGGTTCGGCTGTGGTTCAGCGAGGACCTGAATCCGGCCCTCAGCAGCGCCGCCGTGGTTAACAGCCATAATCAGCGCGTTGATAAAGGCGATGCTCACGTCTCCTCTGGCGACCCCCGTGAACTTGATCTTGCCTTAAAGGCCAATCTGCCGCCCGATGTCTATGTGGTCGTCTGGCGCAGCGTTTCCAACGTCGACGGGCACGTTCTGCGCGGCTCCTTCCTGTTCACAATAGCCGAGCCCAATGGCGCGATACCGCGCCTGAATGCAAATGCCCCTCCGCCTGGTCAGGACCTGCTCGGAGGTGGCAACACGAGCAGCCTGTATACGGGCCAGATCGATGCCATCGGCCTTTTCAATCTGATTGTGGTGACCTTGAGCGAGCTAGGAGCCATTTTCTGGGTGGGGGCCCAGCTGTGGCGCTTTTTTGTGCTGGAGGCCCTCCCCACCAGCGAGGAGAGCGATAGCCCCGAGGCTGAGGCCATCCGGCAATCGATGCCCGTGCGCTTCGTTCGCCGCTTTGCCGTTCCTACTCTGCTGCTACTCCTGCTGGCCAATCTGGGCGTGCTTATCGGTCAGGCCCTCTTCCTGAGCAATGGCCAATGGAGCGGCGCGCTGGCTCCCTCGCTCCTAATGGAGATGGTCAAGAGCAGCCGCTTCGGCACCTTCTGGCTCGGGCGCGAGGTGGTCATTGTGCTGGCCCTGGCGGTGGCCCTCTACCAGCTTCTGGCCCCTCGGCCCCCGGCCCGGGTCGAACGCGCCTGCGCCTGGCTGAATCTGCTGCTCGGCCTGGCCCTCTTCGGGGCAATGACGCTCTCCAGCCATGCCGCTGCCGTGAGCAGCAACGTTTTTCTCTTCTCTGTCCTCATCGACTGGTTGCACCTGCTCGGTTCAGCTTTCTGGATCGGTGGCATGTTCTATATCGTCACATGCTATCTACCTCTTCTAGAGCAGAAAGCGACACCCCTGCGTGCGCAGTCGCTGACGAGCGTTCTGCCCTATTACTCCCCCTGGGCCATTGTCGGCGTGGTCTTACTGACCCTCACCGGTCCTTTCAGCGCCTCCTTCCATCTGACGGGACCAGGAGAGCTACTGACCACGGCCTACGGGCGCGCGCTGCTGATCAAGATCGTGCTGGTAGGTGCACTGCTCCTGACCAGCGCCTACCATGTGCTGTTTCTGCGTCCTCGCTTGAAAAGGGAATATCGCAAGTATGCCTACTGTCTGGAACGTCTGGAGCCAGGCCGGCAAGATCTGGCGGTCGAGCAGGCAGCCAGGGCTGGGACCGCGGAGGAACCAGAAACGGCACCGCGGCAGAAGCGCTGGACGCGCCAGTTGAAGCTGCGGGAGAAGCGCCTGACCAGGCTCACGGCTCGCCTGACCACTGTACTGCGCTGGGAACCGCTGCTTGGCGTGGGCGTTCTGGTCTGTGTGGGCTTAATGAACGTTTTTGCCGGCACGCTGACCCCTACTACGGCCCTCACTCAGCCAGGCACTACGGTGAGTTCGACACCGACTCCGAAACCGTTTACGACCAGTGTCGCTACCAGCGATGGTCGTTTTACGGTCACGCTGACCGTTTCACCAAACCGCTTTGGTACCAATACTTTTACTGTTAAGGTCAGCGATCGCCAGACACAGCGCCCAACGACGCAGGTCGGCGTGACGCTGTATCTCAACATGCTCGATATGGATATGGGCACCGAGGTGCTGAACTTGCAGCCAATAGCTGGTGGCAGCTTTAGCGGCCACGGCGATCTGACTATGAGCGGCGATTGGCTGGCTCGCGTGCAGATCCGCACGCTAGATAACAGGCTACACGAGGCTCAAATCAAGTTCTTCACTCCATTCTAATGAATGAGGGAACAACGTAGAATGGCTGCTACACTGCTTGGACGGTACAGAGGCCGTTCTCCTGGGCGGAAGGAGGGCCTGGAGAGCGGCCCACGGCGACGTTTTCGGAGACAGGCCGAGTCAGTGGCGCTGGCCCTTCTGCTCTTGGCCCTACTATCGGCGGGTATGCTGGCTTGCACGGTGCCGGGCAGCGGGGCAGCTTCTCCGACGCCCTCAACCCCTACGGTGGCGCCAGAGAAGAACGGCTTTGGCAGCGCCGCCAACCATGTCCACTCCTTGCTCGCCCTTGCCCCTCACGTCCTGCTCCTGGCCACCCATTATGGCCTCTTCCGCTCCAGCGACGGTGGACGGCACTGGCAGGAGGTCGCCGGTGGGCGCGGCCAAATTATGGAGGACCTGATGACCTACTCGCTGACGGCCAGTCCTCTTGATCCGCAGCGTCTCTACGTGCTGACCTACCCCAATGTGAGCAACGCTCGCGGTACACCGGGCCTCTACATGAGCAAGGACCAGGGGCGAACCTGGCACCTGATGGTCAGCAGCGCCAGCCTGACCCAGACAACCATTTTCCTGGCCACCGCCGGCAACGAGAGTCCCGATGAAGTCTATATCTATCTTTCGGATCGCCAGGAGCATGGTCTGCTCGTCAGTCACGACGGAGGAAGCCACTTTCGCGAAGCTGGCAGGCTACCTTTCTCAGTGATCACCGGCCTGTTAGCCCTGCCAGGGGAGCCGGGCCATCTGCTAGTCTATAGCAGCGCAGGCATGGCCCTGAGTAGCGATGGCGGGGCACACTGGCAGTTGATTGTGGGCCTCAATGGCGGCATCTTCGATGCGACTACCGCCGGCCCCAACCAGCCAATCTACGCCAGCGGCGATGCCGGCATGTATCTCTCGCGTGACGGTGGCCGGACCTTTACGCGCAGCACGGGCGCCAACTCTTTCTTTCTTTTGACCTCCCTGGTCGCTGCACCCAGCAATGCCCACATCCTCTACGGCAAAACCGCTACCAACATCTACCGCAGCACCGACGCTGGTCAGAGTTGGACAGCCCTGCCGCCCATCCGGGGCAATTTGAGCGAGCTGGCCGTCGATCCTCTCGATCCCTACCAGCTCTATCTCTCGCTCTCCTACCCAACGGCGGTCTATCTGCTCAGTGGTCAAGGGAGCGGAGCGCACTGGCAGTCGCTTACGCCAGGCAGCACTGGATGAGTGTCGATCAGGACAGGCCAACAAGAACCAGTCCAGCATGCTCCGGCCAGCACCGGTAGACAAGGGCCTAACCCAACAAGCAAATAAATAAGGAACGGGACTATGCGCATATCTGTTGGAGGACGAGGATCGGCTTTTTTGATGAGCCTGCGACTCTCCCTGCTGATAGCTGTGAGCCTGACCCTTCTTGCAGGATGGAGTAGTTCGCAGGTGGCTCGAGCCGATGGGGGAGCACCCAACCTGGCCTACGTGGCGGGCGGGGGCAACGGAATCGGCGTGATCGACATCGTGAAGCAGCAGGTCCAGACCTCGATCCGTCTGGCGGGCGATCCTCAGATGACCTACCTCAGCCTGGACGGGCGCTTTCTCTATGTGACTCAGCCTGGCCTGGGCAGTGTGAGCATGATCGCCGCTCGCACAGGGCAGGTGCTCTGCTCGGCCCATGTCTCGGGTGCACCTACCTTTGTGGCCTTTGACCCCGGGGCCAACCTGCTCTACGCCGCTGGCCCCGAGGCTCCGCTGATCAGCGTGCTCGATCCCACGAACTGCGCGCTGTTAAGGACGATACGCGCGGCGAGCAACGTCGCCGGCCTGGCCGTAGCCGTGGTTGGGAGCGGTATCTCGGGCGGCAAGGGCAACCAGCTCTGGGTTTCAGAGAGCCAGGCACTTGCTGTCTATAACTCTTCGGGTCAGCGTCTTGCTACCGTTCCTGTTCCCCAGGGACCGCTCTCGATTACCATCCCTCTCGGCTCGATTGCCTACGTCAGCACACGCCAGCATAGCATCATCGCCGTCAACCTGGGTACGCGCCAGATCTACCCAACGCTCTTTCGCGGCGGAGATTTCGGCGCTATGGATTACGACGCCATCACGGGCGATATTTATGTGCCAGACAAGGCCAGCCATCAGCTCTACGTCCTGGCTCCCATCGTGCCGGGCAGCCCTCCACCGCCAGAGCCAGATCATCATTTCACCTTCAGCGCCTCCCCTCAGGCTGTGGCCATCACCAGCGATGGCCAGTTTGGCTTTGTGGCCCTGGCCAACGGCGATGTAGCCATGCTCGACATCCCGGCACGCCAGATCATCAAGATCTTTCACGTCGGCGGCTCTCCCCACTTCGTGATTACGGGTCTCTACCCACCCGCCCTGGGGACCACACCCAGCTCGACACAGTCAAGTAACCAGTTCATTACGGCGGCTCTCTACGTCTTGATCGGGCTGGTGATCCTTGGGCCAGCGCTTTTCTTCTGGCTGCGCCTGCGCCTGGAACGAAACCAGAAAGCCAAAGGGGAGACTCAGCATGGCAAGTAAGGCCTGACCCTCCAGCAGCCGAACGCTGTGCCGTCCGCCTCTCTTGCAGGAGAGGGAGGACGGCACGAGGGGTCAGCTCGGGCAGTCGCTCCCTCTTCTCTGTTCTTTCTCTCTCTCTAATCGCGGGCCACTATCTCCAGAATCTCCGGTCCTCGACGCAGCAGCGCCGGCGCAGCCACCAGGCGCGTGAGAACCAGATAAAAAGCAAGACCATAGCCCAGCGAGGCGGGAATAGCCACCACCCAGAGCCAGGTCATGTTGAGCCAGAGCGGGAGCAGCATGGCAAGAATGGCCGGAGCCAGCGAGATCAAGGTGATGGCCAGTACCAGGAGCTGCAGGAAACCGCGGGTACAGCCAGCACCGCTGCTGGAGCCGTAAGAGCTTGTCAGGAGCAAGCCGCGTCTCTGGATCACTGGCTGTGGGAAGAAGACGGAGGCGAGATTGCCCCAGCCAAGCACTACCCCAATGCTGGCCAGCCCCACTACCAGAAACGGCAGCAGGAGATGCCAGAGGCCCAGAAAGAGACATTCGAAGGCCAACATCAACAGCAAGATCACCAGACCAGGGATCAGGGCGGCCAGGTTCTTGCCAAAGAAAACACGCTCCGGCTTTATCGGATAGAGGAGGAGAACCGTCAACGGCTTGCGCTCCAATCCCAGGGAGTTGAGCGAGAGTATCACCAGGTAGAGAAAGACGATGAAAGGAGGATAGAAGAGCAGGAACCAGCTATCCGCCGATGAGTAGCTGCCGCCTCTGCCGATGAAAGGAGCGATTAAGGCCACGCAGGCAAAGACCAGGGGCATGATCAACTGCCCGAGCAACTGCGGATCGCGCCGGAAGTAGCGCAGCTCCTTGATAGTCAGGGCAAGTGTCTGCGGCGAGATGAAACGCGAGAACCAGGGGGCACCAACCTGGGCCTGAACCGGTCCCGGAGCCGCCAGCGCGCCCAAGGCCGCCGGACGAGAGACGGGGGTCCTCGCCCTCTCCAGGGGACGCCTGACCTGCCTCTCCCCTCCCACCTCAGGCTGAGTGATGATGCGCACCATGACCCTTTGCCAGAGGTAGAGCATCATAAAGGTCAGCGCCAGGGCCAGCAATAACCAGCCGAGACAGGCCAGCCAGTTGCCAACTGTCGCGGCCTCGATGGCGTGCGCGATCCAACCCGGCGGTAGCCAGGACAGATAAGGAGAATAGAGGCGTTCTCTCAAGCTCCTGCCCACGCTCTCGAGGAAGACGCCGCGCAGCAAGAGCTGCTGAGCAATGTAAAAGAGAGCGAAGCCGAGAATAATAACCAGGTAGCTGATGTCACGGAAGCGCCGATTCCGCAATAGACCTGAGAGGAGAGCTATGACAAGCTGGCTACAGCTGACCACGAATCCCAGAAAGATAAGCATGGCCACACTGTTCACAAGGAGTAGCCCGGGCGAGAAGGTGAAGCCCGCCACAACCGCGATCAGCAACAGCAGCAGCCCAAAGCTCAGCACGTCAATCAACTGGGAAATGAGGAGGCCCACCATCATCTCCCCGCGCGTCAGGGGAAACTGGAGCAGCTTGGAGATGTCCAGCCCTTCATTCTGATCATACTGGAAAACCGGCAGAAGGATCCAAAGCACCGTGATCACAGTGAGGATCACATAGAGCAGCTCCAGGTTGCTCGGAGCCATCGCCAGGCGATAGCTCATCAGAGAGGCAAAGGCCGCGCCACCGCAGCAGATCGTCACCAATAAGAAAGAGATGACGAAGGTGATAGCGCTCTGAGAATTGCGCGTCATGCCACGAACAAAGAGGCGCCAGCGCAACCACAGCAGCCAACGCAGCTTCTGGGGATCAAGTCTTAGATTTCTAAAAGCGCCAGATGACGAACTAGATGTCATATGGAGGATCTCCTCTTTATTCAAGCCAGCTCAGGTTATGCTCCTCGTTGCGCACACCGATCACGTTCAAGAAGATGTCTTCGAGCGTGGCATCCCGCGGCACATCGCCCGTGCCGCTGGCTCGAGCACGCAGCTCCTGGAGGGAGCCTTCGGCTACCAGTACTCCCTGATTGATGATGCCCACCCGCGAGCAGAGTCGTTCGACCAGCTCCATAATATGGGAAGAAAAAAAGATCGTTGTTCCACGTCTGGTCAGGTCTTGCAGAATATCGCGGATCACTCGTGAGCTGACCGGATCGATCCCCTCGAATGGCTCATCCAGAAAGAGGACTTGCGGGTTGTGAATCAAGGCCGCTGCCAGAGCGATCTTCTTGCGCATGCCTACCGAATAGTCAATAATGAGCTTATCAGCATCCTCTTCCAGGGCCAGCAAGCGAAGCAGCTCATGGGAGCGCCGCCCGATCTCGTCCTTTGACAGCTCATACATGTGGCCGGTGAAGGTCAAGAATTCCCGACCAGTCAGGCGCTCATAGAGGTTGAGCTGCTCAGGGAGTACGCCCATGAGGCGACGCGCCTGCAGCGGTTGCCGCCAGACATCAACGCCAGCCACCCAGACCTGGCCAGCCGTGGGCCGCAGCAAACCAACCATCATCTTGATCGTTGTCGATTTGCCAGCCCCGTTCGGCCCCAGAAAACCGAAGAACTCGCCGCGCTTTACCACCAGGTTGAGGTGATTGACCGCCACTTTCTGGCCAAAGACGCGCACGAGATCACGGGTCACGATCGCCTCCTCCTCCTGCGGTCCTGCTGCTCCCTGTCCAAACGGATTGGCTACGGCAAACTGCCGAGGATCAGCATGCATGCTGTTACCCCCTCTTGTTATAACTAATTGCTATAATGTATAACACGCGGAGACCCCCTTTGTCAAGGACAACGACAATATCAAGGGAGAAAGGAGCCTCTCGCTATAGAAAGACGCAGGCAGAGCGGCCGGCTCCAACGCCATAGGGGAGTGTGAGCACCATAAGCAAGACGGGAGAGCATGGAGAGAAAAAGCATGCTCGCTGCCGACAGGCCCTGGCGGGAGGAAAAAGAAGGCGGGTCAGAGCTTGCTGGTCTTCTGACTGAGAGGAGCAGCCTCAGTGCAGAAGAGGCGCCTGACGCTCCAGGGCAAGCGCGAGTCAAGAGAGCGGTGAGCAGCAGAGCATGCTTTGCTTTTACAACCTCTTATCGAGTGGCGGGCGGACGGCCAGCAGTCGTCTTGGGACGAAAGGACGAAAGAAGGAGGGGCAGCGGCTCTGCGGCCGCTCGCTCCCTGCTCAGGTCATCCATTCCTCGGGGGTTTTGATGCGCACGCCGCCATCGCTGCGCATCTTCATCAGCTTGGCATCCTGCTCCATGCGTGCGCGCAGTTGGGCCATAGAAACCCGATGCCAATAGGCTGCCGGGAACAGGCCGATGCCCAGCGCCAGGGCTGCCGCGATCTCCGCACGGTTGAAGCTCAGATCGGGCGGCAGGTGAAAGGGAATCGAGGTCAGCACGCCCAGGTGAAAGAGGAGTACCACACAGAAGACAGCCAGCTCAATCAGGCCGGCGCCGATATAGGAGAGCACCTCTGTCTTCTTCCGCTTACGAAAGACAATTACAAGCCCGAGATTGAGCAAGAACAGGAAAGCCGTGATAATCAGCGTCAGCCAGACAAAGATCGTTCTCAAAATACTGCCTCCAGCCACAGGCCCACAAGTGGGCAAATTTCGAGCAGGAACAACGACTTACCGTTCCCCGTTACTAGAAAACGATCAGCTCAAGGGGTTGTCACGAGCAGCTTAGAGAAGGCCACCTCCGTTCCTTTCAGGTTCACGAGCAGTCCCAGCGAACCGGACGGGATCGAGCCATCTTGAGCCGTTCCCACCTTCTTACCATTCATGTAGAACGTGAAGTTCTTCCCGCTAGCTACGATTTTCAGAACATTGATGGCTTTTGATCCATGCCCCTGGTGGTATTCCTTGCCGAAGCTCTTCGACCAGATCTTTGTCCAGCGGTTATCTTCCGCCGCAGCGCTATTAAACTTCCAGAACTGGTATTCGCCATCGCTGGTATTGCGCACCTCGAAGGCGTAGAACTGCGTCGTTACTTTACCCCCTTTCGACTGCTGGCTGTAGCGGATAATCATCCCAAACTGGTTATTGATCGAGCCATCATCTCCCTTGATCTCCTCCATCGTCAAGGTATAGGCCAGCGAGGTGCTCAGCAGCGGGCCAGGCGCATCGGGCAGGATGGCCACCGCCATGTTGTTATCGTCGTTGTTAATGATGTGGTAGGCTCCGTCTTTGAAGACGAAGAGGCGTGAGCCAGTCGTGGCCACAGGCCAGTTATGGATATTCTGGTCCAGCGGGTCCTCCATGATCACCGTAGGTGTTGGGGTGCCCTTGACCGTGGCCGTAGCTGTTGGGGCCAGGGCGGTAACGGCCCCCTTTCTCACCTGGGGCGCCGGGCTGGCATGCAGGCGAGCGAACATCAGGATGCCGGAGCCGGTCAGCACCACGAGCAGGACGCACAGCAAGAGGAGCAGATTCCTCTTTTGCTTCCACAGCGAGGCTGGCGAGAAGGTCGTCTGAGGCGCGGCGCCCTGAGCGGTAGAGGAGGGAGTTGGCTCCGTCAGGACCGGTAACATGCTGGTCACATAACGTCCCGGCTGACCAGCGACAGGAATCTGCACCAGGCGCAAGGCCCCCGCCAGAGCTGCAGTGTTCTTGTTGCCGCCCGCTTCGACGAAAGGAGAGGTTCCCAAGGCGCCGGTCGTCGTTCTTGTAAAGGTCCCCGTCGTTCCCGGGAGTGGTCCCGTTAATGGGTTCAGAACGCGCGTGACATTTGGAGAGAAGCCCGCGAAGGAAGCTGGTCCCGGTCCAGGAAAAGGCAATTGGACCTCTGAGGCTTCTGAGCCTGAGCCAGGCAGCGAGGGAGCCTGCATCCCTCCCTGCGACGGGAAAGGTACCTGCGGACCCAGGCCCATCGGGGAGGTACTGGCCTCGGGCAGAGAGCCACCGCCAGGAGAGGGCGAGAAAAAGCTAGCAGGTTCCGACGGGAACGGAGCCGTCGGGCTGGAGCCGGCGGCAGACACCTGAGTCTGCCAGGGTAGCCCCTCACCCGAGAAGGGCCTCTGAGGCGCTTGGGTCTCACCTGCTACAGAGCCTGGTGATATGCTCGCGTCAGCCTGGAGGCGAGCCGCACTCAGCAGACCGAGCTTGCGCATCGGGCGCGAGCCGGGCAGACCAGAGGCGGTGGTCTCTTCCCGTCCTGGCCAGGCATTGCCTGCTGCTGCTGACGCCTCTTCTCCCATCGCCTGACCGGACAGGGCGCTGGTCGTTGACAAGTCAGCGGCATTCGGCGCGCTTTGCTGCTGCCAGATAGGATCAAAGAGGCTCCGTCGCGGGCGTGACTGATCTGGACTCTCGGATGGATGCATCCCCTGCTCTCCTCCCTCTCATGACAAACTGCCTGCTAGCATGAGATCTGGCGAAAGTTGGCAACTGGCTCCAGAGAAGGCGGGCGTTGCCCGCCGCTTCAGCTTCAGAAAGCAACCTGCTGTTGGAGAGAGCCGTAGTTGCCCGCCCACCAGCGGCTGATATCGCCCGCTTCCAGAGGCCAGGGCAGGCGCCAGCTCGGGCTGGTCCTGCTCCTGGACATCGACCATCGCGGGCAGAAGCCTTAACGCCAGGTGGCGCAACGAGGAGGTCACTATCGTCCCTGGACGGAGGGAGCAGAAGAAGGCTGGAAGCCGGGCAGCCTGCAGCAGCCAGTCATCCAAAGTGAGCCTGGTCATGCTCATCTGAGGTGGCCAGTCGCGCTGCTCCGCACCACAGACCCTAACGAGTCCATTGTCCAGGCGAGCAGGCAGAGATAGCTGAGTAGGCCTTTTGAGAGTCAGGTCAGCCAGGACTTCAGCGTTCATGGTCCCCTCGTCAGTTGCGCGTAATCAGCAGGTCCTTAAAAGCGACCTCCGTCCCATTGAGATTTACCAGCATGCCCACTGTGCCCGAGGGCAGTGAGCTATCTTTGGTCTGGCCTACCACCTTCCCGTTGACAATGAAGGTGAAGCTAGAGCCATTTGCAAAGACCTTCAGGGTATTGACGTTTTTGGCGCCCTGTCCCTGATGGAACTCGCTGCCGAACTTCTTGCGCCAGATCGGTGTGCCCCAGGCATTATTGGGTCCGCGGCTATCATCGTACTTATAGAAGCGGTACTCGCCGCTCTTGATATTCTGGACCTCGAAGCTATAGAAGGTCGTTACCGTCTTGCCGTTGCGCGTCTGCTGGCTGAAGCGCAGAATCAGGCCGAAGGAATTGTTGACGTTGGTATCGTCGCCCTTAACCTCCTGCATCGTCAGGCTGTAGCCAATCGGCCCAGTGAAAGGGGCCGACTGCAGGACAACGGCGATCCCCTTCTGGCCATGATTGGTAATATGATAAGCCCCATCCTTAAAGGCGTAGGTATCCGCCGGGGTCGTCGGCCAATCATGGACGTTCTGCGAGAGCGGATCAGAGAAGAGCACATCGCTGGCGTTGGCCGCGGTGGCCATCGGCGAGGCCGTGGCCTGGAGGCCGGGCGTCGCTGTGACCTGCGGGCTACTTTGCCTGCTGGGGTGCAGATGGCCCCAGAGCAGGAGACCAGAGCCGACAACCAGGATGAGGGCCGCCATGATCAAGGTCACAATCATGCGCGCTCGGCGACGCTCACCCCTGGCAAGGCTCTTACTCTGGCCGGTGGTGGGAGCGGTCAGCGGCAACAGGCCGGTAACGTAGCGACCTGGCTGACCAGCCACGGGTACCTTGACTACCTTGACCGGGCCGGTCAACTTCACCAGGGGCGAGGTAGCCGTTGGCTGGGCCTGGGCCACCGGCGCAAGGGCCCCAGTCGTTGTCGACAGGGCCGAAGAGAGCTGTGGCACCTCCTGGCTATCCGGCGGCCTCTGCTCGCGTACGCCCAGCAGGCCAGAACCAGGAGCAGGGGCAGCTACCGATGGCAAGGGATCGGTGAAATTGGGCTGCTGCTCCTCGGCAGTCCAGAGAACGGCGGGCTGCTCATTGGTCACCGGGCCGGCTTGAGCCGCCGTCTCCGGCGCAAGCCCCGTTCCCACGCGGGGGAACATCCCGGTTCGCGAGAGCAGGCCCCCACGGCGACTGGCACTGCTGGCCGCAGGCAGCTTGCCGGTAGGCAGCGAAGGCTCAGCCGTGGGCAGCTTCAGGGAAGGGGCCGCGAAGGCCACCGGCGGGTCCCCAGCCTGCGCCGTCTGCAGCGCGGAGGCCGCCGGCGCAGCAGGCCCTTGTGGCATGGCAGCCGCATTGAGAGCGGGCTGCGGGGCAGTGGCCGACATCCAGCGCGGATCAAGCAAGCCACCGGCGCTGCCAGGAACGGCGAACTTTCCTGAGAGGCCCAGAGCGGCAATCGCGGGATTCTGGCCGGTATCGACAGGGATGCCTGCCGAAGTCAGGGCCAGACGAAAGGCCAGGGCCATTTCCTGGCCTGTAAAGTAACGATCGGCAGGATTTTTGGCGAGCGCTCGCAGAATCACCTGCTCTGCAGCGACGGGCAGATCTGGACGGAAGACGCGTGGCGAAGTGGGTGGCGTCTGCAGATGCTGAGCGGCGATCTGCATAGGGGCCTCGCCTCGGAAGGGCGCCACCCCGGTCACCATCTGGTAGAGAATGACCCCGAGCGAGTAGAGGTCGGCCCGTCCATCGACCGGCTGTCCCAACACCTGCTCGGGAGACATATAGTCGGGCGTGCCCACCGGCGCCCCTGGCCCCGTCAAGCGTACCTGGTTCGCCCGCTCCTCCGAGATAATCTTCACCAGGCCGAAGTCGGTCAGCAGCAAGCGCCCCTCGGGCGTCTTCAGGATGTTGGCCGGTTTGACGTCGCGGTGAATCACGCCCCGTTCATGGGCGCAATCAAGGGCGGCGGCTAGCTGCTCAAGGTAATTGAGAACCTTGGGCAGGGCCATAGCCCCCTCGCGCTCCATCTCATCGCGCAGTGTCCCCCCACTGATGTAGGGCATGACCAGGTAGGCCAGGCCATGCTGCTCCCCATACTCATAGACCGGCATAATATTGGGATGCTCCAGCGAGGCGGCAGCATCCGTCTCGCGCCGGAAGCGCTCCAGAAAGGCCGCTAGCTGATGAGGTGTCAGCGAGGCCATCGGGAAGAGCACCTTCACAGCCACCTGACGGCGCGGTCGCGACTGCTGTGCCAGGAACACCGCGCCCATACCACCCTGCCCGATCAAGCGCTGGAGCGTGCAGGTCCCCAGCTTCATTCCAATCAAAGCTTCAGGATTCATGCAACATCCTCTTTTGTTTCAATCGCCCAGCCGCGATTGTGCTTCGGCAACGACGTGCAACCCAGTCTTCAGCGCGCAGGCACGTCGGGGGGGGTACACCACAGTGTATCGTGAAATATTTTTTCGTTTGTACATCTTAGTTAATTTACACAGCGCTGACAATGAATCCGCCTGGCAGGCATGACCAAAGTAATGGTTGTGGGTGATGGCTCTCTCTAGCCCAGCGAGAGGACCATCCTTCCCCCATTAGCCAATTCTCATAAGGAGAAAGCACCTGCCCGCGGGCCTGCCTGGCCGCCTTTGGAGCGCTTTTCGCACAAGCAAGAAAGAAGCAGGTGCTCTCTCCTTCTATGCTGAGAGGAGAGAGCACCTGCTCACTCAGGGGAAAACAGGTCTGCTGGCCGCTAGCCACGGGCGGCTGTCCGCTTTAGAAGCTGGCCCCGAGGCTCGCCGATGACCTGGCCATCGCGATAGACCAGATGGCCACGCAAAAAGGTCGCTACTGGTCGTCCAACCAGCTCTTGACCTTCATAGACAGACCATCGATTTTTGGTATAGAGATCCTCTTTTCTTACCTTCCAGGGTTGCTCGGTATCGAGGACCACAACGTCAGCATCCTTGCCCACAGCCAGCCCCCCTTTCTGCCCGAAGCCAAAGATGCGCGCGATATTGGCCGAGGTGACCTGAGCGATGCGGATCAGACCTTCTTCCAGGGTCGCCCGGCCAAAACGCTGAATCCAGTTGCTCACCAGGACGGGCAGGGCCTCCTGCAGTCCAGGCATGCCCGAGGCTACTTCCCAGACGCTCTCCTTCTGCTTCTCGGCCAGGGTATGGGGGGCATGATCGGTCACCACTGTGTCGATTTTGCCGGCCCGCAGAAGCTGCCAGAGCTGCTGCTGGGCCTCTGGCGAGCGCAGGGCCGGGGCAATGTTGATCAGGTTCCCATAGCGGGCATAATCGGCGCTGCTCAGGGCCAGATGGGCCGTGGTGACCTCGCCATAGACCTCCACGCCGATCCTCCGGCCAAAGTCGACGGCGGCCAATTCCTCCGGCGTCGAGAGGTGCAGCAGGTAGAGCTTGACCCCGAAGTACCTGGCCAGCGAGATCATCTCGAGCACCGAGGTCAGCACCACCGCGAGGTTGCGCACCTCTCCCCAGGCCGCTGGATCATGCCGTCCCGCGATGTCGCGATACTGATAGAGAAAGTGATCGATCAGCTCCTGATTCTCGGCGTGCACGATGGCCATCAGGCCCCGCTCGCCCAGAATGCTAAAAATGCGGGCCAGGTCGCTCAGGCGCGGAATGGTGGTCGGCGTGCTCAAGTGACCGGCGGCAAAAATTTTGACTCCGGTGATCTTATCTACATCGATAGCCCTTAGCTCATCGATCTCTTCGCGCGAGACCCCCATATTGATGGCAAAGTCGCAGTAGGAGCGTGCCGCGTATCTCTGGATCTGCTCCTCAACCCGTGCAGGGGTAGTGGTTGGGGGCCTGGTGTTGGGCATATCCAGGATGGTAGTATAGCCTCCGGCCAGGCCCGCCCGCGTTCCGTGAGCAATATCCTCCTTGTACTCAAGCCCCGGCTCGCGCATGTGGCCATGCACCTCGATTAAGCCCGGGAGCAGATACTTGCCCCGGAAATCGAAGACCTCCCCTGTACAGTCCGAGAAGCCTTCTTCTATGCGCTCGATACGGCCTTCCACCACGGTCAGTGTTCCGTTGATAATGCGATCGGGCAGCACGAGCGCGCCCATGAGAGTTGTAGGCATAGTGCAGCTCCTCAATACTCGCTCCAGGACTTGATGGGGATCGTCCGCAGGTCCTTGTTGACGATGGCCCGTGCGAAGAGGCGCACCTGCTTCACCTTGGTCAGCAGAGGAATGTTATGATCAACTGCCGCCCGGCGTATGGTGTAGTTATCATCAACCTCCTTCATCACATAGTTATCGACGACATTGATGGCGAGATCGATTTTGCGCTCGCGGAAGTAGGTGAGGACGTTCGGCTCCTTCTCTTCATGGATCTTGAAGAGCATCTCCGCCTCAATCCCATGCTGGCGCAGGAAGGCGCAGGTCTTCTCGGTTGCATAGAGCGGAAGGCCCAGAGAAGCCAGCAATTTGGCGGTCTCCAGGAACTTCTGCTTCTTCTCCTCGCTACCAATGCTGATGAAGATGCCCTTCTGTGGAATGTGGCTGCCCGTGGCAATGACGGCCTTGAGATAGGCCTCCTCGAGATCCTCGCCGAAGCAGGCCACCTCACCGGTCGAGGCCATCTCGACTCGCAGCAACGGATCAGCTCCCGTCAGGCGCGAGAAGGAGAACTGTGGTGCCTTCACCGCGGTAAAGGTCAGAGGTGGCAGCTTGACGGGCGCGATCTCCTTCTGGAAGAGGGCATCGATGAACAATTCGATGAAATTGACGCCGGTGACCTTCGAAATGAAGGGGAAGGTCCGTGAGGCGCGCAGATTCGCTTCGATGACATAGACCTGGTTATCCTTGGCCAGGAACTGGACGTTGAAGGGGCCAGTGATCTCCAGGGCCTGCGCGATGGCGCGCCCCGCCTCCTCGATGCGCCGCAGCGTTTCAGCGTTAATGGTCTGAGGCGGCAGGACAATCGTAGCGTCTCCCGAGTGGACGCCGGCGTTTTCGACGTGCTCCGAGATCACGAAGGCTTTGATCTCGCCGCGCTGAGCGACCGCATCTAGCTCGACCTCTTTGACCTTCTGGAAGAACTTGGAGACGGTCACAGGGTGCTCCGGCGAGACGGCAGCCGCATACTTGGTGTAGCGCTCCAACTGCTCCGGGGTATAGCAGACGTTCATGGCGCTGCCGGAGAGCACATAAGAAGGGCGCACCAGGACCGGATAGCCGACACGCTCAGCAAAGCCGAGAATGTCCTCGACCGTCTCGAAGGTATCCCAGGCCGGCTGGCGAATGCCCAGCTCGTCCAGCAGGCGCGAGAATTTCGAGCGATCCTCGGCCTGGTCGATGTGCTCGGCAGAGGTCCCCAGGATGGGAATACCGTAGGCATGCAGGGCCTTGACTCGATTGTTGGGGGTCTGTCCGCCGACCGAGACGATTACTCCTTCAGGACCTTCGAAGTCGCAGATGTCGGCGATGCGCTCAAAGGTCAGCTCCTCAAAGTAGAGGCGATCGGACATGTCGTAGTCCGTAGAGACCGTCTCTGGGTTACAGTTGATGACAATGGAGCGCCTCCCATACTTCTTGAGGCCCTGGACCGCGTTGACGCTGCTCCAGTCAAATTCTACGGAAGAGCCAATCCGATAGGGACCGGAGCCAAGCACCACCACGCCTTGTCTGCCCAGCGGTTCGACGTCGTGATGGTGCCCATTGTAGGTCATATAGAGATAGTTGGTGTCCGATGGGAACTCGCCTGCCAACGTATCGATCTGAAAGACCGAGGGCAGCACTCCATAGCGCTTGCGCAGCGCCCGAATCTCCAGCTCCGTCTTACCGGTCAGCTCGCCAATGCGCCTGTCGGAGAGACCCGCCTGCTTCAGGAACAGCAGACGGGCAGCGCTCAGCTCGGGATCGCGCTCCAGTTCCTGCTCCAGCTTCACAATGTGCTGGATGCGATACAAGAACCAGGGATCAATGCCCGTAATCTCGCTGATCTGCTCGACCGAGAAGCCATTGCGCAGCGCCACAGGGAGAGCAAAAATGCGCTTGGGCGTGGGAGTGTAGAGATATTTATCGATGATCGCGGCCTCACTTCCCTCATCGAGAAAGACCCGCTTCGAGGTTGCGCCTTCCAGGCCGAGGTCCAGCATGCGGATAGCCTTTTGATAGGCTTCCTCAAAGGTCCGCCCAATGCCCATGACCTCGCCAACCGACTTCATGCTCGTGCCAATGGTCTGGTCGGCGCCCTTAAATTTGTCCAGGTCCCAACGGGGAATCTTGACAACGACATAGTCCAGGCTCGGCTCAAAGCAGGCCTGGGTCACGCCCGTGACCTTGTTGGTCAGCTCGGGAAGCGCATAGCCCAGAGCCAGCTTGGCAGCCACGTAGGCTAGCGGATAGCCGGTCGCCTTGCTGGCCAGGGCCGAGCTGCGCGAGAGGCGCGCGTTGACTTCAATGACGTAGTACTCGGAGGTGCGCGGGTTGAGGGCGAACTGCACATTGCACTCGCCCACGATCCCCAGGCTCCTCACAATGGCAATCGCCGCTGAGCGCAGCGTATGATACTCGCTGTTGGTGAGCGTCTGGCTGGGGGCCAGGACCACCGACTCGCCGGTATGGATGCCCAGCGGGTCCATGTTCTCCATATTGCAGACCGTGATGCAATTATCATAGGCATCACGGACCACTTCGTACTCGACCTCTTTGTAGTGATGCAGGTATTGCTCAACCAGCACCTGGGGAGAGAAGGCCAGGGCACTGGTCACGATGCGCTGCAGCTCTTCCATATTGTGGGCAATACCAGACCCCTGGCCCCCCAGGGCAAAACCGGCCCGCAGCATGACCGGAAAGCCAATGGCCTGCGCGATTTCTTGCGCCTCCTCCAGCGATTCGGCGCTCTTGCTCGCTGGCGTAGGAATATTGATTCTGTGCAGGTGTTCGGCGAATTCTTGACGATCCTCTGTCAGGATAATGGCGGTGACAGGCGTGCCCAGAATCTCTACCCGATATTTCTCCAGCACCCCGCTCTTGAATAGCTCGACCCCGCAGTTGAGGGCCGTCTGGCCGCCGAAAGAGAGGAGAATGCCATCGGGGCGTTCCTTCTCGATGATGCGCTCGACAAAGAAGGGCGTGACCGGCAGAAAGTAGACCTGGTCGGCCAGCTCCCTGGAAGTCTGAATGGTCGCAATGTTGGGATTGACCAGAACGGTTGAGATCCCTTCCTCACGCAGCGCTTTGAGGGCCTGGGAGCCGGAGTAGTCGAATTCTCCGGCTTGCCCAATCTTGAGGGCCCCCGCGCCGAGAACCAGGACCTTGCGCAGTTTTTTCATCGTGAGCCGCGAGCCTCCTTTTCAGCGCGAACGCGCGCGAGAAAATGATCAAAAATCCAATCGGTATCCATCGGGCCTGGCCTGGCCTCGGGATGGAACTGTACGGAGAAGAAAGGAAGCTCGTGATGGACCATACCTTCATTGGTGCCATCGTTGCCATTAATAAACCAGGGCGCAAATCCTGACGGCAGTGTCCCAACCGCAAACCCATGATTTTGTGTAGTGATAAAGCAGCGTTTGCTATCGTTCAGCAGACATGGCTGATTCTGGCTGCGATGCCCGAACTTCATCTTATAGGTATCGCCCCCGGCGGCCAGGGCCAGGAGCTGGTGACCCAGGCAAATGCCCAGCATTGGAACGGCCCGCTCCAGGGCGATCTGGATCGTTCGGATGGTCTTCTGCACCGTCTTCGGATCGCCGGGGCCATTCGAGATCACAATGCCATCGAAATCGAAGGCGCTGGCGGGTTCGAAGAGATCGTAGTCCCAGGGGACCCGGATCAGGCGCACATTGCGTCTGAGCAGAGAGCGCACGATATTATGTTTGGTGCCACAGTCGATCAAGACAATCGTGAGATCGCCCTCGCCCAGGCGCTGAACCTCCTTGCATGAGACGCGCGCGACGAGATTATCGAGGTTTGGATCATAGAACGGCAGATCCTCGTCGTCGATCACAATCTTGCCCAGCATCGTCCCATGCGTACGGATATGCCGCGTCAGCAGGCGCGTATCCTTGATTTCCAGGGCCGGCACCCTCTGCTGCTGCAGCCAGGCGCGCAGGCTCATCGCGCTCTGGGCATGCGAGGGCGTGTCAATATAGTCGGAGACAATCAGCCCGGAGATGTGGATGCGTTCGCCCTCCCAGTGCGCCGACTGCGGGACGCCATAGTTGCCGATCAGCGGGTAGGTCATCGCCAGAATCTGGCCCCCATAGGAGGCATCGGTCATCGCTTCTGGATAACCGACCATCCCCGTGCAAAACACAACCTCACCGGCAGTAGAAGCCTCATAGCCGAAGGAGGTACCTTCGAAGGTCGTCCCATCCTCCAGGACAAGCCTTCCACGGCGTGCACCGGTATCGGTGGCAAAGCGAGCAAGATCCGCAAGGCTTTCCTCAGCCAGAAAGGTTCGATCTACCATGTTCTGCTGCATCCAGAAGTCCTTTCAACTACGCTTTCCCCAGAATCAAGGCCATTAAGGCCATGCGGGTATACAAACCGTTCCTGATCTGGGAACGCAGATAGACCGCGCGCTCGTCGCCATCGACGGCGGGATCAATCGTCCCAACACGCGGTAAGGGATCCATCAGAATCATCTCGCGATTGGCACGCTCAGCCAGTAAAGCCGGTGTCACCTGGAACGAAGCAGCAGCCAACTTTTGATACTCATCGAGAGATGAAAGTCGCTCTTTCTGAATACGTGTCCAATACCAGAAATGACAGTCATTCGGAATTTCTCGCTCACTGTGGATCTCGACGATCTCAATGCCCCGCCCTTGCAGGACAGCCAGATCTTCACGCGCGAGGCGCAGCGCCTCTGGTGATAAGAGATAGACGGTATTGCCCTCAAAAAGCGACAGGCCACGGATGAGCGAATGCAATGTCCGGCTGTTAAGCGGATCACCGGCTAACAAGCCCTTTAGATGATCGAGACGCCCAAAGCGCTCGTAGATTGTGAAGAGATCGAGCAGCGTCTGCGTGGGATGCTCATTGTTGCCATCGCCGGCGTTGATGACCGGCACACCGGCGACCTCGGCAGCCCTCTGAGCCGCCCCCGAGAGAGGATGGCGCAGGACAATCGCCTGCGTATAGGCCGCAAAGACGCTGATCGTGTCCTCGAACGACTCTCCCTTCCAGACTGAGCTGACCACCTCCGGGTTTTGGATATCAAGCGTTTGTCCACCAAGCCGCTTGACCGCAGCCGCAAAGGAGCCAAAGGTTCGGCTGGAGGGTTCGTAGAACAACAAGGCTACCAGTTGACCAGCGAGCAGCTGAGAAGGCTCGCTCGCCAGGACCAGCTCCTTCATCTCGCGCGCTAAGGCGAAGACTCTATACAGATCAGCGGCTGAAAATTGATCCAGCGATAGGATATCTTTCCCCCTGAAGTCTCCGCTGATCAGTTCAAGCGAGCCAGGCGGATGAGTGATCACCTGATTCATGCTGTCCTCCAGCTAGCCTTTCAGCACAACCTATTGACTGATCATACGCTTGTCAGTTCTCCATGCCTCTTAAGTAAGTCAGCAGGGAACCTCGGAGCGGAGCAAGAGCGAGCGTAAGAGCTTCCTCCTCGCTTGCTAAGGTTGCAGGTCTGCTCTGCCAGAGGCTATAAAAAAATTCCCCACCCCTGCTTCCAGGGGTGAGGAAAAAATCTTCTTCCTCAGGCAAGACACCGGGTCCACCCCATCTGTTTTTCAGCATGTGCACTTTCAGCCTTGGCATTTCAGTATCCCCAGTTCCAGTCTCCTCACTTCAATGTCCTCAGAAGCGAATCAGGCCATCCGACATTGCCCAGGACCATGATGGAGCCAGACCCTCTGTCCACCAGCTTGCTGAGCAGATCCGTTCCAAATCGTCATATATTTATACACGTTACCGTGCTAAAAGTCAATAGCCAACAGGTACTTAGCAGCAGGCTTGCGGGAAACAGCCCCACCGACCGTCCCGGGAGGAGGACGGAGCGGTGGAGCAGCAGGGTCAGGACCGGCAGGCACAGAGGCCGCCTACGCTGCGCCAGTTTTTACCCGCGCCTAAGCCTCTTCAACCAGATCCTGAAGGGCCTCGTGAGGATCGCTGTCCTCCTCGGCATCAAGCGGCAGCTCCTCGCCATCGACGCGCGCTACCATCGATGGCACGGTACGGCTTTGCAGGATGATGCCCCTCATCAGCAGAGCACTGGCCTGAGCAAACAAAGGCCGCAGGCGCGTGAGGCGTTCATACTGCTCCTGTTGCTCTAGCAGGTGGCGCCGGACCTGCTTCAGGGTGGAGCGACTAAGGCCGGCGCCGTCGTAGGGCCAGGTCAGTCCCTCGGACCAGAAATCGCCCTTATCGAGTAGCTGGCCGATGGCTCCCTGGACCTGCTGTAAGAGGTCTATGGTCTGATTGAGGAGCATGAGAATGTCGCCCTCGGCCAGATCGATGCGCCGCAGCAGCCCGTTCAGAGACATTCCGCGCGCCCAGGAGAGGGCTACGCCGTGAAACTCGGGGACGATACGTGGGGTCAGCGAGAGGCCGACCATCTCCTCCGTCTCACAGACCCGCCTCTCGATCTGCTTCAGCTCGCGCCGCACTTCCTTGAGACGTGAGTTGAGCACATGGCGATTGTAGAGGCGTCGATCGTTGTCAAAGGTGAACCAGCTACAGACCTCCGCCAGTTCCGCTGGCGTTAGCCCATCCAGGACCCCATCCATGATCAGCTCGACAATGAGGATGCCCGCCGGATGGAAAATGCTGCGCAGCAGGCGCCCACGCAGGGTCAGGCGATCATCGTCGCCGATGTAATCCAAGGCCCGCAGCACCAGGACCGTGCCTTTCAGCTCCTCTCTCCCCTGCCGGCTGAGCTGCAGTTGACGGCGCCGTCGCTGGCTGCGCTCCAGGGCCCGGGCCGCTGCCTCCGCCGCCTTGAGCTTTTTCGTGCTGACCTTGCGCCCCTGACGTAGCTGGTGCTCGACCTGGTGAATGAAGCGCAGCTCCTGCTCCTCCCAGGCCCGATAACGCTGATATTCCCTCAGGCTAGAGGCACAGATGCGCTGCAGATGCTCAATGTCTCCCTCGCGCCAGAGATTGAGGATCGAATTGTAGCGAATCACGAAGGAGCTGTAGACGGGATGCAGCTCAGCGGTGATGCGAGCAAAAGCTTCTTCAAACGGCTCCCAGGGCGAGTAAGGGATGACGGCAGCCCCCCGCACATCCATGCCCCGTCGGCCCGCCCTCCCAGTCAGTTGGCGATACTCGTTCGGCGTCAGGAGGCGCATCTCGATGCCATCGAACTTGCTCAGGCTTCCCACCACCACGGAGCGAGCCGGCATGTTGATCCCTAGAGCCAGGGTATCGGTAGCGAAGACCGCCCGCAAATGACCTTGCGCGAAGAGCGTCTCCACCAGGACCTTGAGACCCGGGAGCAATCCGGCGTGATGGAAGGCTAAACCGCGAGGCAAGAGATTGACCAGGGCATGTACCTGTTGCAGATTGCGATCTTCGGGCGGAAGCTGCTCCAGCCAGACCCGGATCTCCTCGCGGATGCGCTCCTGCTCCTGCGGAGAGGTGAAGAGATGGCGCGACGCGCTCATCGCTGCCTCTTCGACAGCGCGCCGTCCAGGCAGAAAGTAGAGGCAGGGCAAGAGATCGGCATCGCGAAGGGCCGTCAGCACCTCGCCCGGCTCTGGAGCCCGGCGAAGAGGGGCGCGCGCCCGCTTCTGCCTGGGGCGAGCTTTCTCCTCACCAGCAGAGGCGCTCGCCCCAGAGGAGGCAGCGCTCTGTCCATCAAGGGAAGCGCTCTCAGCAGCCCCTGTCTCCTCGCCGCTCAGCTCTACCTCCCCCTCGTCCTCCTCCTTCCAGTCCTGCCTGAAAGCATAGCGTCGCGCCAGGCGCGCCTCACCCCCTACATTGGGGAAGCGCTCCACGCGCCGCCCTTCGGCGTCCTGGACGAGATGGAGCTTGCCGTCGAGAAAGTAGTAATGCTCCAGCGGCACGGCCCGCTCTTCGTGCACCACCAGTGCCACCGGGCGATGCACGCGACTGATCCAGTCGGCCAGCTCCTGAGCATTGCTGACGGTCGCTGAGAGGCCGACAAGCTGCACATGGGGAGGCGAGCAGATGATGGCCTCCTCCCAGACGGGGCCGCGCTCGGGGTCGCTGAGATAATGCAGCTCATCGAAGACCACGTAGGCAACATCGGCCAGAGAAGAAGGGCCGCCCGCCGCTCCCTCCTCCAAGAGCATATTGCGATAGACCTCGGTCGTCATAATGACGATCGCCGCTCGACTGCGTTCCACAATGTCTCCGGTGACGAGGCCGACCGTCTCTGGCCCATAGGCGGCGCGTAAATCGCGGAACTTCTGATTCGAGAGTGCTTTCAAGGGGGTAGTGTAGATGACACGGGCACCCTGCTGCCAGGCTTTCCAGATGGCGTACTCAGCTACCAGGGTCTTCCCCGTTCCTGTCGGGGCCGCCACCAGCACCGACCGCCCCTGCGCAAGGTGAGCTATGGCTTCTTTCTGAAAGGTGTCGAGAGGGAATGGATACCGACTTGCAAATGCCTCTATCTCTTCTTGAAACTCAGGTCCAACCTCCACGTTTCTCTTGCCCATTTCAACCTTTCTCTAACGCGCTACCGGCAAACAGACTACGGTGCCGCTCAACATGAAGGACCATTTTCCGCATGGGAGATTTGATGTCGCCATTATGTTTCATGGTCCCATTGTAGCATGAAAGAAGGAAGGGGGCAAGCAGGGCCTGCTATCGGCGCAGGCGAAAGAGCCAGCCAACCAGCCGGGTCGCAGCTACCAGCAGGCGGAGACCTTCTCCCCTGGCCCTGGCCAGTAGCAGCGGGCAGCGGCGGCCAAAAAGCTGAGCTGAGGAGAGCATAGGAGGACCGGCTTCGCCCTCTTGCACTGGTAGATGCACCCTGCTATACTACAGTCACGTAGAAGTCCCTGACTGGCAACAGAGCAGATCACCTGACGATCGAGAGCTAGACCAACTGAACAACGAGACCGGCGATGATGAAGAGGAGTAACCGGTCGAGGATAACAGCGAGCCGGCGGTTGGTGGAAGGCCGGCAATCCAGAGCCGGTGAAGGGCGCTTCGGAGCCGGTATATCAGCAATGAGTGGCTTCGCGCTCAGGTTCGTTCCCTCTCTCTGATGGGCTGGCGCAGGCCGGCGGTGAGCAGAATGGAGACGAAGGGCGCGAAGAAGCAGGGTGGAACCGCGCATATCGCCTGAGAGGTCAGCCCCGGGCGGCTCACGTTGGCGATATTCGTCCCTGGCGTTTGCGAACGCCTGGGGCGATTTTTATTGCAGAGGAGGAGATCACCCGTCTATGACCCAGATTGAGCAGCAACAGACCAGTGAAACGGCCTTTGTGCCCATTGAGAAGATCGTCTCGCTCTGTAAGCGGCGCGGCTTTGTGTACCCCAACTCAGAAATCTACGGCGGCGTCTCGGGCGTCTACGACTTTGGCCCTCTGGGCGTCGAGTTGCGCAATAACATTCGCCGCTACTGGTGGTGGTCGATGGTCCAGACCCAGGAGAACATCGTGGGGATCGAGGGCGCCATTCTGACTCATCCCCGCGTTTGGGAGGCCAGCGGCCACGTCGAGAATTTCGTCGATCGCCTGGTCGAGTGCAAAACCTGCAAGAAGCGTTTCCGCGTCGATCACCTGCCTCCCGAGAATCTGGAGCAGCGCAAGTGCCCCAACGATGGCGGCGAGCTGATGGAGCCGCGCACCTTCAACCTGCTGATGGAGACCTACCTGGGCGTGGTCGAAGATGACCGGGTTAAGACCTACCTGCGCGGCGAGGCTTGTCAGAACATCTACCTGGACTTCCTGAACGTGGTGAAATCCTCTCGCATGAAGATCCCCTTTGGGATCTGCCAGATCGGGAAGGCTTTCCGTAACGAGGTGACACCCGGCAACTTCCTCTTCCGCCAGCGCGAGTTTGAGCAGTGGGATCTGCAGTTCTTTGTTCATCCGAGCGAGATGCAGCGCTGGTTCGACTATTGGAAACAGCGCCGCTTCGAGTGGTACCGGGGATTGATCAACCACAAGGATCGCCTGCGCCTGCGCGAGCACGGTCCCGACGAGTTGGCCCACTACGCGCGCCAGGCTTTCGACATCGAGTATCAGACCGTCCTCGGCTGGCAGGAATGGGAGGGCATCCACTGGCGCCAGGATTGGGACCTCTCGCGCCACAGCCAGTACAGCGGCGAGGACCTGAGCTACGTCGATGAAGTGACCAAAGAGCGCTTTATCCCCTGGATCGTGGAGACCTCGGGCGGCGTCGATCGCACCTTCCTCTACCTGCTGCTGGATGCCTACGAGGAGCAGCCTGATCCCCAGGGCAAGAGCGGCGAGACACGCACCGTGCTCCATCTGCATCCAATGCTCGCCCCAGTCAAGGTGGCGGTTTTCCCGCTGAAGCGCAACAACGAGGAGCTGGTTCAGTTAGCCCGCGGGATCTACGAGCGCCTGCGCCGACTGATGGTGGCTCAATATGACGATACGGGCAGCATCGGGCGCCTCTACCGCCGCCAGGATGAGATCGGCACGCCTTATTGTGTGACCGTCGATTTCCAGTCGCTGGAGGATAAGACGGTGACAGTCCGCGATCGCGATTCGATGACCCAGGTGCGTGTGGCCATCGATGAGCTGCCGAGCTACCTGCTTGAGCGCGTGACCTGGCACTGAGGCGGCAAAGGGCTATCCCGCGACCGTCCCTTGCCTGATCTGATTCTATGACCGACCGACCGGCATCCGCAGAGAGGGGGGCAGGCCGCCCCAGAGGCGACCCATTGACTCCCCTCCTGCTGCGTGCTGCGCCCACCGCGCTCCGCACTACAGGCCAGCGCCCCCTGGCCCATAGAGAAGCAGGCCGCCTGTCTCTTCTCCGCACGTTCCCCGCACGAGCTTTGGCGTCCCCCGTCTGTCCTCTGTTTCTCTCCCCTTGCTTCTTCTTCTCTGGTCTCCTCTCTGCCAGCTCGCTCGCGGCTCTTTCAGTCAGGGCGAGGAGCGAAGGAGATGCCAGGCAGAGGAGGAGCGAGAAAAGCGGGAACTGCAGGCGAGAAGGCGAATCAGGAGAGCCACTGAAGGGCAGAGAGATGGAGAGATAGCCAGACCGTGCTTTTTGTCCCCTTCGAACCGTTCTTAAATTGCGAGCGATCGTGCAGTTGAGGGCGTGATCGGCTCCTGTGCGCTCCGCTCTCGTTCGCCGGCGGGGAGCACAGAGCGATGACGGGCGAACCTTGATCACTTGCTTCGCAGATTCAGTCACACGCGAAGAGGACCGCAAGCGCTGAGAATGACACGAGTTCTCTCTTACAATATTCTGGCCGGTGGAATGACGCCATGCGCAGGGGAAAGTAGGCGCACTGAACCATTGGTAAGGCTGATCAGTGCAGCCCAGCCCGATATCGTAGGACTGCCCGAGGGTCTCAACCCGCGCAGGCAGACAGAGACAACGGTGGTAGAGGAGCTAGCCGGGCGACTGGGGATGACCCTTCTGCGGGGCGACCACCCCACGGCGGGGAACGAGTTTCAGGTGGCCTGCCTTACCAGGCTACCAGTCCTTGCCAGCCGGGTCCACGCACGACCTGGGGAGCTTACCCGCCCGCTGCTGGAGGTGCACGTGCGCGAAGAGGACGGCGGTGAGCTAGTCATCTTTGTGGCGCACCTGATCGCAAGCTTCCATAAGGGGCGAGCTGCCGAGCATCTGCGGCAGCGCGAGGTCAAGACCATCTTGGAGATCATGGCCGCGGCGCGCGGTCGACCCCACCTGCTCATGGGTGACTTCAATGCGCTGGCGCCGGGTGAGCCGCTTCAAGCCAGCGCCTTGCTGCGCTATGTCCTCTACCTGGATCAGGCCCTGCCCACAGAGAGCAGCGAGCGCGATGGCCATCCACATCTTGCCTACGTCCTGCCTGATGGCCTGCGCCCCCTGCAACCCCTCCTGGCTCAACTGGCGCGCACTCGGCCAGCGCTCCGTCTGATCGATGCTCTGGCCGGTCTCTACGTGCCGCGCAAAAGCATCGCCCTCCTACGGCGCGCCGGCTATGTCGACTGCTTCCGCCACCTGCATCCAGACGAACCGGGCTTTACCTGTCCAGCGCTGATGCCGGCGGGAAGGATCGACTTCATCTTCGCCAGCCCCGAACTAGCGCCGCGACTACGGGCCTGCCAGGTGCTGCAGGAAGGCAACGGCATCAAAGGCTCCCAGGCCAGCGATCACCTGCCGGTGCTGGCAGAGTTTGGTCCGGGCACGGCTCAGGCCCAGCGAGAGAGCGATCAGGCCAGGCCCGGGGCAGTCGCCGCGCTCTCCTCGTCATAAGTCTCGCTTCCAGGCAGGCAAGCAGGGTCGACTGGAAGGGAGGGCAGAGAGGGACCCCCGCCCTCTCCCGCCTGACCGGCAGAAAGGCCCTTGTGAGCTGGGGCGGGGGCCGGCCCTCCCCTCAAGCAACCATCACTGGAAGACATCCTTCGTCTTCTCGAAGAGATTGCGAAAGATATTCTTATCGTTCTGCTCGCTCTGCTCACGCTCCAGGCGAGCAAACTCTTCGAGAAGGCGCCGCATCTCCGGCGTCAGGTTGGTGGGAGTAACCACTTTGACGATCACATGCTGATCGCCGCGCGCGCTGCTGTGAACCACCGGCACCCCCAGGCCCTTCAGGCGGAAGGAGCGACCGCTCTGCGTACCAGGAGGAATCTTCAGGGTTGCCGTCTTGCCATCGATGGTTGGCACCTCGACCTCATCGCCGAGCGCTGCCTGGGTAAAGCTAATCGGCAGCTCATAGATGATGTCATTCCCCTGGCGCTTAAAGAAGGGATGGGGCTTAACGGTCAGAATCACATAGAGATTACCAGGCGTTCCGCCGCGGGCGCTGACCTCGCCCTCACCGGTCACGCGCACATTGATCCCATCGTCCACACCGGCGGGGATATTGACCACCACGCGGCGATTATTGCGCACGCGCCCCTGGCCACGACACTTCTCGCACGGCGTCGTAATCACGCGCCCTTCGCCACGGCAACGCTCGCAGACGGTGACATTGACAAACTGGCCAAAGATCGACTGCTGCACGCGCCGGATCTCGCCGGTGCCTCCACAAGAAGAGCAGCGGGCAGTCGAAGTGCCTGGCTGGGCGCCGCTGCCGTGGCAATGGGGACAGGTCTCCCAGCGAGGCAGCTCGATCTCCTTCTGGCAGCCAAAGACCGCTTCCTCGAAGGTAATCGTCAGCTCATAGCGAATATCAGCGCCCCGCTGCGGTCCCGTTCGGCGCTGCGAACCTGCCGTTCCAGCGAAGAAGGTCTCGAAGATGTCGTTGAGGGTCGTGAAAGAGCCGAAGTCGCTGAAGCCGCCAAACCCGCCAAAGCCAGCCCCGCTGCCGTTGCCGACCCCGGCATGGCCGTAGCGATCGTAGGCCGCGCGTTTCTGCGGATCGCTCAGGACCTCGTACGCCTCATTGATCTCAATGAAGCGCGCTTCAGCGCCTGGCTCTTTGTTGGCGTCCGGGTGATACTGCTTGGCAAGCCGGCGGAACGCTTTCTTAATCTCTTCCTCGCTTGCGTGGCGCGACACACCCAGAACTTCGTAGTAATCTCGTTTACCAGCAGGCATCGACAGGTCCTTTTAACGTGAGAGAACTACATTTCCTTGTACTCACCCTCAATCGTATCGTCCTGCGTCTTCCCCTGCGACTGGCCGTCTCCATCCCCACCGCTGGCGCTGGTAGAGGAGGAGCCATCGCTGCTCTCCGCCTGACGATAGAGGGCTTCGCTGACACGATAGAAGCTCTGTTCAAGAGCCTCACGCGCCGCCTTGACGCGCGAGATATCGTCACCTGCCAAAGCGGCGCGCACCTCAGCGATTTTCGTCTCTAACTCGCTGCGCTGCTCGGAAGAGAGCTTCTCGCCCAGGTCGGCCAGGCTCTTCTCAGCTCTGTAGGCGGCGCTATCGGCCTGATTACGCTCCTCGACCTCCTGCTTGCGTCGGCGGTCCTCGGCGGCATGCTCCTCGGCCTCACGAATCATGCGTTCGATCTGCTCCTGAGAGAGACCACTGGAGGGCATAATGGTAATCTTCTGCTGACGTCCAGTGCCCTTATCGCGAGCCGAGACGTTGACGATCCCGTTGGCATCGATATCAAAGGTCACCTCGATCTGAGGCACGCCGCGGGGAGCTGGCGGGATGCCATCGAGGATGAAGCTTCCCAGCGAGCGGTTGTCTTTGGCGAACTCGCGCTCACCCTGCAGCACGTTGATCTCGACGCTTGGCTGGTTGTCGCTGGCCGTAGAGAAGATCTGGCTCTTGCGCGTTGGAATGGTCGTGTTGCGCTCGATCAGGCGGGTAAAGATGCCGCCCATTGTCTCGATGCCCAGGGAGAGCGGCGTCACGTCGAGCAGCAGGACGTCCTTGATGTCGCCGGTCAGAACGGCGGCCTGGATGGCGGCCCCCACGGCCACCACCTCATCGGGATTGACCCCGCGGTGAGGCTCGCGGTCAAAGATGCGCCGTACCAGGGCCTGAACAGCGGGCATGCGTGTCTGGCCGCCGACCAGAACCACCTCCTGGATATCGCTGGGGCGCACGCCGGCGTCGGCCAGGGCCTGCATCACCGGACCACGCGAGCGCTCGATCAGGTCCTCCACCAACTGCTCCAGCTTGGCGCGCGAGAGGGTCAACATCAAATGTTTAGGACCGCTGGCATCAGCGGTAATGAAGGGCAGATTGATCTCCGTCTGCAGCGAACTGGACAGCTCCTTTTTGGCGCGCTCGGCAGCTTCCTTGAGGCGCTGGAGCGCCATGCGATCCTGCCGCAGATCGATGCCGTGCTCCTTCTGGAACTCCTCGGCCATCCAGTTGATGATGCGCTGATCGAAGTCGTCACCGCCCAGATGGGTATCGCCATTAGTGCTCTTGACCTCGAAGACGCCCTCTCCCAGCTCCAGCAGCGAGATATCGAAGGTACCCCCGCCCAGGTCGTAGACGGCGATGCGCTCATCCTTCTTTTTGTCCAGACCGTAGGCCAGTGAGGCCGCCGTCGGCTCGTTGATGATGCGCAAGACCTCGAGGCCGGCGATGCGTCCGGCGTCGCGCGTGGCCTGGCGCTGGGCATCGTTGAAGTAGGCCGGCACCGTGATGACCGCCTGAGTCACGCGCTCGCCCAGATAGGCCTCTGCATCGGTCTTGAGCTTCTGCAGGATCATGGCCGAGATCTCCGGCGGGCTATACTGGCGCCCCTGGACTTCAACCCAGGCATCGCCGTTGCTGGCACGGACCACCTTATAGGGAACGAGGGCGCGATCACGCACCACCTCGGGATCATCGTACTTGCGCCCCATGAAGCGCTTGATCGAATAAATGGTGTTCTCGGGATTCGTGATGGCCTGCCGCTTCGCCATCTCGCCAACAAGCCGCTCGCCGTTCTTCGTCACCGCAAAGACGGACGGCGTCGTACGCGAGCCCTCGGCGTTGGGGATCACCACCGGCTCGCCGCCTTCCATAACAGCAACACAAGAGTTCGTCGTCCCAAGATCAATGCCAATAACTCGTGGCACAGTTGCCTCCTACAAAGTCGCAAGATTTGCTGCGCTGGCCGGGGGAGAGAACAGCAGGATGATCGAAAGGAGCCGCCTGTCCGTTCTAGCTCTATCACGCGGTCTGCTTGCCTACTGAGACGATGGTTTTGGTTGGGTATGGCACCCCGCTTCCACCCACCAGAGCAGGCGGGTCAGGCGAACGCGCAAGCGGTCTTACCCGGGAACGATCCTGGCGGGCCGCCTTCTGCGGACCTGTCTGTCTGCCGACCACCCTCGACTCCCCGGCTCACGACCCAGCGGCCCATCGCGCCCCCCCGCTCCTCTTTCTTCCTTCTTCCCTACTCCCACCATAGCCAGTACGCTTGTCGCTCGTTCGGCGGTCCAGCCCGCTCCAGAGAGGGGAGAGACGCCTGCTCACAGGCCATAGCCCTGCTCCAGCAGGTCGTTCATCACCTCGACCATATAGCGGACAACTGCCACAGCCCGCCCGTACTGCATGGGCGTGGGGCCGATGACACCCAACAGGCCGCTGAGCTTATCCTCGCGCCCATAGCGAGCGACGACCAGGCTGACATCCTTCATCTCATCCCATTCATCCTCTCCACCGATGATCACCTGCACCCCATCGGACTCGCGCACGTGTGAGGCCAGAGCTGGCAGAAAGCTCTTCTCCTCCAGCACCTTGATCACTTTGTTGACACGCTCGCGCCGCTCTTCTTCCAGCGCGCGGTGACTACGCTCACGGCGCTCTTCATCGCCGGCCCGGCCTCGCCCATCAGGCGGCTCTAGAATGTTGAGGACACCCTCACGATAGAAGAGATCACCGACGAGACGGCTATGCTGCTCAAGCAATTGGGCGATCGCCGTGCCGATCAGCTGCTCCACCGGAGAGAAGCCCGGCCTCTCCAGGATCGCCATGACTTCGGCGGCACTCTTCCCCTGGAAGAGCTTGTTGAGGCGCGTTGAGATGGCGCTCAGATCCTCTTGCTTGTAAGGCGTCTCCAGCAACAGGCGCCGCTGCCTCACCGTGCCATCGCTCATCACCAGAACCAGATGGGCCGAGTAATCGGAGACCGAGAGGACTTCAAAGTGCTTGAGCTGCCCTACGCTGGCCCGCGGCGGCGTCATCACGGCAGCGCTGTGGAGCATGCGCGCCATGACGGAGGCCGTCAAACGCACCCACTGATCAAGCTGATCCTGAACCTGATAGAACTGATGCCGGATTAGCCGCTGCTCCTCTAAAGAGAGCGCCGACTCCTCCATCAGATGCTCGACAAAATAGCGATAGCCCTGATTGGTCGGCACTCGCCCAGCCGAGGTATGCGGCTGATAGATCAGCTTCGCCTCCTCCAGGCCCGCCAGCTCGTGACGCACCGTTGCGGAACTGTACTTGAGACCATACTTGCGCACCAGCGTCTCAGAGGCCACCGGCGTGCCTGTGTGGATGTACTCCTCGACCAGCGCGCGCAGAATCTCTTGTTTGCGTGGACTCAGCGGGATCGACATCGGCTCACAGGCCCCCATCTCTCGCTCTACCCGGCCTCGGCCCTCGCTCTTTGCCGGGTTGCTCAGGCATCAATGAGGCCAAAATAAGTGCTAGCAGTCTCTTTGTGAGACTGCAAGTACAGCATAGCACTCGACAGAAAGGATTGTCAAGGGGCAGGGACTCTCGGCTCCCGCCGCCTCTCGCTCCCGCACAAGGGGACAGCGAGCGACGATCCTCTCAAGTCCGAGATTGACAAATCAGCATCTATATACTAGAGTATCAATGAGGTTCTTTGAAAAGTCAATCTCCCTAAGTGGACCTCATATAAACAAGGCTATGGAGGTTAGCAAAGATGCTATTTCCTCAGCGAAACTGGCTCATTCCCCTCTCTGTGTTACTAGTTGTCCTCACGATTCTCTTCCCTACTCTGCTCTCCCCGCCCACTGCACACGCTCAGGCCCATATCAGCAGCAATCAGAGCGTTCAGCCCCACTACTATCCACCCGCCTGCCAGGATGAGGACTGCTACGGGCGCGATCCGTACGCGAATGCCTGTGGTCAACCCGGCACCCTGAACGATGTCACACTGAAGGCGGTCGACATCTGGACCGGTGGGCCCCAGGGAGGCGGTATCTGGATCGGTCAGCTTTACAATTATTTCTCGTCGTACTGTGTGGCCAACTGGGCCGTTGTCTGGCTCAAAGCCCCTTATGCTGTCTCAATTCGTATCTCGACAGCTGGCACCACCGAGCATCAGTGCTATCCTGAGAACTGCACCAGCTACTATACGGGCCGCGCCTTCCCGGCCTGGACCAACATGGTCAACGGCTCGGGTCTGACCACGGCCTGCGCGAGCCTGGCTATCTGGGGTTCTCTCTCTCGCCAGGTCTGTGTCAGTCAATAAAGGTGCCCAGCCTCTCTTTCCTCGCCAGGTTGGTCTGGCCAGCCGCGGTCAGGCCAACCTGCCTGGAGCAGGGTAGCCCCCATAACAGCCGACCACCACACGATTCAGCCCCAGCACAACACAACAAGCAGCGGGTCCTTCTCCCGGCCGCTTTCCTCCAGGAGGGCCTTCGCCGGAAGAAGAGACCCGCTTTGGGGTTTCCCTGATCGATCGCCAGGCCCTGCGCTGGCCTGGCCCTCTGGCCGCCGGGGCTATCCTCGCCCAGGCTCAGGGCTGAGGCGTCGCCGTCGCCGTAGGGGTGCTGGTGGGCGTTGCCCCATTGCCATTGTCCTGATTCATGCCTGTGCCCCCGTTCGTCCCGCTCGACGAAGTGGTGGTTGCCGGCAGACCACTCTGCTGGGGATATTCATCGTCCAGCATCACATCGCAGTAGCCGCTGCCCTGCAGGCCATTGACCGTATTGACACACATCTTTTTGACGCCCGAGGGGGCGCTAAAGAAGTAGTCATGGTAGGGCGACTTATAGGAGCCACAGGGGATATTAGCCCCGTCCATGTTGCAGGCCCCCATCACCCGCTCAATGACGCTGTGCCAGATCGGGGCTGCGCCCGTGATACCGATCACGTTGCCGCGGAACGGCTCGTTATTGGCGTTGCCGGCCCAGACACCTACCACCACATCGGGGGTATAGCCAATGGTCCAGTTATCCTTAAAGTTATCGGTCGTACCGGTCTTGGCAGCCACATCGGGCACCTGGCCATTGGGCAGGCGCCAGTCCCACATCGACAGCGTGTGGTCGCCGCCGAATTCCTTGGCACGCGCCGCCTCATCTGAGAGGACGTTGGTCATCATATAGGCGATCTGAGGACTCAGGACGCGCGTGGCAGGGGGATGGCTGGTATCGTAGTGATAGAGGTGGTGACCGTAGTTATCCCAGATATCGAGCACGCCCTGGGGGGGCACCCGCATCCCGCCATCGGCGAAGACCTGGTAGGCTCCAGTCATCTGCAAGAGCGGCACCTCGGCGGTGCCCAGAGCCAGGCTCGGGAAGAAGCAATCCTGGTAGGTGAGATTCGGGTTATTCTTGCTTCGGCGGCAGGCCGGCAGATCATAGTCGCGAATAGCCGTGATCCCCATGCGCTCAGCCATAGTGATCACGTTCTGCACGCCGGCGAACTCCATCGCCTTAACGGCTGGCACATTCAGGGAGTTCTGCAGAGCTTCTCGGATGGTTGAATTCCAATTATGGTAGGTATTGCCGTAATCGGTCGGATGATAGGCATTGTTCTCAGGGTCAACCAGGGGATTCTGATTGTTGTAAGGGAAGTAGGTTTTGACGTCCGGCAGAACAATGCCAGGATACCAGCCCATCTGGAAGGCGGTCGCATAGACAATCGGCTTGAAGGACGAACCCGGCTGGCGCGGCGAGAGGGCGGCGTTAACCTGCCCCTTGATCTCGGGCTTATTGGAATTCCAGTCGGAGCTGCCAGCCATAGCCAGCACCTCGCCCGTCTTGGCATCCATGACGACCACGGCGGCATCGTTGACATTGTTAACGGTACTTAAGGGGCCGCAGCCAGTATAGCTGGCAAAATAGCGACACTCGACCTCATTGAGATGGCGATCGATGGCCTTCTCGACAAAGGTCTCTAGATTGACGTCGACTGTCGTCCGAATGTTGAAGCCGCCGGTCAGGAAGGCCACTTTACCGGCCTGCATGTCCCCATGACCAAGGGCCTCCTCGAGCTGAGTGATGACCCAGAAGACGAAGTGAGGTGCCCGAATAGTGTTCACATACGGATGGAACTTGAACTGGGCCGAGATGGCCTCGACTTTGGCGGCAACCTCAGGCGTGACCTGCCCGACGCCATCCACGACCATGCCGAGCTTGATCATCTGGTTGAGGACGTACTTCTGACGATTGAGGGCGCGCTCCGTGTTGCCCGGGATCACGTGCTCCAGCGAGGGATCGTAGTAATCGGGATTCTGCGGCAGGCCAGCCAGGAAGGAGGCCCGCGCCAGGCCCAACAGGGGATCGTGCTTGCCGGTTTTCAGGTCGACATCCAGATAGCGAATGCCCGGAATACAGTTGAAGTGAACATCGCAATGAGGCTTGAGATCAAAGTAGTCTTCGACCGCCGCTTCAATGCCCAGCTCCTGGGCCCCAAAGGGAGCCACATTAAAGTACATCTCCAGGATCTTCCACTTGGGATACTGCTGGGTCAGGGCGATGGCCAGGGCTGCCTCGGTGATCTTGCGCGAATAGGAGTATTGATCGTCGTGAGTGAGGTTCTTGATCAGCTGCTGGGTCAAGCCGCTGCCGCCGCCGTTGTGCTCAAGGAAAGCGCGCAGAATCCCTTGAGGATCAAAGCCGGCGTTCTCCCAGAAGGTCGGGTCTTCGGCAGCGATCATCGCCTGCTGCATGACCATAGGAATATCCTTATAAGCCACTGGAGTACGCCGCCCAGCGTACTGGCTCTCCGTATCGTAGGCCTGATACAGCAGGTTCATGTTGCGGTCGTAGATGCGCGAGGTCTGACTAACATGCTGGTTCGCTAGCTGCTGCACGCGCGGATATTGCTCCTGATAGTAGGCGTAGGCCGAGGCTCCCCCCGTCGAGAGAAAAATCAGGACGAGCACGGCCACCACTGAGACCACTACCGTTACCGCTCGCCGTGGACCAAACTGCTGGCTCTTGAGACGCTGGCGACGACGGCGCCGGAGCATGGAAACACGCAGGGTGCGCGAGCGACGCCAGGGGCGGGCTTTCTGGCCACCCGCTCGCTGAGCCGGGGGAGTTGGCCTCTCCAGCAGGCCCGTGCCAGGGCGAGCGTTCGGGCCGGCGCCGGCAGCGGGCAGGCCCGGAGAACGCAGCAACTGCGACTGGGTGAACGGACGCGCCGGCTGAGGTTGAGGGCCGAAGCCCATGTTGCCAGCTACGGCCGCAAATTTGCCAGACCAACGGCGCACGACGTTGGAGACGTTGGAGACCCAATTATTGTAGCGCCCCGAAAGCAGGCCGGTGCGCCTCGGCTGCCCCTCCTGATTGCCCGGACCAGCCTGCAGTGGCAAGGGGGTCGGCGCATTGCCCGCCCCCTGCGACGCGCCTGGATAACCCGGCTGCGGCACCTGAGGGGCGTTCAACCCCGACATCGATGGCTGCGAAGGCTGGGCGGACGCTCCTCCACCGACCTGCTCGCCATAGCGACGTAAGAGGCTCCCCGTCGCTCTCCCTTGCTGATGACCGTTATAGCCTGACCCTTCAGGATAGTTGAACGGCTGCTTCCACTGACTGTTGCTCATCGATTCGCAATCCCCTCACTGAGACTCCGTGTATACCACCGCTCGGCTGTCAATAAGCCAGAACGCCGGCTCCAGGGAGAGAGGTCCACCCCCTTTGCTTGCTCCAACCAGCATGGCAAGCCTGTAGTCCCGCTTGCTTCCCTCTTCTCATGTCCACCAGAAATACGACGTGCCTGGTTTGCTCAGCAATCTATCGGACGTAGACACAATAGCACACGGTAAGATAATTGCCTACCGCTATCCCCCTTTCAGGCCATGCCCGCCGACTCCCTTCGCCCCCCGCCAAATATTCCCCTGCAATGGTCGCAAACCACCCTAGACCACGATGCACGCCAGAAACTCTACCAACTCATAGCTTCACATCTCCAGATTAATCATGTACAATACATGGGACAATAGAAGCCTGGGCCGTTCTCTTGCGAAGGAGCAATATAGACATGTTTGTGCGCTACGCTCGCTTGCCGTTGCTTGTCCGAGTTCTTTCCGCTCTTGCTGTTGCCTGGCTACTTACGGGAGGGCCGGCCTCCCCCGCCCTGGCCAGGCAGGCCGCCGATCCGATCTCGGAAACGGTTCAAACCCAGAGCGTCCATTTCCCCAACTATATCGATTTCCAGTTGAGCGCTGTGGATAGCCTGGCCCCTATCACCACCGCCTCTATCCACGTTTCAGTCCCTGTGCTCGATGTTGATGATAACGAGCAGGTCTCGGTTCAAGCAGCGAAAACGATTACTCTGCATTGGCGCATGGATATCAGCGGAGAGAACTATGTTATTCCAGGGGCAACTGTCACTTATTACTGGGAGCTGGGCGATTCTCTAGAGAATGTCCATTTAACGAAATACGTCAGCTTCGTTGTCACCGATACGCGCTTCGCCTGGCAAAGCGCGACCAACGGTTATATGCACCTCCACTGGTATAACGAGACGCCAGGCTTCGGCCAGGCCCTGCTGACCCGCGCCATCTCCGATGAGCAGCATCTGGTGGAGGTGACGGGTCTGAACTACCACCGTGCCTTCGATCTCTGGGTCTATAGCAGCGAGAGCGCTTTCCGCAGCGCTCTTTCTCCCGATACTCTGGAGTGGGTGGGAGGTGAGGCTCTACCGCCTCTCAACGAGGCCTTCTTTATGGTGAGCAGCCTCAATGATGAAACGCTGGTCCGCGATATGCCCCACGAGATGACTCATTTGCTCTTTCATCAGACGGTCCCTATACGTACCGATATCCCGCGCTGGTTCGATGAGGGCCTGGCTGTCTACTGCCAGCTCTACCATGAGCCGGAGATGACTGATCGTCTCAATGAGGCCCTGCGCTCCCATTCGCTGCTGCCGCTGGCCCAGATTGCAGAGCGCTTTCCCAGAGATAGCGATATGGCCTATCTGGCCTATGCAGAGAGCTGGAATCTGGTTGACTATATGTATCGTACCTTCGGCAAAGCAGCGCTCCAGCATCTCTTCCAGCTATTGAGTAGCGGCAGGCAGAACTTCGATGAGGCCCTGCTGGCCTCTATCGGCGAGGACGAGGCCCATCTGGAAAATCAATGGCACCTGGCTCTGCATCAGCCCCCAACCCTCTCGCCCTCGCAGATGCAGACACCCGTCGCTCAGTCGGCCTCGACCTCTCAGCTTCGCTTGCCCGCACCAGCTACCAGCGATAGCCGCGATACAGCCTTGCTTGGACTCGGCGCTATCCTGACGCTGACGGCCCTCCTGGGCACGGCACTGCTCTTGATTTCGCTGCGCAATCAGCGCCTTCAGGCACTGGCCGCGGTGGAGGCAGCCGAGCAGATTCTGGCCTTCAGCCGCAGTGACTGGCAGAGCCGCAGTGACTGGCAGAGCCGCAGTGACTGGCAGAGCCATGGCAACTGGCAGGGATCTTCTCCCGCGGGCGGCTCCTCTCCTTCAGGACCTGGCGGCAGCTCGCCCGGGCGGCCCACTTCTGGGATCTCCGGAGACTTCTCCTACTTTGATCGCGATCGGCCTTCTGGGACTCCAAATGCTCATGAAGGGCCTCCACCACCTCAGGAGCCAGGGCCTGATGACTACTGGCAGAGACCGCCCTTCTCGGGGCGCTAAAGTAAAGAAAGGTTGGGTGACAGGCAGCAGGGTGGCTTCCCCCCTGTTGCCTGCCGCCCAAACCGTCCTTCGCCGCGTTCTGCCTCCTCTGGCACGATACCGCTCAGATCGCGGGCTGGCTCTCGATAAGCAATTTTCTATCTCTGTCAATAAAAAGAAGTTTTTCATCTTGACAAAGAAAAAGGTTGAGATGTGGAAAGGATGTGCGCAATGGGTACAATGGGTGCAATGGGTGATGCTATGGACGATGGGATGGCAGATGCTGCTTCGGGGAACGTGCCAGCCAGCCTTCCCGCCTCCTCCGGCGATTGTTACGCTCTGCCCCTCTCCGACGAAGAGCGCGCTTATTGGGTGGCATTCAGCCGTATTCGGGGGATAGGCCCAGCCAGCTTCAAGAAGCTCCTGAACTCTTTCCACGGCGAGCTGGCCGCCGCCTGGAAAGCCGGGAGAGCAGAGCTGCTCTACGCCGGTCTCCCCGCTCGTCTTGTTGAGAGCCTGCTCCGCCAACGGTCCTTGATCGATCCTGAGGCCGAATTGGCGCGCCTGCAAGACCTGGATATTGAGGCGCTGACGCTCAGAGACCAGCTCTATCCTCCGGCCCTGCGACGCCTGAGCGACGCCCCTCCGGTGCTCTACCTCCGTGGTCAGCTCAGTCCTGGCGATCATTGTGCCCTGGCCATCGTGGGCACGCGTCGCATGAGTGCCTACGGTAAACTGGCGACCGAGCGCCTGGCAAGCGAGCTGGCCCGCCACGGCGTGACAATCGTGAGCGGCCTGGCCCTCGGGGTCGATACGGCAGCCCATACGGCAGCTCTGGCCGCTGGCGGACGCACCATTGCGGTGCTCGCCTGCGGCCTGGATCAGGCCTATCCAGGGTCCAACGTACAACTGGCGCGACGCATTGCTACCTCGGGCCAGGGCGCTTTGCTCAGCGAATACCCTCCTGGGGTCTATCCCGATAGCGGCAATTTTCCGGCTCGCAATCGCATTATTGCCGGCCTGGCGCTGGGAGTCCTGGTGACAGAGGCCCCCCAGAAGAGTGGAGCCTTGATCACGGCTCGCTACGCCCTGGAGGCTGGCCGCGATGTTTTCGCGGTTCCCGGCAATATGTTCTCGCGTGGCAGCGAGGGCGTCAATCGCCTGATCCAGGATGGGGCCCATTTGATTACGGGTGTCCAGGATATCCTCGACGCCCTCAATCTGTTTACGGTTTCACAGTGCCTGGAGCTTCAGGAGGTCCTGCCCGATGATCCGCTAGAGCGCCAACTGCTGGCCTTGCTGAACCATGAGCCACGCCACATCGATGAGCTGATTCGCTCATCAGGCTTGCCCGCGCAAAGTGTGGCCGCGACGTTGCTGACGCTGGAGCTAAAGGGTATGATAAAACAGGTGGGCGCGATGTACTATGTGCTGGCCCGCTAATTCATAGCGCTGCCTGCGCCTGAGAGTAGAGGTCAGCTGTATGATCTTCCTGGATCATCTTCTTGAGGCAACTAGAGGAAGCCTGGCTTTTGCTGGACGACAGCAGCAGTTTCCAGCTTTCAACCATGATACACGTCAGTTGCTGCCCGGTGAGCTTTTTGTGGCGGTGCGCGGCGAGCGCGGCGATGGCCACGATTACTGGCAGGATGCTTTGCGCCGCGGGGCCGGTGGCCTGCTGCTCGAGGGGCGCTACTTCAGCGCACTTTCGGAGGAGCAGCGCGCTACTCTTCAGGAGAGCGGCGCGACTGTGGTGGTGGTCGCCGATACACGCCAGGCGCTGCAGTCCTATGGGCGGGCTATCCTGGCTCGCTGGCAGCCTACGGTGATCGCTGTTACGGGAAGCACGGGGAAGACAACGACAAAGGAAGCTATCGCGCATGTGCTTGAGCGCCACTTCACTACCTTCAGAAGCTGGCAGAATTACAATGATTTGCTGGGCTTGCCCCTCTCTCTAGGTCGCCTGGAGGAGCATCACGAGTATGCAGTGGTTGAGCTGGGTTGCGATCATCCTGGCGAGATCGGCGATCTCTGCCGCATTGCTCAGCCGCGCATTGGAGTGCTGACGACCATTAGTCCCACTCAGTTGCAGTACTTTGGTAGCCTGGAACACCTGGCCGCCGAGCTGGTGAGTCTGGCCGATTATCTGCCCGCCGAGGGGACCCTCGTGGTCAATGGGGATGACGAGCTGATTCGCCGTCTGCTGCGACGGAACGATATCCGCTTGCAGGCTTTTACCGCCACGGTCCTCGAGAAGGTCCTTGTCTCCTGGGAAGGAACCGAGGTTCACTGGTCAGGCACTGGTCAGATGCTCCGAACGCGCCTGCTCGGCTCGCATTTTGCGACGACTATTCTGGCCGCCTGGACGGTAGGCCGTCTGTGCGGATTGAGTGAGGAGCAGATTGCGCAGGCGCTAACGGAGTTTGCTCCTCTGCCAGGCCGTCTGAATCCCTTGCCTGGTCTGCGGGGTTGCTGGCTGCTGGACGATACCCATAATGCTGCTCCGGCTTCGATGCTGGCGGGCCTGACAACGCTGGCACACTTGCCAGCGAGGCGGCGTATCGCCGTGCTGGGCGATATGCTTAATCTGGGGAGCTTCGAGGAGGAGGGCCATGCCCTCGTCGGGCGGGCTGCCGCTAGCCAGGTCGACTATCTGGTGACCCGCGGTGAACGCGCAGCGCTGATCGCTGAAGCGGCGCGTGAGGCCGGCCTGCCCGCCGGTCGGATCGTGCAGACCTCGACGCACGAGGACGCGGCGCGGGCCGTTGCTGCCTTCCTGGAGGAGGCGCCTCAGCCAGCGGCGGGAGAGCCGCGGGATGTAGTGCTCATTAAAGGTTCCGAGGAGGCGCGCATGGAGCGCGTCACAGAGCGACTACTGGCCGATCCCACCCTGGCTCCCGAACGCCTGGTGCGTCAGACCCCCGGCTGGAAGCAGATTGTGCGCATGCGCCCCGAGCGACCAACGTGGCTGGAGATCGATCTGAGTGCGATCGCCAACAATACACGGCGTATTAAGGAGCTGGTAGGGCCGCGGGTCCAGGTACTGGCAAGCTTGAAGGCCGATGCCTATGGCCACGGAGCGCTGAAGGTCGCTCGTACGGTGCTCCTGAATGGAGCCAGCATGTTGGGCGTGGCCACGGTCAGCGAGGCTACTCCCCTGCGCGAGGCGGGGATTATGGCCCCCATTCTGGTCTTTGGCTATGTGCCACACTGGCAGATGCGCGAGGCGGTACGTCTGGGCCTGACGATCACGCTCTACTCCAGTGAGGCAGCTCAGGCGCTCTCGCGGGCCGCCCAGGCCCTCCAGCGGACGGTGAAGGTCCACCTGAAAGTGGATACCGGTATGGGACGCCTGGGTATCCGCGCGGAGGAGATCGAGGCCATCGTGGCGCTGGCGCGCGAGGTCAGGCGCCTGCCAGGTCTGGAGCTGGAGGGGATCTTCACCCATTTCGCGATGGCCGACGCGCGCGATCAGTCGTATACGCGCAAGCAGCTAGCCCGCTTCCAGAGCATCTTGCAGGCCCTGGAGGCCGAGGGACTCCGCCCACCACTGGCGCACGCCGCTAACAGTGCGGCTACCCTGACGGTGCCGGAAGCCCACTTCGATATGGTGCGCCCAGGAATCGCTCTTTATGGTCTTGACCCCTCGCCGGAGGTCCGCCTGCCCCCCGGTTTTCGTCCGGCTCTTTCTTTCAAGACCCAGGTGGCTCAGGTCAAGCTGGTTCCAGAGGGGGAGTGCATCGGCTATGGCTGTACCTACGTGACGACGCGCCCGACACGCATCGCGGTCCTGCCGGTCGGCTACGCGGATGGCTTCCGACGCGCTCCGCGTACCTGGGGTTCTGTCCTGATTCATGGCAGGGAAGCGCCTATCGTAGGCAGGATCTGCATGGATCAGTGCATGATCGATGTGACAGACATTCCCGGGGTGCGCGTGGGCGATGAGGTAGTGCTGATTGGACGACAAGGCGAGGCCGTGCTGACGGCGGAACAGGTGGCCGAGCGCCTGGGGACAATCAATTACGAGGTGGTGTCGGAGATTCTGGCGCGCGTGCCACGGGTCGATTGATTGAGGGCCTTAGCTGGCCACTCGCCGGCCATCGCCCGGGAAAAAGGTCTCGCTGAGACAAAGACCCCTCTCTCCTGGCGCGGTCCAGCACGGCTCTTCTGCGGCGAGCAAGGCCAGGGCATCCACGCAGACAGCCCGGTAGGGGAGGTCCTGGCAAAGATCACGGCCCTTGTCCGTTCTACTGGCTAGAAGATAGACAGTTCTATATATAAAAGAGCGGAGAGCTGACGATGACGAAGGGCCGTGTACCAGGAGATACCTTGCCGGGCCATTCCTTATGGCCTGGGCTTCCGCGGGATCTGCGACGAGTTGTTCGGAGGTCAGTGCAGGCATGGCACGTCGCACTGCTCATGGCTACGCTCGCCCTTAGCTCCTGCATGGGAGCCAATCAGCCCGCCAGCCTGTCGGCTACCCCAGGCCAGCGGCCAGTGACTCCCACGGTGGGGGCGCTAACCTTCGAGCCAGCCGCACAGCCAACGCCCTCGCCGCCCCCCACTACGGCCCCCATCACCCCGGTGGCAACCGCCTCCCCGGTGACGGGCCTGATCAGTGCGGTGGGAGCTTCTCTTCCCTCGGATGAGGAGTGCGCAGCCAGCATTCACTACAGCTCCTGGGAGCCGCGTCCCGACAATAGCGCTGCCAATCACCGCGTGCCAACGGCCCAACAGCTGGCCTCGATCGATCAGTTCTATCCAACCTATACACAGAATCCCCAGGCCAATCGCTACAGCGCGCGCATCAGCGGTCATTTTACGGGGACTACCGATGAAATTATCCAGTGGGTGGCCTGCAAATGGGGGGTCAACGCCGACCTGGTGCGAGCACAGGCCGCGGTCGAGTCCTGGTGGCACCAGAGCACGGCGGCAGGCAAGACGACAGAGAACCGCTACTGTCCGCCGGGCACCTGGAACGGCTCGTCTTGCCCCTCTTTCTACGGCTTGCTACAGATCACCTATCGCTACTTCAGCCACGAGTGGCCGATGATGCGCGATGACACGGCCTTCAATGCCGACTACGTCTATGGGATGATGCGCATGTGCTACGAGGGCCTGGCAAGCCAGCTAGAGGCTGCGACACCGAGCGCTGGCTATCCACGCTACCACGCCGGCGATATCTGGGGCTGCCTCGGCTCCTGGTACAGCGGCCAGTGGTACGATAGCGGCGCCATTCACTATATTCAGGAGGTCCAGAAAACGCTGCAAGAGAAACCGTGGCTGGGTCAATGGTTTTAAGCTGGTCGCTGCAGCAGGCGGAAGGCCCGTCGGCCCTGCTGCCCTATACCAGTCAAAATAGCAGAGGCCAGGCCTGCCAGAGCGTTGGATGAATCGCCGATGAGTAAGCCCGGCTTCAGGCAACGGTTGATCTCTTTGCCCACGCACAGCCCCTTTTCCAGCGCCGACCGTTCTATGCCATCTCGGGACGGCACCGCTTTCAACACGGGAGGAAACCCACCCGCCAGGGAGCAGTAGCAGTAGAAACTATGCTTGCCTTATTTCCCCCCCTTATGGTACTTTCCTAAATAAGGAGCCTTGCGGCGCTATGAGCCTGACAGACTTAGGAAGGTTGCCACTGGCGGTGTCCCTTCCCTGCTTGAAGAAAGGCGGAGCCTCAATGGAACGGCAATTCTCGCTCTTGCAGTCGGTTCCACCCGCTATTATGAGGCAGGCTGAGGCGGAGAGACTCGGCGACTGGCTCTGCGGTTACCGCTTGCCACAGAAAACCTGGGGCTGCCTCTTGTTGCTGCTGCCCTTGCTTTTCTTCGGAACTCTCTGCTTTGGAAACCTGCAGTCTCCCGTTGGTCTGATCATACTCGTGATAACGCTCGCGCTGCTCATCACCTGGGCCATCTGGACATTCGATACCGCCCGTAGCCGCATCGATCTCTTCAGCAACGGTTTTCTCTGGAGCAGCCCCCTCAGCCGGCAAACCTTTCGCTGGGAGGAGATCCAGACCCTCTGGCGCGGCACCTTCCGGGCAACCCAACCACAGGGAGTCGAAACCATCGACACCATCAAGGTAAAACATCGGAACGGCAGTGTCTTCGAGATCTCGACCGTCACTCAACTGAATGAGCACGAGCGAGCGCGCATCTGCGATATCATCGAGAGCTATTTTGTCTCCTTTCACCTGCCCAACCTTCTGGAGCGCTATCAGCGGGGCGAAATCCTGAACTTTGATCCGCTTTTCGTGAGCCGCAGCGGCCTCTCCAATAAGGGCGACTTCTTACCCTGGAGTCAGGTCGAAGCCATCGAGAGCGGGCCAGAGCGCATTGTGATCCGGCGTGAGGGTCGCACCTCCGACTGGTACCATACCTGGGTTCCTCGCCAGCCCAACGCCTGCCTCCTCAAAGCGCTGCTTGAGCTTCTGCAAATGGCCAGTCGCCACTAATCCCTTCCTTCCAGGAGGCCGCTTCTCCCTTCTCCTGTCAGTCTGTTTGTTTGTCAGGCTACGGAAATGCCAGACCGGCTTTTCCGCTGGAAGGGGAACTTTTCCTCCAGACCTGAGCCGGCCGTAGCGATAGCTTGCAGGAGCACTATCTATGGCGGGCCTCCCCCTTCTCCCAAGAGGGACCTCGGACCTCCCCAGGCGAGCGAGCTGGGAGGCGAACATAAAGGCCAGGAGGCCGGCAACAGCTCCCCTGGCCTGGCACCATTACAGGCGCCTCGATAGCGACTAAGGCGGTTGGGGCCGATCGACCGCAGAAACAGGTCAGGACTAGGCCGTTTGGATCCGAGCTACCTCCTGCAGGCCCAGCTCCTGAATGGCCTGCTCACGCATGACAAATTTCTGAATCTTGCCCGTCACGGTCATCGGGAAGCCATCGACAAACTTGATATAGCGCGGGATTTTATAGTGGGCGATCTTCCCCTGACAGAAGGCCCGGATCTCCTCGGCCGTGGCCTGCTCGCCTGGCTTCAGCTTGATCCAGGCCATAATCTCCTCGCCGTACCTGGCATCCGGCACCCCAATCACCTGGACATCGCTGATCTTGGGATGGGTATAGAGAAACTCCTCGATCTCGCGCGGATAGACGTTCTCACCGCCCCGAATGATCATGTCCTTGATGCGCCCCACAATGTTGACATAGCCGTCGGCATCCATGACCGCCAGATCGCCGGTGTGCATCCAGCGCGCCCGATCGATAGCCTGGGCCGTGGCCGCGGGGTTATTCCAATAGCCCAGCATGACGCTGTAGCCCCGCGTGCATAGCTCACCCGGCTGACCCACAGGCACCACCTTGCCGTTGGCCGGATCAACGATCTTGATCTCTAGATGGGGATGCACCTGCCCCACGGTGCTCACCCGCTTCTCTACAGGGTCGTTGAGCCTGGTCTGCGTCGAAACAGGAGAGGTCTCCGTCATGCCATAGCAGATCTCTACCTGCTTCATGTGCATCTTCTCGATGACCTTGCGCATGACCTCGACCGGGCAGGGTGAGCCAGCCATGACGCCGGTACGCAGGCTGCTCAGGTCGAACCGGTCAAATTCGGGATGCTCCAGCTCAGCGATGAACATGGTTGGCACCCCATAGAGAGCCGTACAGCGCTCCTCTTGCACCGCCTCCAGCACAGCCCGCGCCTCAAAGCTCTCCGCCGGGTAGACCATCGTCGCCCCATGCGTCACGCAGCCCAGATTGCCCATCACCATGCCGAAGCAGTGATAGAGCGGCACCGGAATACACAGCCGATCCTCGTGGGTGAAGCCCTGCAAGCGCGCCACGAAATAGCCGTTGTTGAGGATGTTGTGGTGGCTCAGCGTGGCTCCCTTGGGGTAGCCCGTCGTGCCACTAGTATATTGTATGTTAATTGGATCATCAAACTCTTGTTCTCTCTGTCTTGCAGCAAGAGTCTCATCGCTGACAGCCTCAGCCTGAGCCAGCAGCTCGCTCCAGCGCAGCATCCCGGGCACCGCCTGCGCGCCGAGCTGGACGATCAGGCGCAGTTCAGGCAGGCGGGCGGCCTGCAGCTCGCCCGGCTTGCAGCTTGCCAGCTCGGGGGCCAGCGAGATCAGCATCTCAATATAGTTGGAAGACTTAAAAGCGGCTGCCGTGATCAGCGCCTTACAACCCGACTGAGTGAGGGCGTACTCGACCTCGTGCAAGCGATAAGCGGGATTGATATTGACCAGAATGGCCCCGATCTTGGCGGTTGCAAACTGAGTGATACACCACTCGGCGCAGTTGGGGGCCCAGATACCGACCCTTTCTCCTTTCTCGATGCCGAGCTGGATGAGCGCTTTGGCGCAGCGATTAACCTCCGCCTGTAACTGGCGGTAGGTGAGGCGGATACCCTGGTGGCGAGCGATCAGAGCGGGATGGTCGGGGAAGCGTTCGACCGTTTGATCGAAGAGGTCGCCAATGGTCAGCCCCAGCAGCGGGACATCGCTGGGACCGCTGGCATAGCTCCATCGCCGAGCCACAGGCGGTGTGGCCTTCTCAGAGGCAGATGGTTCTGTCATGGTCATGGTGCTTTCTCCTCTGATGCTGAACAGGACAACAGGGCGCTATAGGGCAGGCAGGACCGCGCCTATCCCTCCACAGCTAGGGTAGCCAATGCTCGACCAAAAATCAAGTTTCTCTTTACCTCTCCGGTTTCCCAGAACGAGCCTCTGCCTCAGCCTCCCTCTCACCAAGCAGACGTCCGCACCGGTCGATCCAGTCAGGCCGCTGCGCTGCCGCAGAGAAGACTCCATTAGGCACTTGCCAGACTGCGATGTATACTGTAAAGAGGCTCTCTTCCCTGCTCCTGCAGAGAGAGGGAGTCAGCCGCCAACCTTCAGCAGAAAGAAAAAGATCGACAGCGCGTGCATTCTTTGGAATTCAAAGAATCCAGCTCATCCTGCGATTATGACATGCATTGGAACAGCCGGGCACATTGATCACGGCAAATCCACCCTGGTGAAGGCCCTGACAGGCATCGATCCGGATCGTCTGGCAGAAGAGAAAGCGCGGGGGATGACGATCGATCTGGGCTTTGCCTGGCTGACGCTGCCGAACGGCCGCGAGGTCAGCCTGATCGATGTACCAGGACATGAAGGCTTCATCAAGAACATGTTGGCCGGTGTAGGCGGCATCGATGTGGCCCTGTTGGTAGTGGCCGCCGACGAGGGAGTAATGCCCCAGACCCGCGAGCATCTGGCCATACTCGACCTCTTGCAAGTCCGCTGCGGTGTCGTCGCCCTGACCAAGGCCGACCTGGTAGATGAGGAATGGCTCGGCCTTGTCAGCGAAGAGATCGCGGCGCTCCTGCGCCCCACCAGCCTGAGCGGCTTCCCCATTGTCCCAGTCTCGGCCATCGATGGACAAGGGATAGCCACCCTGCTCCGCCACCTGCAAGAAGCCTGCGCGCGGGCACCAGAGCGCCCCGATCGGGGACGTCCTCGCCTCCCTATCGACCGCGTCTTTAGCCTTCCTGGCTTTGGGACCATCGTCACGGGAACGCTCATCGACGGGTCCTTCCAGGTGGGACAAGAGGTCGAGATCCTGCCGCGTGGTCTCAAGGCCCGTATCCGTTCGCTCCAGCGCCATCGCCAGGTGATCAGCCTTGCTCAGCCAGGAGAACGCACCGCCCTCAACCTGGCCGGCATTGCCCGCCAGGAGGTGGCCCGAGGCGATGTGGTGACCCTCCCGGGCCTGCTGCAGCCAACCACGCTCATCGATGTCCGCCTTCGCCTGCTCCTGGAGGCCCCGCGCCCGCTGAGCCATAACGCCCTGGTCGATTTCTACTGCGGTGCCCAGGTCGTACCCGCCACCGTGCGCCTGCTGGAAGGCGACGAGCTGCAGCCAGGAGAAAGCGCCTGGGCCCAGCTACGCCTGCAGGAGGCGACCGTTGTCGAGCGCCACGACCGCTTCATTGTGCGCATCCCCTCGCCCAGCCTGACGATCGGCGGCGGGGAGGTCCTTGATGCCCACCCACGCTATCATCGCCGCCACCGCCGCGAGGTCCTTCAGCATCTGGAAACACTGGCCCAGGGCGACCCTCAAGCCATCATCATGGCGCATCTCGAGCAGCCACTACACCGCTCACCAGGTTCGGCCCGCTCTCCCTGGCCAGCCTACGAGCTGGCCGAGCTGGCCCGCCTGAGTAATCTCACCCAGCCTGTGACGCAGCAGGCCCTGGAGACGTTGTTAACACAGAGACGAGTGCGGCGTGTGGGAACATACTGGCTCGCGCTCAGTGTCTGGCAGGCCCTCAGCGAGGAGGCCCTCCACCTGGTCCGCAACTACCATGAGCAGTTTCCGCTGCGCAGCGGACTGTCGAAAGAGGAATGGCGCTCCCGCCTTCACCTGTCTCCGCGCCTGGCAACAGAGGTCTTCGAAACCCTACGGCGCGAGGGCCTGCTCACAGAGGCCGGCAGCGCTGGTCTGCTTCGTCTCCCCGACTTCGTACCAACCTTTAGCGCCGAGCAGCAAAAGCAGGTAGAGCGCCTGCTTCAGATCTTTAGAGAAAATCCGTTTATACCGCCAACCCGTGGGGAGGCCGAAGCCCTCGTGGGAAGCGAGCTGCTTAATGCGCTGATTGAACGCGGCGAACTAGTGAAGGTGGGGGATGGCAGCATCCTTTTTCTGCGCGAGGCGTATGAGAGAGCGGTAGCCCTTATCACATCCCATTTGCAAGAGCATGGTACCATTACTGTAGCTCAGGCACGCGACCTGCTGGGTACCACACGCAAGTACGTCTTGCCTCTCCTGGAACACATGGATGAAGAGCGTATCACGCGCAGGGTCGGCGATACTCGTCTTCTCGCCTCCCAGACGGCAGGTGCCAGAAAGCCGGGCAGCGAGTAGCGAGCATGGCCAACTGCCGGATGGGTCAGGAACTCTGAGTTTGGGCCAGCCCTGGGAGGGCAGCCACCACAGAGCCAGTTGCTGATCTGCCAAGAGTGCATCCGAGGGAGTTGCCCAAGGCCCACCGAAAAGATGTTCCCAATGGAGATAGGATGCGCTACAATAAGGAGCGAACTGTAGTTTACCGGGTATCCTGCGTTTATCGTCCATAGCAGGGCATTTGTGAAAGAACACCTCGTCCCATCCGGAGGGCACGCTCGCTGGAGCGTGGAAACAGCGGGCCAGGCTAGTCGGTCGAGCCGGGTAAGGCTGAGCGGACCAGGCAGGCAAGAGAGCCAGGCGAGGCGGCGGAGGCTAGAGAGAGGACAGGGGCCAGCCGGCAGGGCAGGACAGGATAAGGCAGGGCAGGCCAGGCCACGTCATCCCCAACCAGGCTCGGAGCGAAAGCAGGCAGACAGATTATCGGTCGCCGCGGGGGGAGGAAAAAGGGAGACGACCAGGCCGGCGGGTTTGGTTGGAAGGGAGCACACGGAAAGGCCAGCCAGAACAGGAGAGAGGCGGAAGGCCGGCCCGACCACCAGGCTGAAGCCCTTGTGGCCCCTCCTGATAAGCTGTACGGTCAAAGCGGAGAGCTATGCAAACTGAAGTTCTGGGCGAGCGATACCAGCTATTAGACCCCATCGGTCGGGGGGGCATGGCAACTATTTACCGCGGGCGGGACCTGCGCATGGATCGCCCTGTGGCGATTAAGGTACTGCGCGAGGTCTATAGTACCGACCCGAAGTTTGTCACGCGCTTCCAGCGCGAGGCGAAGGCCGCCTCTGCCCTGCAACACCCGAATATTGTTCAGGTCTACGATTACGGGCAGAGCGAGGGGAACTACTATATCGTCATGGAGCTGGTCGAGGGGACAGACCTGCGCCGCTATTTGCGCTCCCGGGGCGTGCTGGACGTGGAGCGCGCGGTGATTATTGCCCACGATGTCGCCCTCGGCCTCGGCGCCGCCCATCGCCGCGGAATCGTCCATCGCGACGTGAAGCCCCAGAATATCCTGGTCGGGCGCGATGGCTCGATCAAGCTGACCGATTTCGGTATCGCCAGCGTTTACAAGGATATTAACGCCGAGCGCCTCACTACCACCGGCATGACGCTCGGCACGGTGCAGTACTACGCTCCCGAACAGGCCCAGGGCGAGATCGTTAGCCCGGCCGCCGATGTCTACGCTCTCGGCATCGTGATGTACGAGATGCTGACCGGACGCACTCCTTTCGAGGGCGATACTCCGGTCGCCGTGGCCATGCAACATATCCAGGACCCGCCGGTGCCTCCCAGCCACTATAATCCGGCCATCCCTCCGGCCCTCGAAGAGATTATCCTCCGCTGCCTGGAGAAAATCCCTGAGATGCGTTATCGCGATGGCAGCGCCCTGGCACGCGCCCTGGAGGCTCTCGGCGAGACCGAGCTGGCAGAGCCAGCCGCCGATGTGGCCGCAGCGCCAACAATGGTTACTTCTCCTTATCGTCCATCAACTTCCGGCTTCGGGCACGGCCTGGGCAACGAGGCCCCAGCACCCGCTGTCGCTCCCGGCTACGATCAGCACCCCCTCGCCGCCGGCGCTGCCACAGCTTCTCCCTATCCTCCAGAGGCGGCCCCCGCCCCCGCACCAGGCCCCTATGGGGGATTTGTCCAGTCAGGCACTACTCGTCCTTTTCAGCGCGATGCTATTGCCGGTACGCGCGGTTCACGCTTAGCTGGTATTATCACCGCTCTTATCCTTATCGCCACCGTGCTGCTGCTGGGCTTCAGCATCTACCTGGCCTCTATCCTGGGATTTATACCTTTTCTACACCTTTCCGGCCAGGCAACGCCAACCCCACCCGAGGTGCCCGTTCCTTCGCTGATTGGACTGACCTATCAGCAGGCTCTGACCCGCGCCACCAACGCCGGCTTTGTGCTGCAGGTTCACAACGGCCTGACCTCGGGCTACGTGGTACGGCAATCGCCGCAGCCTCCCGCTCTGGCCCCACGTGGCTCAACCATCCTGGTCGACCTGCAAGAGCGACCGACGCGGGTCATCGTCCCCGACGGGCTGGTTGGTAACACGCTGGCTGGAGCAGAACGCATTCTGCGCAGCCAGGGCATCCCCTTCACAGTCCAGTCCGACGGGATCGACCCCACCAAGCCGGCTAACTACGTCGACCGCACCTCTCCCAAGAGCGGCGAGGAGCTGCCCAATGGCCAGAGCGTGATCCTCTACGTAGTCAATTTGAGCACCGGCTCGCCCACCACGGCGCCGACGGCGACGGCGACCCAGAAGCCATCGCCAACACCTTCGCCGACGCCATCGCCAACACCTTCGCCGACGCCGTCGCCAACACCATCACCGACACCGTCGCCGACCGCTCATCCCTTCCCGACATTGACAGTCCCGCCGGTGTCTCCATAGGCGGGCCGGAAGGCCGACTGACCGCTGTTTAGAGGCGGTTGGGAGGTCATAGATCCAGCGACCTGCCCTATAAAACAGATGCGGCAACAGCAGGCGCTCCATCCCAGGGAGCTTCTCCTCCGAGTGGAGAAGCTCCCTGGGATGTATTTTCGGCCTTGTCCAAAGATATGGAGCCTCTTTCCCACTTCTTAGATGATTAAAAATATATACGTCGCAAAAAGACTGAACATGGCTTCATTCCTCGAATCGGTACGGAATGAGCGCCTGGTTGCCTGGATAGCAGACAACCAGGGGAGAGCAAAGCCCAAAAGGGGCCAGGCCGAGGGGAGACGGCCCGCCTCCCTTGGTGGCTTCGGCAGAAGCTCATCTTCAGGAGAAGCCAGGCCGGCGCTCCAGAGACGGCAGACAGGCAGGCGGACAGGGGCGGGTGGCTCAGCTCAACGAGAAGGGGGAGAAGAGGAATGCAGGTAGCGCTGATGGCGCTGTTGGAAATAGGCTACCAGGCCCATGGCTCCAACAAAGAGGAAGGTTCCCAGATAGACAGCCAGCTCATGATTCTGGAGGAAGCTGATAGCGGGATCGTTGATGATTAGATTGCCCGCCACCCAGGCCAGAATGAAACTGGCTACCAGGGTCAGGCCGGGCAGCCGACTGAGAATCTCAGCGATCAGGGCGCTGCCCAGGAGCAAAAGGAGGATGCTGGTCAAGAGGCCGATGATCAAGATCGGGAGCTGTCCCTGAGCAATGGCTCCGATGGCGATCACGTTATCCAGGCTCATGGTCACGTCGGCCACCAGGATAGTGAGCATGGCCAGCACGAAGGCGGTGTTTTCCGGCGAAAGGTGGCGCTCCAGCAGGCGGCGAAGATAGGGAGCCTTGTCCAGAACACTAGCAGGACCTTCCTTCAGCGACTGCGAGGTCCGCGCAACCGTGCCGACCGGGAGTGCATTGGCAGAGGCAGCCGGAGGCTCTTTTTCCTCTGCCGAGCCTCGACTGAAAAAGAGGCGGGCAGCGATCGAGAGCACCACAAGGCCACCGATGGCCTGAAGATAGGGAATCTGGAGAAGCCAGCTAGCGAGAGCGGTGAATGTGAGGCGCAAGAAAATGGCCAGGCCCCCGCCGAGTGCCAGGGCCGTCCAGCGTCGTTGGCGTGGGATGCCCACCGTAGCCGCACCGATCACCAGAGCATTATCGCCACTTAGAGCGAGGTCAACCAGAATAATACCGCCGACGGTGCTGAGAAACTGCAGCCAGGTCTGCGGCATCTCAAACCCCCTTCATGAGATCGAGACTGATGGCGATCCCGCGCAGAGCCAGAAGAAGGTCCATCACATCGATATGCCTGGTCAGGACAGGGCAGAGCAAAAGCCGTGGCACCGCAAAGGCCGGCAGAAATGGGACAACTGTCTGCGGGTGTCCTCTCCTCGCCTTGACTGCTCGCTCGGGGGCCATGCTGGCGGGCAGCAGGTCGCCTGACTGCCGTGCTGGGGCCGAGAGTAAGCCCTGCAGTAGGGAACCGCCTCTGAAACGCTTTTCTTTATTTTATATAGTACCACGCGAGGCGCAAGGCGACAACACCAGGTGATAGAATGCAGGGCGCCTGTCTGACCCTGCAAAGGAGCAGGGCCAGAGCGTCCCATGAGCACGCCACGAGACCAAAGCAAAAGGAGCGCCATGCCGATATGCTGACCGCTGGACTGCGCAACGTTTTGCTGACTCGCCCCTGCGGGCTGGCTTTCGATATTGACGGCACCCTCAGCCCTATTGCCCCGACGCCCGAAGCGGCCCGCCTCTTCCCGGGCGTCGCCTCTCTTCTGGAACGTCTGCGGCCCCACGCCAGTGTGGCGATCTTGACTGGGAGAGCGATCGGGAGCGCGGCGGCCCTGGTAGGGGTCGACGGGATTACCTACATTGGCAACCACGGCCTGGAGTGGACCACGGGTCTCCCGGAGCACCATCCTATTCGCCTGCTACCAGAGGCCGAAGCCTACCGCCTTCCAGCTCAACGGCTGCTGGCCCTGGCTGAGCAAAAGCTAGTTCCGGCACATCCCTGCCTGCAGATCGAGCAGAAAAGCATCGGCGGGACTATCCACTATCGCCGTTGTCCTGACCCAGCCACGGCCCGGCGGCAGATTCTGGAGCTGCTCAGCAGGCCGGCGCAGGAGGCTGGCCTGCTTCTCTCAGAGGGAAAGATGGCCGTCGAGCTACGTGTACCTGGCCTGAACAAAGGCCAGGCCCTGCAGCGCTTTATCGAGGAGCATCGACTGCGCAGCGCGCTCTTTGCGGGAGACGACACCACCGACCTTGACGGAGTAGAGACCCTCATCCGCCTGCGCCAGGAAGGGATCTGCCCGGCAGCCGTGACGATCGCTGTGCGTCACGCGGATACCCCTCCACGGCTGCTAGAGCGGGCCGATCTCGTCGTTGAGGGAGTGGCTGGAATGGCAGCTTTGTTAGAGGAAATAGTCGCCTTTCTAGAGGGCGAGACAGGAGCGTCCTCGCCAGGCTGGCAGGAAAAGCGTGCGTAGTGGATGACCTCCACGCGCTTTTCTTGCCAGCCCGAAGACAGCGGCATCTAGCAGCAGAGTCATCCTGCTGACAGGGACAACGGGCTGGGCGCAAGCTCAGGTTCAGTCTCCGGCTCGTTCTGTTCATTCTGCCGCTGCTGGCTCTCAGCGGCCAGACGCGCCAGGTCGAGTAGCTCATTGATATCTTCGATCTGACGAGTGAGCCAGGTCTGCAGATTGTTCTGCTCTACCATCTGACGGGCCAGCCGGGCACGCCGCTCGCGCTCCTCGGGAGGGAGCGTCAGGGCAGTGTAGAGAGCTTCAGCGGTCTCGGCCACATCCAGAGGAGAGGTCGGAATCGCCGCCTTGCCAAGCTGCTGGAAGGCACCAGCGGTCCGCGAAAGCACAAGCACACCGTTGCGCTTGTTAACGACGGCTCCTTCCTTGGCCACCAGGTTCATGCCGTCGATGATGGGATTGACGAGGAGCACATCGTAAAACTGCATGGCGGCCAAGGCCCGCGTACGGTCATTGTCACAAAAGACCTCGATGGGCTTCCAATCGGCATCGCCATAGCGGGCATTGATCTCTTCAACGAGCTTGAGCACCTCAGTATTGAGCCGCTTGTATTCGGGCAGTGATTGACGCGAAGGAACCAGGAAGGCAAGGAACTTGACTTTGCCGCGAAGCTCGGGATGCTCCTCCAGCATCTGGGCATAAGCCTGGAAACCACGAGGAATGTTCTTCGTCGGCTCGATGCGGTCGACCCGCATGATGGTCTGCTCACCCAGCAGCGGGAGAATCTTTTCGGCGGCCCGCCGACCCGCCAGGCTCTGGACAATGCGCCGCTCCTCGGCGACCGAGATCGAGATCGGGTAAGCCCGCGCCAGGGTGCGGTGTCCTTGCCAGACCACCGTTCCCTCTTCAAAGTCGACTTCAGCCCCGTCAAGGATCGTCCGTGCTCCCTCCAGAAAATTGCGCGCATCGCGTTCGGTCTGGAAGCCAACGATGTCGTTGCCCACCAGGCCACGGTAGATCTCCTGGCTGATGTTGCTGGGCAGAAAGTGCCAGCAGCGACTATCCGGCCAGGGAATATGGATAAACTGCTGGGTGATAATGGTAGGGTGCCGCTCGCGGATCATAGCGGCCACCAGATAGAGATGATAGTCGTGTAGCATGACCACCGGCGTGGTCTGCGCGCGCTCAATCTCGGCATTCACCGCCTCAGCAATGGCCTGGTTGGCTACCCGGTAACCGTTCTTCCAGGCATCCTGCAGCCGCTGGTAGTTGAAGGAGTCGCTGCTGGGATCGTAGAGATAGTGCTGCAGAAACCAGAGCACGCGGTTGCTGATGATGTCGTAGTGCTTGCGGTAGGCCGTCTTGGGAATAACTACGTAGCGGAGCTGCATTTTGAGGTTCGGCAGCGGCGAGGGAATGCGCCCACTCTCGGCATCAGCGTCGCGCGCTGCCAGTCGGTCCCCTTCCGTCATCGCCATCGCTACCCACGTGACTTCCATGCGGCTGGCCGCCTCAATCAGAGCAGTGACGACTCCCCCCGCACCCCGCCGAGACTTCAAAACTTTATCTTGTGTAAGATAAAACTCAACGGGACCGCGGTTGGTCGCAATGATGAGACGATGCGCATGGAGTGGCTCCGCTTGCGCAGGTTGCAGCGTTTTATGCGCAGACATAGGTTGATCCTTTCTAACAGGTTCTTCGCGCTTCGGCTGCGACTTTCTGCTGCTCTTCATCTCTCTCTCGCTGTCTTACTCGTTTGTCCGCTCCCTCCTTGTATGGGCCCAGTCGGGTATGCGTTGTTCGCCACTTACCCGCACGCTGAGGTACGAGAAGGTAGAGGCGACGAGAGGGAACGCAGACCTTTCTCAGCCCTCTTTAGGCGACATACGGTCAGATACCTCTGTTGGAGACACCCTTATGTATAGTACCATATTCGCTGAGGAAATGGGGCCTCTTGTCCCTGGGCGCAGGTGTCTCCGACGGGCAAGAGCCGCCTTCCTCGGTATTTTTCATGAGTCGGAACCAGGCTTTGAACAAGTTGAAATCGTCAAGAGGGCTTCGCTTATGATACGCACAGACGGGCGTTCTCAGACTCAATTACGGCCCATCCGCCTGCTGGTTGACTATCTGGACTATGCCGAAGGCTCGGTGCTCATCGAGGCCGGGCGGACACGGGTCCTGTGCGCCGCCACCGTTGAGGAAAGAGTTCCACCTTTTCTAGAAGGGAGCGGACGCGGCTGGGTTACAGCCGAGTATAGCATGCTGCCCCGGGCAACGCTCACGCGCACATCCCGCGAGCGGGAAGGGCGCCTCAGCGGGCGTACCCAGGAGATTCAGCGGCTGATTGGCCGTTCGCTGCGCGCCGCCGTGGACCTGGAGGCCCTGGGACCTCGCACGCTGATTCTTGACTGCGATGTGCTACAGGCCGATGGCGGGACTCGTACGGCTGCCATCACTGGCGCCTTTGTGGCCCTTTACCGCGCTTGCAGCCGCCTGGTGGAGCGCGGCCTTTTGCCTGCTCATCCGGTGCGCACCGCCGTGGCCGCGGTCAGCGTGGGCGTCGTCTCCGGCGAGGCGCTGCTCGACCTCTGCTATGAGGAGGACGCGCGAGCCGAGGTCGACTTCAACGTGGTGATGACGGCACATGGCGAGTTTGTGGAGGTTCAGGGTACCGGCGAGGGCGGAGTCTTTAGCCGCGCCCGCCTGGACGAATTGCTCGCTCTAGCTCAGCAGGGGATCAGCCAGTTGCTGGCCTTCCAACAGCCCTATCTGAGCTAGTCTAAACCTTCATTCCCCCATTCCTGGACCTTTCTACCCATGCAGCCTGACCCAGCGCTGCCCCTTCCTCTCACTCCCTCGCGCCCCACCGCTTGGGTCACCTGCCAGCGGTACTAAAGTACCGCTCCTCCCTCTCCGCAAGGGAGCCTGCTTCCTTGCCTCGCTCGTGGCTCTGGTACAATAAAAATGGCAGCGTTGGGGTGTGTCAGGGTAGCCCAATATGCCCCTGTCCTGCCGGCAAAGCTTGCAGGCCCCAGGGGCCCATGTTAGAATCGTCCCGCAAATGGCCGAACGCGAGAGCTAGCCGCGGAAGGCCGCTCGTCTGCAAGAGGTTTGCCGGAAGCAGGCAGGAGAACAGCAGAGACAAAGCAGCAGGGACCGGGGAGAAGATAGCCCCACAGGAAGATGCTCCGCAGAGGCAGGAGCAGCATGGCAACGGCACAATCGGCGGCTCGCTCGTTAGATAGATCAGATAGCTGAGCCGTCAAGCGACGGTGAATCCCCAGCAAGGCCCGCCTGGCAGCGAGAGCAAGGAGAGCGCCGATAGCCTCTAACCAGAGGAGCGCAGACAGAAGTCAGGAGAGAGCAGGATACGGGCGCGGAGGATTGGGCTGGCGCGGCGCCCCTCGCTGATAGATAACGAGGACAGCGGCAGCAAGCAGAGAGAGAATTAAGGGCTTGCCTGTTGTGTCGGCAGGCGGCTAGTGAGGGCCTGATGGTCTGGACGGCTCGCTGGCATGGTCTGAGGGCGGGCGGACAGCGAGCCGTGCGAAGGATAAGAGACAGCGGCATCGTAGTGTGATGTCAGAGGAGCGTATCTTGAAGAAGACAGAGCGTTCATGGTTCTGGCGTATCATCGATGTGATTAATCCTCTGCGCGATCCCAGCCTCACGGTGGCTGTTGTCCTGACCATTATTGAGGAGGCAGGACAGCACGATCCCTGGTATTGGATCGTGGTAGTCGGCCTGGTGAACTGGCTGGCGGTACGCGGTCTGGTCTGGCTGCTGGTCAACTTTACCTTTGCCTGTACCTTTTTGGCACGCCGCCTTTGGTGGGCTATCAAGCACCCACGGCTGGCCTGGCGTATCCTCGATGCAATCGGGCATGAGGAGATTGTGATCGGTGGTCTGCCTACCATTCCCGAGGGCATGCTGATGCCCGATGGCTCCTCGATTCTGAGCCTCAACCCTGCCTTCGGTGGGATAACGGTGACGGGCGAGCTGGCTTCTCCCCAAGGCCCAGTGCTTGGTTTGCCCGCCGGCCAAACAGGTCAGACAGGCCCTATGACTCAGATCGGCCAGGGAGGCGCGGACTACTCAAGCTTGCCCGGTAACTCTGGTTTCTTCCCTGGCTTGCAGCAGGCTCCGGCCTACTTCCAGAGTGGCTTCTATGGCCAGTCAGCTCCGGCCGCCGAGGGCCTGCAGCAGAGCGGCTCGCAGTCCCACAGCGCAGAAGAGGAGCGCCTCCGCCAACAGCTGGAGTCCTGCATCCGCCTGATCGAGGATTGGATCCAGTTTACCGAGGAAAAGTGGCGCACGGTCAGCGATAGCCAGCTGGGGTGGAAGCCGCTGCGCGGACGCTGGTCAAGCTGGGACGACATTTTCCAGGATACGTTTGCCGCCCGCACATCTGATCCCCTGGCTCAGGCAGCTCAGGATGCCGGCGAGGCCAACGCCCGCCGCTTCGAAAGCGCCCGCGAAAAAGGCTCCGCCGCCTCCGCTGTCGCCTGTTTCCTGCGGGATATGATGACCCTGCGCCGCGGTATGGAGATGCTGCAGGCTACCGGCGGCCAGTTGCCGGAAACTTCGGCGATGCAGCCCGTTGTCTCCCATACCTCCCTCCGCTCTTTCGGCACCAGCGGCCCTCTGCGCGGCAATACCGGCTCTAGCTCCCCTGTGCGCAATTCCCTGATTCGCCGTCCCGCTCAGATCTTTGTGGACGCTGATACTGAAAAGTAGGATGGATATATAAGCCCATGCAACCATATGCCTCGCGTGTTGTTCAGGTCCGTCCAGAGATCGAACGCATCGCTCCCTATGTTCCTGGAGAATCCTTAGAGGCCTTCTCTCAAAGAACCGGTATTCCCATCGAGCGCCTGATTAAGCTCAATAGCAATGAGAATCCTTATGGCCCTATTCCGCCGGTGCTCGCCGCTCTGGGACGCTATGTCCATTACAATAATTATCCCGATACGGATTCCACGGCCCTGCGGCGGGCGCTGGCCGAGTTCACGGGCCTCGATGAGCGCTATATCGTTCTCAGCCACGGCAGCAATGAGTTGATCAATCTGCTCTGGCACGTCTTCCTGTCGGTCGGCGATAACATCATCTGCTGCCCGCCCACCTTTACGCTCTATACGACGGTCACGACCCTCTGTGGCGCCTACGTTGTCGAGGTCCCGCGCACGGAGTCCTACGACCTCGACGTTGAGGCAATTCTCTCAGCCCTGACGCCGGAGACGAAGCTGATCGTGCTCTGCTCTCCCAATAACCCGACCGGCAACCTGGTGCCACAGGAGGATATTCTGCGCCTGTTGGAGACGGGGCGCATCGTCGTCGTCGATGAAGCCTACGTGGAGTTTTCGCAGCAGCCGCGGGGCGTGGCCCACCTGGTCCCCGAGTATCCCAACCTGGTGGTTGTGCGCTCCTTCAGCAAGTGGGCCGGTCTAGCGGGACTGCGCATCGGCTATGGTCTCTTCCCCGAGTGGATCGCCGGCTACCTGCGGCGCGCTCAGTGCCCGTTTGAGGTGAATGTGGCCGGCCATATCGCCGCCATCGAGACGCTGGCCCACCTCGATTGCGTCTGGGAGCGCGTGCAGCGCTTGATCGAGGAGCGCGAGCGCCTCTTCCAGGTGCTGGCCGCTCAGCCGTATCTGGTGCCGGTTCCTTCCCAGGGCAACTTTATTATGGCGCGCGTCTGCGATGAGGAGATTACGGTGGAGGATATCCGCGCGAGCGTCGAGACCTACGGCATCCTGTTGCGCTATTTCCAGCATCCTTACCTGCAGAATGTGCTGCGGGTGACCGTCGGTTTGCCAGAACATACCGATCTGCTGGCTCAGGCTCTGGCAGAGGTGCGGCCTGGAAGGGCAGGCCGTGGCGCCAGCAGCGCTGGCTGAGCCGGGAATCAGTCTTTCCCAGGGGTCTATTGCCAGACCCCACCGTGACCAGCCTTTGTGCCGGCCTGAGCACTTACCTCGATCGGACGCTGGCAGATCTGGAGCAGGAATCGATCAGGTGAGTCAAGCAGGCCGGCCCTCTCCTATTTGTTCTTTCCGCCTCCTTACGACTCACTTGTCCTTTCGCTGTCTTTACCCTCTATCAAAGCTTAACTTACTCAGTGCCTCGCGGATCTTCTAAATCAGCAGCCCCGGCAGGCTGCCCGACAAGAAAGTGCTTGCCCACGGCCCTTAGCGCGCGTTACAATACAGCCGGCAATGATGGGCAACGCCGCGCTATCATCGACTGTTCGTCTACCAGCAACAAGCCAAGCTAAGATCTGAGTAGAGTTGAGAGAGGTAGGTATCGTTCTATGCCTGGTGTGAGCAGAGAAAGTACGGTCATCGCGGGCCTGGTGGCTCGCGAGATTCTCGATTCGCGTGGCAATCCGACGGTTCAGGTGGAGGTCTGGTTGAAGGGTGGTGCTCGCGGCGTAGCGTCGGTTCCCTCGGGGGCTTCAACGGGCGCCCACGAGGCGGTCGAGCTGCGCGACGGCGATAGCCAGCGCTATGGCGGTAAAGGGGTGCTGACGGCGGTTCAGCATGTCAATACGACCCTGCGCGAGGCTTTGATCGGCCAGGACGCCACCGATCAGGTGGCTCTCGATGGGCTGATGGTCCAGCTCGATGGAACGCCTAATAAGGGGAAGCTCGGCGCCAACGCCATCCTGGGCGTCTCTCTTGCCCTGGCCCACGCGGCGGCCAATGCCCTTGGCCAGCCGCTTTATCGTTATCTGGGCGGCGTCTCGGCCAGCGTGCTCCCGGTCCCCATGATGAACATCCTCAATGGGGGCAAGCACGCCGATAACTCCGCCGACATGCAGGAGTACATGATTCTGCCCGTGGGGGCCCGCTCCTTCCGCGAGGCGCTGCGCATGGGGGCCGAGGTCTACCAGAGCTTGAAGAAGGTCTTGCACAGCAAGAAGTATAATACGAATGTCGGCGATGAGGGCGGCTTCGCTCCTTCGCTCAGCTCGAACCGCGAGCCGCTGGAGCTGCTCCTGACAGCCATCGAGGCGGCTGGCTACCGTCCTGGTGTCGATATCTGCCTGGGCATGGACCCCGCCGCCAGTGAGCTGTATCAGGATGGCAAGTACGTGCTGGCCCGCGAGGGCCGCAGCCTGTCGTCTGCCGAGATGGTCGATCTCTACGAGCAGTGGGTCAACGAGTATCCTCTGATTTCGATCGAGGATGGCCTGGCAGAAGATGACTGGGAGGGCTGGTCTCTGCTTTGCCAGCGCCTGGGTGGACGTGTGCAGTTGGTTGGCGATGATCTCTTCGTGACGAATACGGCCCGCCTGAAGCGCGGGATCGAGGAGCGGGCCGCGAATTCGATCCTGATTAAGCTCAATCAGATCGGAACGCTGACGGAGACGCTGGCCGCCATCGAGATGGCCAAGCGCGCGGCCTTCACAGCGGTGGTCTCTCATCGCTCGGGCGAGACCGAGGATACGACGATCGCCGATCTGGTGGTGGCCACCAACGCTGGCCAGATCAAGACGGGAGCTCCCGCCCGCAGCGAGCGCGTGGCCAAGTACAATCGCTTGCTAGTCATTGAGGAGGAGCTGGGCGAGCGCACGGCTCACTACGCGGGCTTCGGGGCGTTCTATAACGTTCCAGCACTCTACGCGCGGATGTAGAGAGAGGAGCGAGGCAGCACCTTCGTTCACAGCGCACGGAAGAGCGAGGAAGAGGCGATGACACAAAGTACTGCGCAGATACCGCGGGTGGCGAGCGCCGGCGAGCGGCGTTCGATCCGCCTGATCCATTATAATCTGACTTATTATGTGTATGGGGCCGAGCACGGGACCGATGGGGCTCTGGTGCTGCTCCACGATGTGCTGGCGGGCGCTTTCTCCTGGCGCGAGGTCATTCCTCTGCTGGCCGGTAGGGGGCGCGCCATTTATGTGCTTGACTTGCTCGGCCACGGTCTCTCCGATCATCCCTGGCCGGCAGATACCTCTGTCTGGGGCCATGCCGATTACCTGGCAATGTTCCTGGAGGCCCTCAAGCTGACGAATGTGGTGCTGGTAGGACACGGCCTCGGCGGCGGTGTGGCCCAGATTCTGGCGACCCGCCTGAGCCGCGAGCGCGTGGCGGCCCTGGTCTTGATCGATACGGTCTGCTATTTGCAGGCCTTTGCCGAGGACTGGCCGCTGCCGCAGATGAAGGAGCGTCAGGAGTATGACGCGCCTAAGCGCGCCAGCGTCGAAGATGTGCTGCGCGATCTGCGCGCTACTCTACCAGCCGCTTCAGCTCGGCCCGAGCAGTTTAAGCAGCAGATGCTCGACGACTTCGTTAACCATTGGAATAGCGAGCTGCATAAGGAGGTTCTCTATCAGCACCTCCGCAACCTTATCCCCTATTACGTGAATTCGGTGTCGAGCGATCTGCCGCGCGTGGGAAAGCCCGTGCTGATCCTCTGGGGTGAGGAGGACCGGCAGATTCCCTTGAAATATGCCCAGCGCTTGCACCGGGAGATCCCCGGCTCGCAGTTGAGCATTATTCCCCAGGCCGGCCATCTGGTGCTCTTCGATGCGCCGGAGGCGGTGGCCCAGGCTATCAGCACTTTTTTGTCAGGGCTGCCAAAGGGGGCCTGAGCCTGATCTGCTGACGGCCGCCGGCAGGCCACCAGGCCAAAGAACAGGCCCAGGTTGCCGCCCACCTTTGTCATTCTCTTCTGAACCGGTGCGCTCTCTTCTCGCAGCAGGAGCAGAGCCGACAGTCCAGAAGGGAGACGGCGACCTGGGCCAGGCGCCTGCTCCTTTGCCTTCTTTCAGGCACAGCGATGAATGTCAATGCCACCTGTCTGCAGGCGATAGGTCTCATAGTAGCGCAGGTAGTTCTGTAGAGCCTGCCAGTAGGCATCGTAGAGGCGCTCCAGCTCGATCGGTGAGGCGCCACGCTCCCCAGCCACAACCATCTCGCGCCAGAGCCTGTGCATGCGCTGTTCAGCGTACTGCAGTTGCTTCAAGGACATCTACACTCCTCGTTTCAGTGAGCTAGGAGGCCTTGCGACTCTCGTTGCGCTGACGATATTCACGGCTTAGCTGCAAAATCAGCTCGCGGGCCGCCGCGTAATCCCAGGAGGTGAGGTCGCCCGGCTCCGGCTTGCCAAGGCTATCGCAAAGCTTGCGTATGCTGGCAAGCTGCTGCTCGGTGATGGGGGCTTGCTCGCTGCCATTGTTGCTGCCCGAGCGCGATGGACGCTGACGAGGGGAGGCAGTAGCTCCCCGGGGAGCCGGGCCGGCACTGGCCGACTCGGGAGCGGCGGCCGTTGCCTGAGAGACCTCCGCCGCGGGGCCTGCCGCCCGCTCGACAGGACTATCGACAATGCGGTGCTCTTCGTCTAGCTCGGGGGCGAACTGCGTTCCGAACCCCAGAGCCGCCAGCGCGCGCCCAATGGCCCCAGTCTCAGCCTTCTCGATGAAATCAGGGAAGCTGGCGGCCTTCTCCGATTTGGTCCCCGTGGCAATGCCACCTCTGCCATCCTTGACGACAGCCCGGAAGATGACGAATCCTTTGGCACGGCGGACCATCTTCTCGTTGCGTCGGGTTTCGCTGTTGTAGCCGTAGTACTCCTCTTCGGTCTCGCTCTCGAGATCGAGATGCAGCATTTCGGTTTCAATGGTCCCCTGGGGACAGAGTTCACGGAACCAGACCAGCCGCCATTGCACGGGCAGGTAGTCGCGCAGTTCGCCGCGACTGCCGCTCCTGATTTGTACCAGGTGCTCGCTGGGATTGAAGCGCGGACGCTGCTCCTCGCGACCCTGGGAATGATGATGTTCACCAGGTGATGTCATAAGCTATTTGCTCCCTTCTTTGGCATTTCCTTCTGTCACACCTGACTCGCAAGCTTCCTGAATACCCAGGCGACTGTACTATGCGCTCTGCGAGCCGTCCCTACCCAATTCAGCCCCTCCGCCCCTCCAGACTCCCATGATCGGGTCGCTCTACCTATCAGCCATTTAGAACCTATGTTCTAACATTGTACCCGACACAGGAACGTCTGTCAACCTGGATGCTTGCTTGTCTTCGGTCTGCTGAGTGGCCGGAGGAACCTTCATAGAAGTATTCCAACGATAGCAGGTTAAAGTGGAAAGGTATATCGATCTTGAGACCATACAAGATGACTATTCTCTGGAGGACGAGAATTATTCCCTGCTCAGCGAGAGGATAACAAATTCATGGCGTTTTTGCTTCTATATCTTCTAAATACGATATATATCTATTTTTATAAATACAGATACCAACAGAGGGATCAGGGGATCGGCCAGCGGAGGTGGAGAGCAAGGCCGAGCTGATCTGTCAGGGGGGGTGGCCCATGTTCCTGTGTTATAATGAGCAGTGTCCTGCTCAATCATTGAGTAGGGAACGCAGAGAGCCAGAGACAGAGGACGAAAGAACCATGAGTGCCATTAGCCCCACAGCCGTCTACGAGGCCATCCAGGCAGCGCTGCGAAGAGGTGAGCGCGTTGGCATAGCCACTGTGGTCAAGACCATCGGAGCCGCTCCCTGCGACGTTGGAGCCCGCATGCTGCTTCATGCCGACGGAAGCGCCAGCGGTAGCTTTGGCGGCGGGCGTACCGACGAGCAGGCGATCAAGGCCATACAGCAGGCTCTGCAGGAAGGGCGCTCGTTTCTCACCCACATCCATATCGATCCCGACGAAGCCGTCGGCAGCTGTGGCGCAACTCTGGAAGTCTTTGTCGAAGCCATCTCACCGGAGCCGCGCCTGATTATCGCTGGGGCCGGCCATGTAGCGCAGGCGCTGGCGCGCTTCGCTGCCGACCTCGACTTTCGCATCGTTGTAGTCGATGATCGCCGCGACCTGGCCGACCCGCGTGCCTTCGGCGAGCGCGTCCAGCTTGTTTTTGGGGATATCGCGCAGACCATTCGGGAGCTGCGACCTGACGCCTCCACCTGGGTGGTCATTGTGACTCGCGGGCACCGGCTCGACGAGGAAGCTCTGCGCGCCGCTGTGGAGAGCGAGGCCGCCTATGTGGGTATGATTGGCAGCCCCGGCAAGATTCGCAACATCTTCCGCAACTTGCTCAAGGCAGGCGTTGCCCGTGAGCGCCTTGAACAGGTGCACACTCCCATTGGCCTGGATATCGGCGCCGTCACCCCTCAAGAGATCGCGCTCAGCATCGCCGCCGAGCTGGTCATGACCAGACGCACAGGCACCAAAGGCACAGGGGCACCGCTCAGAACGCTGCACCACCTGATCGAGGAGGTTGCTTCGGCGGTGAGCGCCTGAGCGCGCGAGCAAGCAGGGCAGCGGAAGGGGCCAGGCCCGGTCTGGCCCGCACTCGCAGCCCTGGCAGGGAGGGGGGAGGCTAAGCCTACCGCCTTCTCTTCCCGATTTCCCCCAAGACGCCCGCTTGTGATACGATGGCAATAGAGACAGCGTCTGTCTGGTCCTGGCAGCAGTGACCAGCTTGCCTGCCGTCTGGCCCCACCGTTGGGCCTGGCTACAGACTATGCGCAGCCGCTGGCTTTAGATCAGCTAATCAGACTATCGGGGTTTTTCGGGAAGGACACGCTATGCTGCGAAGCGAGCATCCGAGGATTCTCCTGGCGCTGCTCCTCTGCCTGCTCATCCTGAGCGCCTGCGGCAGCGCCGGTTCCACCGTTATGCCCTCGCCCTCCTCTTCGGCTGGTGCCGTCCGCTCGCCATCGCCAAGGAGCACAGCCAGCGCTTCCCCCACGGCCAGCAGCACAGCGGTAGTGCCGGCAGCGCCGCGCCACTACCGCAGCCATCTCCTCTTACGCGGCTATGGCAGGCCCGATGATCTCGCCCTCGATGCCCAGGGCAACCTCTTCTTCAGCGACGCCCACAACGGTACCATCAACCGCCTGAATCGCGATGGCACGGTGAGCGTGCTCGCGCGCGGCCTGGCGGCGCCGGAAGGACTGGTCGTGCTCCAGGATGGTACAATCATCATAGCGGAACAGCGCACCAACCGGCTGCTGCTGCTGATGCCAGGCGCGCAGATGCCGCTGGTTCTGCGCACGCTGCCGGGCACCCCAACCAGTCAGCCATGCAAAGCGGGGATCGACGGTCTGGCCTTCGACCAGACCACACAGACCCTGATTGTACCGGATAGTCCCACCGGCGAGGTCTACCGCATGAGCCTGGATGGCCGCAACCTCCAGCCGCTGGCGAGCGGCATGGTACGCCCGGTAGGAGCTGCCGTCGATGGAGCCGGCAACGTCTATGTGGCCGACGAATGCGGCCAGGCAGTCTGGCGTATCAGCCCCAATGGGCAGAAGGTCCGCTTTGGCGGCTTCGGCATGCCGGACGACGTCGCCTGGGATGGACATGGCAATCTGCTGGTGATCGACCTGGCGCCCGCCGTGCATGCCCTGATTCGCTTGCAACCGGCCACCGGCCAGCGCGAGACGCTGGCAAGCCAGGGCTTTATCGAACCACAGGGACTGGTCATCGACCAGCATGACCACATTTACGTGGCCGATGATTATGCAAACATGATCGTGGAGTTTACACCGACATGAGTAAGCTGCTCTCTATGACTGAGGCGATCAGACGCTACGTCCCCGACGGGGCATCGGTAGCACTGGGTCTGGCCCTGGAGCCCTGTATTCCCTTCGCCGCCGGCCATGAGATCATTCGCCAGGGTCGCCGCGATCTGACCCTGATCGGACCAATCTCCGATATCCTGTTCGATCAGCTGATCGGGGCCGGCTGCGTGGCCAGGATTCAAGCGGCCTGGGTGGGGAATGTGAGCGAGGGTCTGGGCCACTGCTACCGACGTGCAACGGAGCAGGCCCTGCCTCGCCCCATCGTCACCGAGGACCATAGTAATTTCACGATCGGTCTGGCCCTGCGCGCCGCCAGCCTGGGCGCCCCCTATATTCCTACCCGCTCGCTCCTGGGGAGCGACATCCCGCGCAAGAATCCCAGCTTTCTGCAGGCTACTTCTCCTTTCGATGGCAGCCCCTTGCTGCTGGTGCCAGCTCTGCAACCCGATGTGACCATTCTCCATGTCCAGCGCAGTGACGAAGATGGCAATGCCCACCTCTGGGGTAGCCTGGGCATCTGCCAGGAGGCCATGCTGGCCGCGCGCCGGGTGATCATTGTCGCCGAAGAGATCGTCGGGCGCGAAGTCATCGTCAGCGACCCTAACCGCGTCATTGGGCCATCTTACAAGGTCTGCGCAGTCGTGCACGAGCCGTGGGGCGCCCATCCCTCCGCTGTTCAAGGCTACTACGATCGCGACCATCAGTTCTATCACGAGTACCATACCCGCACCCGAACGCCCGAGGGATTCCAGCAGTGGCTGGATGAGTGGGTTTTCGGCCTCAAGACGCGCCAGGAGTACCTGGCCCGGCTGGGCGAGGCCCGTCGCCAAGCCCTGGGCGTCAAGGAGCATCGCTACGCCGCCCCTGTCGACTACGGTTATTGATCTGACCGAGTGTGGCTGCTGAGATCCTTGCGCCCTCTGGCCGAAAGGCAGGAACGCAGCCAGTCGCCCCCCGGCCCTGGCAGCAAGCAAGCAAGCAAGAGAGCGCTCTGGTAAGGAGGAACAGGGAAATGGACTATACGCCCCGTGAACTGATGGTCGTCTGCGCCGCACGCCAGATTCGCGATGGCGAGCGGGTCTTTGTCGGCATGCGTCTGCCTCTGCTGGCCTTCGCTCTCGCTAAGCGCACCCACGCCCCCAACTGTGTCGGTATTTTCGAAACGGGCCTGATTCGCGACACACCAGCCCGCGAGCTGCTCTACACCATGGGCGATGCCCCCAATATCAGTGGAGCGCTCTGGGCCACCGGCACTATTAATGTCATCGGCCTGATGGCCGCAGGCGAAATCGAGCTTGGTTTCATCGGCGGCGCCGAAATCGATCGCTACGGGAACCTCAACACCTCGTTGATCGGCGACTGGCAACAGCCGCGCGTTCGACTGCCAGGCAGCGGCGGCGGCGCCGATATCGCTTCGCTGGCCCAACGTCTGGCTATCATTATGCCTCACGAGCGTCATCGCCTGCGCGAGCGCGTCGACTTCGTGACCAGCCCAGGCTACGGCTATCCCGACGAGCATGGACCAGCGGGGGTGGCCTGGCGCCAGCGTGTGGGCCTCCCGCGCGGCGGACCAGCCGTGTTGATCACCACCCTGGCTGTCTTTAGCTTTGATCCCACCACTGGCGAAGCCCTGCTGCAGTCCTACCATCCCGGCAGCAGCATCGAGCAGGTTCAGGAGCAAACGGGCTGGCCGCTACGCCTGGCCCCCGACTGCGCCGAAACCGTTCCTCCAACTGCGGAGGAGCTGCGCCTGATCCGCGAGTGCGACCCACACGGCGTCTGGACCAGCTAAGCGTTCACTGTCTCACCGTCGCGGGCGCGGGACCCGCAGAGCAGGCTCCTTTTCTTTCCACTGGCGAGCATGGCCAGGCCCCACCCTCCACCGGGAGGGCAGGCCCTCCAGGCTCTCAGTGGCTTAGAGGATAGACCAAAGCAACGAGGAGAAGTATGGCTGAATACCAATACATTCTGGTTGAACGCGATGAACGTGTAGGTATTGTTACGCTCAACCGGCCCAACAAGTTGAACGCCCTCAACACGCAGCTTGTCGCCGAGCTGAGCACGGCCCTGGAAGAGCTGGACCGCGACGAGGCCATTCGGTGCATCGTCATCACTGGGGCCGGCGACCGCGCCTTTGCTGCTGGAGCCGATATCGAGGAGATGGCCGATAAGTCGCCGATCGACATGCTCCTGGGCGGCTTCGAGGCCTGGGAACGCATCCGGCGTATCAAGAAGCCGCTGATCGCCGCCGTCAATGGCTACGCCCTTGGCGGAGGCTGCGAGCTGGCCCTCCACTGCGACATCATCGTGGCTTCTGAGAATGCCCGCTTCGGGCAGCCGGAGATTCTGTTGGGTATCATCCCCGGCGCTGGCGGCACCCAGCGTCTGGCACGCACGCTCGGCAAGTATCGCACGATGGAGATGGTGCTGCTGGGCAACCAGATCAGCGCCCGCGAGCTGGCCGAGCTGGGCCTGGTCAACCGCGTCGTGCCCCCGGGCGAGCATCTCAAAGAGGCCCTCAAGATCGCTAAAGAGCTGGCCGAGCGCCCGCCCGTCGCCGTTCGCCTGGCCAAGGAGGCCGTACTGGCCGCCTTTGAGACGCCGCTAGAAGAGGGGCTAGAGGCTGAGCGCAAGAACTTCTTCCTGCTCTTCGCCAGCGAAGACAAACGCGAGGGCATGCGCGCCTTCCTCGAAAAGCGCCGGGCCCAATTCCAGGGGCGCTGAGAGGGATAGGCCACAGCGGTCTGGTCTGGCCACTGGCGGCCCGTGCCAGGGCCAGACCAGGTCGAGAGCGGGCGTTTTCTTTTCCACTGTCAAGCAAGAGAGAGCAAGCAGCAACTCAGAGAGGAGGCCGCAGCTATGGAGGAAGCGGTAATCGTCTCAGCAGTGCGTACGCCGATCGGGCGCTACGCAGGGGTGCTCAAGGATGTGCGCCCCGATGATATGGCGGCTCTGGTCATTGCCGAAGCCGTTCGCCGCGCAGGCATCGACCCTGGCAGCGTCGAAGACGTCATCCTGGGTTGCGCCAACCAGGCGGGCGAAGATAACCGCAATGTGGCGCGCATGGCCCTGCTGCTGGCTGGCCTGCCAATCCATGTCGCGGGCCAGACCGTGAACCGGCTCTGCGGCTCCGGCCTGCAGGCCATCAACAGCGCAGCCCAGGCGATCCAGGTTGGCGCCGGCGATACCTTTGTCGCTGGGGGAGTTGAGAGCATGACGCGCGCCCCCTTCGTTCTGGGCAAGGCCGAGAGCGCCTTTAGCCGCAGCGCTACCCTCTATGACACCACCCTGGGGTGGCGCTTTATCAATCCCAGGCTGGCCGCCATGCATTACCCCTACAGCATGGGCGAGACAGCCGAGAACGTAGCCGAACGCTACGGCATCAGCCGCGAGGAGCAGGACCGCTACGCGCTGCGCAGCCATCAGCGCGCCGTCGCAGCTCAGCAGGATGGGCGCTTTGGCGAGGAGATCGTCCCGGTCCCCGTGCCTCAGAAGAAGGGAGAGCCGCTGCTGGTCAGCAAAGACGAGCACCCGCGCCCCGATACCTCTCTGGAGAAACTGGCAGCCCTCAAACCGGCCTTCCGCGAAGGAGGAAGCGTGACCGCCGGCAATTCAGCGGGCATCAACGACGGCGCGGCAGCCCTGGTTCTGATGAGTGCACAGCGGGCGCGCTCCCTGGGGATCCGTCCCCGAGCACGCATCGTGGCCACTGCCGTGGCGGGCGTTGATCCGGCCTACATGGGCCTGGGACCAATCCCGGCCACCCGCAAGGCTCTCCAGCGCGCCGGGCTGAGCATTCATGACCTCGACCTGATCGAACTGAACGAGGCCTTTGCCGCTCAAGTGCTGCAGTGCGTGCGCGAGCTGGAGATCGACGAAGAGAAGCTCAACGTCAATGGCGGGGCCATCGCCCTCGGTCATCCCCTTGGGTGCAGCGGCGCCCGCATCATGGTCACGCTCCTGCACGAGCTGGAGCGCCGCGGAGGGCGCTACGGCCTGGCGACCATGTGCATCGGCGTCGGCCAGGGGATCGCCACCATTATCGAGCGCCTCTAACTAAGATCGCAGCCCTTCTCCGCCTCCCTCCCTCTCTCCGCGAGGACGAGGTCCGCGCGGCACCTACCTGTGGAACGGCGCTCAGCCGGATAGGCCCAAAGAAACAGCAGAGGAGCGACAACAAGAGAAGAAGGAGAAACGAAGCGAAGCACAACAAAGCCAGGTGAAGGAAGGGAGCGAGGAGAACAGCGAAGATAGAGGAAAGGAGGGCGCCCAGAGCAGGCCGGGCTGGGCGCCCTTTACTCTTCCTGCGCTGCCTCAGCCTGGCCAGCAGCCTCGGCTGCCGCACCGGCTTCCTCGGCCTCTGCAGCGTTCTGATCGACGACCCGCACGGTAATGCGCGGGATCAGGTTGCGAGCCACCCTCACTGGGACCTCGAAGGTGCCGGTGGCCCGAATCGGGCTGGCCAGCTCGATGAGGCGGCGATCGATCGTCAGGCCCTCGGCCTGGCGCAGACCATCGGCGATATCCTGGCTGGTGATCGAGCCGTAGAGGCGCCCATTGCGCCCGACACGCGCCTTGAAGGTCAGGGTGACCTGGCCCAGACGCTCAGCAAGCTGACGGTTGAGCTGCTCTTGCTTCTCCAGGCGGCGCCGTTCCGCCGCCACACGCTGCTCGCGATTGGCCAGCAATGCGGGCGTAGCGCCAGCCGCCAGCTTGCGCGGCAACAAATAGTTGCGCGCGTAGCCGTTGGCCACCTCTTTCACCTCGCCGGCCTTGCCCAGCCCCGCTACATCCTGAAGGAGAATGACTTTCATCGTTCTTACTCGAAACTCCTGGAACAGGGAGAAGAGCAGCTCCTCGCCCTGGAGGGAGGCGAGCGCTCTGTCTTCTCCACAGTATTGGCTCGTGGTCTGTTCCCGAGAAGTATACACCTTCCCGCGAGGAAGCGCAAGCCGCCACCCGCAGAAAGGCGGCCGGGTGGCCCGCCAGCCAGGCGGCGGGCGGGGGACAGGCCAAGAACGAGGCAGCCCCAGAGCCAGAGGCCGCAAGACCCTTTCGGGCGAGAGACGCCTCTCGCTGCCCAGAAGGAGGGCGACAAGCCTCCTCCCTCTCTTCCAGCGAGAGTCGTCACCCACCGGGAGAAGCCGCACAATCGGGAACATCGGTAGGAGCTGACAGTACAACTGCCGGACCACGAAAAAGCCAATGAGCAGCAGGCCCTTCCTTACTTAACTTACTTGCTGACTGACAGCACTTACTCGGAGCGGCCTATCAGCGATTGGCGCTCAGACGAGGAATCGAGAGGGATACCTTCGAGCGTCGTTTCGATCAGGTAGCGAACGACAGCCAGGAAGCTGTGGGTCTCGTTCCAGATAGCGATCTGACGATCGGCGCCGGTGCCGCGGGGATCATCCAGCAGGAAACGCAAGTAGTTGATCTCGCGGCGCGTGCCCAAATCGTCGAGCACGTCATCGACAAAGTCAAGCAGCTCGTGGATGGCATCGCGCATGGGCAGCGTGCGATGATTGACGAAATCGATGACCTGAGCATCGAGACCGTAGCGCATGGCACGCCATTTGTTCTCTTCCAGGTAATCGCGCGGCATCACGTGCAGCCCCATGCCGTGCTTGTAGAGCCAGGTCAGCTTCGCCACCAGAGCCTGACAGAGAGCCGCCAGCGCCAGCGTATCCTCGAGAGTGGCGGGCATATCGAAAATGCGAAACTCGAGCGTCTTAAAGAACGGATGCGGGCGCAGATCCCACCAGATCTTCTTGGCATTATCGATGCAGCCGCTCTCGATGAGCGCCTGCACATAGCGATCAAAATCGCCCCAGGTCGGAAAGACCTCCGGCAGGCCGCTACGCGGGAAACGCTTCCAGACTACGGCCCGGTACGACTTCAAGCCGGTAATACGGTTGCCCCAGAAAGGCGAGTTGGCCGACAGCGCCAGCAGATGGGGAAGCCAGGTGCGAATCTGGTTCATCAGAGCAATGGCGATGTCGTTGTTCTCGACGCCGATATGGACATGGAGGCCAAAGATGAGAATCGAGCGGCCTACGTCCTGAAACTCCTCTTCAAGCTCGATATAGCGAGGATGATTCGATCGCTGCTGCTCCTGCCACAAGCCGCCCGGATGCGTGCCAGCACTGACCAGGGCCAGACCCTCCTCCATCACCAGCCGCGCCAAGCGGGCACGCAGTTGCTGCGTCTCCAGGCGTGCCGCCGTGATGTTGGGATAGATCGGGCTGATAAGCTCGATCGTGGATTGCAGCATCTCGGGCTTGATCTGCTCACCAAACTGAGAGGCTCCTTTCTCAAGAATGCCGTGGACGCCGGGCATAAGACGGCCTGTCTGCGGATCGACAAGCTGGAACTCTTCTTCAATTCCGATGGAAGGAGTAGGCAGCTGGTATGTTCGGAACATATGTCCTCCTCAGCGTTGAAGGAACAAGCAACCGGCTGGCAAGGGACACTTCCTTACTGGGGCCGGCATGGCCAGCAATCAGCCATGCTGGAACACGCTGCTTATATTGTACCAGAAATCGATCATTTTCACCAGATATCGTATCGATGGAGATAAAAGCAGGTGCTGAGGGAAGAACAGGGTCAGCCGACATCTCGCACCCGGCTGGCAAGCCCTTCCATCAGCCAACCAGGCGAGCAGCGAGGAGGCGAAGAAAGAAGATCTTCCTTTCGGTCCCCCGCCTGCCCTCAGCCAGCCAGCCTGGCAGGAAGGCATACAGACAGCCATACAGACAGATAAGCTGGCTGGCTGACCCGCTTGCTCGACCGGCTGGCTGGTTAGCGCCGGCTAGAGGACGAAGGCGTAGGGCAGCAGGTCCGGCACCGTCAGGCTCTCGGCCAGGCCATCGATATAGATGATGGCCTGGGGGGCCAGATCGGCCAGCCACTGGCGGCAGGCCCCGCAAGGGGTACGCGCCGCGGCGGGGGCGGTAGGAGAGGCATCGATACAGGCCACAGCCAGGTGGCTGATCGTACGGGCACCGGCGCTCAGAGCAGCGGCCAGGGCCGCGCGCTCCGCGCAGAGCGTCAGCCCGTAGCTCGAGATCTCCACATTGACCCCGCGATAGAGCTGGCCATCGGCCACGACCACCGCGCCAACGCGGAAGCGCGAGTAGGGGGCATGTGCCAGAAGGGCGGTCGCGCGGGCCAGAGCCAGCAACTCTTCTCGTCCTGGTGTCTCAGATTGGGCACTCGTCATGGTTGGCAGGCGTGCTCCTTCCTCTTTCGGTCTGCTTGCTGCTGGCCACCTCCAAAGGGCAGTGGCCTCCTCCAGCCAGCATGTCCGCCGGCCCGCTCTGCCTCCCGCCTCCTTTTTCGCTTTACCCGCTTCGTCCTGATCTTCCTCTCTTAGCCTGAGAGAAGCAATCTTCCTACCCCGCTCAGGTGGCCGTCGGGCCGGTAGGGCGGGCCAACCCCTCAATGGGGGAGGTCCAGGATTCCCACGACGGACTAGCTACTCAGGTGACTGGAGATAGCCCAGATTGTATCATGCTGTTACCGCCCTGAGCACAGCCCGTTACTAGCAGTGAAAGCTCGACCGGCTAGCTACAGCCACGAACACACGCCGATCCATCCCCAGTGGGGGAAAAGCGCAGCTACAGGCTTGCAAATCAGGAGGAAAGACACGTGAAGATCCTGGTAGCGGATGACGACCGCGATATGGTGGACATCCTGAGCTACTGGCTCAAAGGGCATGGCTACGAGGTGGTGCGCGCCTTTGACGGCGAGCAGGCGATCAAGCGATGGCGCGAGACGCTGCCCGATCTGGTGATTCTGGATGTTGAGATGCCCAAGATCGACGGTTTCGAGGTCTGCCGCCAGATGCGCAACGAGACCAACTCGATGGTGCTGATTCTGACAGCCCACGACCAGGAGGAGGACGAGATTCGTGGGCTGGAGCTGGGAGCCGATGATTATCTGCGGAAGCCCTTCAGCCCTCGTCAATTGCTGGCACGGATCAAGGCGATCCTGCGCCGGGCCTCGAACGTGCGCGGCTCCGCCAGCTCGTCAACGATCACCGTGGGACCGTTCTCGCTGGACGCCATGCGCCACGAGGTGGTTCGCGATGGCGTGAAGATCCGTCTGACTCCCACGGAGAGCCGCTTGCTGCATCTGCTGATGACCCACACGGGCCAGGTCTTGACCACCGATATGATTATCGAACGTGTTTGGGGCTACGACGAGGCCGGCGATTCGGGCCTGGTGAAGACCCATATCCGCCACCTGCGCCAGAAGATCGAGCCGAATGCCAATCAGCCACGCTACATCACCACCGTGCCCGGCGTTGGCTATACCTTCACCGCCCCAACACCCGTTGAGTCGTGAGAGCCTTGCAGAGAGAAAGCTTCACCAGCGAGGTCCCACCCGCTGGCTCGGCCCAGCCAGGTCAGCAGACGGACCGCTACCGCCACCGCCACCGGCAGGACCTCGCGCCGCGCTGGGCCACATACCGTTCTCTTTCTCCCCTCGCTCATCAGCCTGGCCGGCCTGGCCACCGCTCCCGTAGTCCAGGTCTCCGCCCGGCCAGCATCGGGAGGGAAGCCCCAGGAGATAGCCCGCGGCAGCTTCCCCTCTGTCAGGGGCACCTCACCACCTCTCTCTCCTCACCACCGGCCCCCCCAGCCGCCACCCGGCCTCGCCGGGGCGCCGCTTCCGAGGATCGATGGTTATGAATACGGAACGCCGGAGGCCAAAAATTAACCCGATGTTAACCGGATCTCCATAAAAAAGTGTATCAAGGTAGGTTAGGATAACCAGCGTTGAGGCAATATATCTACATATAGCTCTCAGTATTCAAGCAATGCTCTTTATGAGCGGTGAACTCATCAATCGGTCGTAAGGAGAGAATCGATGGCAATGCCAGTTATGCAAGATGACGATGTTCTGTTGACCTTTAAAGAGGCCATGAACTACCTGCGGGTCAGCCGCTCAACTCTTTATCGCCTGATGTGGTCGGGCCAGCTCACGGGGCACAAGGTCGGCAGCACCTGGCGTTTCTACCGCGGCGACCTGCGCGCCTGTGTGGGGCGCGAGACACCGACGCCGGTGGCCAGGCTACAGGCCAAGCTTCAGTCGCGGCTCTCCGGCCAGAATAACCAGAACGCTTCTACGGCGCACAACGGCTAGTCTGCCAGACTACCCTACCACGTCTCGACAAACTCACACATCATTGACTGGTTTGCGCCCTCCACGGCGAACCGGACGCAGAACGTTCCACGTGTCCGGTTCGCTTTTCGCTTTCCTTTCCCCTGTCGACTCGCAGGCCCTCTCGCTGGCCCTCGTCAGCCGATCCGGCCTGCCCGCGGCGGGTCGCCATCCCGGAGATGAGAGCGGGCCGGGCCGGCGCGATGGTGCCGGTCGGGGAGAGCAGACGGCGCATACGTCCACAGGCCAGGCCGGACCAGGGCTTGCCTGGACCATAGGGACGCTCGCTCCGGCGCCTCAGAGGCGATCGAAATCGATAATTTTCCAGCCGCTTCCTACCTGACGTACCGTGAGCAAGACCGTGTAGGAAAGGTGGCTGCGGGTCACATCGACCTCGACGGTATAGGTCGGCCCCTCATCCAGGCCGAAATTAGGCAGCGAGCGGATTTGATAGCTCAGGACCGGCCCGTAGCGGCTATCGAAGTCATGCCCCTCCTGGACAAACTCCTGCAGGGTAAGCTGAGCATGAAAGCCCCCGGGCTGCAGATCTTGAAAAGCGTGAACGTAGTCCTGGCGCTGGATATCACCATAGTAGTCGTCGACCAGCGCCGTCAGGCCGTTATACTGCTGCTGAATCTGCCTGAGCGAGCCGACAAACGTCCAGGCGGCGGTTCCAATACAGGCCAGCAGGGCCACGGCCAGAATCGCCAGCGAGATCCAGATGAGGCGTCGCGAGCGCCTGACAGGGGTGGCCGAAACTGGGGCCAGGCCCGGCGGCCTGCCCGCCGAAGAGGTCGCGGGAGGCGGCGGGACAAAGGGAGCCGCTCCCGTCGGACCAGGTGCCTCCGGAGCTGTGAGGGGAGGAGACGGGGGTCGCGCTGGGGGAAACGGTGGCTGGCTGCTGGCGGGGGCGGATCCGGCTTGCCCTATATGGGAGGCAGCGCCGGCCTGCACCCACGGCTGACGCCTGTCCGTTGCGGGGACAAGGCGCTCATAAAAGGCTGGTGGCGGCGGATAAACAAAGTCGCCTGCTGACTCTGAGGCGGCAGGCGACAAGGGCTGCCCCTGCCCTTCCGGCTGCGCTTCTCCCTGGCGCGCAGCCGCCTCAGGGGCGCTGGCCGGCAGCGCTCCGGCAGCAGCCTTCTGCTCCGGCTCGTGCCCAGCCTGGCCGCCGCCTTGCGAGGCCTCCGCCGGCTCTGGAGACTGCATGGGCTTGCTCCTCAAAGAGAGTCAATCGTGAGCATAGACCTGACCTGGCTGCTCGTCTTAATAAAAAGCTAGCAGATCATGCCCCCTCTGTCAAGGAAAAGGCCGAGTCTCAACCGGGAGGGAACAGGGGCACCACCTCCGGCCTGCTGGCCAGGGGCGCCTGTCCGCGGCTCGCCCACGCCAACCAGGTCAACCCAGAGCTTCCCGGCCTGGAAGAAGAAGAGATCGCTGCTGAAGCGCGACAGCGCTTCCGGCCCGACGCAGCCGTGCACAGTGGCCTTCGCCCTCTGCAGGCTGCCTCTCCGCCTTGCCCCCGCCCATGAGAACAGGCCACCAGGTCAAGGCGGGATAGAAAGCACTGCCTGGATTGCCTCCCTCTATGGCCGCTCCGTCGAGAGAGCGAAATGCGTGGGTGCCAACTGCTCAAACTCCTCCTCCATCTCCATGCGAACACGCCGCTCGGCCTCGGGACGGGAGAGCTGGAAACGACGCGCGTAGGCGATGACACGATTGACAAAGGTTCGGCTGATCTCCTCACGCTGCCAGCGAATGTCGGGCATTGGGCGCAGATGGATCAGCGAAGGATCGTAGAAAGCGGACTCGGGCAGGGCCAGGGCCACCAGCAGGGCATACTCGTTGACAGCCTGGCAGACCGAGGGCGAGAAGAAATCAGCCCGCGTACTGGAAACAATCAGCACCCCAGAGCAGCGGCTCGCAAAGAGGACCGGACAGGCGCAGGCGCTGCGCTCGAACTCCTCGGCCACGAACTGATGGCGCTGCTCACGGTCCAACTCACTCCAGACCTGCAGGCGCTGGAGCATGGCCGCCGTCCCCGCCAGGGTCGTGCTGCCGAGAAAGGCCCGGCTCTCCTGGGTCGTTACCCAGGGGCTGGTGGCCCGAATCTCGGCCTCATAAAGGGAGTGGATCCCATCAGGGCGGGGCGGCATCAGCTCAGCATAGGTCAGAGCCAGACCGCGCTGCTCAGGATCAAGATGCTTAATCGCGGCCTCGAAAATAAGCTCGATCATCTGCCAGCGCCGGCTGTCGTCCTGCCCGATCGTCGCGCGCAGCTCGAGGACCTGACGGTACAGCTCGCGCTCAACCGGCGGCAGCTCTCCGACCGGCGGCAGATCGAGGACATTGGGGAAACTCTGCTCAATGGCCTCCTGCAGCTCGCGGCGATGCTCGGGCATGACCTCCAGAATCTGCCTCAGATAGGTGGGACGTGGCTCAGACTGGCCATTCATCCAGCGATAGATGGTGTTTTCCGAGACCCCCAGCGAGCCGGCGAGCTGGGCGATGAGCGCCCGATCGCGCTTGAGAATGCGCTGCAGGGTCAGGCTGAAGGGAGTAAGGCCCATAGCAGTCGAGTCAGCAGCCTCAACGGAGCGGGCCGCGCTCCGGCCCCGACCACGTTTGGCTACCCCCGGATTCGCGTGACGGCCGCGGGTACGCGCCGGCGGGCGCGCTTCTGGCCCGCCAACCCGCTGCCTGCGCCGCGGCGGGCGGGAAGAGTCGTGTCCTTGCTTCATCTGACTGATTGCTCCTTCCTTACCTTACCTGTTGGTGCACTTACCTGCCACCAGACCAGCAGGGGCACCGGCTGCGGCTACGGACGAACGGCGGATCAAGGTGCGCTGTCTGTGAGCGTGCGTGCGTGCGCTGCGAGGCGGCTTCGAAGAAGTGCCTGTCTCTGCTCTTGTCTTGCCTGATATGGTTGCTGGGAAAGGATTTGCCTGAGTCGATTATATCACGTCGAAGGAGCAGATTACCAGAGCATTTTCTAACATGAACGCACTTTCATACATCCTTTCTATTTATTACAACATTTTAATATCGGGACAGACAGGCTCGAGCCAGATGGGAAGCGGCATCAAGCGGCTTCTCAGCTTATGGCGTGCAGTGTTCGTGCATCGTGGCCGCGTGTCGGATTGCATGATAGGCCGCCTTGCAGCCTTTTAGCGCCGGCTGGATTATGAACAAAGTATTACAAAACTCCTACAAATGTACATACACTATTGTCTTCTCAGAGGCCCGCATGTTATACTCTCCTCACCATTGAAGAAACCTTTGTTTGCGCCACGTGCGCGAAGGCGAGGATTGTACTATGGCAGCGAATAATCCGGTCTTTGGTAACGAGTGCGGGCTTCCTCTCAATGCGGTCGCCTGGCTGGAAATGCACCACCGCTGCAAGGCGGCAGAGCGCGAACGGATGGTGCGCGATCTCCAGCTAAAGGCGGGAAGCCTTGTGGTTGATGCCGGCTGTGGCCCCGGCCTCTGGATCCCCCTGTTGGCCCGGGCCATCGGCCCCCAAGGACGCATTATCGGCGTGGATATCTCGGTCGAAGCCCTGGTCACCGCCCGGCGACGCAGCGCGGGCACCTGGTACGCCCCCCAGGTCGAGTATAAGCTCGCTCCTCTGGAGCAGCTGCCTCTCGCGCATGGTTCCGTTGACGCCATCTTCAGCGCCAATGTCAGCCAGTACCTCCCAGAGCCTGTTAAGACCTTCAAGACGCTCGGTCAGTACCTGGCGCCCGGGGGCCGCCTGATCGTCAAGGACATCGACTTCGGGACGCTGCGCTTCCATACGATTGATCCCGGCCTCCAGGCCCGCGTCTTCCAGGCGCGCGAGCGCTGGGAGCGCGTTCGCGTTGAGCATGGCTATCCTTTCGAAGATAGTTGGGTCGGCTCAAAATTGGCTGGCTATCTCCGCGAGGCCGGCTACGAGGAGATCGAGGAGAAGACCTACTTGATCCAGCGCCGCTATCCTCTCTCTCCAGACTACCGCTCCTATCTGCAGGGAATCGCCGAATGGTTCGTCTGCGAGGGCGCCCCTGGCTTGAGTTCGGAGGATCTGACCGCCTGGCTGCAGTGCTTCTTCGATGAAGAATACAATGTCTTCGATCAGGACACGTTCCTCTACGAGGAAACCGAGTACGTGGTGAGTGGTGTCTGGCCCGGTCGGCGCGCCTCCCGCGAGGAGGAGGCCCTGACTGCGGCGTTCGACGAGTCGGAGCCTCGCTTGCTCTCTTTGGAGGAGGTGCTTTCCTGAGATGGCCTCGCTGCCTGGAACGGCATGCTCGCCGGTGACCAGCGCGGCCTGGGGCCATAGAGCCTATCAACGGGTGAGCAGGTCTGGCAGGACGCTGCCTTGATGAGGGAGGAAGGAAGGGAGTTTCCCAATGTTATCCTTCATCATCACTCTGATCTCGCAGGATGCGGATGGCCATTTTCAGGGCCTGGGTGGAGATGCGACCTCGCCGACTCCCTGGCTCGCTGACCTGTGATCCTTCGCCCAGCCTCCAGCCCGGGGCAAAGGCAGAAGCCAGACGCTCGCCCCCGCCAGGCAGCTCCCTGCAGAGAATCGCTCGCCAGCTCAGAGGGGCCAGAAGCTCGGGGGAGAAGGGCCAGAATCGCTCTCTCTGTTCGCCCCTCGTGGCGATATAGCGTTTCCGATCCGCGTTGCTCTCCCACAGCGGGCAGGGGTGGCCTCCCCTCCACCTCTGCCCTCCTCTCCTCTTCTCTTCTTCTCTTTCTCTTCCGTGTCGGCGCTTGCGCCGGCTGCGCCCGCTCTCTGCGCTGACCCCCCATGGGCAGAAAAAAACGGCCCGGCGGGCCGTTTCCTTCGGAAGAGCCTTGCCGGCTCCCTAGTGCAGGGTGTTGAGTCGCTCCGCGATCATGGCGATGGCCGCGTCGCCTACAATGGCCTGGAGCTGGTTGTGGAGCTGGCCCAGATGCTCCATCCTGGCCGTGATGAAGTCGTGACGCGAGACGCCACAGGCCAGCCCGCTCAGGCCGCGCTGCGCCGCCTCGTACTCATCACTGATCTGCTTGAGTAAGCGCGCGACTTCGCTACCCTGTTCCTTGGTCGTCAGCATGGTTTCCTCCCCTTCTCTGGTCTGGATCAATAAGGTCTCCAGGGCGATCCCCGGCGGTTGAGCGATGTCAATAGCCACTCAGCGATTGTGATAACAATGTATGTTACTTGTTAGCAACATACTCGGTAACGCACACTCATAGTATGCATGAAAACATCTCCTCTTGTCTAGAGGCAACCTCACCTTTTTTGAAATCTGACAGAGAGACCACATATTTCAATCAATGTTATGTTAGCGATGTCTGCAACGTTATGGCTCTCTATCTGCTTTTGTAAGCTGACAGGCAGACAGCTCGGTTACACAGGCCCGCGCGCCCTTCTCCTCCCAATCACCCCTCGCCAGTTAGGACCTTTGGGCGGGTCACCGCCGCCGGAGGAGGTTAGTCTTGTCTTGTGTATCAATCTATACTATAGACGAATAAGCAAGCTGACAGTCAAATACCTGGACGTCGGCCGGCTTGCTGGTGCTTCGGCCCTCCTTCGTCCCCCGCCTGGGTCTGCTGCCCGGACCCGCGCGCGCCCCCCGGCTCTCCTCGCGCCCGCTGGCTGCCGTCCTGGCTGGCTGCCGCTCCTCTCCGCCCGCGAGCATTGCTGATTGCAATCGCCGGGCATTACGTATATACTCTACTTAGCGCTTGCCCAGGTGTCGGTGAGGAGAAGCTCGACCTGGCTTGCTGGGCAATTGGTGCGCGAAGAAGCCCCGTTGACTCCCTTCTGACCTTGCCGTCAGTTGCAACGTGGCACCAAGCGATAGCTCTTTACCAAAGGCCCTGGCAGATTCAGGAAGGGATCTGCCAGCAAGAGCGAAAAGGAGTTAGTATGGCCCGTGTAAGCTTTGTACACGTTTACAAGCGGTTTGACAAGGTTGATGTGGTGCGCGACATCAACCTTGAGGTCAAGGACCGGGAGTTCCTGGTTCTTGTCGGTCCATCGGGATGTGGCAAGAGTACCTGCCTGCGCATGATCGCCGGGCTGGAGGAGCCGACCGCCGGAGAGATCTACATCGGCGATATGCTGGTCAACGGCGTGGAGCCGAAAGAGCGCAACGTGGCGATGGTCTTTCAGAACTATGCCCTCTATCCCCACATGAATGTCTTCGATAACATGGCCTTCAGCCTGAAGCTTCGCGGCGTTCCCCGCCAGGAGATCAAGAAGCGCGTGCAGGAGGCCGCCGAGATCCTCGAAATCGCTCATCTCCTCAATCGCAAGCCCAAGGAACTCTCCGGTGGCCAGCGGCAGCGCGTGGCGCTGGGGCGTGCCATTGTGCGCGATGCGCAGGTCTTCTTGATGGATGAGCCTCTGTCAAACCTGGACGCGAAGTTACGTGTGCAGATGCGGGCAGAGATCATTAAGCTCCACCGGCGCGTGCAGACGACCTTTGTCTACGTGACCCACGATCAGGTGGAGGCGATGACGATGGGCGATCGTATCGTGGTCCTGCACCAGGGGGAGATTCAGCAGATGGGGCCTCCACAGGAGCTGTATGACCATCCGGCCAATATGTTCGTGGCCGGCTTTATCGGTTCTCCGGCCATGAATTTCTTCCCGGGCGCCCAGGTGGTGGAGAACGGCGACGGGGTGGGCATTGCCCTGGGCGACTTCGGCTGGGTCCAGGTGCCGGATCGCTATGTGGAGAAGGCGCGGGCGGCCAAGGGACGCCAGTTGATCTTTGGTATCCGCCCTGAGCATTTGCGCGATGCCGCTCTGCTTCCGGCGGGCGCCGATACGGCTTCGACGCTCGTGGCGCCGGTCGATGTGGTGGAGCATCTGGGCAACGAGGTGCAGGTCCATATGTCCGTCAATGGTACGACGCTGGTGGCTCGCCTGGATCCGCGCTCGCATCCGGTGGTTGGCGAGCCGTTGAGGCTGCACGTCGATCCCGACCAGATCCACCTCTTCGACGCCGAGACGGAGAAGGCCTACTTCTAGCCTGTATAGCTTGCTCTGATCCGCCAGGATGGCTCTGCCTCGATTGACCCTTGACCTGACAGGTTGATAAGACGGGTAAGAGGGTAGTAGATCGGGCCAGGCTGGCCGACAGGTTTGCTGCCTGTCGTTGTCGGCCTGGCCCTGGCCTTTGTGGAGGGCGCACCCTGGAGTCGGCCCCGCTGCCAGCTCTTTTCTCTTCAAGTCCTGCAGCGGCCCCAACCTGCTTTGCTTGACCAGGGCGGCGACCTGGGCTGAAGGCGAGGCGATACCGGCCAGGCCAGTCAGGGTCATGACGGTCGCCTGGCCAACTGGAGGTGGCCTGTCAGACGGCATGGCGCGCTCCGCCAAGACCGCTCCCTCTGCTCTGGTGGCCAGCTATCGGCGCGGACAGGACAGGACAGGACCGGAAGGGACGCTGGAGGAACCAGCGGGGAGAGATGGCGCGGGCCTCCACACCCCCCAAAGGCCCGCGCCTTAAGCCAGGTTAGGCGACCGCTGGCAGGAAGTCAGAGGCCACGCCGATGACCTTGAGCTTCTTGCGCAGCGAGTTCATGCCGAAGCGGAGCAGCTCGTCGGGGTCCTCGCCAAAGCTGCTCAACAAGGCTCGCTGGAAGTCGGAGAGGTAGAGGATGTCGTGGATCTGCGGCATCCATTTTTGAATGGTCTGGCGGATGACGTCGGCATAATGGGCATCCTCCTGGACCATGTCGCGCAGGAAGCGCACGCCGAAGAGGACGTGGCGCGATTCGTCGCGCGCGATGGCGTTGAAGCCTTGCTGGAAGCCCGGATACCAGCCCATGCGCTTGTTGCGGTTGAGCATGCTGCGCTGGCCGGCCAGGGCCAGGGTGCCTTCGGTAATGATGTGGTAGAGGGTGACACCCTCGACGAGATGCTCGAGCTGCTCGGGCTGGGCCTGGATGCGCTGACCGATCTCGACCAGCCCCTCCATGAGGATCTGCCGCTCGCTCTCGCGCAGCAGGGGGCGAATCTGGACGAGCAGGGCCTCGATGTCCTCTCCCTCAAAGCCGAGCGCTTCGCGGAAGAAGCGGTCGAAGAAGACGGAGTGGCGCGCTTCGTCAACAAGCTGGGTGGTGAGAAAGATGCGCTGCTCCTCTTTGGGCATGGCGGCACAGTAGGGGATGAGGGTGTGGGTGACGCTGACTTCACCCTGGAAGAAGACGACGAAGCCGCTGATGTGCACCGGACGGGCCGCCTCTTCGATCTGGCTCCATTGCTGGCGGTCGGCGCTGAAGTCGATGTCCTGGGTGCTCCATTGCTGTTTCTCCCAGCGGTGGTAGAGTTCGCGATAGGTCGGCAGGTTGACGAGCTTGTCGTCGATCTCGCCGACGATGATGGCATCTCCTCCCAGTTGACCAAGCTCGCGCAGTGAGGCTTTGCTGATGTCGATCGCCATGATGGACTCGGCTCCTTTCCTTTCCTTGCGGCTAGGCCCCCGCTTCTGCGCGGAGGCGATCCTGCTTTGCAGTCCTGCATTCCGCTGTCCTGGTGCACGTACTGGCAGCGCTACGCCGCTGTAGCCGGTGCAGCAGAGCAGGGGACGACCCGGCTGCGGGCTGGCCGTGGCCGCCGGGCTGTTCCCCCAGGGTGCTGCGGGTCCGACCGCGCTCCGGCCGGACGGACGGAGGGTAGGCTCTTGGGACCGGAGCCGGGCCGAACCGGGCTGCCGCTGGCTGCGCGGCAGACGGCCCGGCCCGACCTGGCCACGGTCCCCGCCTCGCTTGACTGAGCCTGGCCCGATCGATGCGCTCGCTGGTCCTGGCTGTTCGCCCGCGACGCGAGCTGCGCGCACTTAGTTGCGCAGGGGCTTGCCGGTCATGAGAATGGCCTGCATGCGTTCCTGCGTCTTCTCCATTCCGCAGAGGCTCAGGAAGGCCTCGCGCTCAAGGTCGAGCACCTGCTGCTCGCTGAGCGGCGTCAGCGGCGAGGTGTTGCCGCCGGTGACGATGCGCGCCAGATGGCGGCCGATGACAGCGTCGTGCTCGCTGATCTTGCCCGCGAGGAGCATGTTCTCGATCTGCTGCTCGAGAACCAGGCGTCCGCCTGGCCCGGGCAGCAGCAGCATGGCTGGCTGCGGCGGCTGCCAGCGTCCCGCTTCGCGCGCTTCGGCCAGGCGCAGGGCGTCGGCCTTGGCGTCGCGCAGCAGGAGGTCGCGATTGGTGGTGATGCTGTCGCTGCGACGCAGGAAGCGGTATTCCTGCGCCTCGACGGCACTGGTGGCCACGGTGGCCGTGGCTACCATTTCAAAGACGCGCCGCGGGGCGGCAAATGGTCCTCCGGAACCGCGGGCCTGCTGGTCTTCCAGGCGAGCTCCGTGGCGCAGGAGTAGCTCTTTGACGCCACCGCCACCGGGAACGAGACCGGCCCCAACTTCGACGAGGCCGATGTAGGTCTCGGCGTGCGCGCGGACGTGGCTGCTGTGCATGACGATCTCACAGCCACCTCCCAGGGTACGCCCGGTGGGGGCTACGACGACTGGGATGGGGCTGTATTTGAGGAGCATGTTCACCTGCTGGAAGGCGTTGACGGCCTGCTCGAGCATCTCCCACTGACCGTTACGGGCGCCGACGAGCATCAGGAAGAGGTTGGCGCCCGCCGAGAAGTCGGGGGCCTCGTTGGCAACGACGATGGCCCGGTACTGCTTCTGCCCCTCCTCGACGGCGTAGTGCAGCATGTCGATGATGTCCTGGTCGATGGCGTTCATCTTGGTGTGGAATTCGACGCAGACGATGCCATCGCCCAGGTCGATGAGCGAGGCCGAGCTGTTCTCGCGGATGACTTTGCCTTCGGCCCGGGCTACGCTGAGGGAGAGGCTGCCGCGCAGTTGCGGTACGGGCTGATAGCGGCCGCTGCGGAAGTCGAAGTAGCGCCGCTGGCCGACGGGGCCGCTGTAGAAGCGCCCTTCTCCCTGGGTGATGACCTGACGCACCAGCTCGGGCAGACGGGCCCCGTGCCTCTCAACAAGGGCGCTGAGGTCGGCTGGCACCTGCCCTTCGCCGCTCACCTCTTTAAAGGCTGGATGGGCCTGCAGGACACGGGCGAGGGTCTCGGGATGCTCCAGGAGAATGTCCCAGCCTTCAAAGCTGCCCAGGTCGAAGTTGAAGCCCCAGCGCATGGCCTGGTCAACGGCTACGATGCTGTCGGCAATCTCCGGCGCCAGGCGAGCGGCATAGATGAGGGAGTCGGCCAGGGTCTCGCGCGCCAATTGGGCGGCGCGGTCGTTGCCGTTGAGAACGGCCAGCATGCGCCCGGCAGGATCTTCGATGTTGCGCGCCGCTCCGATGGAGTCGAAGCGCGGCTTCTGCTGGGGCTGGTACTCCAGGGTCTGCAGGTTCAGCTCGAGGATGGTCGATGAGCCATCGGCGTTCTTGACGCGCTTGTAGAAGCCCTGGCCGCTCTTCTCGCCCAGCCAGCCGCGCCGCACTAGCTCGCGCACGACCTCGGGAACCCGGAAGACTTCGCGCTCGGGATCGTTGGGGGCGTTCTCGTAGATGTTGTCGGCGACATGGACCAGGGTGTCGAGGCCGGAGAGGTCGGCGGTGCGGAAGACCGCCGATTTGGGTCGGCCCATGCTCGGCCCCAGGATGGCATCGACTTCGCTGACGGTGTAGCCCTCCTCTAAGGCCCGCCGGATGGTCGATAGGAAGCCGTAGACGCCTATGCGGTTGGCGATGAAGTTGGGCGTGTCTTTGGCCAGGACCACGCCCTTGCCCAGCACTTCGGTGGCGAAGTCCTGCATGAAGCTGACCAGGGCCGGATCGGTCTGCTGGTCAGGCACAATCTCCAGCAGGCGCATGTAGCGCACCGGGTTGAAGAAGTGGGTGATGAGAAAATGCCGGCGGAAGCGCTCGCTGCGCCCGGCGGTCAGGAGGTGTGCCGGCAGGCCGGAGGTGTTGGAGCTGACGATGGTCTCGGCCCCCAGCAGCGGCTCAAGCCTGTCGTAGAGCTGCTGCTTGACGTCGAGGCGCTCGAAGACGGCTTCGACAACCCAGTCGGCCTGCGCCGCTTCGTGCAGGTTGTCTTCGATGTTGCCTACGGTGATGAGCCTGGCTTTGTCTTTGCTGTAGAAGGCCGCGGGCCGGGCCTTGAGGGCACGCTCCAGGCCGGTGCGTGCGACCCGGTTGCGGTCCTCGCCAGCGTCAGGCGGCACAATATCGAGCAGGAGGCTGGGAATGCCGACGTTGGCGAGGTGGGCAGCGATGGCTGCCCCCATGACGCCGGCCCCGATGACCGCTGCTTTGCGAATCTGGTACCCCATGACTACGACAACCTCTCGATGATGGTCGCGACGCCCTGGCCGCCACCTACGCAGAGCGTGGCCAGGCCCAGGGTCTTGTCGGCAGTCTGCAGGTCGTTGATGAGCGTGGCAACGATGCGGGCACCGCTGCAGCCCAGGGGATGACCCAGGGCGATGGCTCCCCCGTGTGGGTTGAGCTTCTCTTCGTCAAGGCCCAGCTCCTGGACGACGGCCAGGTTCTGGACGGCAAAGGCTTCGTTGAGTTCGATGATGTCGATGTCGCTGAGCTGCATGCGCGCGCGCTGGAGCACCTTCTTGACGGCTGGCACCGGCCCGATTCCCATGATGTCCGGCCGGACACCGGCAACGGCCATCGCCACGATGCGCGCCAGCGGCTGAATGCCAAGTTCACGCGCTTTCTCGGCGGACATGAGGACGACGGCGGCGGCTCCGTCGTTGAGCGGGCTGGAGTTGCCGGCGGTGACGGTCCCGTCTTTGATGAAGGCCGGCTCCAGGGCGGCAAGCTTCTCCAACGAGGTGTCGCGCCGCGGCCCTTCGTCGGTGTCCATGATGCGCCCGTCGGGCAGCTTGACCGGGATGATCTCGCGCTTGAAGAAGCCGCTGTCAATGGCGGCTATGGCCCGCTGGTGGCTGCGCAGGGCAAAGGCGTCCTGGGCCTGGCGGCTGATGTTGTATTTGCGCGCCAGGTTCTCGGCGGTCAGCCCCATCGGGATGTAGCTGTAGAAGCCGTACTCTTGCTCGCTGGGCGGATAGGGCCAGTCGTATTTCTCTCCTTCGGCTGGCTTGATGAGACGCGGGTTGAAGCTGGGGTTGAAGCCCCCCATCGGCACACGCGACATGCTCTCGACGCCCGCGGCGACGATGGCTTCTCCCTGCCCAAGCATGATGCTCTGGGCCGCCATGTTGACGGCCTGCAGGCTGGAGGCGCAGAAGCGGTTGACGGTGACGCCTCCACAGGTCTCGGGCAGGCCAGCCAGGGGGGCGACGATGCGCGCCATGTTCATCCCCTGCTCGCCTTCGGGAAAAGCGCAACCAAGGATGACGTCTTCGATCAGGGCAGGATCAAGCTGCGGGACGCGATCGAGAGCACCACGAATGGCGAAGGCCGCCAGGTCGTCGGGCCGCACGTCCTTGAGGGACCCTTTGTTGGCTCGTCCGATCGGCGTGCGTACGGCACTGACAATCACAGCATCTATCATGGGGGATCTGCTCCTCGTATCTGCTTGTTGTGACGCTACAGGCCAGCCTGCCTGGACGGCCCGCCCCGGCGGAGCGCCCACAACAGGTTGGCTCTCTTCTTTTTTATATTGATTGGTCTGGGTGGGATGCTAGCCGCTCGCCCGGTCGCTGACGGGCTGACGGACCCTGCTGAGGGGAAGGAAGGCCCGGTCTGGACTACCTCGGGTCAGGCCAGGTCGGGCCAGGGCGCCGACGGGCCGTTTCGCTCCTGTCGCCGGCTGCCGCTGCCGCTCCCCCCTTTAGTCCGCTCGTTCGTCAGGAAGGCGGCTGGCGGATGATGCCCTGGGCGCTGCCACGCAGCACCTCTTTGCCGTGCTGGTTGCGACAGACAGAGGCTAGCTCCAGGGAGAGGTAGCCCTCCCCAGGCTCCAGGCGCTTGACGGTCATTTCGCAGCGTATACAGTCACCGGCAAAGACCGGGCGCAGAAATTCTATCTGCATGGTGCGCGCGATAAAGTTGAGGTCGCCGCCCAACCTGGTGGGTATGCTGGCGGTGAGCAGGCCCTGAACCATCAGCCGGCCCTGGGCATCGGGCTGGATGTGGTGCTGGCCTTTGTCGCCCGAGAGTTCGGCAAAGAGGCGGATGTCTTGCTCGCTGAAGGTGCGTTCGCAGGTCAGGACATCACCGACCTGCAAGGGTCGCTGGCTCGTGCTCTCCATCGGTTCCTTGCTCCTGGGCCTTCCTGCCCTGCCCGCTGGCCCGGCTGGCTGCTCTACTGGCGGCCAGTCACAAGGGCGGGGAAAGGCTCCCCCAGATGACCAGCCGGCGACGGCGGCGGAAGGGCGGGCCAGGTGCCGGCGCTGCGGCTCCGACCCGCAGTCCACCAGCCGCCGTCGGCCTTTGGCACTCGGTCACGCTATCACACAGGATAGCTATGGGGGCAGGAGAGAGAGTCTGTCTGGTTTGCTGGCCTGGCCGCTCGTTGCCCTGGCGAGCGAGCCAGGGCAGGGCGAGCGTTGCTGCCTGCCTCTCCTGCCCGCTCTGGCGGCTAGAAGTGGGGCAGCGGATAGCCTTTCCTGGCCACGACTTCGGCGGCGATCTCGCGCTGCAGGGCCACGCCGTTGATCTGGTAGTCGCCGATATAGGCGCGCACGCGGGCCAGCTCCTCGCCGACCGTCTCCGGCTCAAAGTAGGTCATGATGAGCTGGTCCAGGTTGAGGCGGATGCGCGAATGGGCCAGCCAGGTTGCCAGTTGGGCCAGCTTGCTGTGCAGGGCCGCGTTCTCGTCGCCGCGGCGGCTGGCCTGGATGGCGCGCGCCAGGGCGCTATCGCTGGCGTAGATGTCGATGAGCAGGTTGGCCAGGTATTCGATGAACTCCTCTTCGTTCTCCAGGGCCTGCATGTAGCGCATGGCGACGCGCATGCCGGCGTAGATGGCCACGTCCTTGGCGCGCTCGACGGCGTGGACCGCGGCCCGCAGCTCGGCAGGTACCTCGTCGCCGGGAGCCGGCAGGGCTTCGCCCGCCTTGATGCGCGCTTCGATGGCCGGGTAGCGCTGCATGAGGTCGATCTTGCCTCCCAGCACGCGGCGGAAGAGGGTGCCGGCAGCTACCAGACGGTTGATCTCGTTGGTGCCTTCGAAGATGCGCTGGATGCGGGCGTCTCGATAGGCTTTCTCGATCGGGTACTCCTGCATGTAGCCGTAGCCGCCGAAGATCTGGACGCCCTCATCGACGACGAAAGCCAGGACTTCGCTGCCGTGGACCTTGGCGATGGAGTCCTCGATGGCGAATTCTTCGATGGCCTTGAAGACCTGCTCGGTCTGCTCTCCGGCTCCACGCCGGGCGTTCTCGATGTTGGCGGCGGTCCGGAAGACCTCGCTTTCGGCGGCGTAGGTCTCGGCGGCCATGCGCGCCAGCTTCTTCTGGATCATGCCGAATTCGTGCAGGTATTTGCCGAAGGCCTGGCGCTCGGTGGTGTAGGCGGCGGCCAGGTCCAGGGCCGTGCGCGCGCCACCAACGGCGCCGGCTCCCAGCTTGAGACGCCCGATGTTGAGGATGTTGAAGGCGATCTTGTAGCCCTTGTGCAGCTCGCCCAGCAGGTTTTCGACCGGCACGGGCGTGTCTTCAAAGTAGACCTGGCGCGTCGAGGAGCCTTTGATGCCCATCTTGCGCTCTTCGGCGCCCGTTGAGATGCCCGGCCAGCTTGTCTCGACGATGAAGGCCGAGGGCCGCTGGCCATCGACGCGCGCGAAGACAATCATGAGGTCGGCAAAGCCGGCGTTCGAGATCCATTGCTTGGTGCCGTTGAGCAGGTAGTATTTGCCGTCCTCGGAGAGGCGCGCCGTCGTGCTGAGGTTCATGGCGTCGGAACCAACGCCCGGCTCGGTCAGGGCGTAGGCCGCGATCCATTCACCGGTGGCCAGCTTCGGCAGGTATTTGCGCTTCTGCTCTTCCGTGCCGTAGAAGACGATCGGCAGGGTGCCGATGGTGGTGTGGGCGCCGAAGGCCACGCTGAAGGAAGCCTCGTGAATGGAGGAGGCGACGATGGCGCTGGTGAGGAGGCCCAGCTCGGCCCCCCCATATTGCTCGGGGATGTCGATCATGAGCAGGCCCTGCTCGCCGGCTTTCTTGACCAGGGCGGGCATGACGCCCGGCTCCTGATGCTCGACGGCCTCGAGCTTGGGGAGCACTTCGCGCATGACAAAGGTGGAGGCCGATTCGGCAATCCAGCGCTGTTCCTCGTCGATCTGCTCCAGGGTGAATATTTTGTCGGCACTCTCGCTGACCGGCGTCAGCAGGAAGGCCGTTCCGCTTTCGGTGGGCTTCATCGTCGTAGACATGCTCAGTTGTACCTCCAGTGGCTGGGTCCAGGCCGGCGCTGGCCTCACGGGCGGCCCGCTCGCTGTCTTGTTCAGGCGCTCGCTTCTTCCCGCGTCGCCCGGCTTGGGCGAGGTCCCAGCCGTGTGCGTGTTGCTGTGAATTGGCTTGTCGATTCGCTGGTCTTCGTTGGTGTTGATGCCCGGGCTGGCCCAGGTCGGGTCAGTCAGGTCGGTCAGGCGAGCCGGGGCCCTGGCCAGCCAGTCAGTCAGCCAGCCAGCCAGGGCAGCCCCTCAGGCTCGATCCCGCTCCTGACCAGCTCCGCTCCGGGCTGGCCCAGCCCGGCCCGACGCTAGCTGGTTTTCTGAGCCGCGCCCCGCTGCTGGAGCCATTGCTCGCGCAGCTCGCGGCGCAGGACTTTGCCGATCAGAGACTTGGGCAGGCTTTCGCGAAATTCGATGATCTTGGGGACCTTGTATGCCGTTAGCTCCTTGCGACAGAAGCTGACAATCTCCTGCCGCGTGCTGTCGCTGGCCACCACGCCCGGCTTGAGGACAATGAAGGCCGCTACGGTCTCGCCACGGTATTCGTCGGGTACGCCCACTACTGCCGCTTCCTGAACGGCGGGATGGCGGAAAAGGACTTCTTCGATCTCGCGCGGGTAGACGTTGAAGCCGCTGGCCAGAATCATGTCTTTGGCGCGCTCGACCAGGTAAAAATAGCCTTCTTCGTCCATCTTGCCAAGGTCGCCGGTGCGCATCCAGCCGTCGCGGAAGATGGCCGCGGTCTCTTCTTTGCGGTTCCAGTAGCCCTGCATGATGTTCGGCCCGCGGACTACCAGCTCGCCGATCTCGCCCGGCGGCAGCAGCCTGCCGCTCTCGGGATCCATGATGGCGGCCTCTACTTCGGGCAGGGGAAGGCCGATGCTGCCTTCGCGTACATCACCGTTGAGCGGGTTGCAGTGGGTGACGGGCGAGGCTTCGCTGAGGCCGTAGCCCTCTACCAGACGCCCCCCCGAGAGGCTCTCGAAGTCGTGGCGCACTTTGGCCGGCAGCGGCGCCGCTCCGCTGATGCAGTAGCGGATCGATTGGAAGGCGTTGCTGTCTTTGCCGGCTTCGCGCATGATGGCGATGTACATGGTCGGGATGCCCGGGAACATGGTCGGACGGTAGCGCTTGATGGCCCGCACGACTTCTTTGGGCTTGAATTGAGGCAGCAGAACCATGCTGGCCGCCGCCAGGATGCCAAGGTTGAGGCCCACGGTCAGCCCATAGGAGTGGAAGAAGGGGGCGACACAGAGGCCGGTCTCGCCCGCGTCATGGGCCCGCGGGGTCCAGTAGCGCGTCTGGTAGGCGTTGGCCAGCAGGTTGCGATGGGTAAGCATGGCGCCTTTCGAGAGGCCGGTGGTGCCGCCGGTGTATTGCAGCACGGCCAGGTCGGAGCTGCGCGGCGGGTCGGGTACGGTGAATACTTCTACCCCTTCGCTGCTGCTCGGCTTGAGGAGGTCGCTCATGAGCAGCAGCCTGGGATCGCTGCGCAGTTCGTCTCTGGTCAGGGGCGGCTGCGGCTGCTTGTGCCGCTCCCGGCGCTGGCTCAAGGGGTAGAGGGTGCGCAGGATGGGCGGCAAAAAGTCGGCGGGACTGGTGATGATGATGTGCTCCAGGGCGGTCTCGTCTCGAATGGCCCGCACTACCGGATAGAACATGTCGAGCATGATGAGCACACGGGCCCCCGAGTCGGCCATCTGGTGCTGCATCTCGCGCTCGGTGTAGAGCGGGTTGGTCGGGACGGCAATGGCCCCCAGCCTCAGGGTGCCGTAGAAGGCTATCGGATACTGCGGGATGTTGGGCAGGGCAATGGCTACCCGGTCGCCTTTCTTGATGCCCAGCCGCTGCAGGGCGGCGGCAAAGCGATTGGCCAGGGCGGCAAATCGCGCGTAGGAGATGCGCGTGCCGTAATAGATGAAGGCGGTCTTGTCAGGATGACGACGGACTGTCTCGTCAAGCAGCCAGGTCAGGGGCTGGTCGGGGATCTCCAGGTGAACGGGGACGCCCTCTTCGTAATGCTTGATCCAGGGCCGCTTCGCCAACAGCTCCGCCTCGGCCTGCACCGTCGCGCTCATCGAGGGTTGTTCGTTCGGCTGT
>NZ_JBHOQV010000211.1:0-6488 GCF_042408735.1 Thermogemmatispora sp.
ACCATGCTGGCTCTGGGCTGGGCCGATCTTCTGGAGCAGGCCCTCGAGATCCTGGGCCTGCCGGAGAAGCCGATCCTGGTCTCCGATCAGGATGATGCCTTTGCCATTGAGCTGCCTACTCAGCTCAAAGCTGCGGATCTGGTCAGTGAGCGCACGCTACGGCTACTAGAGCCACTAAGCACCAGCACTCAGCAGGCCAAGCAAGCTAAGAAGGGGCACGTGCTTGAAGATGCCTTCGATTACGAGCTTGAGCGGGAGAAAGAGCGGCAATTACAGGCTCAGCTGCAGAAGTTGCCTCCGGCCTTGCGAACACCGGAGGCTCGTCTGAGGCCTCCCCCTGAGCTTGAGCAGGTGCTGCAAAATGGCCCACGTCCCGAGTGGCCCCACTACAAGGCCATCAACATGATGAAGGCCGTAGACACCTTCAACGAAGTAGCTCTGCGCTGGCGCGAGCTGGACAGCGTTCACCAATGGTACGCTGTCCGGCTCTTGTACGATCTCTTCTCCCAACGCCAGAACGACATCGAGGGAGCACAACGGGCCTGGGAGCAATATGCGAAGCAGCAGGGCCTGCAGCGCAAAGCGACAGTCACCGCCGTGCAGCTCATCAACCCGATCAGCGGCAAAGGAGCCAACGCTCCCAAAAGCAACCGTCTGAGCGTTGGCGGCATGGAAAGCTTCTGGCTGCTCGAGCTGCTCAAGTTCCGTGGCTTCATGATCGGGGCGGCGCCTTATACTCTCAGGGGCAGCAAGGATCGCAAGACCTTCGTGGTCCTGCCGCAGCGCGTGGAACTGGGGACGCTCAAGCGCATCATGCACCAGTTCCGCGAGGTCTGCTGGTCCAGCACCGCCGTTAAACAGGACATTCTGGCAGCCTTGCGTCTGACGCAGGTGCTGATCGAGCACCGCCGCACTGAGCTAGAGAGCGGTCAGCAACTGGACCCTGACGAGCTGCCTCCCATTATCAGCATCACGCAGGGCCTCGACATGATTTTCTACAAAGACATGGGGAGTGCCCACGCTATCATGAATCTGGCGACTATCAACCTGCCTTCCTGGTTCCCTCGACTCCATAATCTCGAGGAGATCGACAGGGCCAACGAATTTCTGGGGGAGCACATCCGCGTCATTCGACGCATTGAAACTCCCAAGGGAGAAGAGGGGGGGGAAGAGCTGGCGCTGCTACAGACCTATCGCGACTTTCTCTCTGGCCATGATCTTCGTCTCTTCTGGAAATTCGCAGCCATGTATGGAAATTATCTTTTTCGTCAGCGTGAGCGTGAAAAGAACGTCCAGCGCTGGCTGCCACAACTCACACAGAAAGGATTGGAGAGCCTTGCCATGAGCTACGACAAAAGCTTGTCTGCTATTCTCGAGAACAGCGGCTTCCGCAGCATCGCCAGAGCGATTCGTGAGGCCACCGTTAATGCGCAGCGACGGCACAGCCAGGAGAACGATAGCACCTACGAGGTACGCTACGGCCTGGGCAACGAGCTGTTGCGCAAAATTCATCAGCGAGAGGCCTTTATGCAGGCCCTGAGCGAATTCATTTATCAGTACAACGCGGAGACGGCCCGTGAAGAGGAGAAGCGAGCGCAAAAGGAGGGGGGCAGGCGTCTCACAAGCGAAGATTATCGTCGCTATCGCCTGCGCTATCCCATCACCACCGCCGACCTTGAGCAGTTCACCGCGCTTCTGGACAGCTATCCAACTGAGCTGGTAGCTTCCATGCTGGTGGCTTACGGTTACTCGCGTCGCGAGACGCCCAGGTCCGAAGAGACTGACCAGGATCAGAGTTATGATCATCCTTCGGACAGCAGTGACGATGCAGAGCAGGAATCAGAGTGATAGAAAGGTAATCACACAGCTAATCTCTTTTATTGGAAAGGAGAAGATCACAATGGCTCAAAAAATCGTTTCCCTCTCGATCTCGGCACGTATGAAGCTCAACATGCACAGCCTCAACAACGAAGGCGGCGAGGGCAATCAGATTCAGACGCGCATGGTGGACATCGTCGGTGAGGATGGGCATCTCTACAATGTCAATGCCATCTCCGGCGACATGCTTAAGCACGTGCTCATGGAACACTTCTATCGTCGCGCTCGCGAAGAGGGCCTGAACCTCTGCGCCGGCTGCCGTCAGCTCGACGTCAACCGCATCAACGCTGATGCCGAGTTCATCAGCGCCAACGCCAAGACCAAAGATGCCGACTTCATCGATCAGCTCCTACAGCGCTGTGCTATGGACGACATAGGCGGCATTCTGGTCACCGAGGGAGGGCGCTCCACGCCGCGCAAGTCCATCGCTGAATTCGGCTGGGTGGTAGCTCTTCCGGACGCAGTGCGCACCGAAAGCTACTTTCACGTCAAATATGCCCTCGAGCGCGGCGCCGGAGCGCGCAAAGAGAATGGTGACGAGGCCCATAAAGGAGCCAACCTTGGCCAGAGCATCTTTCATCGTCCGGCGTCCAGCGGCATCTACGGGCTGGTCTGCCATCTCGAACTGAGCCGCGTCGGCTACAACGATATCACTCAGACCTATGCCATCGATGAGCGAGAGCGCAGCCGACGGAGCGTACTGCTCCTGGAAAGCCTGCTCTATAGCCTCCTGGAGCTGAATGGAGCCATGCGCTCGACCCAACTGCCCCATCTCCTGGCGCTGGAAGGGGTGATCACCACCAGCGACAATAGCATTCCTGCGCCGCTGGTCAGCCCACTGCGTGGTGGCCTCGACGAGCCAAATGCCTATCGTCAGGAGGCGGAAGCCATCGCTGCCTCTCTCAACGGCAGCGGTCCGGCCCATGTGCAGGTGCGCTCTTTTGATACCATCAGCGAATTCGCTCATCTCATGCGCGAGCTGATTGACAGCATCGCCCCCGAGGCTCTGGCTGCCTCCTGAGTAGCGGAAGGAGTGTACCATGTGGATCGTGGCCAGCTACCAGCCGGTCTCTTTCTTCTCGCTGCGGCCTGCAAATGCGACCTCCTCCGGAGGGAAGACCCTCCTGGTGCCGACACCTTTTGCCATCAAGATAGCCTTGCTGAGCGCGGCGATTCGCAGCCGAGGAGTGAAGGAAGGGGAGCGCCTTTTCCCCTTCCTACGAGACCTTTCGCTCCATCTGGAGCCCCCGGAACAGATCATCGTCATCAAGGGCTTCGGCAAGATCCGCCGCGAGCTTAAGGATAAAAACGCAGCCGAAAAAGCGGCTCGCGCGCGTGAAAATAAAGAGTACCCTTTTCAGCCAACGATTGCCTACCGTGAGTACGTCAGCTATCATGGCACATTGCGTCTGGCCTGTGAGCTGCCGGAGGAGAGTCCGCTCTTTCCGGAGCTACCTGCCTTGCTGATGCAGGTGAACTACCTGGGCAAGCGTGGCGGCTTTCTCCAGATCAGCGCTCTCCCGCAGGTCACGGCTGAGCCCCCGGAGGGCCACTTCGTTGCACTGACTGCACCGCGTCAGGAGCGCTTTGCAATCCATGGGACGCTACAGATGCTCGATGATTGTGGGCCGACCCTGACCTTCGCGCGTGCCAACATCTACACGGACGAGCGTATCGTCTTGCATCGCGACCGCGTGCTGCGTCATGTCGTTCTGCCATATCGACTCAGCCGTTCCTCGCGAGGCTATAGCTGGTATGTGCGCATCGTCGAAGCCAGGGAGCCGATAGAAGGAGCCTGATCGTATGCTCACAAGCTATCACCTGCTGTGGACGGCCCGCGTCGAGACGCCGCTGGAATTGGCCGACTACCCCGGCCCTGAGCTGCGAGGCGCCCTCTTCGACGCTATCTGGCGACGCTCCTGCGTCAACAAGCAGGCGGAGTCATGCCTCGTCTGTCCTCTTGTCCAGCTCTGTCCTGTCAGTGCTCTGCTGGCCCCGGTACAGCCGCGGGGGGAGGACGGACCCGGCGGCGTCGGAGAGCGGATCAGCTGGGGGCGAGACCTGCCTCGCCCCTATATTCTCTTGCCTCCCCTGGGGGTGCGCCGGCGCTACGAGCCGGGCGAGCTGCTCCGCTTTGGGCTAACGCTCTTTGGCAGCATTATCGAACTGCTGCCCTACATTATAGTGAGCATCCCCGAGTTCGAACGGCAAGGTCTGGGACGGCGCCTATCAGAGAACGGTGGGCGGCGTGGGACCTTTCATGTGGAGCGCGTCGAGGCCTATCATCCCTACAACGGGGAGCGGCAACTGCTCTACTCACGCGAACAGGTCTGTGCCCAGATGCCATCTCTCTCGGTAGAGGCGGACGATGTACGTAGACGGGCTACATCCATACCAGAAGATCGCCTGACCCTGGCTTTTCTCACACCCTTGCGGCTCGTTGAGAACCGCAGTCTGAAGCACCAGGCGGATTTTCAAGTCCTCGTTTGGCGCCTGCTCGAGCGTCTCACGCGTCTGGCACTCCACTATGGAGAGCGACAGGAGGCTGAGCGCCTTTGGAGCGAACGTGAGCACTGGCTGACGCTTGCTCAGTCTATCCGCTGTGAAGAGGATGCCACTCGCTGGCAGGACGTTGCCAGCTACTCGCAACGGCTCAAGCGGGCTACCCCGATCGGTGGTCTCCTCGGCCATGCCACCTTTGTTGGCAACCTGGCGCCCTTTCGGGAGTTGCTTCTGTGGGGCGAGCTGGTGCATGTGGGAAAGGATACTGTCAAGGGCAATGGCTGGTATCGTATCGTGCAGGCCGGTGCTCCTGAGGCTCTTTTGCATCTCTGATCGGCGTCGGCGCTTGCTCCAGCCAGCAGGTAGACAGATAGGCTCTGGCATGGGCCGGAGCCGGCCAGAGCAGTGACAGTGAGGTGAAAGACCGTAAAAAGGACCAAAACGACCGGGCAAGCAATTGCCCGGTCAGCAAGGAAATTTCTCCCCGGAAGGAATGACAGTCTGCCTGAGCGGGTGGGTGTTTGAGGAGAAAGCTGCAGGAGCGGCAGGGGCTTCACACCGCCCTGAGCAGTAGAAGAGCTGGTCGTGCAGAGCTGACTCTTCTACTACCCAGTCCAGGGTGGTCAGCGGTGGAGAGCGAGTCGTGCTGCGGGTTGCGGAAGGCCCGGGTCAGGACGACCGTCGTGGGCGGGAGTGGCGGCGCCGACGCCGGCGAGCCACGGCGGCCTTACGTTTGCGGCGATCGCTGCGGCTCTCGTAGTGCTTGCGACGGCGGACCTCAGCCAGGATGCCGGCATTCAGGACCTTTCGGTTGAAGCGCTTGAGGGCGACCTCGAAGGACTCATCAGGATTCAGGCGAACTTCACTCATGGTGGCCCGCCTTACCAGCGCGCGCGGCGGCCCTGGCCGCGCCCATAGGACTCTTGGGGACGATAGCAAGCGCTGCAGTAGACTGGGCGGTCATCGCGGGGAAGGAAAGGCACCTGGGCCTCATTGCCGCAACTGGCGCAGGTCACCGTGTACATCGGGCGCTCCTCACGCCCAAAGCTGCGTCCGCGGCGTCCTCCGCTTGCTTTGCGCGCTGCCCGACAGCTTGGGCAACGGCTGGGAGTGTTGGATAAGCCGCGGCTGGCAAAGAACTCTTGCTCGCCGACGGTAAACGTGAATTCCTGGCCGCACTCGCGGCAGGTGAGGATCTGGTCCTGTCCAGGGTTTAGCATGTAGGTAGTCTCCTTAATGGGCATTTCTCCGCAAAGGGGAAATGCATGGAAGGCTCGTCTGGAGGATCGTATGTCTGCAACCCGCCAGACGGCGGAAAGGCTGTAGGCGCGGGAGCGTGCGACCTGAGCCTGGCCGATAGGGGCAGCGTCAGCGCGGAGCCGCTCACTGACAAGGAGCTGCGTGCCAAAAAAAGCCGCTGCCCGTCACCATGGGCAGCGGCTTGAGCAGTACGCTTCCATGTGTCGTTTGCAGCATACCACACTTGCCGTCTTTCGTCAAGACCGCCCCCTTAAGCTGTAAAGGTCGGGCTTATCCTGTCTTTACCGCCCTCGTCAGTCAGCTGCCCTTGAGCATCTGACGAGATGGGCAGCTAACTGGCGAGGGCGCGGCCCCGGGATGGAGCTGGCTGGCCTTGATGGCCGCATAGGAAGTCGGACTGGAAGCACTGGCCGAAGCTGGGCTGTGCTCTTCCTCCTGCTACTTGGGTTTGCAGATGTTTGCAGCCTGCCAGAAGCTGATGCTGTTGCGGCTCGCCTGGTCGGCATAAAGAGCGGCAACGGCCAGGTTGGTCAGGCAGTTGAGAAGATCAGCAAGTCGTCAATCACAGCAGTAAAGGGAGAGGCTTGTTAGTACTTTTGTCTCGGAGGGAGTCCAGGTGATGAGCCAACGAGCGCCTTTGCCTCCGCCAGGGTACCATCGATGTCGCGATGCTCGTCGAGCGCGGCGGTGAGGTAATGTTAGCCGGTATACCGATGAGACGGTCTGTGCCCGCGGTGTGGCGCTCGAGTGGATCAGGCACGGTGATGCCCTGCTGCTCACCGGAGATGCCTGAATGGCCAGTACCCTTCTCTGTTGTCCTTCGCCGTTGTATTCTGCTCACAACTGCC
>NZ_JBHOQV010000138.1:0-21707 GCF_042408735.1 Thermogemmatispora sp.
AACGCCCTGCAAGCAATAAAAAACGAGGAACCGCCCTGCCGGGAGGCCCTCGTTAGGTTACCTGCGCTGGATCGGGTTGCGTCGTTGCTCCCGCTACTCTCCTCTCGGCGTGCCAGGCGTAAGGCCCGTGGTAAGCGTTACGAGGCTAAGGCTAAGGCCCGTAAGGCTTACCAACCCGCTAAGGGTAAGGCTAAGGCCAATAAGCAGCACAAGCCCTACAAGGAGGAGCGTGGACGCAATCGCGATAACTAGTCTTTCAGTATCCTGAAGCCTTTCAGTATCCTGAAGCGGGGCAACAAATAAAGAAATCGGCGTCAAGACGCCGATTTTCAGAAGGAGGATGCCAGCCATCGTCGCAGCAGCCATAGCAGCGGTGGTAGCCGTGGCGGCCATAGGACGGCCCATACCGCTACCCACCTCGGTAGCGGCAGAGCAACAGCCCATCGCAGGCTGCTCAGCCCAGGACATCGCTTCGGCCCGCTGGTTGCCGGTGCAACACGCTGCTGACATGCTCACTGGCTCCTTCTCTCAGAGAAACTTCCTCTCTTTTCTTTGCCCGCCGGTCCGTAGGTAATGCCTTCCGCCCCGCGCAATTGCTCAGCTCAGAGCAGGAAAGAACTACCCCGTGTGCAAAACAACCTTCTCAACAGCCAGAGAGAGATTATCGTTTGCTTGCAAGAGACGTTTGTGACTCGAGGCCAATCGCTGCCTCAGATCCTGCTCCGCTTGCTGCTCTCCACTGCCAGACGGCGTCTCGTCTAGCATTACTTTACTTCAGCGCCGACCTCCAGCAAGGAGAGAGCGTGAGAGCATGCGCGGCGTCTCGGAGGTAACTGACTGCGGGCGTCATTGCCAGGTCGTCGTGTGAACCCCGTATCGACCCTTCTTTCCTTCCCTCCAGACCACCCTACCGGAGCCACTTCTTTGTAGCGGGTCCTGCTGTCTGAGAGGATACACCACTCGTCGGAGTTTGTCAACCCCTGAATCGCTTTCTGCTCCTCATGGGGAGGAGTTCATGGCTGATGGCAGAGGGACTGAGCGAGCCTCCCTTTTCCCGGGCCAGACGGTGCGCGCTTCAGATCAGCCGACGGTCGGGCGGCGGTCGGGCTGATGGGAGAGCCATCTCTCGTGTGTTAAGCGGGTCCCGGCGAAGATAAGCAAGCTGGCTGACTGGTTGGCTGGCAGCCGTCAGTCAGGGGGACCAGCCAGCCAACCAGTTCCCTTTGTCTCTTCTCTTGGGCGGGCGCTCATCTGGCTTGAAGGCAGGGATGGTCAGTGACTTGTCTGCCTGGCCAAAGGGGCCCGATGCAGGCAGCTATAGCGCGCCCCTTCTCGCGATAGCTCGCTTTTCATCACATCGAGAGCTTCGACGGTATGAGCTGGCAGCGAGGTCGGCACGCGAATCTCGTAAAGCAGGCGCTGCAGGGCCTGCTGTTCCTCACGCGAGAGGGAGCGCTTGAGGCGTGCAAGTGTCAAATGGGGCGAGAAAGGGCGCTCCTCGGGCAGAAAGCCCCGGGCCTGCAGCTCGCGCATCAGGGCCTGTTGCAAAGCCAGCAAGTGTCCCGAGACATCCTCAAGGCCCATCCAAATCACTCGTGGAGCGCGAGTGGGACCAAACGTCCCGAGTCCGGTTAAGCGATAGCTGAATGGGGGGACCTGGCGCGCCGCGGCCTCGCCGGCCTCGATGGCCTGGGCGAGCTGCTCAGCGTTCAGCTCGCCCAAGAAGGCCAGAGTCACATGCAACGAGGCCGGTTCAACCCAGCGCGCCGCCGGCAGAAGATAGGCGCCGCGCGTGATGGCTCGCCCCAGGAAGGTCCGCAGCTCTGGACTCAGATCGAGAGCAAGAAAGGTGCGCGTCATGACAGGCAACGGCTCCCTCAAGCCGCGAAGAGCAGGCTGTCCAGCTCTTCGCCATCGATCGTCTCAACTTCGATCAGGCGCTCGGCGATGGCAACCAGCTTCTCGCGCTTCTGGCGCAGGATGTTGAGAGCCGTCTGATGAGCCTCTTCGACCAGGCGCGCCACCTCGGCATCGATGCGGGCCGCCATCTCGGGGCTAATCAGGCTACTGCCATCCTCGCTTACCTTGAGGGCTACATTCCCCAGAGCGCTCATGCCGAACTCACAGACCATGCGCCGCGCCAGCGCGGTCACATACTCGATATCCTGGCTGGCTCCAGTGGTGATATCGCCGAAGATCAGTTCCTCCGCCGCGCGGCCACCCATAGCGCCAGCCATTTTGGCCAGCAGCTCCGAGCGGCGCAAGAGATAGCGGTCCTCCAGTGGAGCCTGAAGGGTAATGCCCAGGGCCATGCCGCGGGCGATGGCCGTCACCTTGCGCACCGGGTCGGCGCCGGGCAAGGAACGCATCACAATAGCATGGCCTACCTCGTGATAGGCAATGATAGCCTTCTCGGCCTCAGTAATCACCCGGCTCTTGCGCTCCGGTCCGGCCATCACACGCAGAATGGCCTCATCCAGCTCGGCATTGCCAATCGTCTCGCGCCGCCGCCGAGCCGCCAGCAGGGCCGCCTCATTGAGGAGGTTGGCCAGGTCGGCGCCAGAGAAACCTGCCGTCTGGCGGGCAACGCGCTGCAGGTCAACGTCTTCTGCCAAGGGCTTGCCTCGCGCATGCACCTTCAGGATGGCCAGACGCCCACGAATATCCGGCTTGTCAAGGACAATCTGCCGGTCAAAGCGGCCCGGACGCAAGAGGGCGGGATCGAGGACGTCAGGTCGGTTGGTGGCGGCAATGACTACGACGCTGCTATCCTTCTCAAACCCGTCCATTTCAACGAGTAGCTGGTTGAGGGTCTGCTCTCGCTCGTCGTTGCCGCTGGCCGCCGAGGCATGGCGCTGACGACCAACAGCGTCGATCTCATCAATGAAGACGATGCAGGGAGCGTGAGCACGCGCTTCACGGAAGAGATCGCGCACGCGCGCCGCGCCAACGCCGACAAACATCTCGACGAACTCGGAGCCGCTGACACTATAGAAGGGAACACCCGCCTCGCCAGCCACAGCGCGCGCCAGCAGCGTCTTGCCGGTCCCGGGAGCTCCGACCAGCAAGACCCCTCGCGGCGCGCGCGCCCCCATGATTCGGAAGTGCTCGGGCTGCTTGAGAAATTCAACGATCTCTTCTAGCTCGACTTTTGCCTCTTCAACCCCGGCTACATCCCTGAAGAGGATCGCTGGACGGCTCTCGTGAAAGCGCCGCGCTCGCGAGCGGGCGAACGGCAGGGCGGAGGCACCAGGACCAGCTCGCCGCAGCAGGAAAAATGCTCCCCCGACAACCAGGGCCACAAAGAAGAGATAGGCCAGCCCCTGCCCCCAGCTAGTGTGTTGACCATCATCAACGCTCACCGTGACGCCATCTCGCCGCAGAAGATCGGTCAGGGCCTGCCCGCTTTCTTTGACGGCATGGTATTGCTGACCGCTTCTATCACGGGCATAGACGTCGTCACCACTGATCAGAGCACTCTTGAGCAGGTGCTGATCGGCCATCGTGAGCAAAGCACTGATCGGTACTTCATGCGTCGCCGTGGCCCCAAAGGGACTGCGTACGATGCGCATGGTTAGCAGGGCCAATAGGGCAACGCTCACTAGAACTAGTGGGAGAGCCAGGCGCAACCAGGGATTCTGCTTCCAGAGCGCTCTCAAAGAGAAGTGTCGCTTGTTCCGTGTGGATGACTCGTTCTTGTGCTCAGGAGACCTATCCATGCATCCTTTCAACCCTTTTTACAGCATCTACTTCCAGGGCAGGCTATGCGCTCCCAGAGTGTATCAAAGTGGTTCTCTGTATCTTAGATCGGTTCAAATATGTGATTACTATAGCTTGCTACGGCCCAGTTTCGCAAGCCTGTAGCTGATTGTACCAGGAAGCGGGCGCGGGCCAAGCCAGTAGCCCGATCGGGTCAGGTCTTTTGCCTCTGAACCCTCGCCTCCCACTTTGAGAGTGAAAGCAAGGGGACCGTCTACAGGGCTGGAAATCGCTCCCGGCCCGTGCCATAATGATTCTGTTCCTCACTCGCAGACCCCGATGACCCTGAAGCGGTCGACGCGAGCGGCGGGCCGGATCGCTGCTCGGGTCAGCCGAGCAGATGGAACGGAACGGAAAGGAAAGAGCCTATGTCAGCCAGGAAGCTCGAAGGAAGAGGAGAAGCAACAGCTCGCTTGCCACTGCTGGTGAAGACGCTCGAAGAGGTCGCCGATGATGTTCTGGAGATTGGTTCCAGGCGCCAGCCATTTAGCGCGGAGAGTCGGCAGAAGGCTCCGCGTATCCGTGATGCACGGGTGGTTCATAGCGTCTGCCCTTACTGCGCGGTGGGGTGCGGCCTCAATGTCTATGTCAAAGACGGTCAGGTGATCGATATCGAGGGGAACCCAGACAGTCCCATCAACCACGGGACGCTCTGTCCCAAGGGTGCGGCAACCTTCCAGTATACGGTGAATCCCAGCCGTCTGACACGCGTGCTCTATCGCGCCCCCTACAGCGATCACTGGGAAGAGAAGTCGCTTGATTGGGCGATGGAGCAGATCGCCCAGCGCGTCAAGCAGACGCGCGACGCTACCTTTGTTGAGCGGCTCCCCGATGGGCGAGAGGTCAACCATACCCTGGCGATCGCCTCGCTGGGCGGTGCCACGCTCGATGTGGAAGAGAACTACTTGATGAAGAAGCTCTTCACGGGCGCCTTAGGTATCGTCTCCATCGAAAACCAGGCTCGTATATGACACAGCTCCACTGTGCCCGGTCTGGGCACGACACTCGGGCGTGGCGGAGCCACGACCTTTCCACAGGATCTGGTCAATAGCGACTGCATTCTGATCATGGGCAGCAACATGGCGGAAGCCCATCCGGTGGCCTTCGCTAATGTTGTCAAAGCGAAAGAGCGCGGCGCAAAGGTCATCCATATCGACCCCCACTTCTCGCGCACATCCGCGCTCGCTAACCTTTATGTGCCCATCCGAGCAGGCAGCGATATTGTCTTTCTGGGGGCCATTATTCGCTATCTGCTCGACAACAAGGCCTTCTTCCGGGAGTACGTCCTGCACTACACTAATATCGCGACCCTGATTCGCGAGGATTTCCGCGATACCGAGGATCTCGATGGGGTCTTCTCGGGCTACGATCCGGAGACCGGTACCTATGACCCGACAAGCTGGGATTACGAGCGCGATGCTGATGGTCGCCCACTGAGCGATCCGACGCTGGAGCATCCGCGCTGCGTCTATCAGATCATGCGCCGCCACTACGCGCGCTATACCCCCGAGCTGGTCGAGCAGGTCTGTGGGGTGCCGCGCGCCCTCTGGCAGCAGGTGGTCGATACCTTGATCGCCAATTCGGGCCGCGAGCGCACGAGCGCTATCTGCTACGCCGTGGGCTGGACACAGCAATCGAAGGGCGTACAGATTATCCGTACGGCGGCTATCCTGCAGCTGCTCCTGGGCAACATTGGGCGCCCAGGCGGCGGGATTATGGCCTTGCGCGGCCATGCCTCGATCCAGGGATCGACCGATGTGCCAACGCTTTACGATCTGCTCTCGGGTTATATGCCGCAGCCTGCCGCTCTGCTCGCTCCTGGGTCCGGAACCAGGCGCCCGCGAGCCGAGGAGGTGCAGGCACCGGTCGCCGGCGAGGAGATGAGGCCGGTCGGGCCTTCGCAGCAGACTCTGGCCGAATATATCGCCGCGGTCGGGCAGAAAACAGGCTGGTGGGCCAATCTGCCAGCCTACATTCGCAGCCTGCTGAAAGCCTGGTACGGCAGCTACGCCGATGAAGAGAATGGGGAGCGCAGCTATCGTTTCCTGCCCAAGATTATCGGCGACCATTCCCACCTGGCCACGAGCTACGAGATGCTCGATGGCAAGGTGCGCGGCTACTTCCTCTTTGGCCAGAATCCCGCTGCGGGCAGTACGAACGCTCGCATGCAGCGCAAGGCCCTGGCACAGCTCGACTGGCTGGTGGTGCGCGATCTCTACGAGGTTGAGTCGGCAGCTTTCTGGTATCGCGGGCCAGAAGGCGAGGCAGTCGATCCGAAGCAGATCAAGACCGAGGTCTTTCTCTTGCCAGCCGCTGCCTCTACAGAGAAAGAGGGCAGCTTTACTAATACCCAGCGCCTGCTGCAGTGGCGCGACAAGGCCGTCGATCCTCCTGGGGACGCCCGCTCCGACCTGTGGTTCGTCTACCACCTCGGTAAGCGCTTGAAGACGCTTTACGCCGATAGTCCCTACGAGCGCGATCTGCCGATTAAAGCGTTGACCTGGGACTACGAGCGCGAGATGCCTGAATCTGGTTCGCGTATTCCCGACGAGCCAGATGTGCTGCTGGTTCTCAAAGAGATCAACGGCTTTTATGCGCGCACCGCCGATGGGAAGGAACACAGTCTGCGTGAGGCGCCCCATGTGCCAGATTTCACGGCCCTGAAGGCCGATGGTAGCACGGCCTGTGGCTCCTGGATCTATAGCGGGGTCTATCCGGAGCCGGGGAGGAACCGCGCGGCCTCGCGTGATCCTTCCGGCTATACCTTCCTCAACTGGGGCTTTGCCTGGCCGGCCAACCGCCGTATTCTCTACAACCGTGCCTCGGCTGACCCCCAGGGACGTCCCTGGTCGGAGCGCAAAAAGTATGTCTGGTGGGACGAGGAGCGCGGGCAGTGGACAGGCTACGATGTCCCCGATTTTCCGCTGCGCAAGCCGCCAGATTATACGCCGCCGCCGGGTGCCACGGGGATCGACGCCCATTCCGGCAGCGATCCTTTCATCATGAAGCCCGACGGCAAGGGCTGGCTCTTCGCACCAAGCGGTCTCAAGGATGGTCCGCTCCCGACGCACTATGAGGCCGCAGAGGCGCCCATCGCCAACCCGCTCTACCATCGCCAGAGCAACCCTGCGGCTCGCTACTATCGCGATCGCCCCGATAACCGACTGGCGGCGATTGGCGACGAGCGCTATCCGATCGTCGCCACCACCTACCGTCTGACGGAGCACCATCTGAGCGGGCCGATGACGCGCTGGCTGCCTTGGCTTAATGCCCTCCAGCCGGCCCTCTTCGTGGAGATGAGTCCCGAGCTGGCTGCGGAGCGGCAGATCCGCCACGGTGATCAGGTGATTATCAGCACTCCCCGCGGTGAGATCGAGGCCCGCGCGCTGGTGACACGGCGCCTGCGTCCGCTGCGGCTTAACGGTCGCATCGTTCATCAGATCGGGCTTCCATTCCACTGGGGCTTCCAGGGTAAGGCTACGGGGAGCATTACCAACGATCTGACGCACATGGTGCTGGAGCCAAACGTGAGCATCGAGGAGGCAAAAGCCTTCCTGTGCGATGTTCGCCCAGCCCGCGGAAGACGCTAAGCCCTCGCTGGGGGCCTGGGCCGCCTGGCTCCAGTTCTGCTCTGCTCTCGCTGGCAGGCGCGAGGTTCCTGTTGGCTGGGAGGCTGGCTGCTGGAGTCAGGGGCCGCTGCCTCAGCATGTTGGTAGCAAAGGAGAGAAGACTATGGCGGTTGAAGCAGCAAGACCGCTGCCTGGGATGCTCAAGCAGCTGCGCGCCCTGCTGGAGCCGCTGCGCAAGGAGGAGCCACCGCCCCCACGGGCAGCGGTGGGCTTTTTTACCGACACCAGCCTGTGCATCGGTTGTAAGGCTTGCGAGATCGCCTGCAAGCAGTGGAACCAGCTTCCGGCCCGTGAACCGGCCTGGGCGGGTACCAGCTACGATAATACGCGCGAGTTGAATGCTATCAACTGGCGTCACGTACTCTTTATCGAGCGCCTCGAGCGCCACGAAGAGAGCAGCTCTGACGGTGGTCCAACCGGAGGAACGGGCCTGGCCCCTACAGAGCTTCCCTTCTTCAACCCCGATCGTTGGCTGATGCTGAGCGATGTATGCAAGCATTGCGCCAACGCTCCCTGCCTTGAAGCCTGCCCGACCGGGGCCATCGTTCGCACCGAATTCGATACGGTCTATGTGCAACAGGATATCTGCAACGGCTGTGGTTACTGCGTCGTTGCCTGTCCTTTCGGCGTCATCGCCCGCGACGCGCTGGGAGGGACGGCGCGCAAGTGTACCCTGTGCTACGATCGCCTGAAGGACGGTCTTGAGCCAGCCTGTGCTAAGGTCTGTCCCACCGATTCGATTGTCTTTGGCCCTGTCGATCAACTGCGCCAACAGGCTCAGGCCCGTCTAGCTCAGCTGCACGAGCGCGGCCTGCGCGAGGCGCGCCTGTACGGAGCCGATCAGACTATCCTGGAGGGCGGCCTCCATGCCTTTTTCTTGCTGCTGGATGAGCCTGCCGTTTACAATCTGCCCGAACACCCCTCTCGTCCCAGTAAGCATGTCCTGCCGGCCTCTCTCTGGACGGTCCTGGCGGCGCTGATCCTGGGCCTGTTGGGCATCTTCTCTTTTAGAAGGCGGTGAGGAGTGATGCAGCTAGAGAGGCAGAAGATTTCTACCTGGCTCGCACGGGGTCAAGCCCTGGCTCAGCGACTTGGACCGGTCTCCAGGGGGGCAGACTGGATGGAGCACCTGGCCGCCCTCAGCACCGGCTACCGTCCCGACCCCGAGCGCGAGCAGCAAGAGCCAACATATTATGACTATCCGGCTCTTAAAGAGCCTGTCTGGCGGTGGGAAATCGTCTGGTACTTTTTCCTGGGCGGCCTGGCGGCTGGCTGTTATTTCATCGCTAGCCTGGCAGCGCTCTTCGGAGGACCAGAGGATCGCGCGACGCGGCGGATCGGCTATTACCTTTCCTTGCTGGCCCTGCTCCCCTGTCCGTTGCTGCTGATCAAGGATCTGGGACGCCCCGAGCGCTTCCTCAACATGCTTCGCATGTTCAAGCTGCGCTCACCTATGTCGATGGGTGTCTGGTGCCTGGTAAGCTTCTCTTTCTTCAGTGGCCTGAGCGCCCTGATCCAGGCAGCACGCGACCAGTGGCTGGGACGCTGGTGGGGAGCGCGCTGGCTGGCGCGCCTACCTCAGCGCCTGCTGGCGCTGCCAGGAATGGCCCTCTCGCTCTTTCTGGGAGGCTACACAGGCGTCCTGCTAGCCGCCACGAGCATCCCGCTGTGGTCGCGCAGCAAGATGTTGGGGGCAGTTTTCATCTCGTCGGCCATCTCTACCAGCTCGGCCCTGATTTCCCTTCTGCTACGCCTCGGAGCCGCACCTGCTGCCGCTCTCCACAAACTGGAGCGTCTAGAATGGGGCGCGCTCTTGAGCGAGATGGTCGGCCTGCTCGCTTTCCTGCGCGGCTCTGGGCGGGCCGCTCGCGCCCTGGTGGGAAGCGGACCAGATGAGCATGGCCCGCGCTTCTGGCGCTTCGTCTTCGTCGGCGGCCTCTTGCTGCCCTGGCTGCTTCAGACAGGTGTCCTGGTGATGCGTCGACCTCTCCAAAGGGAGCAGGCCAGCATCAGGCCGGCAGCCGGATCTGCCGAGCGGAATCGCTTGAGCCTCAGTGGCCTGCTGCTCTCGCTGCTCGTCCTTCTCGGTGGCTATTTTCTACGCCGCACCATCGTTGAGGCCGGCCATAGCTCCAGCCGCGACGCGCGCACCACGCTCTGGCACGCCCGATCTCCTCGCTGAATCTCAACTCGACCAGGCCAGGTCTTGCCCTTCCGCCAGGTTGCCCCAGCCCTGGGCGACCCGCTCTGGCGGGGTCGGGGCGACCTGGCCGGGGCTGGTGGCTAGCTGGCTCCCGTGCCTGACGGGCCAGCCCTCCAGCCATCTTCAACCTTGGCCCAAGCCGCAGCGTACATGTAGTAACGGAGAAAAGTAAGTCAGCCCTTCCCTAGAGGCAAGCACACGCGCAATCTTTCAGCGAAAGAGTAGGAACCGAACAATGGAGGAGCCTCAGCATCACAGCGGCAACGGATCTGGCACCGCAGGAAGCGGACGCATTACCAGCCGCTTAGGCCCAGAGGCAGAGGTCACAGGAACGAGCAGCAGCGCCGCACCAAAGACAGCAGGCGCTCACGAGGAAGCAAAGGCCACAACCAGCGAGAATGAGGGCATGCAGTTCATTGTCGTCGAGGGCTTGCAGGTTGGGCGCGGCGTGGCGCGCATCGACCCACGCGATATCGAGGCCCTGGGCTGCCAGCCCGGCGACATTGTCATGATCACCGGCGCACGCACTACTGCCGCCAGGCTGCTGCCCGGCGTGCCCCAGCAGCGAGACCAGCACATCATCCAGATGGATAGCCAGGTACGCCAGAATAGCGATGCTGGCCTCGGCGAGCGCGTCAGCGTCCGCAAGGCACGGGTGCAGCGAGCAGAGAAGATCACGCTGCTGCCCCTCACTCGCGGGGCTCCCATTCAGGAGAGCGATCTGCAATACATCGCGCGCTACCTGGTGGGCCTGCCGGTGGTCACCGGCGACCTGCTGCGCCTGAACCTGCCAGGCACGGCCAGCCGCGAATTCCTCATTATTAGCACGGTGCCCGCTACGCCCAGCTATCCTTCGCGCCGCTCGCAGCTCGAAGGCACCCCTATGCCCCCCCTGACTGAGCAGAGCGAGCGGGCAGAGGTCGAAGCGGTCATCGTGCAGCCCGGGACCATCGTCCGCGCCCAGGCCCGTGGTGCCGGGCGCTCTGGCGGCCTCGGGCGCGTCAGCTACGAAGATATCGGCGGCCTGGGCAAGGAGCTACAGCGTATTCGCGAAATGATTGAGCTGCCGCTCAAGTATCCGGCAGTTTTTGATCGCCTGGGCGTTGAACCGCCCAAGGGAGTTCTGCTTTACGGTCCACCAGGCACCGGTAAGACCCTGATCGCCCGCGCCGTGGCCTCAGAGACGAATGCAGCCTTCTTCGTGATCAACGGGCCTGAGGTCATCAACAAGTTCTACGGCGAGAGCGAGTCACGGCTGCGCGAGGTCTTTCAGGAGGCCCAGCGGCGCGCTCCCAGCATCATCTTTATCGATGAGCTAGATGCCCTGGCGCCGCGCCGTGCTGAGATGGGAGGCGAGGTTGAGCGCCGCATCGTCGGCCAACTGCTGGCTCTGATGGACGGCATGGCCTCCCGCGGTCAGGTCGTTGTCATCGGCGCAACCAATCAGCCCAACGCCCTCGACCCAGCCCTGCGCCGTCCAGGCCGCTTTGACCGCGAGATCGCCCTGCGCGTCCCCGACCTTTACGGACGCATGGAGATCCTGCGCATCCACACCCGCGATGCGGCCCTGGCCAATGACGTTGATTTCGCCCGTCTGGCCCAGCTGACCCCAGGCTTCGTCGGGGCAGACCTGGAAGCCCTCTGTCGCGAAGCGGCCATGATTGCCCTCCGTCGTGTCCTTCCCTACATCGACTACCAGAGTGGCTATATTCCCTTCGAAACCCTGGTGAATCTCAATATTACTATGGCCGACTTTCAGGCCGCACTGCGCGAGATCGAGCCATCAACCACACGCGAGGTCTACGTCGAGGTCAGTGAAACGACCTGGGACGACATCGGAGGGCAAACCCAGGCCAAGCAGCTGCTGACCGAAGGCGTCGAATGGCCGCTGCGCTACCCCGAGATCTACAGCAAGGCCAAAGTTGAGCCGCCCCGTGGCGTGCTGCTGGCTGGCCCGCCAGGTTCTGGTAAAACCCTGCTGGCGCGCGCCCTGGCCAACCAGTGCAACGCCAGCTTCATCTCCATCAAAGGTCCTGAGCTGCTCTCAAAGTGGGTCGGCGAATCCGAAAAAGGAGTGCGCGAGATCTTCAAGCGCGCTAAACAGGCAGCCCCCTGTATCATCTTCTTTGACGAGATCGACGCCCTGGCTCCACGGCGCGGCGCCGAGCTGGACAACCATGTAGGAGACCGCGTGATCGCCCAGCTATTGACAGAACTGGATGGGATCGAGGGACGTACGGGAGTGATCGTGCTGGCAGCCACCAACCGACCAGAATTGATTGATCCAGCCCTCCTGCGTCCTGGTCGCTTCGATCTGATCGTTGAGCTAACCTATCCCGATGAGAAGGATCGGCAAGCGATCTTCGCCGTGCATACGCGCGGCAAGCCGCTGGCAGCCGATGTCAGTCTGGCCGAGCTGGCTCAACTCACCCCGCAGCGCAGCGGCGCCGATATCGAGGCCATCTGTCGCCGGGCCTCGATGCTGGCCCTCCACGATTGGATCGAGCCGCGCCTTCAGCAGGTAGGGCGGGTACAGATCAGCGAGGAGAGCCAGGAGCCAAAGGCTGCTGATGCAATCGGCACCGCTTCACAGACCGCTCAGCCCGGTCGAGATGGAGAGGAGAGCCACTTCTCTATCCGTCGTGAGCACTTTCTACGCGCGATCGCCGAACAAGAAGAGCGTTACCAGACTCAGGCCAGGCTGGAGGCCGAACGCGCTCGCCGCGAGGAGGCGCGACAACGCCTGCTCGATCTGGCCAGCAGCTACAGCGGCCTGGGGAACCTTCCCCCTCAGCCGGCCCTGCAGCCACCAGCCCTGCGCGGCTGGCGCCTCTGGCTGGCGCGCCTTCTCGGTCTGCTGCCGCGCCAATCCCAGGCGAGTCCACCGTCATCCTCATCAGCATCTTCCTCCTGAAAGAGCCGCAGCAGGAAGGGGGAGAGAGGGCCTAAAGAGAGCCTGTAGGCCCTCCTCTTGCTCTCTCCTTCTCTCCTCTTCTTCTACCACTCCACCAGCAAGGACTTCTCCCCAGTGACCCGAAGCGCGCGGGCCAGGCCCTCACCGGCCACGTCCGGCCCAGCCTCTAAGAGCAGGTCTGGCCTGGACGTGCACAGGCCGCCGGAGAGACGTCCCCTGGCGGTACAGCCGCCTCTTTTGAGCAGCGATTGCTCAATACATTGAATAGCCATGCGCATTAACACTTGATAAAGCTGGGCTGCTTCTCTCTTGGATCAAAGGCAAAGACATGTCAATACAACTACTTCGACTCCAATCAAAGTTAGCTGACCGGGATAGTTAGCGTGTGATATAATATAAAGGAGAGTGTGAGCATAGCGAAGGGAGACAACATTGTCGCTGTACTCATCTGATACCAGCTCTGCAGACTCCCGGAAGCCTGTCGTCGCGGCCTATCTGGAGGTCATCCGCCTGCTTGACGACCGCGTCGCACCTCTCCTGGGGAAAGTAACCACGCGCGTTCTCGTTCAGGGCGCAGCCCGGCGAGTAGCGGAGAAGTACCCATTTCTTCACTTTCTTGAGCGCATTCCCTATACTGAAGTTACTCCGACCATAGCCCAGGAGCAGCTTAGCGGCCAGTCGCCGCAGGAGCTGACGGCGGGCTTGAGCGCTCTTCTGGAGGAATGCTTTGCGGGCTTGAAGGAACTCACCGGCGACCTGATCGTCACTCCGCTTCACGATGAGGTGACCCGCCAGCTCCAGCACATATCGATCACGCAGTAGACAGCAGACCATCTAGCGTAGCAATGAGCAATGGAGAAGAGCAGCGTGCAGTCTCAGCCAACGCTCCCAGATGGCGCGTACCGCTCTTCCAGAGGATCAGGGGAAGATCGGCTGGCGGTTCTTCGCCATGAGATGGAATATCTCAATACCATCGGGAAGCGTTTCGTGGCCGCCAACGATCGCTTCCAGGTCCATCGCGCCCTGCTGGCTACGTTACAGGAGCTTTACAGTTTCTCCGCCTGTGCCATTCTTCTCAAAGGCCAGCATGGCGATCCCTTCGAACTCTCGATTATTCCCCGCTACCCTCTCAGTGCCTCCTTCCTCCAAGAGATGATCCAGCGTATCGCCCGCGCCGCCAACATCATCGATTTTCCCAACGTGACCCCCGAGGAGCTGGCCGTAGCCGCCTACCTCGATGCCCCCGACGACCTGGCCCTGATGGAGCCACAGCCCTCGATCGGCAGCAGCGAGATCGGTGACTTTCTTCATCTGCCGCTGGCCGTGGAGGACCGCATCATCGGCCTCCTCAGCCTCTTTCACGAGCGCGAGGGGGTCTTTGACACCCAGCTCCTGCAGCTGACGCGCATCATCGCCGACTACGCCGCCATCGCTCTGGAGAATATGCGCCTGCGCGAGCGGGAGCAGGCCCTCTGGCGCGAGGCCGAGTTTGAGCGGCGGCGGCTGGAGCTGATCATCAGCAGCATGGCCGAGGCCCTGCTGATCACCAATGCCCAAGGGGCCATTGTCTCCCTGAACCGCTTTGCCGAGCAGCTCTTCCAACAGGCCCAGATCGACGCCCGCCTCGAGCCTGGCATTCCCCTGCGCCAGCTAGCAGCTCACAGCAACGTGCCCTGGCTGCGCGAGCTGGCTCAGGTAGTCGACCAGGCCCTGACCGGCCAGACGATTAAAAACCAGGAGCTAATCATTGGCGAAAACGGCGAGACCGTCCCCCTAACCCTGAGCATCAGCGCTGCCCCCCTCAGCCAGGATAGCCGTCACCCCCTGCCCGGCGGCGCCGTGGTCGTGCTCAACGACATCACCGATCGCAAGCAGATCGAGAAGCTCAAGGACGAGTTCGTCTCGGTGGTCTCCCACGAGCTGCGGACCCCTCTCACCGCCATTAAGGGCTATACTCAGCACCTCGTTCGGCGCCTGGAACGCCGTCTACGCCAGCAGCCGCGAGGAGGAAGCGAACAGGCCGAGCCTCCGGAAAGTTACGACCTGCGGAGCCTCTATATCGTGCAGAGTCAGGCCGAGCATCTGGAGCGGCTCGTTAGCGATTTGCTAGATCTCTCGCGTGTCCAGTGGGGGCGCCTGGACCTGCAATATACCCCCTTCTATCTGGCCGATCTGCTGGCCGAGCAGGTCCGCCTGGCCCAGGCCAATACGGAGCAGCACCTGATCCAGCTCGATCTGCAGGTGCAGGACAGCAAAGTGGTGGCCGACCGCCAGCGCATCGCCCAGGTCGTGGGCAACATCCTGGACAATGCCGTCAAGTACTCTCCGCAGGGAGGGCAGGTCACGGTGCGGCTAGAGAGCGCGGGCGACGACTTTCTGGTGAGCATCAGCGACGAGGGTATCGGTGTCAGCCCCGAATACCTCGACCACATCTTCGAGCGCTTCTATCGCGTGCGCAACGCCGCCAGCCGCCAGTACTCGGGGATTGGCCTGGGTCTCTACGTCGCCCGCGCGATCGTGGAAGCCCACGGAGGACGTATCGGCTACGCCAGCAATCAGCGCGGAATGGGCAGCACCTTCTACTTCAGCCTGCCGCGTATCCCCAACCCATCCGCGACGGGCGGCGCTCGGTGAGCCAGCCCCGCCACCACTAAAAGGCCTTCAACAGCTCAGTCGGCGTCGCCTGGAAGCGATCCAACAGGTAGGAGCGCCCAAATGGTGTAAAATGGATTGTAGCCCAGCTTGCCCGCAGAATCTGGATGTGGCGCAAAACGCGGGCTTCCCCCCAGAGGGGGTAGAGCAAATCGCAGAGGGCGTTAACGATATCGCCGGTGCTGGTGATGAGGACACCGACCAGCGTGACCCCAACCATCAGCAAGAGATGGTGGGGGAGCGAGACCGGGCCGAGAGCTGTGAAGAAGCCGATATAGACCATGCTGCCCGAGACCAGCGCCGGCAAGAGAGCCTCCAGCACAATATAGAGGCGCGACGGCTCGCGCACAAAGAGGGTGGTGATCCCCAGGGGACCGACGGCCCAGCCGATCAGCTGATCGCGCCGCAAGAGCGCCAGCAGCAGGTGGGTTCCCTCAAACAGCAGCAGCCAGAGCAACAGGAAGGCGATCAAGCCCGGTACAGAACGAAGCTGGATACTGGCCAGTATCCCCGGCATGCTCATCCTCCTCGAACATCGTAAACAGCGACACCAGAAACCTCTGTTTGTATTGTACGCCCACTGGGGGTTTACCGACAACGGGACCTCGCTATTCTTCCCATCCGCCTTTGCCGACCAGCGGCACAAAGACACAGCCACCGAGCGAACGGACTTCCTGTCCGCGAGGGGTGCGCCGGACGACTAGTAGCTCCTGATGGTCGTGGCTGCCGACAGGAATGACCAGGATTCCGCCCTCGACCAACTGGCCGACTAGCTGCTGGGGAATCTGCGGGGCGGCAGCCGTCACCACAATGCGGTCATAGGGGGCGGCCTCCGGCCAGCCCAGCGAGCCATCCCCTACAAAGACCGCCACGTTGCTGAGGCCAAGCTGGAGAAGCCGCCGGGCTGCCTGACAGGCAAGCTGCTGGTGGCGCTCCACTGTCGCGACGAAGGCCGCCAGACGGGCCAGAATGGCTGCCTGATAGCCGGAGCCGGTGCCCACTTCCAGGACGCGCTCCTGACCGCTCAGCTGCAGAGCCTGGGTCATGGTCGCCACAATCAGGGGCTGAGAAATAGTCTGCCCGCAGCCGATCGGAAGGGCTTGATCAGCGTAGGCCCACTGACGATGGTGGGGATCAACGAACAATTCGCGCGGCGTCGCCCCAATCGCTGCCAGCACACGCTCATCGTGGATACCTGCGCTACGCAAGCTCTCGAGCAGATAACGTCGCTGCGTCTCAAGATCACGAGTCATGGCATCCCAGGGCGAAGTTAGGAGGAACAAAAACCAGCCAGTATTTCAACCGGCAGACAGAGCAGGCAAGACAGAGGCGATCGGCCTGTTGGCAGGGCGGCCTCCATCCCCCAGCTCCTGACTTCAGCGCGACTGCTCCGCTTTCCGAGGGCGCTTTCCGGCCATGCCGGGCCAGCAACCGCCCTGGCTACGGTCAAGAGAAGATCCGCTGCCAGCCAGACCTGCCAGTGAGTCTCAGGTTCCAGGCAGGGAAGGAGAGACGCAGAGCGCGAGCGCGGTCGGCAAAAGGCCCTTCTCTCAGGATGTTCAGCGACCGGCTCATCAAGCCCCTGCCTCTTTTCGAACTAAGCTGCACACTTCAAGACGTGACGCGCGAGGGTATCCATTTAGAGTCTAATGCCTGGCGAAAGAGACGTCAAGGAGAGCAGCAGGCAGTCCCCTGGGGACCAGGGAAACAGCCCAACGGGCGAGTCCCTGGAGCCGCATGCGGTGGAAGGACGGCGAGCGATCAGAGAGGATCGAGTCGCAAACAGGCATAAAAAAAGTGGGCGCTACTGGGCTCGAACCAGTGACCTCTTCGGTGTGAACGAAGCGCTCTCCCACTGAGCTAAGCGCCCATTGACTCACTCAGCCGCCGCGCCAGAGCCGCCGTCTGCTCTGGTCACCCGGCTTTCTAGTTAGCTACTATAGCACTCCGAGCGGGGCTTGTCAAGTAGTGACGGGGGAATCGGCCACAAGGGTCACAGCCTGGCAGCGCGCGGTCTGGGCTGTCCGCCGAAGGTGCTGGCGGAGGAAGCGAGCAGGATCGGAGCAGCGGCGCAACCTCTCCTGGCATCCGTTGACGGAGGAGAGGGAGCAGGCAGACCACGGCGAGCAGGAAGAGCGACCTGAAGCACCGCCCGGAGTGCGCGCGCTGGCAGCGCAACGGCGGCAGCGGCAGCGAACATCAAAGCAGAAACGAGCGAGCTAGCAGAATTGGGGCAGGCCGACGATCATAGCTCGTTGGGGGCCTTGCGCATCGTGGGGAAAAGAATCACGTCGCGAATGGACTCCTGATCGGTCAGGAACATGACCAGGCGATCCACGCCGATGCCCAGCCCGCCCGTGGGGGGCATACCCACCTCCAGCGCTTCCAGAAAGTCCTCATCGAGCACCTGCGCCTCCACATCGCCGTGAGCGCGCTGGCGCATCTGGTCCTCAAAGCGTTGACGCTGATCGAGCGGATCGTTGAGTTCGGTGAAAGCGTTGCCGATCTCCAGGCCGCCCAGGAACGGCTGAAAACGCTCCACCAGATTGGGCTGCGAACGATGGCGCTTTGCCAGGGGCGAGACATCCAGCGGATAATCGACCAAGAAGAGGGCTCGGCGCAACGGCTCAGCGCCTTGGCGAAACATGGCGCTTTTCAGCTCATCGATCAAGCGACCTCGGCCCAAAGCCGGATCGACCTCATAGCCACGGGCGCGCATCTCCGCGGCCAGGCTCTCGCGATCAGGATAGCGCTCCACAGCGATGCCCGTGAACTCCTCAATCGTCGCCAGCAGCGGCAGGCGCGGCCAGGGCGGCGTGAGATCCACCTCGTAACCCCGATAGCGCACGCGCGGGGACCCGCAAGCCTCCAGAGCGATCGTATAGATCATCTCCTCCGTCAGGCGCATCATATCCTCATAATCGGCGTAGGCCTGATAGCACTCCATCATAGTAAACTCGGGGTTGTGCGTGCGGTCGATCCCTTCATTGCGGAAATTGCGCCCAATCTCGTAGACGCGCTCGAAGCCGCCGACCAGCAGGCGTTTCAGATATAGCTCGACGGCGATGCGCAGGTAGAGATCGCGGTCCAGGGCATGATGGTGGGTCACAAAAGGACGGGCCGTAGCGCCACCATAGATCGGCTGCAGAATCGGTGTCTCCACCTCCAGAAAGCCTCGCTCGTCGAGGAAACGCCGCATGGCCCGAATGACACGCCCGCGCGTCACAAAAATCGACTTCACCTCATCGCCGTTGGCCAGCAGATCCAGGTAGCGCTTCCGCTGACGCAGCTCGATATCCTCCAGTCCGTGATATTTCTCGGGCAGCGGACGCAGGCCCTTAGCAATCAGAGCGAACTGCAGGACATGCAGCGTGCGCTCGCCAGTGCGCGTGTAAAAGAGGAAACCTCGGGCCTGAATAAAGTCACCGATATCCAGCAGCCGAACAGTGCGATAGGTCTCCTCACCCAGATCGTTAATGCGGAAGTAGACCTGAATGCGACCAGTGCCATCCTCGATATGGGCAAAGGCCACCTTACCCATCTCGCGCAACAAGCGGATGCGTCCGACTAGAGAAAAAGAGTGTTCCTCTCCCAGCCACTCATCAAAGTGCTGCAGCACCTCGGCAATGGTATGGCTGCGCTCAACATGGTTGGGATAGGGATTGATACCTTGCTCACGCAAAGCCTGCAGGCGCTGGAGCCGCACACTTCTTTCATCAGCCATAACGCTCTTGAAAACTCCTCACAATGGTTTGCCGCTATTTTAGCAAAATTCCGGGCCAGTGGATAGCAGGGGGAGAGAAAGAGCAGGTAGCCTCTCGGCAGCCCCCATTCAGTCGTTCGTCTGCTCGCTCACCTATCTCACTTGGGCGTTATTTATCTGTTCTGTAGTATGCAGAGGCAGCCGCAGCCGCACCTCTACGCAGGGCATTGCTGCCCGCCCTCCCGCCCGCCCGCCGGCCTGTCCCCCCCACCTCACTCACCCACAGCGCCCAGGATGGCCAGTAAGGTCAGATCTCACTCAATCAAAGAGGAGGGCCGCACAAGAGAAGGCGGCCCCGAAAGACACAGCGGCATACTCCATCCTGGCTGGATCAGGAGACGAAAGCACTCGGGGAGGAGAAACAGGAATGCTCTCGTCGCAGGGGGAAAAGCTCACTTACTCAATGGCGAGGACGGTGTACTCTTTGACACCACCAGGGGTAGAAACCATGACCAGATCGCCCACTTTATGGCCAAGCAAGGCTTTCCCAACCGGAGACTCGTTCGAGATGCGGCCAGCGCTGGGATTGGCCTCATAGGCGCCCACAATTGTATAGCAGGCCTCTCGTCCGTCGCTGCTGCGCACACGCACCACCGATCCCAGGGTTACCTCATCGCTCTGGACCTTCTGAATCGTGCGAGCTGTGGCCAGCATCTGCTCCAGCTCATAAATCTTCCCTTCGAGACGGGCGTACTCTGTCTTGGCCTCCTCATAGGCGGCATTGTCGTTGACATCGCCCCCTTCCTTGGCATCATGCAGGTAGCGCGCGACCTCGGCCCGCTTGACCGTACGCAAGAACTCCAGCTGATTGAGAAGACGTTGCCGGCCATCCTCGGTCAGATAGACGCCCTGTGTCTCCATCCTATGTTTCCCTCCATTGTCTGCAGGAAATCTCTCATCTACTACCAGAGTCTCAGCCTGCCTACCGACCCTGTCGCGCCAGGATGCAACAGGTGCGTCACAGGTAGTAAGCAGCTTCTTCAAGAGAGAGCCCGGTCCAGGTCTCTGGCTTTCTGGCCGGTTTTGTCGGAGCGAGCAAACGCTTGGGACGAGGGAGGCGGAGCGAAGAGAGGCTCAGCCCTTCCTTGTCACCCAGGCCCGGGTACGGGAGCGCGAGCCAACTATCAACAAGAAGACAGATGCCCCACGTCTCCCCAGGTCACCGTCACCAGCTCGCCCGAGCGGCAGCGCAGCAGCAGCTCGCCGCTCTCGGTAACCTCCTCCGCCCTGCCTTCAAGCTGACGGGCACCCTGCTGAATACGCACCGTGCGTCCCAGCGTCTGCAGGCGGCTGCGCCAGCGCTCGCGCGTCAGGCGAGCTACCGGCAGCGAGAGGAGGGTCGCCGAGACAGCTGGGACCGAGCGCGTGAAGCGCTCAGCAAGAGTTGCAACTTCCTCCTGCAGGGCCAGATACGAATCCTCTATATGCTCCAAAAGACGCGCAATGAAGACCTCACGGCCCACGGGGCGACCGCACTCGGCCTCTAACGTTGTCGGCGTCGGCGCTTGAACCAGCGGAGCTGACGCAGCCGCAGGAGCCTGGGGGCGGGACTGCACCGATCCGCCCGCACTCTGCTCGATCGCTAAATCCTCACTGCGTCCATTCACATTGACGCCGATCCCCAGTACGGCCACCAGACGACCTGCACGATCGGTGCCGGTCTCAATTAAAATACCAGCAACTTTACGTTCGCCAATTAAGACATCGTTGGGCCATTTAAGACCAGCGACGAGGCCAGCAGTCTCGGCGATGGCTTCCAGCACGGCCAGAGAGGAGAACATGGTCACCAGGGGAAGCGGGAAACGTGGATAGAGCACCAGTGACAGGAGGACATTGCGCCCGGCCACGTCCACCCAGCGGCGGCCCTGCCTGCCACGCCCAGCGGTCTGACTCTCCGTGAGCACCACCAGGCCCTCCAGACTCTCGCTCGGACCAACCTCGCTGGCCCGCTGCATCGCCAGCGTATTCGTCGAACCAACCACCGGGAGGTAGAGCAGCCGCCCCTCTCCTCTCCCAATCAGGCGAGTGCCCACTATCTGCTGCAATCTATCGAGCTGCAACCGTTCACTGCTGGCCATCTGCTCCTGGCCCCTCTGCTCGTCTTGCTACCACTGCCTGCTTCTTCAGCGGGGAAATGGAACTCAGCACCGGCGCCTCAGCAGCTTGCTCTCTTTCCTTGCTTCCTGCGCGCTTTCTGCCGCTCGCCTCGCCCTCTTCTTACCCTCTTACCCTCGCCTCCAGACCAGGAGAGCCGTTGTTAGCTCACCCTTCTTTCCCGGCAGCCTCCCAGGGCGACCTCCCCGATCCAGAGCCAACGAACTCAGACGCCTCGCCAAAGACATCCGCGGACCCAGGCCGGTCCATGACCACTACAAAACGCTCTCGCAAGGCACCGCTTGCTGCTATGCCTCAGCAGGAGAAACGTGAGAGCGGTAACGACCGGCACAGGTCCCGCGGCAAACCATACAGGCGGGAGTTAACCGACTTCCCAAGCGGGTAAGGCCGTTTCCCACCTTCCGGCTGGCGCCACACTCAGGAGGCACCCCTCCCTCTCCGATTGGTGTGGCCGGTTAACTCGCCACCTGCGTGGCATTCTCGTTCAGGCATGTGCACACCACCTCCTTTCATTGCGCTAATTGTAACATCGCATTTCAGGTGCTGTCAAGCTTTTCGTTGAAATTTACTTGAACACTTTTTCCTTGAGCTTTTCGACCAGAACGCCAACGTCAACAGGAACGATCAACCGTGCGGATTTTAAGGGTTCTTTCATGCCCATGCGCAGGTTCT
>NZ_JBHOQV010000141.1:0-8993 GCF_042408735.1 Thermogemmatispora sp.
GCTGCTCGCTGCGATCAAAGGGATCGCTGACGATCATCTCCTGCAAGGCTTTCGGGGAGGTGATATGGCTATAGAGACCGTAGAGGAGGTCCAGAAAGCACTCCAGGTCCTCGATGGTGTAGCCTGCTGGGGCTGGCCCATCGGTCTTGAGCAGGCGCTTGCATCGCGCAGGTGAGAGCGTTGGCCCCTCCCCCTGCTGTATGACTCGATGCCGATCCTGATCACCAGACATGACACGTGACATCGGAACGAGTGGCCTCCTTTCTTCCGCTGACTATCTGAGAGGGGAGGACGATGAGCATGCAGACAGACAGGCATATCGCTGACTAAGGCTTCCCTGCTCCTGGGAGCAAGAGCATGGGATGGATCAGGAGCAGCACCAGGCCCAGCAGGCATCCTCCACACCAGAGGAGATCCAGCAGACAGATCCAGCGGCTGGAGAAGTATCCGTCCCAGAGAAGCCTTGGTCGGAAGACTCCAGGCTGGCGCTGGTGCTCTGCCGGCAACGGCTGTGCTCTCGATGGAACAGAATCAACCTTCTCCTGTCCAGGCTCACCTGGGGGAAAGACCCCGTCTTCAAGACCCAGGAGAGCAAGTGCACGTTCCCGCATACAGGCAAACGGAACGCCTACCCGGTAGGCACTTGCTCCCCAATGGGGGAGCTGCTCGGGAGGCAGGAGTACTACCAGCCGCTCCGCGCTGGCCCGGCAGCGCCGCAACAGGAGCTCCTGGTCCTCCACGAGCGGCCCTGTTTCCGGGAACTGCATAAGCAGTGCAGGAGCAGCACGGGGCAGTCGAGTAACAATGTCCTCAAAGGTATCCGTCGCCTCGATCTCGGTGAGGGCCAGGCCCAGACGCCGCCCCTCTGCACCGGCCATGTTGGCAGCACTTGGGAACCAGGACAGATGCATAGGGATTCTCCTTTCGGGTCGGGTCGAGCGAAGAGAAGATTGCGTCTGCATTCCCCTACTACACACTTTTCGCCTCTCCCAGTGAGGGATTAGTCCCTTCGCAGGGAACTTGGTGTTCACAGCCCGAGAGATCAGGTCTCGCGTCCTGGGGAATGACTGCCGTCCAGTGCAGTGTCACTCTTCCTGCTGTCACCCAAGCCGGTGGCGAGAGACACGCTGAAGGAGTGGAGGCAGCCTTCCCCCCGCTCCCTTTTCACATTCCTGCCTGGCGGCAGATAGCCAGGCAGGAATGTGAGAGGTCGGCTATCCTGTGGGATGAACTCCAGGAATGGTCGTGGCAATCACCTGAGCCGGGCCCACGATGATTTCAATCGTCACGGTTGGAACGAAGGCATAGACCATGTTCGAGTAGACCTGCGACGTCGTGGACAGGTAGGATGCCTTTGCTCCTGTGCCTAGATCGGGCAGGTAGACACTGATACTGGCTCCATGGAGAAAACTAAAGCCACGTCCCCAATAGGTATTGCAGAGCGGAGAGTGACGGACTTGCGCCAGGCCTACTGCGCGTGTTCCCCAGCGCATGGACACTTCATTAACTGTTTGCGCATCCAGCGAGCATCCTTCGACAATCGGATCAGTCCCCGTGCAGAACCGTGGCCGGTCCCTGGGCAGCACTGTCGAGCATGTCTCAAATGAGTTTCCCCTGGCCAGACTAGACGGAGTTGGCCGCAAGAGCAGGAAAACTGTCAAGAGCGCAAGCAGGATCAGGGCCAGCAGCCAGCAGAACCCATGCGCCTTGCTGGCCCTGAGGAGCCAGCGATGCCAACGAGGCTTCGTAAGAAGAGATGGAAAGCGGTACATCCGTGCTCCTTCCTTGCGAGGTCGCCTTGACCTCAGTGTCTCAAGCGATCGTTCGTACAACCAGTGTCGGTAGTGAGCGAGAACCTTCAGAGATGGGCACCAGGTCCGGCCTTCATCACCTCTGCTGCGTCTCTGTTGGGCCATGCCTGCTATCTGGGGGCCGGGGAGGATCGGAGGCCCCATGCTCCTCCTGCTGCAGGAGTCTCTGCTGCACCAGAACAGCCAATGCTTCAAGCACTGGGTGAGCCAGAACCTCTTCCACGGTTAGCGTCACCCCCAGGTGCTGCCTGATTCGCAGCAGGAGCTGCTCCAGAGAGTGCGAATCACCGCCACTAGTGAAGAAATGGCTCTGTCCCGTGAACTGGACAACAGGTTGCTGCAGCGTCTGAGCTACTAGCCTGATCAGCAGCACCTCCCAGGCCCGCTGTGCCTGCTGCTCGCTGAGGGGCAGGAGTTTGCCGCGCAGACGAGATGCCCCAGCTGCCACGCGCGGTTGGTTCTCCCTCCGCTGGCCTGGGAGCCACCAATTCCAGTTCCCGAGCAGGCGCATGGTTGCAGGCACCACGAGCGGGCGAATCAGAAAGGCATCTAGCCCGATGGCCACGCAGATACCCCAACCCAGCTCCTTAGTCACCACCAGCTGGGTCGTGAGAAAGGCTCCCGCCACCAGCAAAAACAGACAGGCTGCGCTGGTGATGAGACCTCCCGTCCGAGCCAGCCCCTCCGCCACCGCTCGTTCATTGTCGCGAGAGTGCCACCAGCACTCGCGCACACGGCTCAAGAGGAAGACCTCGTAGTCCATCGAGAGGCCAAAAAGCGTGCAGCCTAGCACGATGGGGACAAAGCGGTCCAGTGAACCGGCAGGCGTGAACCCCAGCCAGCCGGCTCCATGTCCCTCCTGGAAGACCCAGACCAGCGCCCCGTACGCTCCCCCGAGGGAGAGCAGATTCATCAGGATCGCCTTGAGCGGAAGCACCAGCGAGCGGAAAGTGATCAGGAGCAGCAGGACAGTTCCTGTCAGCAAGAAGATCAGTGCTAACCCACTGGCGCGGTAGAGTGCGCGATCAAATTCGAGCGTCTGGGCTCGTGGCCCTCCAATCTGCAGGAGGAGTCCCTCTCGCAGGGAAGCTGGCACCACGTGCAGCTGATCCAGCAGCTGGGCCTCCTCTGGGGAATCAGGAGCGCTGTCTGTATGCACGAGCAAGAGCATCGCCCCGCCTGGGGAAGGCTGAGGCGCGTGGTCCATAGGGAGATCGACGCCACTCACATGGGGCAGGCGTTCGATCCAGCTGACCAGCCGCATCACCCCGATGCGATCAGCCGCAGAGCGCATCGATCGGGGAGCTGTGGGTTGAACAACCACCAGAATCGGGGCCGGGTCAACGGTGGGAAAGGCACGCGTGAGCTCTTCCCACCCCTGCCGCGCAGGGGCATCAGCAGGCAGCACTGCTGCCCCGGGCAGGCCAGGGCGCAGGGCCAGTGCTGGCCAGCTCACCAGCAGGAGCAGCGCCAGCGCTCCCCCAAGGAGCGGCAAGGGATGGCGCATGACTGTCCAGGCCCAGCGTTCCCACCAGGAGACAGATCGGACAGCTCCTTGCGGTGCTGACACCGAGGCAGGGCTCGGACGCCGGACAGGCAGCAGGTCACGCCAGCGTTGCACTTGCCATGGGAGCAAGGAAGAGAGTGCCAGTGCATTGATGCGCGGCCCCAGCAGGCTGAGCAACGCAGGTAAGAGCGTGAGTGCTGCCAGAGCCGCCATGCCTGTGACCAGACAGCCTCCGACCCCCAGAGAGCACAGCAGCGGAATGGGGATCAGCAGCAATGCCCCAAAGCCCAGTGCCACAATACAGGCGCTGAAAGCAATAGCCTCGCCCGCAGTGGCCACCGTGTAGGCCACTGCCTCGGGCACTGCTCCGGTTCGTGCCAGTTCCTCGCGGAAGCGACGGATCAGCAACAGGCTATAGTCACTGGCCAGTCCCAGACCAATGATGCTCACCAGGCTCTCTGTCAGGCTCTGCAGCGAGAACAGCCGACCCAGCACTGCGAGTCCGGCCAGCGCCGTGAGCAGCGTCAGTCCGGCCAGCCCCACTGGGAGCAGGCTAGCGAGCAGCCCGTCAAAGACCAGCAGCAGGGCTATCAGGGTCAGGGGCAGCGCCAGCGCTTCTGCTCGGGCTGTATCCACCTGGGTGGCCTGCTGCAGAGCGGCTGCGACTGCAGCCTCACCTGTCAACCGGAGGTGAGCAGGCCCAGGGATGGCTCCCAGCCGGTCCTGCAGTTGCGGAACAAGCGTTGCCATCGTATCGCTATCCTCATCCAGTCCCAGGATTACCAGGGCCGTCTGTCCATTCGGACTGACCTGCGCCTGGATCGTCAGGACATGGGGGAGACTTCTCGCTCTGGCGACGACAGCCTGCTGTTGCTGTGCAAAGGAACGGCTCCGGGCCTGTTGGGGTGAGACAGAGAGCACTGCAAACAGCTGGGTTGCCGGCTGGTGGAGACGTTGACGAAGGACAGCCTGCACCTGGGCAGCTTCACCCCCAGGCACGGTTGTTCCTCCAGGCCGAAGCACCGCCCCAACCGTCTGCGCCAGTGGCAGGCTGATGAGCAGCACCAGCAGCCAGGCTCCTGCTACTCGCCACCGCCAACGCACCAGCCAGCGCCCCCAAACCAGGCCCAACCGGAACCCAGGGGGGGAGGACTGATCCTGCTCGCGCTTGGGCGGGTTGGCCCGAGAGACCCGCACAGGCGCCTTTTCCTGTCCGTGAGAACCAGCGACAACGCTGGAGCCAGTAGCGACCTGGAAGGGACGAGCGGGCCGATCTTGCAAGAGCGCCTGCTGGAAGAAGGCAGTTAGGCAGGCCACGTAGCGGTCAGGCACTTGCAGACAAGCGCGCACATGCTCCACCCCAGGCACCAGCCAGAGGGCCTTGGGTCGCCGGGCAGCAGCGTAGAGCTGCTGCGCCGCCGCCGCTGGAATCAGCCGGTCCTGCTGTCCGTGGATGAGCAAGACCGGTCGCGGCGCGATCCGCGCGATCGCTTGCACTGGCTCCACTTGCTCGAAGCGATAGCCGGCATGCCATCTGAGGAGCCTGTTGCTCACCCAGTACAGTGGCGGCAGCAACCAGTCCACCCATCGTGGTGGCAGGCGCAGGCGCTGTCGCACTACTTGCTCAACCGCTTGCCACTGGGTGGCAAAGGCGCTATCGGCAACCACTGCAGCTACCTCGGGGCAGCAGACGGCCCCCAGCACGCTCACAGCGCCCCCCATCGAGAAGCCCAGGGCCCCAATCCGACAACCCGGCGCCCGCTCTTGGGCATAGCGCACCGCGGCCAAGAAATCCTTGACTTCGCGATAGCCCAGCGTCAGCGGTACAGAGCCCCCAGCAGGCAGAGGACGCCCATGCCCGAGGTACTCGAACGCCAGGACGTGATGCCCTGCCTGCCAGAGGGCGCGGCAGATCAGAAGGACATCTTCCACAGGACGCCGATAGCCCGGGCTCACGATGATGAGGCTACGCGCGCCGGGCTGCGGGCAGTAGTACCCGGGCACGGGATACGAACAGGACCCGACCGTCACTGGAAAGGAAATGGCTTCGGCAGGCCACCCTACCAGGGCCGGGGTGAGCGTGGAGACCGGAGCCTGCCGCAGAGGCCGAGTAAGCGTTCGTACGACGACCTCTGCCAGCCCCAACAGGCCAAGCATTCCCAGCAAGCAGAGCACGCCCAGGCCAGCCAGGACCGCGAGAACGATGGGGAAGCTGACCAGCGAGACCAGCCGTCGGACCAGCACCAGGAGCGTTCCTGCCGGGTCGGCTCTCACTGACTGCTGTCCCCAGAGCAGGAGCAGCAGTCCAGTCACGAGGACCGGCAGCATCGTCCGTCGCAGCAGGGCAGAGCAAAGCCAGCCAGCGGATGAAGGAAGCTGGTCGGCGGGAGCAGCTTCCTGGTTCAGTTCTTCAGGAGAGCAGGGCATGGCGAGAGGACCTCCTTGAGACCTCCTTGATGGGGAGAAAGGCAGCGCTGGTTCACAGGATACTGGCACTGGCTTCTCAGGGGGGCGTCAGCAGAGGCAGGGTTTCTCCTGCAGGCAGATCGAGGCCATAGGTCGAGACCAGCCAGCCCGTGCCCCCCATCGGGGCTGCAGGTCCCTGCGCAGCCGGAGGCACTCGCAGCAGCAGGACCGACATCTGATGGCGCACGGGCTGCCCTGTCGTCGGATCGGTTTGTAGCCCCTGCTGAAGCTGCCCCGTTGCCGGATCGCGTCGCATCTGCCAAAGCCAGAACTGCACCGTTACCAGGGCAAAGCGTTGCCCCCCACGGACTTGCAGGGCCACCAACTGTGGCTCTGCATTCACTACCTCCTGGATGAGCTGCTCTCCTACGACTGCATCGTAGAAGGCCGGACTCATCCGGCGGTCATTCCGCTGGAAGCGAGCCTTTCCCCCAGGGGTGAGCAGGAACACCGCCGCCGTCAACGTCCCGCCGGGTCTGGTCCGCGTGCCAACGTTGCGGTAATCCAGGCTCATTTCACGGTCGGTAAAGGTGACAGCAGTCCGCAGCGCCTCAATGGCATCAGCGCGCGTCAGGCCTGCAGCCGTCCAGCCCGTTGGCAGCTCTGCTGCCAGCCATGCCGCGGGAACTCCAGGAGTCCCCTGATTCTGCTCTGCTGCCGGGTTCGTGGACCCCGCAGGTGCACTCGGGTCAGGACGACTGGTCGGCATGGGAGAAGGAGAAGGCGCCGCCGGTCTCCCTGTGGGGGTACGTTGGGCTCCTGGCGTACGGACAGCGCGCGGAACGGTGGCCGTGGGAAGTACCGCCGTCCCCCCTGTAGCGGTCCGCGTGGGGGAAGCAGCACCAGGTGCTGGGGCATGAGCCAGAGCTGTCGCCAGCAGCAGGCTCAGCAGCAAGAGGGTCAAGGCCACCAGGCCCAACCGGCGCAGCAGTGACCAGGAGGAGCGCCGGGCGATCATCGCCAGACCCGCTGACTGCGGCTGGCTCGCTGCGGCTTCTGGGACGGTGGGCATCGCCAGTGGGCCAGAAGGCTGGGGGAGGAAGAAGGATGAGGCATGCTCAGCGTCATCTTCCCAGGTGAACCATTCCTGCTCCTGCGCCGGAGAGAGGGCCGGCTCTGCCGCCCGGCTCGCTGCGGCTACCGACTCTGCTGCTGGCGAGAAGGGCGGCACCGGCGGCGGGCTCGCTGCTGTAGCTCCACCTGGCGAAGGGGAAGAGCTTGCACTGGTCCCAGCAGAGGGATCAGCCAGGGAGGAATCGCCTTGAGCGGCGGGCTGACGAGGTTCAGAGACAGACATCGCAATCGGCTCCTTTCAGCTCATCTCGTGAAGGCCATCGCAGAGATGGCCTCACACGCCCTCCCAGGGGTCTTGCCAACCCCCATTCGCCACATGGACGCACAGGTCCAGGTGTCCCCAAAGGAGGGGAGATTCGAAGGAGGAAGGCCGTCCCTGCTGGGCGGACTGCTTTGAGCATAGCCCTGGCGACTGGACAGCGAGGGGAATGGACCGGAGATGCCAACGGTCGCCCCAGGGGTCGTGGGGGAAACACCAGGGGAACAGGACGGGAACAAGACAGGAACAGAGGGGGGAGCGAGCCGGAACGGCTGGGTCGATCTGGCTCAGCCCCCTGGACTGGAGCGGGAACTATATCCTGGGTAGGGGGAACAAGGCAAGCGGGCGGACCAGCCAGCCGAGGGGTCCTGGAGGAGAGCGCTGCCCCCTCATATGGAGGTGAGGGTCGCCAGGATCAGGAGACCACAGGAGATCCCCGGCACGTTTGCTCTCTTTTCTGACTCCATTGCATCTAGAAGCATGCGATCCTCTTCATGCTCCTTTACCTGCTTCCTGCAGGTCACTTCGAGCATCTCGGCACCCGGCTTCCCACGCAGCGATGCTCGAAGGGCTTCCCTGGCCGCCGCAGGGCCACAGCGGCTGGTATCATGACCGCACAACAGCGGTCACTGCTGACCGCTTTTTTGGGATGCTCGAAACGGCTTGACGGAGACGGCTCCTGATGCTATCCTGAAGGAGGGGCTGTCAGAAGCAGCGAAGAAGCCCGTCTGGGATTGAAACGCACCTGTTCGTCTGGTCGCCGGTAGCAGTAACGCTGTCAGAAGCAGCGAAGAAGCCCGTCTGGGATTGAAACGGGAGTGGGTACGCGTGCGGGCTGCTCATACATTACGTCAGAAGCAGCGAAGAAGCCCGTCTGGGATTGAAACAGATGAAGCTCATAGTCCGAATCCAGAAATAGGTCTGGTCAGAAGCAGCGAAGAAGCCCGTCTGGGATTGAAACTTGGGGGTATAGAAGAGCAACCCGGTTCTTCCGGGACGTCAGAAGCAGCGAAGAAGCCCGTCTGGGATTGAAACACTTCGCAAACACGCCCCGTGACTAGGGGGCGCTGGCAAAGTCAGAAGCAGCGAAGAAGCCCGTCTGGGATTGAAACACAATCATTGCTCCTCCTTTCTTCAGACAACAGGAGTCAGAAGCAGCGAAGAAGCCCGTCTGGGATTGAAACACTACGATGAACTCCCCAGAGACTCCCCAACGGGTTGGTCAGAAGCAGCGAAGAAGCCCGTCTGGGATTGAAACCATCGTAGTAACCCTAGAAGCTGCCCGGCGGCTTGTCAGAAGCAGCGAAGAAGCCCGTCTGGGATTGAAACGCTTCCATTCCTCCAACCACCCTCTTGCAGGAAGGGAGGGTCAGAAGCAGCGAAGAAGCCCGTCTGGGATTGAAACTTGGATTTCCACTTCTGGGGACGAGGAAGAAGCAGCGTCAGAAGCAGCGAAGAAGCCCGTCTGGGATTGAAACCTCCCGGAGAGGGAGGAGCTGGCGCCCTACCGTTGCCGTCAGAAGCAGCGAAGAAGCCCGTCTGGGATTGAAACTTGGAGACACGGACCTCCATGTCCCCATCTCCAGGACGTCAGAAGCAGCGAAGAAGCCCGTCTGGGATTGAAACGAGCAGCGAGAGATAGCGCGCAAAAACGGACTTGCCGCGTCAGAAGCAGCGAAGAAGCCCGTCTGGGATTGAAACCTCTTGCGAGAGCAGCAGAGCTATCAGGCAGAAAAGTCAGAAGCAGCGAAGAAGCCCGTCTGGGATTGAAACCCAGGTCTCATCGACTCAGGACTGCTGCTACAAAAAGTCAGAAGCAGCGGAGAAGGCCGGCTGGGATTGGGGAGAGGGGTCACCCAGACAGGACCTGGTGCTT
>NZ_JBHOQV010000146.1:0-97590 GCF_042408735.1 Thermogemmatispora sp.
TCTGGTAAAATGTTGTATGGCGCCTTTGGCTGAGTAGGAGGGGACCGTGGCCGGGCTTGCGTAAGGTCCAGGGGATAGTCGCGTCTCTACAACATTGTAAGGCAGGGAGCGACTCGTGAAAATAGGTCTCGTGACTCCATACGATTGGAGCTATCCTGGTGGAGTGCGTGAACATGTCCGCCATTTGGCGCGTGAGTTTCGCAAAATGGGTCTGGAGGTGCGCATCCTTGCCCCGGTCTCTCGAGATGACGAGCGGTTGGCAGAGGAACAGGTCTATAAGATGGCCGGGGCCTCACCCGTTCCTTTTAATGGCTCGATCGCTCGCGTGGCCCTGAACCCCTATCTGGGGCGGCGCGTGCGCTCTGTGCTGCAGCACGAGCGTTTTGATATTATCCATCTTCACGAGCCATTGATTCCTGGTTTGCCCCTGGCGGTGCTACGCTTCTCGCGGGCAATCAATGTCGGGACATTTCACGCCTTTGCTGCTGCCAGGATTACCTCCACACCCTATCTGGCCTATGCATCGCTGCATCCTTTCCTGCGCCCTTACTTTCGCCGGCTGGCCGGGCGCATCGCCGTTTCATCGGCGGCCTACCAGTTTGTTTCACGCTACTTTCCGGCGGACTATCGCCTGATCCCGAATGGGATCGATCTAGAGCGCTTCAACATCTGGAACCAGCCTTTACCCTGGTTCATGGATGGGAAGCGGAACATCCTCTTTGTCGGGCGGTTTGAGAAGCGCAAGGGCGCCAAATACCTGTTACGCGCTATCCCCGCGATCCGTGAGCGCCATCCCGACACACGCTTCATTTTCGTGGGTGAAGGCGGGTTGAAGCGCGGTTTCGAACGCTTTGTGGAGAAGCAGGGCTGGCAGGATGTGGTCTTTGTGGGCCGGGTTTCGGCGGAAGAGCTGCCACGCTACTTTGCCAGCGCTCATGTCTTCTGTGCCCCCTCGATCGGCGGGGAAAGCCTGGGGGTGGTCCTGCTGGAAGCGATGGCTTCCGGCGTACCCGTGGTGGCGAGCAACATCGAGGGGTATGCCACAGTTATCACTCACGGCCTCAATGGCCTCTTAGCGCCCCCACGCGATAGCCTCGCGCTTAGCATGGCTATCTGTCGCCTGCTGGAGGATGAGCCACTGCGGCGCCGTCTGGTGGAGGCTGGCCTGCAAACCTGCCAGCAGTATGCTTGGCCACAGATCGCCCGTCGCGTGCTGGATTATTATCAGGAGCTGCTAGAAGAGCGGCAGCTCCTCTATGCCCTGCGTGAGCGGGAGCCGGTTTAAACGGCCCTTTTCTCCGCAGCAGGCCAGCGAACGCGCTGGATTGGGCCACAGCACCGGCTGGCTGCGCTTAGCCGAGCCGCTCAGTAGCGGTGAGCTGGATGGAGAAGAAGTAGACAGGCCAGGGAGAGAGATAGCTCCCACCTCCCATCGGATGGGAACGACTGGCTCACCAGCGAAGAGAGGAGAGCAGGGCAGATGGCCAGCCAGAAGCTAAGTGCTTTCAGGGCACGGGCAGCAAAGGGGCTGCTCCTGTGCCCGCCGTTGGCTCAATGTCGACCTCGCAAAACCTCGGCCAGCGCTCGGCTGCCTTGTTCACCGACGATCTGCGCTGCGCATTGCTCGCGCTTACGCTTGCCTCACTCTCTCGCCTTGCCGCTGCAGTGGTCATACTCTGGCTGCTGTCAGTCAGAGGGAAAACACCAGAGGCAGGGACGCGGTGCGCTACTCTGCGTTTGTTTGGTTGTGTAGTGCGTTGTCTACGTCATCTTCAGAGGCCCTCGCGGCAGGCTCGCTGCGAAAAAAGAGCTAGTCCGAAGAGGGCCGGGTATGGTACAATAAAGATATGTTAAGCAGACGCATCCAGCAACAAGTTCGACTCCTAGTGGCTTTCATTATCAGACCGCTAGCCAACCTTGGCGTGACTCCAAATATGTTAACGCTTGTCGGGCTGTTGCTTAGCGGCTTAACAGCCCTGGTGATAGCGCAGGGGTACCTGGTGGCAGGCGGTTTGCTGGTGTTGTTTGCTGGCATCTTCGACATGTTCGATGGGGCTGTGGCTCGCGTTCGCCAGGCGGCTACGACCTTTGGCGCTTTCTTTGACTCGACTCTCGACCGCTATTCGGAAAGTGTCATTCTCTTTGGGCTGCTCTGGTATGTGTTGCAGCGGCCAGATCTCCATGAGCAGCTCTGGCCCTTCGGCCATGAGCAGCTCTGGATGATTGTCCTGGTGTTTGTCGCTGTTGTCGGCTCGCTGATGGTTAGCTATACTAAAGCACGCGCCGAAGGTCTCGGACTGGAATGTAAAACTGGATTGCTTGCCCGCCCCGAACGTGTCGTCATCCTGGCCATTGGCCTGATTATGGGCATTGAGATCTGGGCACTGGTTCTACTGGCGGTCTTCTCTCAGGTCACCGCTCTCGAGCGCATGTTTTATGTCTGGCGCATCACGCGCCGGCAGGAGAGTGAGCGCGCCACGTCTCAGCCGGCTCCTGCTTCCGCTCCGCTCGCCAGTGATCAGCAGAGCAGTGCCCGCCTTGAGCGCGACCACGAGCAACGCGCTCGCTTCCTGGGCCGGGGCCGGGCCGGCAAGGCCCAAGAAACACCTGCGCGCCCCGTTCCCAGCCATATCCCGCCTCTCAGCGGCGGTATGCAGCAACAAGAGTGATTCCAAGCTTTGCGAACGGTGTAGAGGAGATCGGGATCGGACGTGCATGTAGCGTGAGGTGCCTGTCGCAAGAAGCGGAGGACAGGCAGGGCGGATAGATGGTAGTGAGCATCCGCCCATCTTTGCAACGCGGATCGGTGAAAGTACGGCGTGTTTCGATGTGCTTACTCTTGATTAGCTAGCCTTTTCCCGAGCACCCGTTGAAGTAGAGCAGACGATAGGCGAGCAATGACGACATCCATTCGCCCTGACGGTTCTGTGCGTCAAGTACCTCTCCCGAAAGTCGCCTGCGCTCCGGTCCCGAATTAGTGAGACTGGAGATCTTTTTGTGACAAGAGAACATTCGCAGCCAGAGAAGAGCGACGTTGATGTGTCCGTCGCAAAGGAAGCATTTGCCTCCGAAGACGCAGCAACTCCTGCTTCTCTAGAACCGACTGCGCCCCCCGGGGCGCAGGTGCCGGAGGGTACTGTGGAAGGGCAGAAGCAACCACCTGCGCGGGAGAGCGTGGACGCTGCTCCTGGCTATGAGCTTCCGTCTCGGGCGGAGGCCTCCTCTCAGCGCATCCAGGAAAGCGTCGCCGCCTACTCACCCGTTGAACCCCTTTCCGCCTCTTCCACTCCCTCTACACCAGCAGCACAGGAGGCCTTTGCGACAGCGAGCGAGGAAGGCTCCTCGCTCATAGAGGACTTTCTGCCGTTCAGTGAGGGGAAGGTCCGTCCCTTCAGTGAGTTTATTGAGGAGTTTCGTCAGGCAGAGGAAGCCCGCCAGGCCGCTACGCGCGAAGCGGTGCATGAGGCGCTAGATGCTCTCAGCTCCTTGAGTAGGGTGGGTGACTTGGCCACGTCCCCTGAGCGCGAGAGCGGCCCCTCCGCTCATCAACCGGCTGCTTCGCTGCCAGTCGAACCAATGCCTATGCTGGCCATTCCCGGACGCCTCTCGTTTGTGAGCAGCGGTAGCGGCCTGGTGATTAGCTCGCCTTCGGCGAGTGAGGCTCAGGTCCAGTCGGCAGAGCCGTCGACCGAGTCCGCTCGCGAGGAACAGAGCGGCGGTGAACCCGCTCAGCCTGGGCAGGTGCCCGCGCCTGCCGAGGAACCGACTGAAAAGCTGCCGGAGGAGCCGCCGGTTGCCCAGATGCCACCGGAGGCACAGGGTCCCGCGGCACCTGAGAAGCCTGCTGAGCGTCCACCGTCGCCATTGTTGCGCCCGGCGACGCGCATCCGTTTGCCTCGCTATGGGCGTCTGCGTGAGCCATTTATCGAGGAGCGCCCCTCTCCCGAGCCGGAAGCGGAAAAGGGCGCTGAAGAGGAAAGCCAGGCCGTCGCGCCTGCCGCGGCTCAGACCAGCAGCGAACCGATTGCCGTTCCTCCTCCCGGCGAAGGGGAGGCTGGCAACACCGAGGCCACGACCGTGACCGGCGAAGAGGGACAAACGGCTCGTCCCGCGCGTCGCTATCGCTTCGATCGTCCGGCAACTACGGTCAATAGCGCTATGTTCCTGGTCAATCCATCTCAGCAGTCGGCACCTCCTGAGCAGCAGCGCGAGACCGATGAGAAACTGGCTGCTTCTGGTAGCCGCGGTCCTAGCTTGGCGGCCCAAGAGGAGCATCGACCCGCGACGGAACAAGCGAAGACGACAACTACTCCCGGCCAGCGCGCCGGCGAGGTTCTTCCTGTCTCGCCTCGTGAGATGCTAAACGAGCAGACTGTGGAAGAGCAGCAATATAATAATCAGAACAAAGATAGTAGAAAGCAGCAACAAGAGAAAGAACAAGAACAGGAGCAGCCGGCTGCCCCTGTGACTTTGCAAGCGCAGCCGACGGCCAACGGCGCCAGGCCGGCGGCTCAGGAGGCCCAGGCTCCTGCCCCTGAAGATCTGCCTCCGCTGGAGTACTCTGAGATTCAGGCGGCCACCTCACGTCGGCGACGCCGTCGTCGTTCCAAGTCGGCGGCTGCCCCTGCGCCCGCGCCGGCAGTTGAGCCGACGCCACCCCCGATTGCTCCGCCGCCCACGCCGGTCTCTCCGGTCACTGTGCCGCCTGTGACGCAGCCGGCGTCGGCACCGGCCTCGCAGCCGACAGCTCCTGCCGGACTCTACCATATTATCTCCGGCACTACTATGAACCAGATGAACCTGGGTAACGAGTTCGGAGGTCCTTTCATGGCGCCAGAACCTTCGCCCGCACGCGGCAGCGTGGCTGTGCGCGAAGCTGGTGTGCGCCCTTCACGCTCCGATGTGCAGCGGAACAATGTTGTCTATCCTAATAACCGGGGCAGTGATCCTATGGCTCAGTTCGCCAATACGGTCGTGCAAGCCATCCAATCGCAAACCGACCGTATTGTAGCCGAGCTGCGCCGTTCTCAGCAGTCACCAACCAACGTTTCGGTCTCGATTCCCCCTCCGCCGTCCACAGAGCGGGTCGGGGTCTTCGTCGATGTAGCCAATCTGCTCTACTCCGCGCGCACGCTGCGGCTCACCATCGACTTTGGCAAGCTGCTCGACTTCCTGCGCGGCAATCGTCGTCTGGTGCGAGCCCATGCCTATTGCCCGACCAGCCCGCAGCCCGGCGATGAGCAGATGTTCCTGCAGGCCGTCAAGGGCCTGGGATACCGCATCACGACGAAGAACTATAAGACGTTCTCCAGCGGTGCCAAAAAGGCCGATCTCGATCTGGACCTCTGCATGGATGTCGTGCGGCTTGTCGAGAGCCGGGCTGTTGATTGTATTGTTCTGGTCAGCGGCGATAGCGATTTTATGCCGATGCTCGATTACTGCTCGGATCACGGCGTGCGCGTCGAGGTGGCCGCCTTCGACGAGGCCATGTCGGCCACGCTGCGCCAAAGCTGCGACCTCTTCATCAATCTCTCGGTACTGGAGGAGATCCGCGCCTGAGAGCGCCCTGGAGGGAAGCCAGAGGCACAGGCGCAGAGCTGTAGTCCTCTGTGACCACTGGCTCCCTCTGGAAGAACGTCTGCGAGAAGGTCGCCATACGGCTGGCACACCAGCACGGCGGCGAGGAGTCCAGGATCAGCCCAAAGCAGGCGGCTGATCGCTCCTCGCCGCTTTTCTTGCTCCCTGGTTGACTGCTTCTCCTCCCCTCCTCTGTCTGCTTGCTTGCCTATCTGCCTGCCCGAACAGTTCCCATCGGCCAATAGCCAGGCCAGCAAGCGAGTCGCGCCCGGGCTGCGCTGGACTGCCGACCTCTGAGCCTGTGAGATGTTACAGTTCAGCAGCGTATAATTGACATGGAACCACCGCAAGGTCTCTGCCGCTGCCCGGTGCTATCCCGCTAGAACAGTTGGACCGTGCTGTCCTGGTTTCTTACGGCTCTGCTTGTCTCTGGATCTGCAGCCTGCTGTTGGGTATGGCATAACAGATGGAAGCAGGGCGTCTTATTTGTTTGTCGCTACCACTACATTAACAGGAAGAGAGCTTTTCCGCTGGCACACTACAATCTCTGGGGAGAGAAGAAAGGAACGCGCGTATGCGAAACGGTGGCACATCAGCCCGCATCGTGGCACTGCTCACCTTCTTAAGTCTCCTGCTGGCTGCTTGTGGCGGTGGCAACACGAGCAGTTCGGGGGGCGGCGGAGCCACTACCCCCACAGCGCAGACGGCCATCTCGGTGGCCCTCGTCACAGATATCGGCGGTTTGAACGACCGTAGCTTCAACCACCTGGCCTACGTCGGCTACACTAAGGCTATGAACGAGTTCCATTTTACGCGCCAGGTGATCGAGACCAAAAACCAGGCCGATTACGTCAAGAACCTCACTTTGGCGGCCCGCAGCGCAGATCTGGTCTTCGCTGTTGGCTTCCTGATGCAGAATGCCGTCGATCAGGTGGCGCATCAGTTCCCCAATAAGAAGTTCGCCATCATCGATGGCTGCGCCGTTCCCGCCGGCAAGCAGGATTGCGAGTCGCTCTCGAACGTGGCCCCGCTTTTCTTTAAGGAGCAAGAGGCTGGCTGTCTTGTCGGCGCCATCGCCGCTCAGATGGAACTGGATGGCAAGTCTAAGATTCCCCAGTTGCGCGGCCACAATACGATTGGCGCCGTCGGAGGATTGCCTATTCCGCCCGTCAATCGCTATATTGCCGGCTACAAGTTCTGCGCTAAAAAGGTTGATCCCAACATCACGGTGGTAATTAACTATTCGCAGGATTTCACCGCCACCGACAAGTGTAAGGATGCCGCACTTAGCCAGATCAATCAGCACAATGCTGACATCATTTTCCAGGTGGCCGGCGGGTGTGGTGTGGGTGCCCTCGATGCCGCCGACCAGGAAGGGGTCTTCGGGATCGGCGTGGATGCCGATCAGAATTATCTCCATCCCAAGAGCGTGATCACGAGCGCACTCAAGAAGGTTGATGTGGCGGTCTATGATACGATCAGCGACTACGCTCATGGCAAGTTCACCAACAATCCCCCGCGCTTCGATCTGGCTCATGATGGAGTCGGCTACGGTACGTTGAGCAGCGTGGTGCCTGCCGATGCCAAGAACAAGGCCGACCAGATCGCTGATCAGATCAGGGCTGGCACGCTGGTGGTTCCTGAAAATATTCCTTCTTGATCGGCAGCGTAAGCCTATGACTTAGCGGCCCGGGCGCGACCAGAGCGGGAACCTTCCGCAGTCCCGCTCTGGTCCTTTGTTCTCTCGCCGCTTTCCTGCCGGTCTCCCGCTGTTCCGCTCCTTTCCTATCTGTCTGTCTGTTGTCTGTAACGGGCAGGGACTGGCCTGGCTGGCTGGGTGCGCTGGCCTGCAGGAGATCCTATTCCGCCATGAGCTGGCCCTGGGGAGACCGCCCTCGCTCCGAGCCGTATTCTGGGCGCCTGCTAGCTCTTGCCGTCCTTAAGCAGCGCTTGTCTCTGCTTTGTGCCAATGCTATCATTACAATTCAGTTTTTTGTGTGACGTGACGGAGCATATAGCCAGGCAGAAGACTGATCGCTTCTTCTCCCTTATCCTCGTCGTGCTGCCTGGTAACTGCTGATCTGGAGGACTTGCGATCTATGGCCTTGCAGACTGCTCAACCGCGCTCACCTACACCTCCGGCCCTGGAGACCAGGTCGACGGCCTGGCTGCTCTGGCTGCGCAGGGTCGGCGCCGGGCTGGGGCGCCCGCTGCTGGCACTGCTGCTGGCGATGGTGGCCGGAGTGATTGTGATCATGATCACCTCTTCCGGCTCGCTTCTCGATCGTTTCAACGCCGCCCTGCTGGCCTATGGCTACCTCTTCTCGGGAGCCTTCGGCAACGCTGCCAATCTCTCCTTCTCCCTGGTGAATGTTACGCCCCTCATCTTCACCGGTCTCTCCGTGGCCATTGCCTACCGGGCGCGCCTCTTTAATATTGGGGCCGAGGGTCAGTTTGCTGCTGGAGCGATTCTGGCAGCCATCATTGGCCTCAAGTGCTCGACCTGGCCTGGCTGGTTGCTGGCTCCGCTGATGATCGTGGCCGGGGCTCTGGCCGGAGCAGTCTGGGGCGGCATCGTTGGTCTTCTCAAGGCCTGGCGAGGGGCTCATGAGGTGGTGACGACCATCATGCTCAACTGGATTATCTTCTATATCAGCGACTGGCTCGTCTCCGGTCCCCTGCAGGCTCCGGGCCAGGCCGATCAGACATCCTCTATGCCCCCGCAGACCAATCTCCCCAAGCTCTCGGTGCTCTATGATCAGACGCTGGGCCATTTTCTCCCCCCCATCAATCAGCCTGAGCAGTACATCGTCGACATTAGTTTTCTCCTGGCCCTGCTGGCTTTGGTGGTCTACTGGTTCCTGATGACACGCACCACCTTTGGCTACGAAACGCGCGTGGTCGGGGAGAATCCACGGGCAGCTCAGTACGCCGGGATCTCGGTGAAGCGCAATGTGGTGCTGGTCATGACACTCGCTGGCCTCTTTGCGGGCCTCGGCGGCACATTGCAGCTGATGGGCCAGTACCCCTACGAGGTCATCGGCCAGGTCTTCCGTAACGATACTACCGGCTTCGATGCGATCGGCGTCGCTCTGCTCGGACGGATGACCGCCATCGGCATCTTTCTGGGAGCCTTGCTTTTCGGAGGCATGCGTCAGGGTGGCTCTCTGATGCAGCTGAAGGCCAATGTGCCCGGCGACCTGGTCTATATTATTGAAGCGCTGGTCCTCTTTAGCATCGCGATCCAGTTCCTCCCTGTCATTCGGCAGGCTCTGGTGAAGCGCTTCTCTGCGGCCCGCCGGCCAACGGTGGTGGCCGCTCTGGCCGGAGGAGTAGTCGACCTGGACCAGGCCCCGGCTAACGGAGCAGCTGCTCCGTCACTCGACGAGCAGCCATCATCTGAGACCGGGAGGGCTACCCTCGATGCCGGGCAGAGAGCGACTCAGTCTCAGCCTCAGTCCCCGTCTCAGGAGCGTCAACATCAGCAGAATGGGGAGGTGTGAAGCGTGTTCTGGCCTATCTTTTTGCGCGTGATTACTTCTGGCGATCTCTGGCAGGCCTCTCTGCAGTTCGCCGCTCTCCTGCTCTTGCCCGCCCTGGGTGGGGTGATCTCAGAGCGCAGCGGGGTGGTGAACATCGCAATGGAAGGCATGATGCTGCTCGGCTGCTATGTGGGGGTCGTGGTGACCCTGGCCAGCCATAATGTCATCCTCGGGGTTCTGGCGGCAATCGTGGCCGGCGGCCTGCTGGCCCTGGTGCATGGCGTGGTCTCGATTCATCTCAAGGCCGATCAGATTATTGCTGGTATCGCCATTAATGTGGCTGCCCTGGGCCTGACCAATTACCTCAATATCGTGCAGACCGGCGGCCAGGGTATTCCTAGCCTCGCTTCCTCTCTCCGCCTCCCGATCCTGGGTTGGGGACCACTGGGACGGCTGCCCTTTGTCGGTCAGGTGCTCTTTCAGCAGAATGTCGTGTTCTACCTGGCAATTGTCATTTTGATCGGCATGCAGTTCTTGTTGTTTAGAACGAATCTGGGCCTACGCATTCGGGCGGTGGGGGAACATCCCCAGGCCGCGGATACCGCCGGCATCCCTGTGCGTCTCATTCGCTATGCCTGCGTTGTGGCCAGCGGCCTCCTTTCTGGGCTGGCGGGGGCCTTTCTGGCTTTAGGGGTGGCTGGCACCTTTAATCCCAATATGACCGCTGGGCGCGGCTTCATCGCTCTGGCGGCGGTGGTCTTTGGCAAGTACACCCCGCTGGGGGCCGCTGGGGCCTGTCTGATCTTTGGCCTGGGCCTGGCCCTGAGCGTTCGTCTACAAGATACTGGCATCGACTCCAACCTGCTGGCTACGCTGCCTTACCTGCTGACCATTATTGCCCTGATCGGGCTGGTCGGGCGCACTGTGGCTCCGGCTGCCGATGGTGTGCCTTACGAGCCTGGTAGCGCTGAGTAGCGGGTGAGGATCCGAGGAGGTCAAGGAAGTATGCACGAACAGGAGAAGGCGTCTCTTGCCCAGGTGGAGAGCACTGGCTCGGTCCTCTCGCCCTACGCGGTCGAGATGCGCGACATCTGCAAAGCCTGGCCAGGTGTGGTGGCGAACGACCATGTGAACCTGCGTGTCCGGCGCGGCGAGATCCATGCCCTCGTTGGCGAGAATGGAGCCGGCAAGACGACCCTCATGAACATCCTTTACGGACTGGTGCGTCCCGACAGCGGAGAGATTTATGTTAATGGCGAGCGCGTCCATATCAGCGGGCCACGGGACGCCATCCGCCACCATATTGGGATGGTGCACCAGCATTTCATGCTGATTCCTCCCTTGACGGTGGCTGAGAACATCGTGCTGGGCCAGGAGCCTGGGGGACCGGTGGCCATCTATGATCGGCGCCAGGCCCGTGAGCTGGTGCTTCAGCTCAGTGCCCGCTATGGTCTGCCGATCGATCCCGACGCCCGCATCGAGAAGCTCTCTGTCGGCTTGCAGCAGCGGGTTGAGATCCTCAAGGCCCTCTACCGCGCCGCCGATCTTTTGATTCTGGATGAGCCGACCGGCGTGCTGACCCCTCAGGAAACCTACGAGCTGTTCGGTGTGCTGCGCTCCCTGTCTCGCCAGGGAAAAACCATCATCTTCATCACTCATAAGCTGCGCGAGGTTCTGGAGCTGACCGATCGCGTGACCGTCCTGCGCCGCGGGCGCAATGTTGGCGAGCTGGTGACTCGCGAGACAAACCAGGCCGAGATCGCGCGGCTGATGGTCGGGCGGGAGGTCCTCTTGCAGGTCGAGAAGCATCCGGCGCGGCCCGGGCCTGTCGTGCTGCGCGTTGAGAATCTGCATGCCAGGTCCGATCGTGGCCTGGAGGCTCTGCGCGGGGTCAGCTTCGAGGTGCGGGCTGGGGAGATCCTGGGCATTGCTGGAGTGGAAGGCAACGGTCAAAGTGAGCTAGTCGAGGTCCTGAGCGGCATGCGCCCCGTCACGGCTGGCCGCATAACGATCACTCATGCGAGTGGCGAGCAGGCCGGTCGATCCTACGACATTACGCATATGAATGCGCGCCAGGAGCGTCTCGTCGGGGTAGCGCACATTCCCGAGGATCGGCGCGGTACGGGTCTGGTGCTCAGCGATACCATTGAAGACAATACCATTCTGGGACGCGAACGCTGGCCGCGCTTTGCCCGCGCTCGCTTCATTCTGCGCCTGCGCGAGATTGCTCAGTGGGCACGGCGCCTGGTGCGCGAGTTCGACGTCCGTACGCCGAGCACCCGGTTGCCGGTGCGTGCTCTCTCCGGCGGTAACCAACAAAAGGTGATCGTGGCGCGCGAGTTTGCTGCCGATCCCCAACTGCTGATCGCGGCCCAGCCGACGCGCGGCGTCGATATTGGAGCCATCGAGTTCATCCACCGGCGCATCATTGAGCAGCGCGATGCGGGCAAGGCGGTCTTGCTCGTTTCCGCCGAACTGGACGAGATCCGCTCGCTCTCAGATCGCATTGCCGTGATGTATGAGGGGCGTATCGTCGATATCGTTACACCAGAGGCCAGTGAGGAGGAGCTGGGCCTGCTCATGACGGGCGGACGCCCGCCCGGGAAGCCGCGAGAGGAGCCGACGCCGGCGCCAGGAGAGTCGGGGCGCTGAGCGTCTGGCGGGGCGCCCCGCTGCCGCCAACTCTGCTTGGCGAGGGCTGAGGATCGTGCGGACAAGGCCTGCCGCGCGGAACTGACCATCTCCTGGCTGGCCTGTTCCTGGCGTCTGCCCTGGCGCATAAGATCTGGCTGACCGCCTAGCAGCGCAGGCCCAGCACGCGCAGCAGGCGCACGATCTCGCCAGCACGGCAGGCGTCGCGGCTGGTCAGGGCGGCCTGACCGGCCTCCTGCAGGAGCTGCACGGCTTCGGGCGTCTTGAGATCATCATCTAAGAGGGAGATAAAGCGGGTGCGCAGCTCATCGTCGCTCCCCTCGGTCGCGCTGGAGCCGGCCAGGGTGGCCACCTCTGCGAAAAGGGCGGCCTGCCGGGCGGCCTGCTGCAGATCAGCGGGGAAACATTCCCAGGGCTGGCGATAGTGGTGATTCAGCAGTAGGAGACGGATGGCGTTCGCGCTATACTGCTTCAGAAGGTCACTGACCAGGGTAAGGTTGCCCAGCGACTTGCTCATCTTCTCGCCCTGCTGATAGACCATGCCGGTATGCAGCCAGTAGCGCACAAAAGGCGCCTTGCCGGTGTAGTGCTCCGACTGGGCGATCTCGCAGGTATGGTGAGGGAAGGCCAGATCGGCCCCTCCGCCGTGGATATCGAGCTGATCGCCTAAATAGTGGAGAGCCATGGCGCTGCATTCGATATGCCATCCAGGACGCCCCGGTCCCCAGGGACTGGGCCAGGCCGGCTCACCGGGCGCCTGGGCCTGCCAGAGCACAAAATCGAGCGGGTCGCGTTTGCGCCGATCATCGGGATAATTGCCGCGCTCGTTGGCCACCGCCAGCATGGCAGAGTAGTCCTGCAGACCGATGGCCCGTCCCAGGACCCCGAAATCGGGATCGTGCCGCACATCGTAGTAGACGCTGCCATCGCTGACGTAGGCATAGCCGCGCTCAATCAGTGTCTGCACGATCTCGATAATGTGGGGGATCTCATCGGTGGCGCGCACGTAGAAAGTCGGACGGCGGACGTTGAGCGCGTCCATATCGCGCAGAAACCTCTCGGTCTCGCGCCTGCCCAGCTCGTCCCAGGGCACACCCAGTTCGCGCGCCTTGCGCAAAATATCGTCGTCGATATCCGTGACGTTCTGCACATAGCGCACGGAATAGCCACGGAATTCCAGATAGCGAATGAGCGTATCGAAAGAGGCGTAGGTGAAGGCGTGACCCAGATGGGTGGTATCGTAGGGAGTCACCCCACACACGTAGATACGCACATTGTTCCCTTCGAGTGGAACAAAAGCTTCTACTTGCTGGGTGAGCGTATTAAATAGCTTCATGGCGTTCTCCAAGACCGAACAGGCGCGTGGCGTTCGCCGTAGTAATCTGAGCGATTTCATCCAGCGTCAGGCCCCGGATCTCGGCTAGCTTCTGGGCGACGTACTTCACGAAGAGCGGCTCGTTGCGCCTGGCTCGCAAGGGCACGGGAACGAGATAGGGGCTGTCGGTCTCGATCAGGACCCGATCGAGGGGGACCATGCTGGCGACCGCGGGAAGGGCGTTGCCTGGACGGGTCAGGGGGCCAGCGAAGGAGAGCATGAAGCCATCGAAAGAGAGACATTCCTCTGCCTGGGCCACCGTGCCCGAGAAGCAGTGGAAGACCCCACGTAGCCCCTGACCATGCGCGCGCAACAGCTCGATCACGTCTTCGTGAGCGTCGCGCACATGGATAATACAAGGAAGGCCGCAGCTACGCGCCAGCTCCAGGTGAGCGCAGAAGACCGCTCGCTGTACGTCGCGCGGCGAAAGCATGCGGAAGTAATCAAGCCCAAATTCGCCAATGGCCACTACCTCGGGGGCCCGCGCCAGACTGCGTAGCTGAGCCTCTACCTCCTCGTTGTAAGAGGTGGCCTCGTGAGGATGCACGCCTACGGCGGCAAAAACTTGACCACGGTAGGTCTGGGCCAGGGCTAGCGCCGCCCGACTCGACTCCAGATCGCAGCCGGGATCAACAATCCTGCCGATCCCCCCGGCGAAGGCAGCGCGCAGCACCGCATCGCGATCTTTCTGAAAACGGGGAGCATCGACGTGGGCGTGGCTATCAACAAGCAACCGCTGCATCCTTTCCTCTATGAACAGGAAGACACGCAAAAAAAAGAAGGGTCAACGCTGGCTGTTCTTTCTCTGTTCAAGAGCTTTCTTTAGTATAGTCTATCGCAGAAATGGATGTCAACAAGGCGGCGGCGACGATCGGCGGGCCGTGCCCGCCCGGGCCGGGCGGGTCTTCGCTGGCCGTTGCTCCCTTCCAGAACCTGGCGGCCTGGGCGTCGGTGGCAGAGGAAGTCGTGGGAGATCAGAACCCTATGGAAAAATACGCGGGGAGGCCCCAGATAAAATCAGGTAATCACCTGATGCCTGGCCCTTTGCCATACGCTACGATAAACAGGAACATCTTGAGCCATGCTGTCAGAGCATGGCATCTGGCACTCGTGATCAAGAGGATGTCTTTGGAGGAGAGAGAATCGCATGCAGAATCTCGCGCCACAGGTTGTATCAATTGCTGATGCCTGCCTGGGCGGCTTAGACGGTCGCTCTGCCCTGCTCATCGGGCCGGAGGAACTGCGGCGGCCCTTCGTGCAGCTGCTGAAGCAAGCTGGCATGCAGTCTATCTTCGAGGAGGAGAGCACAAGCCAGCTTGACAGGCTTCTGCCGCAGGTGCAGTTGCTCATCAGCATCCCGGCTGTGACGCCTGCCGCCCCGCTCATCTCCGCTGCGGCCATTGCCCAGGGATGCGGCAATCGCCAGGTTCCGTTGATCATCCTGGACCTGGCGCGCAGCCCTTCCGTTGAAGAGATGGTCGGCCTGTTGCCCTTCGTTTGCCTCTACACGCCCGCCGACCTCCAGCGTATTCTCCGCAACAGCTGTGTTAAAGCAAGCTGATTCTATGGTACCATAGATAAAGAACTCTCTAGTTAGTTAGAGAAGGCGCGATCGCCAGATCCTGATGGCCCATCTGTTTCAGTAAGGTCTCTCTCTGCTGCCTCTTTCCAGGGGCAGGGGACGAATGAGGACATTATGGAAGTGATCAAGATCTCTCCCCGCGGCTACTGCTACGGCGTTGTTGACGCTTTGCAGATCGCGCGGCGGGCTGCCAAAGATCCAACGCTGCCCCGTCCAATCCATATCATTGGCCAGATCGTTCACAATCGGCATGCCATTGAAGAGCTAACCGCGCTCGGCATCATTACTCTGGATGGGCCGAATCGCGCGGCGATTCTTGAGCAAGTCAAAGAGGGGACGGTCATCTTTACCGCCCACGGCGTCTCGCCCCTGGTTAAGGAGCGAGCGCGTGAGCGCGGCCTCTACTGTATCGATGCCACCTGTCCCGATGTGACCAAGACGCATGAGCTGGTGCGCGAGCTGGTGGCGGAGGGCTACTATATTCTCTATATTGGCAAGAAAGGGCATCCTGAGCCGGAAGGCGTCATGGGTGAGGTCCCTGGTCATATCAGCCTCATCGAAAGCGAGGCCGATGTCGATGAGCTGCGGCTGACGCCCGAGCAAGAAAGCAAGCTGGCTATTTCCACCCAGACCACGCTCTCGCAGTGGGACACGCAGCGCATCATCAACTACATCAAGGCCCGCTATCCCCAGGTCAAGGTCTACATCGACATCTGCGCCGCCACCCAGCTCAGGCAGGAGGCGGTCGTGCGTCAGGCGAAGGGGGCCGACCTCACGATCGTTGTTGGTGACCCCCGCAGCAACAATACCAACCGCCTGGTCCAGGTCTCAGAAGAGCTGGCCGGCGTGCCTGCCGTGCGCATCGAGGATCTTTCCCAGCTAAAGCTGGAATGGCTCAAAGGCAAGAGGCGCGTTGCGGTGACGGCGGGCGCCTCAACTCCCAGCCAGATTACCCGCGAGGTGATCCGTTTTCTGGAGCAGTACGAACCAGAGTCCTAGCCCTGGCCCGTCTGGCCGGCCAGGGCTAAGCTGACGCCGGACGAGCCGGCTGGCGATGTTCCCTCTTCCCCAAGCCTGTATGCTCCGGTTCCGACCTGAAGGCCAGCCTTGATCCCCTCCTCCGCTTGCGAGCCAGCGGCCAGCCACTGACAAGGCTGCCCTGGCCCTGGCTGGTCTGGTACCCCCCTTCTCTCCTCTCGTCGGCATTCCTCGACGGTGGTTGGATGCCTGGGGCCTGATTCGACGGACCCGATCTAGCTGGTCAGAGCCTTGGCCGGCAAAGTTCTGGGGCGCGCTTTATGAGGCCCTCTGGTCCTGTCCCCCGAGCTTGCAGCCCTTCACTGGGGACCAAGCAAGGTATGGCGAATCAGCATCAGGTGAGTCAGCGGACCAAGGCCACCGGGTACCGGCGTCAGGAATGAGGCCACGCGGGCCACGCTCTCTCTATCGACATCGCCGACAACCTTTCCATCGACCGTTGTAATGCCGGCATCCAGGACCACCGCCCCCGGCTTCACCATCTCGCCGGTAATCAGGCCCGGTCTGCCCGTGCTCACCACCAGAATATCGGCGCTGCGCGTGATCTCGGCCAGATCGCGTGTCTGCGAGTGGCAGATGGTCACCGTGGCATCCTCACGCATCAACGCCAGGGCGATCGGTTTGCCTCCCGTATTGCCCCGTCCCACGATGACCGCATGCTGACCGGCCACGCGGATGCCTGCCTCGCGCAGCACCGTCAGCACCACCTCGGCAGTCGAGGGGATAAAGCTGGGAAAGCCGAGCAGGAGATTGCCGGCGTTGCGCGGACCAAGGCCGTCGACGTCCTTTTCGGGACGCAGCACCTCGGTCACCACGCGCTGGCGAATATGCTCCGGCAGCGGCAGCAGCAGCACGATCCCGTCAGTCGTGGGGGCCTCGCTCAGCGTCGCCACCTCGGCACGAATCTCCTCCTCGTCTACCTCGAATGGGTAGGCCAACGTCACGCAGCTCAAACCGAGGCGACGGCAGGAGCGGACAAGCTGGCGGCTGTAAACCTCAGCGGCGGGATCGTGGCCGATGATGATCTGCGCCAGGCGTGCCGAGCGACGATGCTGCTTGCGAAACTCGGCTGCCTCCTGCTGCAGCTCGGCCATCATGCGCGCCGCCAGAGGGCGGCTGTCGAAGATCGTTGCAGACATCAGTCAAGAAGCCTCCTTCCTCCACAGGCAAAATCTCCTGGCGTCCATCATACCATAGCCGGGAATGCGCCAGGGCGCCGTGCCGCTCCTGGCCGCTCCGCCCCACGGGCAAATCGCAGAGCGGCCAGGAGCGAAGCGACGGAGAGCTGGAGCGGCACGCAGGCAGGGCCAGGAAAGCAAGGGCGGCAAGGAGGAGCCTTCACGCTGCGAGCGTTCGCGTCTCAGTGCGCTGCAGCAAGAGCAACACAAGGATGCCAAGCGGCGCCAGCTCCAGAAAGGCCACCCCAGCCACAATACCCAGGCGCCCGGCGATCAGGCCCACGATACTGGGCAGGACCACCGAGAAGGGAGTGCCCAGGCTCAGCAAGGCACGACCGGTGCCAGAACGACCCGGCAGCCGTTCATAGACCTGGGCACGGGCCAGCGGAAACCACCCAATCGAGCTGGCTCCTACCACGCAGAGCAGCAGGCCCGCCAGCCAGGGAGAGCGCGTCAGCAGCAAAGCCGTCATCCCGACCAGAGCCACCAGGGCCGAGCCAGCCAGAACCTGACGCACCGTGAGACCCAGGGCCAGCAGCAGCTCGCAGATGACCAGGCCGGCAAAGCCAGAAGCGCTCTCAAACGTAATCAATCCCTCGACGGCGTCATCAGATAGGCGGAGCACATCCTGCAGATAGAGCGAAACGAACGAACGATAGACCTCATCGAGCATCACCGGCAACGTAGCGATGATCACCCAGCCGAGCAATAGAGGGTTGCGCAGAGCTGCCACAAAGCCTTCCAGCAATAAGCCCAGCCGCGAGCGCCGCCCCTCGCCCCGCTCCACCTGGGGAAAACGCAGAGGGCAAGAAAAGAGGGCCACCACCAGCCAGATGGCCGCGGCCAGCCAGCAGAGACTTGCCCAGCCGAGGGCCAGCAAGGCAACGATCGTCACTGTCAACGGCGTCAGAAAATCGCCCAAATTGCCGATGAAGGCCAGGCGCAGCATAGTGCGCGTGCTGCGCTGAGGATTCTCATCGATCAGCGAAGATTGGGCGGCCCCCAGGGCGATGTCGTTGGAGGGATAGAGCAAGGCAAAGGCCAGCAGAATCACCGCGAAGGAGTGAGCGAGGCCGGCCAGAACAAAGGAGCCTGAGAGTACCACCAGCCCACCGATCACCCAGACCTTCTTTGTCCTCCCCAGATCGCTCAGAACGTTGCTCAACGGCTCCAACACCATCGACATTGCTGCCCCCAGCGTAAAAAGCAGCCCGATCTGAGTATACGTCAGTGGTACCTGGTGGCGCAGCAGAGGCAGACCAATCGTCGGGATACCCGAGAGCATCTCTTCTAACAGGGTGATGCCGAACAGCGTCAGACGCAGAGGGGAGAGAGAGAGGCGGCCCGTCAGGGCCCTGGTAAAGAGCATGGAGTCTCCTTCCTTTCGGTTCGGTACGCGACCTTCGGGCGCATGGTCCGCCAACCGCCCCAGGAGCAGGCAGGCGCGCAACCCTGCCGCCGCCCTCGCTGCTGTCCCTGCTGAGCGGTTATGATGGCTAGAATTTTCTTGCTATCATCAAGTATACTCTAAAATCTAAATATTTGTAATATTGCTTAACAAGCGAGCAGAGTTACAGGTTGCTTCTATAGCAAGCGTCCTGTTTTTCTTGAGGGAGGGGGAGGGGGGAAGAGCCTGGGGGCTGGGAGAGGATGGCTAAGTACTTTAGTACCAAAAAGAGAGCTTCAATGCAGGATTGTAGTAACCTAGTGACAAAATGAAGGTGAACTTGTTGGCAGGTGCCCATTCTGAGTAGAGAAGAGAGAAGGAAGAAAGCGAAGCCCACATGCCTGGGAACAGACAGGTTTTCAAGACAGCAATGGATGCCGCCGACCGCTACCGTTGGGATAGCAAGTGGACGGAGGCAGCCCGCGAGTATCAGCGGGCGCTGGTAGAGTTCCCAGACGACACAGCGGCGCACGAGGGCCTGGGCTTCTGCTATATGCAGACCAAGCAGTGGCAGCAGGCGCTGGATGAATATGAGTATCTCCTGAAGCGCAAGCCTCATGATATCATTGTGCTGAGCAAGGTCGCCGAGCTATATAGCTGGTTGGGCCGGCGCGACGAGGCTTACAATGCCTATCTGCAGCTTGCCGATCTCTATGCCCAGGCGGGCCAGGGAGCGCGGGCCGAGGCCGCCTGGCAGAAGGCGCTTCAGTTCTCGCCTGCCAGCCCTGAACCTCACGAGCGGCTTGCAAACTACTACGCAGAGAAGAAAGATCTGTCGTTGATGATACAGGAGCGCCTGGCAGCCGCCAGGGGCTATCTGCTCCGAAATGACCTGGCGGCGGCGCGCGCTCAATGTGAAGAGGTCCTGCGTGTCGATGTCTCCAACGCTGAGGCGCGCTCGCTTCTGGCGCAGATCAGTGCTGGTCTGCAGCAGGGGCCGGCCGCCTCGCTCGTCGGCGAGGCCCCCGCAGGCGCGCCCTCTGGTGAGAACGGATACGCAGGTCAGGAGGCTTCTTTCACTGGTAGCCCGGTCGCTGGCCCTGCCGCGCCGGGCAACATAAGCGGAGGTAATACTGGCATCATGGGTAACATGGGTAGCGCGGGCAATTTCGGCGGCATGGGGAACCCGGGGCAGGCTCTCGCCCCTGCTGGCCCCGCTGGCGGAGGAGCGGCTCCGCAGAGACGGATCACGGCAAGCCAGGTCACAGGCATTTTGCGTCAGGCGCAGGCCTTCCAGGCCCAGGGTCGCTATAACGATGCCATCGATCTCTGTGAGCAGATCCTCGAAAGCGGCTTTGATCGTCCCGATGCTCGCTACTTTCTGGGCTGGCTCTATCAAGAGCAAAAGCGTTGGGATGACGCCATTCGCCAGTTCCAGATGCTGCTCAATGACCCTGAATACGCGCTTTCTTGCTATTACGCCCTGGGGCAGTGCTATCGCGCACGTGGCGACCTGCGCACGGCCACCGTGCATTTCGATGAGGCTGTCGACCGTGTCAATCTCGATGCTTTGACGCTTGAGGAGGCAGACCAGCTTGTCCAACTCTGTCAGGAAGCGGCCGAGGCTCACCGCCTGCTCGGCGAGCAGGAGCAGGCGCTGACGATCTACAATGCGTTGCTGGGCTTCCTGCGCAGTCGTGGCTGGAACGACAAAGTGGCTCAGGTGGAGCTGCTCTTGAAGCAGATGCAGAGTGCCCCGCCTTCTCCCCAGCCCAGTACGCCGCCACCTTCTTTGCAGCAGCAACAGATGCAGGTCCCCCCTGGCCTCTCACCTGAGCAGCCGGCGACCCCGTCCATCCAGGATGCGGCGACTATGATGTTCTCGGTCCCCAGTCCTGGCCAGGGAGCGGCTCCTCAGCCTCCCGCTGCTCCGGCCCCGGCTCCTGCTCCGGCGGCGCCGGCCTCATCGGCTGCCTCCGCCGCGAGCGAATTGCCCGACTGGTTGACGGGCATCCTCAGCGAGCCTGCGCCTGCGCAGCCAACGGCCAATCCGGCCCAGCCAGCGCCTTCTGCCGCTGCGCCCGCCCCTGCTGTGTCTCCGGCAGCTCCCCCGCCGCAGCCGGCGGCTCCGGCAGCTCCACCCCAGGCTCCCACGCTTCCCAATCCGCCGGCCCCAGCCTCAGCCTCTTCGGCTTCCTGGCTGACCGACAGTCCGACCCGGCAGGTAGAGCTGCAGCCTCCGACCCCTCCGGCCCCGGCGGCCCCAGCCGCCCAGCCGGCTCCCGCTCCGGCGCCAGCTCCCAACGCCTTCCCGGCCCAAGGCCAGCTCTCAACACCGCCAGTGGCTCCGGCGCCAGCTCCCGCTTCCGCTCCGCTGACGCTGGAGCAGCTCAGTCCGGCAGCTCCCACTCCTCCTTCGTCTACGAAGGATAACGTTGAGGAACTGCTGAGCAAGATCGCTGGCAATACGGCGCGCGACGAATCGCTGCAGCAGGTGGCCGGGGCCGTGCTCGCAAGCACGGCTGCCTTACCCGAAGGCATCCGTATGCAGGTGGTGCGCTCGATGCAGGATATCCAGCGCTACATCGAGCACGGCTTGCTGAACTCCGCCATCGATGAGTGCTTGAAGGTTATCGAGATCGCTCCCCAGTACCTGGATGTTCATCAGGTACTCTGCGAGATCTATGTGCGCCAGGGCCGCATCGAACAGGCGATCACTAAGTACGCTATCCTGGTCGATACCTATATCGCTAATGGGCGCATCGATGACGCCATCGCGACCTATCGGCGTATCCTGCAGTTGGAGCCGAATAATCTGACCTATCGCATGCGCCTGATCAACCTGCTCTCCTCTCATGGCAATAAAGAGGATCTGCTGCGCGAGAGGACCCAGGCCGCCGAGGCTTATCTTCGCCTGGGTTACATGGATCGCGCCCTCAGTGAGCTGGAGCAGGCCCTGCAGGAAAGCCCAACCAGCGTGCCGACGCGCTTGAATTACGCGCTGGCTCTGCAAAAACTTGGTCGCTCTCAACAGGCGGCCGCCGAGTACCAGCGCGTGCTCCAGGTCGATCCACGCAATATTGTGGCTCTGGTGCGCTGGCACCTCCTGATGATTACTGGCGCGGCCCCCGCGGGGCGCGCCTCAGCCCTGGAGCTGCTGACCCGCATCCGCTGGCAGTTGCGAGGCCAGGGCCAGCGTCACTATGAGGTGGTGGCGCGCGAGTATACCCAGGCTCTGGAACTGCAGCCAAATAACGCCGATCTCCATTTCGCTTTGGGGCAGATCCACCAGCAGGCCGGCTACTTCGATCGCGCTGTGGCTTCCTACCAGGAGGCAACGCGCGATAGCGCGGTGGAGGTCCTGGCTCGCGTCAGCATGGCCCATTGCCTGCTTTCTCAGGGAAAGCCCGAGGAGGCTATCCAGCAGCTAGAGCAGGCCCTGCAGTTGGTCCGCCGCTCGCCGGCTGCTATGGACCCCACGATCTGGGCCGCCCGCCCGCGCGAGGACGATGAGGAGCACCAGGCCCCCGAGGTCGAGATCTCCCTCCTGCTGGCCAAGGCTTACCGCCGCGCCGGCAAAGAGGAGCAGATGCAGGCGGTCCTCCGCCGCATTAAGCAGGTGACCACCTATCAGGACGAGGTGGCCTCTGCTCTGGCTGAGATCTCCGCGCGCCAGGGCGATATCGATAGCGCCCTCCAGGAGTACGCCGAGCTGGCTCGCTACTACCTCAGCAAGCGTCAGGGCGATAATGCTCTCAATGTGCTCAATGAGATGGTGCGCCTGGCCCCCCAGGACCCCCGCGCCCATGCCGAGCTGGCTGAGATCTATATTAATCGCGGCCAGCTTGAAGAGGGCATCGCCGAGCTGCGCCTCCTGGCCGATATCTATGAGCGCCGCAGTCAGCGCTCCGAAGCCTCGGAGGCCATGCGCCGCATTGCCGATATCTATGCCGAGATGGGCAATAATGAGGAGGCTCTGACTTGCTATCGCCGCGCTGTGGACCTCGCTCCTAACGATATGGGGCTGCTGCGCGAGGTGGTGGCTTTCTGCTGGCGCATCGGTCGTACGCGCGAGGCCACCGAGTATCAGACCGTGGTGGCTCGCTACTACTTCGAGACCCACCAGGTCAAAGAGGCTGTGGCCGCTTTGCAGCAGTTGATCGCGATCGATCGCCATAATTATGAAGCCTACGATATGCTCGGCCAGACCTATCAGTCGGTGGGAGAGTACGAGCAAGCGAGCCGCGTGTATAAGAATCTGGCTCGCATCAAGCCCGATAGCGCAATTGCGCGCGAGCGCCTGGCCGCTCTGCAGGCCCTGCGCTCCGGCCAGTAACAGTTGAGCGGGCAGGGCCTGCCCCCCTCTCGCTCGTTCGTTCAGCCGGATCGGACGGGGGAAGATCCTGAGTGCTGGCCTCTGACAAGGGGCCGCCTGCCAGATGCTGATATCCAGAATGATTCAAGAAGGGGGATCATCCAACCCGCCCCCAAGGGTGGCGGTACTGGGTGATCCCCCTGTTGCTTTTCTGCGCTTTCTGGCCTGAATGCCCCCGACCCCACGATCCTCCCTCTCTTCGAGCCGGGAGAGACCAGCCAGATAGACAGGCAGATGAATCTGCTGGTGTCTAGTGGGTGACGGCTGGGCGCTCTGCGGCGGCTGGCTGGCTGACGCTCTGCTGCTCCCGACGGCTCCGCTGCTGCTGATCGCGCCGGCGCTTCAGGTCCAGCAGACGGCGGTAGGCTTGATAGACGAGCGGTTTGTAGGCCAGGTCGTGAGTCTCTAGAAAGCGCAAGGGGTAGCCGCCGAAGCCCTGCTTGAAGATGTAGACCCCCCATAGCTCTTGACCTTCCTCCAGGACGTCGGGAATGCCTCGGAAGTTGTAGTACCAGCAGTCGTGCTCTTTGGCCCAGCGGATGGCCGTCCACTGCAGCAGATGGTTAGGCATGCGGTTGCGGTGTTCGTTGGAGGAGGCCCCGTACATGTACCAGCTCCAGCGGCCAAAGCGCAGGGCGATCAGGCCAGCGATGGCTTGCCCTTCGTATTCGGCTAGAAAGAGTGCGGCGCGATCGCCCTCGCTGTAGAGGCGCATGATGTCCTCGTAGTGGCCCTTCTCGTGAATGAAGAACTGATCGCGCTCGCTGGTGATGCGGTAGAGCCGATAGAAAGTATCGAGATCGGCAGGTCCCTCGCCCCGGCGTACGCTGACCCCTTTGCGCGTGGCCAGGCGAATGTTGTAGCGCCACTTCTCTTTCATGTTGGCCAGCAGGGTTTGCTCGTCGGGGCGGATATCCAGCACCCACTCGTGACGGATGTGCATGGCATAGGGGGTAGGGCGGAAGCCGTGGCGCCGCAGAGCAGCTAGCCAGCCCTCGTCGCCATCGGGGACGCTTGGCTCTACTTTGAGCATGAAGGCCCCGCGCCTCCGGGCCTCGCGACGCACGAAGTCCAGGAGCTGGCCGAGCGCCGGCGAATTGGGATCGTCTATGACTGGTCCCCTCGGGGCGTAAAAGTAGGTGCCCAGCACAGGGAGCCGCGAAACCAGAACCAGCATGGCCGCGCGGAGCTGTCCGCGCTCATCGACGACGCCTGTGTAGAGGGCTTCGGCGTTCAGATGGGGGGCGAGCTGCCCCCATTCATAAGATTGGGTAATATTGCAGCACACCGAGGCAGCTACAAAGTCGTTCCACTGCTGCCTGTCGGTAATAAAACGCGCTTCCATAAATTTCCCTCAAAGAGGTACAAAAAATGAAACTTCTACATCTTTATTGCTATTGTTACAGTGACTTATGAGACCATCGCTCAGGGAGAGTAGGAATCTCATCTAACGGCTACACTGGCGCCTGGCTGGGCTGGGACCCTTGAAGGCGCTGGGGTTACCTTGCCTGACCAGGGCTGGGGCCAGGCGCGTTGGTCCCCTCTGCCAGCCGCGGGACTGGCCCCGGAAGGGCGCCTGGCTGGCAGGGTACGGGAGGCCGGCCCTTACTGGCTGGTCCCCGAGGACGAGGCTGGCTCTGCTGAAGGCTGGCCTTTCTCCTTCGGGCCGCCGCTCCGGGCAGGCGCCGCGGCCTGGGCTGGCTGGCTGGCCTCAGATGATTGGCTTCGGCCTCCCTGCTTGCCTCGGGCTGCTCGCTCCAGCTCGACGCGCCTGCGCTCAGCTCGCCTGCGCTCACGCCGAATCTCTACCAGTTTGCTCCAGAGGCGGTAGATCAGGGGACGATAGACGTAGTCCTGCGTTGGCATATTGAGGCGCGAGTAGCCGCCGAAGCCCTGCTTGTACTCGTAGACGCCCCACATCTCTTCTCCTGGCTCCAGTACCTCCGGAATGGCTCGAAAATCGAAGTGGGTGCAGCCCTGCTCTTTGGCCCACTGGATGCAGCGATACTGGAGCAGATAGGCAGCTTTCAGGTTGCGCTTGTGGTTGGCGGTGGCCCCAAACATGTCCCAGCACCAGCTTCCGAAACGGATCAGCATTTTGGCGGCCAGGGCCTCACCTTCGTGCTCGGCCAGGAAGAGGACGGCATCGCCACGGGCGGCGAACTGGCGCAGGATCTCGCGATGGTAGTCCTGGCTGTGGATAAAGAAGGCGTCGCGCTCGCTCGTAATCTTTAGTAAGGCATAGTAGGCGTCGAAATCGGCATCGCTGCTGGCTTCGCGCACAGTAACACCCTTGCGCCCGGCTACGCGCACGTTCTGCCGCCAGGTCATCTTGAAGTTGGCAAAAAGGGTCTCCAGGGGGGGCCGGATATCCAGCACCCAGCTACGTCTAGGGTGGACAGCGTAGGGGTAGACCCGAAAGCCGAGGGCCCGATAGGCACTCTGCCATTCTTCCAGGCGCGGATCGTCATCGGCAATGTTCGGTTCGAGGCGCAGCACCACACTGCCTTCGCGGCGGGCGATGGCGTGGGCCTCAGTGATCAGGGCGGGGAGAGCGGGCGAGTCCGGCGCCTCGACCGTGGGACCACGGCAGCTATAGAGCCAGTTGAGTTGTAGACCAGGCAGACGAACGGGCAGAGGTACGGGAGCGACCGCTACCATCATAGCCCCAATCAGCCGTCCCGCTTCCAAGGCCCCTAATCGGTAAATGCGCCCGCCAAGGTACTTGTTTAGCTCGCCCCACTCGTAGGACTGGAGCAGATGCCCACCTGGTTGAGAGGTCAGAAAGGCGTTCCACTGCTCGCGGTCGCTGATTTCCTTTACAACAACTGTCATCGCAATGCCTATCCTCTGACAGACTTCAGCTTCCCCTGGTCTCCTGCTGGAGATGTTCAAGGTATTCGCTTCTGAGCAGGCTGTAGACTCGAACATCATGGTACTTGCCGAAGCGCAGAATCGCCTGACGCAGGGTCCCCTCGTATTTAAAGCCGGCCTTCTCATCGGCGCGCCAGCCGCCGATGTTCTCCTCCATGTCCTGCGTCTGAATGCGGTTCAGGTTCAGCTCCATGAAACCGTAGCGGATCATCAGCCTGGTGGCCTCGGTCCCGTAGCCCTGGCCCCAGACCGCTCGGTCGCCAATGATAATATAGAATTCTGCCGTCTGATTAAGATAGTTGATGTCTTTCAAGCCTACCAGACCTATCAGCCGGTTGTTGCTCTTAAGCGCCACACCGAAGATGATATGTTTGCCATCCCTGTAAAGCTGCTCCAGGCGTTCCTTAGCGCGAGCGTCGCTGGTAGGGTAAATCGAGAAATAGCGGCGAATCTCCTCGTCGTTGAGCCAGGTTGCATAGAGATGGTTGTCCTGGGTGGGTTCCAGCGGGCGCAGATAAACGCGCTCGCCAACAATAAACGGGTTCTGAAGATGGGTGATCTCTTCTGCCATCGTCTTCTCACTCCTGGGATAGACTGGTGCGCGCCACGCTCGCTGCTGATCGCGCTAGCGCTCCGGGGAGATACGGCGTGGCGGGCAGGAGAAACGTGTCAGACCTGTTCTTCTTCGAGCTGACTCTACTGAGAGCAATCGGCTAGTGCCAGTCCAGTATAGCATAGTCCCCAAAGGCCGACAACGCGCGCCTCTGTCCCTAGGACCAGAGGGGAGCGGCGGCGGGACGGACGGCGCTCTAGCTGGCCTGGCTCTCTACCCGGCTGAGTGGGTAGAGAGGAGGGGAGAGCCATCCCATCTGCCGCTGGCCCCCTCGGAGTATTCAGGTCGCTTCTTCCTGATCGTTGTTGGCTAGACAAAGCGGGGGAGAGGCCAGAGATGGTAATGGAGCTTCAGCGCGACGATGCGCGTGACCGAGGCGTCGATGGCGCTCTGCGAGAGCTGCCCGCTGGCCAGGGCCTGCTTGATGGCTGCGACGGCGCTGCGTAGATCGTAGGAGCTGCGTACACCCAGGATCATATCGTTGCCCGCCGCCAGGGCCAGCACCACTGCCTCCGGCAGGCTCCATTTCTTGGCAATGCCTTCCATGTAGAGGGCGTCGGTGATGACCACTCCATTGTAGCCCAGCTCGTGGCGCAGGATGCCTGTCACGATCGTCGGCGATAGCTCTGCCGGCCAGACAGGATCAAGTGCCGGCATTAAGAGGTCGGTCGTCATAATCATGCCGGGGTGGTCCAGCGGCTGAGACGACTGGACGAAGTACTTGAAGGGGACCAGCTCGGTGCTGTAAATCTGCTCGCGGCTGCGCTTAATCACCGGTAGATCGGTGTGGGCGTCGGTCTGGGCGGCTCCCAGGCCGGGGAAATGCTTGAGACAGGCAATTACCCCGGCGCCCTGGACGGCGCGCAGGTAGGCCCCCCCGTAGTCGATCACGGACTGGGGCGTATAGCCCCAGGTGCGCAGATACTGGTCTGGGCCATTGACCACCGGCACATCGACATCGGGAGCCAGGTCGGTATTCAGTCCCAGGGCCTTCAAATCGTGGGCAATCCCCCGACCAAGGGCGGCGGCGTTGCTGACTTTACCCGTCTGGTAAATTTCAAGGGCCCCTGGCCGGTGGCCGTAGATATTGTTGATCCGTTCGACAAAGCCTCCCTCCTCGTCGGCCGAAATGAAGAGCGGCATCCAGGCCCTGGCCTGCATGTGCTGAATATCGGCGCGCGTCTGCTGGAAGGTCCGCATCTGGGCCGCGTACATAATAACGCCACCCGCGTAGAGGTCGTGAATCATCGTCTCCAGATCCGCTGAGTAGGTGGTTCCATAGTACTGCACCATGAAGAGCTGGCCGAGCTTCTGGTCGAGCGTCATGTGCGACAGGTAGAGATGCGCCAGCGCCTGCTCGTTCATGGCGGCCTCGCGGTGGCGTAGGGCCTCAACCTGGGCAGGTGTCAGGGGATTGGTAATGAATGGGCCGGCAAGGAGCGTTTCTTGAAGCTGGCTGGCCTGCCGTGGCCCCAGCGCGAGGTCGCCCTTGCCCAGCAAAGCCGTGGCCAGCAGGAGCAGCGACCCCAGGCTCAGCAGGAGAAAACGCCGGACCGAGCGCGGGCGCTGAGAGCGACGCTCCTGCCGCCGAGACCGCCCGGCGGCTCCCGTTTCCGTTTCCTGGTCCCGCTCTTCTTGTGGACGAGGGCTAATCGTCGAAGGCTCGCTCTCTGTTAACATCGCTAGAAGACTCCCACCCGGAGACTAGCGTTGTACTTTTATTGTACAAAGCCTAACGAATGACAGATTTAGTGTTTTTAGAACATCTCTTGAAGAACGAAGGAAGCATCAGAGAGGCCGCGTCGGGCCTGTTCCTGGCGTGGCGGTCCTCAAGCTGCAGGAGGCACAGCGGGCATCAGATGGTACTGCATCTTCAGGGCCAGGATGCGGGTTACCGCCTCATTGACGCGCAGGATCGAGAGCCGCCCATCCTGGAGGGCCGCCTTGAGGCCATTAATCATTGCCAGCGTTTGAGCGCTTCCTGTGGGACCGAGAAGCATGTCGTTGCCAGCGTTGAGCGCCAGCACCGCGGCCTGGGGCATATCCCATTTCTGGGCGATGCCCTGCATATAGAGGGCATCAGTGATCACCACGCCATCGTAGCCGAACTCCTGGCGTAGAATCTGGGTCATGAAGCGGTACGACAGCTCGCCCGGCCACTGTGGGTCAATGGCGGGCATCAGGACATCGGTAGACATAATCATGCCCGGGCGCATAGATGGGTCGGGGGCCTTGGCAAAGTATTTGTAGGGGGCCAGCTCGGTCGAGTAGATCTGGCTGACGCTGCGATTATCCGAAGGCAGCGTCTTATGGGCGTCCTCCGTTGTATTGCCCAGACCACCCGGGTAATGCTTGATGCAGGCAATCAGGCCGTCCTGCTGCATAGCGGCCATAAACGGACCGGCGTACTTGATCACGTCCTGGGCTGTCGTACCGAAGGTCCGCGTAACGGTGTCGTAGCCTGGCACCAGCATCACATCGACATCGGGGGCCAGGTCAACGTTGATGCCGAGCGCCAGCAGGTCGTGGGCCATCTTGTGGCCCTGCTGGGCGGCATAGGCTACGCTGCCCGATTGGTAAATATCCCAGGCCGAGGGACGCGAGCCGTAGATGTGAGAGAGGCGGTGAACGTAGGGACCACCCTCTTCGTCGGTAGAGATCAGCAGAGGAATTTTGGCGTTTTGCTGCATGAGGGCAATATCGTGCTTGGTCTGTGAGAAGCTCTGCATTTGAAACTCGTAGAGGATCACGCCGCCAGCATGTAGATTCGTGATCATATTGTTCAGATCGGGCGAATAGTAATCGTCGGCGTACTCCACCATGATCAGCTGGCCCAGCTTCTCGTCGAGCGACATCCGTGCGACGTAGAGGCTTGCGAGCTGCTTATAGGACATGTGGTCGCTCAGGTGGCGCAGAGCATTGATCTGGGTTGGGGTATAAGGAGGAGTAATGAACGGGCCGGAGGAGCTGTCTCCCAGAAGACCAGACCCAGAGGAAGGGACAGGTCCGGGAAAGAGATAGGCGGCGTTAAAATAGGCAAAAAGCGCTCCGCCGGCGGTGAGGATGGCCAGCGCAATCATCACAATGGCGAGGAGGAGTCGCAGCCGATGGCGACCTCGCCGCTCCGGCAGGCGTGGTGGACGTCGGTCTCCATTCCTCGGCGGTGCCGAGCTGGCAGGCGCCCCTGTCCAGTCCGCTGGCGTCCGGCTGGCCGGGCCAGCGGCAAGCGCGCCCTCGGCTCCCTCTTGGGAGGCTGGGCCGCCTGCTGAAAAGATAGAGCTTTTTACTGACTTTCTTGTGAACAGAGACATAAAAACTCCTGATAACAACCACGCTGTGTATCTATTATAAAAGAGTTATCAATAAATGTTTAAAATCAGGCATCATCAGAGCGTTCTGAAGAGGGGCCTGGGGCTGGCTCCTGTCCCTCTCTCTCTAGTTCTAACGCCCGGGAAGAACGATTTGTTACATCAGGAGAGAAGGGGAGGGGGTGGCGTGAGGCGGAAGGTGGGAAAGAAGGCTCAAAGGCCCCGGTCTCGGCTTCGATCGGCGAGGGCGCCAGTGAGCCGCTTGTTGAGCTGCCGGGAGCGGTATGGGGCAAGTGTAGGGGAGCAGGAGCGGCCTGCCGGCGGCGCATGCGAGAGGCGCGCACGTTAGGCACCGTCAGAGCCGGCTGCAGCGCGTAGTCAAAGATTACCTTAATCGCGCGTGTCTGGGCCCGGCGCATAGCCGTGCTCAGGGCATGGCGGTAGTCGGTCAGAGCGAAGCGATGGGTAATCAACTGCTCGGGGGCCAGCAATCCCTGAGAGATCAGCTCGCAGGCGACTGCGAAGGTCGAAGTGCGGCTCGGCTGCTCCGGTGGCCAATACTCCTGTCCATGCGTCAGCGAGCCGAGCAGATTCACCTCGCGTGACCACACTGGAGTCAAGTCCAAACGCAGGCGATGGAGGCTGCGACCAACCAGCACGACGGTGCCGCCAGCGCGTGTCCAGCGCAGCGCATCCTGGAGGGTTTGGCTCCCCCCCACGGTATCGTAGATCACATCGTAGCCACCCAGCAGGATTGGCTGGCCGAGAGGCCCGCTGACCACCTCCGCGCCTGTGACGCGCGCCACCTCGCGATAGCGATCCTGCGGATAGATAATGTGGGCCGCTCCCAGACGGGTAGCGCGCTCCACCTGAAAGGCGTGGCGGGCCATCACTCCCACTACCGCCTGGGGTACCAAGGCCCGCACGACCTGGAGCGTCAGCAGGCCGATCGTTCCCGCTCCAATGATGAGGACCCGCTCGTCTGGCTGCGGCAGGCAGCGCAGCACCGCATGCAGTGCCACCGCCGTTGGCTCCAGCATCACAGCTTGCTCGTCGCTCAGCAGCGGCTCGCCTGGCTTCTCGGGGGACTCAGGAAGGCGAAAGAGCTGCTGCTCGTGGACCAGCATCTCCTCGCTCCAACCTGAACCGATCTGGGTGGGTCCAGGCTGGTAGGCGCGCTGGCAGAGGTTATAGTCTCCCGCGGCACAGGCCCGACAGGGAGGTTGCAAGCCCGCCGTCAGACAGTGGGGCGCATACTGCAGCACTACTGTATCGCCCACTTGCAGCGTCTGGACCGCGTCGCCCACCTCGATCACCTCACCCACCACCTCGTGGCCTGGATAGAGCTGTTGACCGGCCAGCGCTGCCGTCACCCGCGGATCAACATCGGCGGTAATCAGGGGCAGATCGCTGCCACAGATCCCCGCCAGCCGGTTACGCACCCGCACCCAGTCGGGAGCCGGCAAAGGACGCCGAGGCAGGTTCTGTACCTGCAGCGGAGCAAACGACGAAAAATAGGCTCCTCGCCAGAAACGTCCCAGCAGCGAAGTCACAACGGCCCGTTTGGGATCAAGGTCCAGGGTTGACGTCCACATAGCGGTAGCCCTCCACCGCGCAGGCTTGGCTCACACGGTCACTCAGCTACGCGAGGACCGAAGCGTCCCTCTCTTCGCTGGCTGCCTGGCTGTAATTGCTGGCCGATGTCGCCTGTGGCCCTTCCCTGCCATGAGCAGCTCAGCAGCGATCGAAGGCAGTGTACCATGTGCACGAGGCGCGGTCAATGCTCGTGGTCAATGCTCTTACGATCGTCAGTTTGATCAATAATCGACAGCCAGGCGGGCGAAGGCGGGTCTGGTCCCGCCCGTCGGCTGCTACCGCCTGCAAGGCGTAGGGAGGGAGGGAGATGGTGAGGGGCAGCCTGGGAAATCCGCATGGAAGCATAGCAAGCCTGGGGAGACCGGTGAGGCCGTGCAGGAATGGCTAAATAAATAGGGATGCGCTGGCCCTACAGAGCCAAAGGCGTGACCGCCGCTAGTGCTCTGCCCCATTCGGCGAAGGCAGGGGCCGCGTTGGCGAGCCGGGCAGGCAGGGCAAAGTCAGAGTGAAGACAGAGCCCTTGTCTTGCTCGCTGCGCACGCTGACCTCTCCCTGATGAGCGTGCGCGATCGCCCGCGCGATGGCCAGGCCCAAACCGGCGCCAGGGATGGCGCTGCCATCCGCCCGGCTGGGCGGAATATGGCGACCGCGATAAAAACGCTCAAAAATATAAGGTAGATCCTCGGGAGCGATTCCTGGCCCATTATCGATCACCTGGACCTCGCCAAGATCGGCCCGGCGATCCAGGCGGACAAGCACCTGACCCTCGGGAAAGGGGCGTCCATACTTCACGGCGTTATCCAGCAGTGCCGCCAGCGCCTGCTTCAAGCGATCCGTATCGCCGCGAACGACCAGCCGCTCCTGGGTAGCCAGCTCCAGCTGGATACGCGGGCCTTGCTCGCCCGAGGAGAGGCGGGCCTGCTCGACGCTCTCGACGGCCAGCTCCACCAGGTCCACCTCGCGTAGCTGCAGAGGGCGCCCTTCCTCGAGGCGCACCAGCGTCAGCATATCGTTAATCAGGCGGCTCATCCGCTCCGATTCGCTCTTGATCAAACGCAGAACGCGCTGCAGCAGCTCGGGATTCTCGACTGGTCCACGCAGCAGAACCTCAGAGAGGCCGCGAATCGACGTCAGCGGAGTGCGCAGCTCGTGAGAAGCGCTGCTGAGGAGGCGCTGAACGCGAGCCTCACTCTCGCGCTGGCGAGCGGTGGCCAGCTCCACCTGACCAGCGAGGGCGTTCAGGCTCTGACCCAGACGAGTCAGCTCATCGGGAGCTGGAGGGGCTGCCGCAGAAGGAAGTCGTGCTCGCTGGCTGAAATCGCCTCTGGCCAGGACCTGGGCGACCTGGGTCAGCTCCTGGAGAGGACGCAGCAGCAGCGTTGTCGCCAGCACGCTCAGGCCGCCAGCGAACAGCACCAGCAGCAGATAAGCGCCCACAAAAGCCAGCGGCGCATTCAGTGACCTCAGATGGAGCAACAGGAGCATTAGCAGAGCCATCAGCGCCAGGCTCAGGGCCAGGATAGCCAACTGCAAAAGCGCCAGACGCAGGCTCAGGCGATCTAACGGCAGGCGCACAGAAGTGGCCAACAGCGGACCGGTAGTCAGATAACGCCGCTGCAGGCTGGCCAGGGCCGAGGTCTCGACCCGCTCATCGACCTGAGCGCCGGCCTGTGCCCCAGAAGTCATCTTTCCTTCCGCTGATGATTGTCTCATCTGCTCATGCTCGTTACCAGTGGACCCATTGGGAACTCCCTCCGCGCGTGTCCTCAGCGTTCCTCGCTCGGTTGGCATAGCAGCTATCCCTGGCCTTTCAGAATATAGCCGACCCCGCGCACCGTCTGGATCAGGCGGGGAGCGCTCGGGATATCCTCAATTTTCTCACGCAGATAGCGCACATACACCTCAATGATATTGGTCTCCCCAAGGAAATCATACCCCCAAACACGATTGAGGATCGTCTGACGATCCAGTACCTGGCGCGGATGGGTCATAAACAAATGCAACAGATTGTATTCTGTGGCCGTCAGCTCGATCGAGCGATTGCCACGGCGGACCTCGCGCGTGGCCGTATTCATCCAGAGGTCCTCGAACTGCAGAATATGCGCAGAATCGGAAGAGCCGGGCCGCTCGCCCTGGCCGCTGCGTCGCAGGCGACGCAGGATAGCGCGTATGCGTGCCACCAGCTCTTCGAAGCTGAAAGGCTTCGTCAGGTAGTCATCGGCGCCGCTGTCGAGACCGAGCACCCGATCGCGCACATCATCCCTGGCTGTCAGCATTAAGATCGGCACATCGCTCGTCACCGGATTCTCGCGTAAGCGACGGCAGACCTCCAGGCCATCCATATCCGGCAGCATCAGGTCCAGAATCACAATATCGGGGTCGCAACGCTGTGCCGCCGTCACTCCCTGCGCGCCGTCGGGGGCCGAGACCACCTCGAAGCCCTCGTAGTGAAGACCCAGCTTGATGAACTCGATAATCGACTGCTCATCGTCGATCACCAGCGCCTTGAGGGGCCGTTTCTCCTGATCGGTGCGTTCGTGAACTGCTTGCGGCATGGCTGGCATCCTTCTCTGTAGGATTCAATTTTCATTATAGTTACCACGCAGCAGCAGTGCAAGGCGTGCGCCAGCGAGGGCCGCTCAGCAGGGTCAAGGCGATGGGAAGCTGCCCGCTCTGCTCTGGCCGGCTCCCCTTCTCTCAAGCTCATGCTCGTCAACGTTGCCTGGTCGGGGCCAGTATCCGGGATCTGGCGGGCAGCAGCCAGGTGGGTGCGCTCTCCAGCTGGAGTCGGAGAGCCTCGGGCGCGCCTCCGGCTCTGGCGAGCAGAAAAGCGAGCTGGCAGGTTCTCAGGGCAGGTGCGGTATGAGCAGGCACGGCGCGCTCGCGCCCGGTCAAGCTCAACAGCTTTGGCCGCCACCGTAATCTTGCCATCTATTCCCTCCCACGAGAAAGGTGATAGAAGAGTTTCAGCAAGGACACGAAAGTGTCCTGTATTTTAGCAATGTGTTTCTAATTGTCTTATCCTGGTGATTGGTAGCGATCTTAAAAAACTCTTAAGAGCGCTAGACATTGATTGACAAGTCAAAGGGGACTCATTACAATGGTATTGATAGAGACGGCTCACGTAATCAGCAGGAGGCAGATTCATGGCAGTTGTGCATCCCGACTTCTATCGTCATGAGCACCTCGTCCGCAAATCGATTCAAATTCCGTTGACCCAGCACCAGGAGCTGAAGGCGCTGGCGATGGAACTGGACTCCTCCCTCGGGGATGTTGTGGAGACAATCATGGAACTAATGCGCCGGGATAACTACCAGCAACTGCGTCAGGCGATCCTCCAGAAACGCGAACAGGCTCTCTCCTCCTTGACTCACTCCCTCGATGAAGCGTATGCTTATCTAGGATCTCTCCCTGAAACTCTCGAAGATGCCCGATTTTATTTTGAGGCCGGGCGTGAAGGTATCGTTGCATGAGTAATGAGGCCAGGCAAACATCGCCCAGCCCCAGCCATAGTGAGGATACTGCCAATCGAATACGCGAAATGCCCAGTCCCAGGCGCGGCGAGATCTGGGATGTCAACTGGTCTCCCGGGCGCGGCGCGGAGCAGCAGGGTGTCCGCCCTGCCTTAATCATCCAAAATGATCGAGGCAATGCCTCCTCCACTTATCCGTTGACGATTGTTGCCTCGATGAGCCGTACGGAGCGTGAACTGCCCCTGCACGTACGCATCGCGCCAACGCCCGAAAACGGGTTGACCGACTTCACCGATGTAAAGTGCGAACAGATCATGACGATCGAGAAGTCGCGTCTGATCCGCAAGCGCGGGAGCATTACAAAGGAGGAACTCGCGCGCGTCGACATGGCCCTTAAAATCAGCCTCGATCTGCTCTCCTGATCTCAGGACAGGAGCGGCAAGCCGTCGCGCTCTCCTCCTCGGGGTACCGCCTGGCAGCATCCATGCTGGAGGTTGCTCGGTCCGTTTGGGTGTCCTTGTTCTGTGTTGTTATGCCTGGCTGCTTGCTTGGAGAGAGGGCCGTCGTCTGATGGCCTGGCCTGGAGCAAATCTGGCCGCAGACCGCCGGCGATCGATTGGCCGCCTTTTCGAGCGGCGGGCCGGTGGCTGGTCGGACCGTCAGGGCCACTGTAGGGGGGTGTCCCTTCCCTTCGCCCTTCCCTCCACCTCCGTATTTCTGTCTCTCGTTCTTTCTCCTTTCCTTTACTTGCTTTCTCTCTGGCTGATCTCCCCTCGCTGGATTGGCTGGTGTGAGCTGACAGCCAATGTGCTACAATGAAGGCCAGATGTTGAGGCAAGACCGCAGGAGATGATCAGCTATGCAGCAGAGAACGGTCGGAACGGTTGATGTCAAGCGTAGCTTCCCTGAGATGCTCAAAGGTGGCGTGATCTGCGATGTGGTCAATCCCGAGCAGGCCAGGATCGCCGAAGAGGCCGGCGCGGTCGCGGTGATGGCCCTGGAGCGGGTTCCCGCCGACATTCGCGCTCAAGGCGGCGTTGCGCGTATGACCGATCCCGAACTGATCATTCGCATTAAAGAGGCCGTCACGATTCCCGTCATGGCCAAGTGCCGCATCGGCCACTTCGTGGAAGCGGAGATCCTGCAGGCCATTGGCGTTGACTGCATCGATGAATCGGAAGTGCTCACGCCCGCCGACGAGCAGTTCCATGTCAATAAGCACTTGTTCTCGGTGCCTTTCGTCTGCGGGGCGCGCGACCTGGGCGAGGCCCTGCGCCGCATCGGCGAGGGGGCGGCCATGATCCGCACCAAGGGCGAGGCTGGCACCGGCAACGTGGTAGAGGCGGTGCGCCACATGCGGGCCATCCAGGATGGCATCCGTCGCCTGCAGATGCTCCCCGAAGAGGAGCTGATGACCGAGGCCAAGCGCCTGGGCGCCCCCTATGAGCTGGTCTGTCAAGTAGCACGCACCGGCAAACTGCCGGTGGTCAACTTCTCGGCGGGCGGCATTGCTACCCCGGCCGATGCCGCGCTCATGATGCGTCTGGGGGCAGAAGGTATCTTTGTCGGTTCCGGTATCTTCAAGTCGGGCGACCCGCTCAAGCGCGCCCGCGCCATCGTGCGCGCGACCACCCATTTCGACAACCCTCAGATCCTGGCCGAGGTCTCGCGCGACCTGGGCGAGCCAATGGTGGGCATCAATCTCGACACTCTGCCCGAACAGGAGCTGATGGCGCGCCGCGGCTGGTAGCTCTTGAAAAGCTGCCCGCGCCTGGCTCGGCTTGCCGGGGGGGAAGTAGGAGGCGGGCGGAGCCACCAGGCCACGAACCTCATCCCGTCTACGTCGCCGGCTCGCCTCCGTCGATCCAAGAGCAAGGCCGAGAGCCGGCGACGCGCTTTTTTGGGAGCCTGGGGCGGGGGAAGACGGACGGGATGAAAAGCCGCCGTCATAGGCGTTCTCTCAGCAGAGGCAGTCTCTAGTATGACGAAGGAAGGAGGGGGCGGTGCTCCGGGGTTTGTGGTGACCCGGCGCCGCGAGAGCAGACCTATGATCCACAATGGACAGGAGCGACCGCTGATCGGGGTGCTAGCCCTCCAGGGAGACTTCGAGGCGCATCTCAAGGCCCTTTCCAGGCTGGGCGTGGCAACACGCGCCGTAAAACTCCCTGAGCATCTGACCGATTTAGATGGTATAATAATACCCGGTGGGGAGAGCACCACTATTGGCAAGCTCATGGTCGAGTATGGCCTCGATAGGCCGCTAAAGACCTTGATCGAGCAAGGCCTCCCCGTTTGGGGAACCTGTGCCGGCTTGATTCTCTTGGCCAAAAAGACGGACAACGCTCTGGAGGGCCAGCCGTTGCTGGCCGCGATGAACATCGCTGTCCGTCGCAATGCGTTCGGTAGTCAGCGGGAAAGTTTTGAAACTGATCTGTCGATACCCGTGCTGGGTGAAGCACCGTTTCATGCCTTTTTCATTCGGGGGCCAGCCATTACGGAGGTCGGCCCGACTGTGGAAGTGCTGGCAACGCTCGATGACGGCACCATCGTCGCTGTCCGCGAAGGCAACCGGCTGGGTACCGCTTTTCACCCGGAGGTTTCCAGAGATCCGCGATTCCATCATTACTTTCTCCGCCTAGTACAGAGCGTTCGGAAGTAGAGGCGTGGCGACGCGACCAGGCGGTAGGCCCCGCTCCCCGGTCCCAGTCAGATGACGTGGATCGCGGTGCCAGCCTGGAGGCCAACAGGCCGGCTGGCCCAGAACCGCTTTCGGCTCACCGGTCAGCAGCAGGGAACATGGAGAGATGGGTGCGGGGCCTGGCACGCGCCACTGAGCGTGGACGAAGTATAGAGATCTGCCTCTGCTTGGCGCAGGAGCACTGATGATACGACCGGTACCCTACGTTGACCTACCGGGAATCATCTACGCATTAGATCGGCGCGCTCGTATGCGACAGCGCGCACTGGCGAATTTCGTGTGCTGGCTGGAACCAGTAGAGCACCGTACTTCGTGGCCTCCTCTCCTGCGCAATATCTTTCCTCTCGATCCGGTAGCGCGTACCTGGCTGTGTGAAGATCGCTGGCGCATCCTCGGATTCGCTCAGGTACGCGAGCGCCCATCGGGAACGATGTGGGAGCTGACATATCTGGCCTCAATGCTCCAAAGTGCCTTCTCCGGCGAGGACGTCCTTTCCGCCCTGCTCGACTATGTTCTGGAGATGGCCGCCGCCCACGGCGTGCTGCGCGTCTTCGCCAGAGTCGAGGAGACGCTACCCGAAATGGAGCTGTTCGCTCGCAGCGGCTTCCAGCGCTACACGCGCGAGTTTACCTATGTCTACGGGCTGGAGGAGGAGGAGGAAGAAGAGAAGAAGCGGGAGAACAAGGCCGACTCGCTGCAAGAGGTCGAGGGCGCACCCTCGACCAGGACCAGGCAGCCTTCCCCCGGGCTGATACTCAGCCCTGCCCCTGCCGCCCGTCTGCAGGAGCTGACTGCCTTGCAGCGCTGGAGCCGCCATCATGTCTGGGGCCTGCACCAGCTCTATCGCGCCGTCACACCTCAGCGGGTTCAAATGGCCGAATTGCTGGAAAATAGCGACGAGTACGCCCGCCTGCTCGTCGGCTCCCAGCGTTCGGGACTCCTCCCGCCTGGACGGCGGTGTGAAACGTATGTCTGCGACATGGGGGTACGCCTGGGGGCCTGGCTGCAGCTCCGGCGAGGGCGTGGCACAAGGCCGCATCAGCTCTCGCTCATGGTTCACCCAGAGTATGCCGATCTGGCCGAGCCGCTCGTGCGCTTCGCCTGTCACCGCTTGCTCGAGAGCGACAGGCGCCCGATCTACTGCCAGGTGCGCGAATACGAGGGGGCAGTCATCAATGCCCTGCGCGCCAGCGGCTTTCTGCCGAAAACCACCAGGGTCTTGCTTGTGCGCCACATGGCCTATCTGGCTGTGAGACAGCGCGTCGTTCCTGCATTAGAACAACGAGTAATTTATGGCGTGAAAGGTCTGGGTACGGCCAGCTCACGCCAGACTATGAGGTGATTAAACTGTCTATGCACAATGCGATCACTGACGATCTGGAGGCTCTGCTGGAGGCTCTTCCCCCCAGCATCCACGAAGCGGTCGACCGCCTGGACAACCGCGGTGAGCTGCTAGAGATCGTAATGGACCTGGGGCGCCTGCCCGAGGCCCGCTTCCCGGATGGAGAGGTGATCCTGAGCGACCAGCCCATCACCTATGCTGATCTCGAATACGTAGTCGAGCGCATCGGCGAGTTCGGCGACGATAACCGCGCCGGCATTGAGCGCACGCTGCACCGCATCAGCGCCCTGCGCAATCGCAAGGGACGCGTGGTCGGCCTGACCTGCCGCATTGGCCGTGCCGTGCTGGGCAGCATTGCGCTGATCCGCGATATCGTCGAGCAGGGCCAGTCGATTCTGATTCTTGGTCGCCCGGGCGTAGGCAAGACGACGCTGCTGCGCGAGATCGCGCGCGTGCTGGCCGATGAGGCTAATAAACGAGTGGTGGTGGTCGATACCTCGAACGAGATCGCCGGCGACGGGGATATCCCTCACCCCGGTATTGGACGCGCGCGACGCATGCAGGTGGCTCATACCTCGATGCAGCATGCGGTCATGATCGAGGCTGTGGAAAACCATATGCCCCAGGTGATCGTGATCGATGAGATCGGCACGGAGCTGGAAGCGCAGGCGGCGCGGACGATCGCTGAGCGTGGCGTCCAATTGATTGCCACGGCGCACGGCAACTCGTTGAGCAATTTGCTGGTCAACCCCACGCTCTCCGACCTGGTGGGCGGTATCCAGACGGTGACGCTCGGCGATGAGGAGGCCCGCCGGCGCCATACCCAGAAGAGTATCCTGGAGCGCAAGGCTCCGCCTACCTTCGATGTGGTAGTGGAACAGCAGAGCTGGCAGGAGCTGATCGTCCATCGCGACGTGGCTGAGACGGTCGATAACCTCTTGCGCGGCCAGCCGGTGATTGCCGAGGTGCGGACACGCGACGAGGAAAGCGGACGGGTCTCGGTGCGCCGTGTGACGATCGGCGGCATGGAGCTGCCCGCCTGGGGCGGCTCTGGCTCACTGGCGGGACGCCAGGGCGGCTCTCTCCCTTTCGAACGCTCGGCGGGCGGTTGGAGCAATCTGCGCCAAATCGGCCAGGTCACCTGGCGCGACGCCGCTACGGCTGATTCCTTGCGCCGCAATGGCCAGTCATCCTTGCAGGCTCTCGCTCCCACTGGCCTGGCTACCCACCTGCGCCGCGCGCCCTCCGGCCTGGTGACCTTGAGCAATACCGCTCCCGCTCTGGCTTCCGACGAGGAGCCGGCGAACGAGCTGGAGGCTCAGGAGGCCGCCGCTCCTTCCCCCCCCAGGCCGATCCGCATCTACCCCTTCGGGGTCAATCGCGATCGCCTGGAACAGGCCGCCCGCCAGCTCGGGGTCCCGGTGATCATCACCAAGAATGAGAATGAGGCCAATGCTATTATCACGCTCAAGAATTACTATCGCCGTCAGCCTGAGCGCCTTCAGCAGGCCGCCGATGATCAAAAGACGATTATCATTCTGAAAAACAATACGGTGGCCCAGATGCAGCATGCGCTGGCGCGCATCTTCGCTCTTCCTGAAGAGGAGGAGGAGGGAAACAGCGATTCGTTGGTCGGCCCGGTCCCAGATGAAGAGACGCGGCGCGCCCTCCTTGAGGCGGAAGACGCCATTCATCGCCTCCTGAACAACGGGCTGACTGCCGCCGAACTGGCTCCCGCCAACGCCTATGTGCGCCGGCTGCAGCATCAGCTCGCCAGCCGCTATAACTTATTCTCGCGCAGTCGGGGGAAAGAGCCGAATCGGCGCGTCAAGATCTTCCGTAGTTGATAGGGGCAACCAGGCAGGATCGAATACGACGCGACGGCGCGGCATGGGCCGCCCGCCGGTCTTGGACCTGCGCACCGGGGACCGCCCGCCGGACGCGGTTGGGCGCCGTGCCGCGGGGCTGGCCGCTTCTCCCCTCTGCCGCGCCGCCCCCACCCGGCTGGGTGGGCTTCTTCCTCTCCTTCTCCTCTTGCACTGCAGGGGAAGGCTGCGCTATAATAGCCCCAATTCGGGGGAGGGGAATACGTGGCATGCGAGTCTAACCCGTCCCGTCAACAGGTGACAGGAAGCAGGCAGACCGGTCAGTCTGGCGAGGCTGGGGATGGACCATACAGGGAGATGAGGAAGGGAGGTCACAGTCGCTCGCGCTCCAGCGCAGCGCCGCGCTGAGGGCAGAGGCGAAGGCAGGGAAGGATGGAAGCAAGGGAGAAGGAAAGGCGCCAGCCACAGTGCTGTGGTCAGGTTCATCACTCTGTGAAAGGAACTATGCCACCTATGCGTGTTGTGAACGATGATCATGCCACCGGTACCGGCGAGCCCACAGATAGGGGAGGAACACCTGCGACCACTCCTGCTGCTCTCCTGTCGTCCTCTAGCGCTCTCCCCGTGACGATCGCCGATATCTGGGAGGCTTATAAACTCCTGAAGCCGCTGCTGCATCATACTCCGTTAACCCCCTCGCGCACGCTCCGAGAGATGACCGGCGCGGAAGTCTATTTAAAGGCCGAAAATATGCAGCGCTCTGGCTCCTTTAAGGTGCGCGGCGCGAGCTTCAAGCTTTCGCGTCTGAGCGAGCGGGATTATCAGCACGGGGTGATCGCCGCCTCGGCTGGCAACCATGCCCAGGGTGTGGCTATCGCTGCGGCCCAGCATAAGATCCGCTGTACGATCGTGATGCCGGAGACGGCGCCCCTGGCCAAAGTGATGGCGACTCAGGGCTATGGGGCTGAGGTCGTCCTGCATGGCTTTACCTACGATGATGCCTATGAGCGCTGCCTGCAGTTACAGGAGCAGACTGGGGCGACCTTTATCCATGCCTTTGACGATCCCGATATCATCGCCGGCCAGGGAACCCTTGGCCTGGAGATGCTCAGCGATCTTCCCGATGCCGACGCCATTCTGGTCCCCATCGGCGGCGGTGGCCTGATCGCCGGAATCGCTATCGCGGCCCGTGCTCTGCGCCCCAATATCACTATTATCGGCGTGCAGGCCGCCGGCGCCCCGAGCTGCCGCAGCTCGCTCGATGCGGGCAAGCCTCTGGAGCTGCCGGCCATCACGACGGTGGCCGACGGTATCGCCGTGAAGCGCCCGGGCGAGCTGACCTTCTCGGTGATCCAGCGCCTGGTCGATGACGTGGTCCTGGTCGACGATGAGGCCATTATCAGCGCCGTCCTCTTCCTGATGGAGCGCTGCAAGATGCTGGTCGAGGGGGCGGGCGCCGCCGGCGTGGCCGCCTTGCTAAGCGGTACAGTGAAGCTGCCCGGTAAAAAGGTCCTGGTCCCGCTCACCGGCGGCAATATCGATATCAACCTCGTTGGCCGCTTCATCGAGCATGGCCTGGCCGCCGCCGGTCGCTATTTTGTGATCCATACGCGCCTCAACGATCGCCCGGGCGAACTGATGCGCTTCCTCAGCATCATTGCCGATATGCGCATCAACGTGATTGATGTGCGTCACCAGCGCATATCAAGTCACCTGCCAATTATGCAGCGAGAAGAGACGCTGACGCTGGAGACGCGCGACCGCGCCCAGTGCGAGCAGCTGCTTGAGCGTCTACGGGCTGCTGGCTACGTGGTGGAGGAGGCCCAGTCGCTGGATTAGGATAGGAATCTGGCCAGAGTGGCCTGGCCTGCCGACTTCTCTGCGCTGCTCAGGTCTGGGTATCCTCTTCCCGCTACTTCGCAGATTCTCCGCCAGAATGGGCTTGATGCCGCGTTGAACTATTGGGCAGATGCGGCAGATGGGTTATGCTGCCCATCGGCCTGCGGAACTGCCGGCCTGAAGCGTGGGGGTGGCGGTGGTGCTGGGCTATCGAGGGGGCCTGTCGAGGCCGGAGGCGGGTGGGAGCTGTGTTGCTGACCCCCTTTTCCCTCCTCGCTTGTGGCTTGACCTGCCCGGCTGGCTAGCGAGCTGTTAGCTGTGAGCCGGCCAGATCGGGTGAGCTGGTCAGGCGTCGCGCCTCGGCGAAGAAGCCGATTGCCATTGCTCCCTTTGCTCCGCTATAATGGCTGGCGAATGTCAATTCAGGGCATGAACGAGAGTCTGCAGCGAGATCAAGTAGTCAAGAGAAGGAGCCAGGGAAGAATATGGATGCCGTCAACAGTCCTCCGGGCCTGGCCACTCTACGGTTTCTAACCGGCCCCCTGGCGGGCACCACCGTACAAATCGTCAAACCTGTGACTACCCTTGGGCGCGAGCCTAGCAACGATGTCGTTATTTCTGACCCAACGGTCTCGCGTCAACACGCTCGCCTGCTTTACGAAAACGGGACCTGGGTCATCGAGAAGCTGAGTCCCCAGAATACACTGAGCGTCAACAAGCAGCAGGTGCAGCGGGAGACCATTCACGATCGGGATATCATCGGGCTGGGATCGGGTACGACCTTTCTCTTCCTGGTTGCGGCTGGGCAGGCCGGCAGTGGGCCTAACGCCAACGCCGCGCAGCCTTCTGGTGGAGGAGGAACGACCAGCCCCGGCTCTCTCCAGGGGCAGGCCCAGCCAGCGGCCACACCGGGTGCAGCTCCCTCGCCGTCGGGGTCAGTTCCGCCACCTCCCGTGGGACCGGTCGGAGCCGTTCCTGTTGGGGCTGTTCCGGCTGCGGGTGAAGGCGGGACCCAGCGCGTCGATTCCGAACTCTTCAAGGCTCAGCTCGCCGCGGCGGCGAATGCCGGGGTACCTCAGGGAGTACCGTCGCTGGAAATCAGCAGCAACGTACGGCGGGAAAAGCTGGTCTATCCGCTCAATAAGCCGATCATCAGTATTGGGCGCGATCCCTCCAACGACATTGTCATTCCAGAGCCAATCATCTCGGCCTTCCACGCCCAGATTGTCTTCGACGGCAACCAGCCCTATATTGTGCATCCCCATCCAGCGCGTGGGCGCACCCTCAATGGCCTCCTCTATCGGGGCCAGCGCATTCGCGGAGACGAGCAATTCCGCAAGCCGCTGGAGCGGGGAGATATCTTCCGCATTGGCGACGAGCACGGCACCCTCGTCACCCTTGCCTATAACGATGGCAGTGGCCAGGTCCAGGAGATGCTGCCCGAGATCCACCCGGTGCCCCTGGGCGCGCCGGTCATCACTATCGGGCGCCATCGCGATAACATGCTCGTCCTCAGCCACCCCCAGGTCTCCGGCCATCATGCGCGCCTGGAGCGCCTGGCCGACGGCAGCTATCGCATCGTCGACCTCGGCAGCACTAACCATGTCTACGTCAACGGGCAGCGCGTGGGCCAGCGCCTGCTCATGCCCGGCGACGAGATTCGTATCGGCCCCTTCAGACTGATCTATACCGGCACCGAGCTAACCCAGCATGATGAGAGCCGCAGCATCCGCATCGATGCGCTCCACCTGAAGCGCTACGGCACCCACCACATGCTCTTGTTGCAGGACATCTCGCTGGTCATTCCGCCGCGCAAGTTCGTCGCCGTCGTCGGCGGTTCGGGCGCCGGGAAATCGACACTTATGGATGCCCTCAACGGCCTGCGACCGGCCCAGGAGGGTCTTGTCCTCTACAATGGCCAGGACTATTACAAGAACCTGGCCGCCTTCAGCACGCAGCTTGGCTATGTGCCCCAGGATGATATTGTCCACCGCGACCTGACGGTGGAGCGCGTGCTCTACTATGCCGCCAAGTTGCGTCTGCCCGAGGATTTCACCCACGAGCAGATTCAGAAGCGCATTGAGGAAGTACTGGAAGATGTCGAGATGACCCACCGGCGCCACCTGCTGGTGAGCAAGCTCTCCGGCGGCCAGCGCAAACGGGTCTCGATCGCGATGGAACTGCTGGCGAATCCGAGCGTCTTCTTCCTGGATGAGCCAACCTCGGGCCTCGACCCCGGCCTGGATCGCAAGATGATGCTCCTCCTGCGCCGCCTGGCCGATAAAGGGCACACGATTATTCTGGTAACCCACGCTACGACCAATATCAATGTCTGCGACTATATCTGTTTCCTGGCCCCAGGCGGCTACCTGGCCTACTTCGGGCCGCCGGAGGACGCCAAGCAGTTTTTTGGTCGCAGCGACTTCGCGGAGATCTATAGTCTCCTGGAGCCGACCGACGAGAACCCCTCTATTCCCCAACAGGCCGCGGAGCGCTTCAAACAATCGGCCGATTACCAGAAGTATGTCGCCATGCCGCTGAGCACGGGGCCGGCGGGCCGCCTCAACCAGCCGGTTGCACAGACCGCCGCCGTCAAGCCGCCGAAACGCGGCAACCCCTGGCGGCAGTTCTGGCTGCTCTCCTTCCGTTATCTGGAACTGCTCAAGAACGACGTTGGCAACCTGCTCATTCTCTTGCTGCAGGCGCCAGTGATCGGTATCATTCTCTTTTTCCTGGCCGGGCATGGAACCTTTGATTCCAGCAGCATCGCCACCTGCCAGACGCAGCCGCCGCCGTCGGGCCTGCCGGCCATCCCGATCACCGTCCCCAATGGCAACAAATACGACTGCCAGAACGTGATCAACGCCCTGCAGACCCCCCAGGGCCAGGCTCTCCTTGCCCAGAAAGGGCTAAGCGAAGATCAGGCGCTGAACTACTATATTGTTCCCGGCTCGGGCGGCGACGCTCAGAAGATCCTCTTCATCATGGCCTTCGCTGCCGTCATGTTTGGCTGTATCAACGGCGCACGGGAGATCGTCAAGGAGGCCCCCATCTACCGGCGCGAACGCGCGGTCAACCTGGGCATTATTCCCTACATGTTCTCTAAGATCGCCGTGCTTGGCCTGCTCTGCCTGCTCCAGAGCCTGGTTCTGGTGATCATGGTCAACCTGAAGGCGCCTTTCCATCAGGGGATTTTCCTGCCCGTCGGACTGGAGATCTACATCACCATGGCTCTCACCTCGCTGGCGGGCCTCATGCTGGGTCTGACGATCTCGGCCATCGCCCCCAATAATGACCGGGCAATGAGCTTTGTTCCCATTGTGCTTATTCCTCAGGTCATTTTCTCGGGCATTATCTTCGCCCTCAATGGTCCCCTGATGCAGTTCCTGGGAGCCTTCTTCGCCGCTCGCTGGGCGATGGCGGCCCTCGGCTCCTCAATCGGCCTGCACGGAGACAAGTTGGGCGCCGACGGCTTCTCCTATCACGGGACGCTCTTCCCGACCTACGATGGCCATAGCCAGGCCGAGGCGGTCTTTCACCTGCTGCTGACCTGGTTCGCCCTGGCCCTCATGAGCGTCGTTCTGGCTCTGCTGATCGCCTACTTCCTCAAGCGCAAGGATGTGAGGCGCTAGCAGAAAGGAGAGAACGGCAGAGCTGAGTGAGGCAGACACACCGAAAGCCTCTGGTTGGGGCGACTCTCAGGTAAGCGAGGAAGATGAGACCTAGACGAAGAGGACAGCACAGGACGGGGGCCGGGACCGCGGCGCAAGCAGGCTCTCGCTCGCCCGCCGCTCCAACCCGTTGAAGCGGGCCAGAGTGCGGGACCGAAAGGAGAGAGGCTAACGCCGACTCGCCCACCCAGCCAACCCGGCTCCCGCCTCCCGCTGGCGCGCCTCCTCCTCTCCTTCCCCCTCCTACCAGGTCCGATCGAAGAAGGCTGCAATAGCAAGGAACTGTGAGGAACAGGGCCAGGATATCGGGCATAAAGGCGAAGAGGGGCGCATGGTACTTCTTGGCATCTTGCTTGATCGCACTTTTCACCTTATGTTATTGTAACAATGTTCTTATCCGGGTACACCCGGGCCAGTTCTGGGAACAATGAGCGAGCAAGCGAGCGGACGGGCAAGAGGGAAAGTGTTACTCAACAGGCGTATTATCGTTGGCATTTGCGGGGGGATCGCCTGTTACAAGGCTGCTGATCTCGTGAGCAAGTTGCAGCAGGCGGGAGCGCTCGTCGATGTGATCATGACGAAGCGCGCCGAAGAGTTTGTCCGTCCCTTGACCTTTGCTGCTCTCAGTCATCGGCCCGTCTATAGCGATCTATGGCAGGCGGCAGAGCATGCCGCCGAGTTGCACATTGAGCTGGCGCGCGCTGCCGAGCTGTTGGTGGTGGTGCCGGCGACGGCTAACACGCTGGCGAAGCTGGCTCATGGAATCGCCGATAATTTGCTGACGGCGGTGGCCCTGGCAACGCGGGCCCCGCTCTTATTGGCTCCGGCAATGGACGCCGAGATGTATGAGCATCCGGCGACCCAGGCGAATCTGGCCCTGCTGCGCGAGCGCGGGGCCCACGTGGTCCCGCCCGAGGTGGGGCACCTGGCTTCTGGGGCAGTCGGCCCCGGACGCCTGCCGGAAACGCCGGTCCTGCTGGGGGCTGTGCGCTGGCTGCTGGGTCGCTCTGGCGACCTGGCTGGTCGGCGTGTTGTCGTAACTGCCGGCGGAACACGTGAGCCGCTGGACCCGGTCCGCTTCCTGGGAAATCGCTCCTCGGGGAAGATGGGCTTCGCCCTGGCTGCCGAGGCTCTGGCCCGTGGCGCCCAGGTGCGGCTGATCTCTGCCCCTACGGCTCTGACTCCTCCCTACGGGGCGGAGTTCGAGGAGGTGGAGACCACCCTCCAGATGCTGGAGGCTGTGCGCCGGGCCGTGGCTGCCGCCGATGTGCTGGTGATGAATGCAGCGGTGGCCGATTTCCGTCCCGTTGCCCCAGCGTCGCGCAAGATCAAAAAGGAGGAGCTTGGCGCCGGCGAGGGCTTGCCTGCCCATGCCCAGGCTCAGGCGGAGGGGGAGGGAGAGCTGACCCTGCGTCTGGTGCGCAATCCCGATATCCTGCAGGAACTCGCGCACCTGCCTCTGTCGGCTCACGCCTCGGCCTCGCCAGCATCGGCAGAGGGTGCTGGCTCGCCGCCCTCACGCTCGCCGGAAATGCCTGCTCGCCCACGCCGCCTGATCCGCGTTGGCTTTGCCGCCGAGACCCATGATGTGCTCTCCTACGCCCGCCAGAAGCTGGCGCAGAAGGGCCTGGATCTCCTGGTCGCCAACGATGTGACTCGCCCCGATAGTGGCTTCGGCTCCGATACAAATAAGGTCTATATCTTCCACGCCGATGGCGGCTTGGAGGAGCTGCCGGTCATGCCGAAGGAGGAGGTCGCGGCTGCCATCTGGGATCGGATCGTCCCCCTGCTGGGGACGAACTAAGTTGGGAGGACGTGGCTTTGTGATGGGTGCTTTTCTGTTAGAATTGTTGGGTACACGGAGTACGCAGGAGGAGTCCGCTATGGAACGCAGTGCTAGTGCTGGTTTCGAAGGAATCGCCCAGCTGCTGCTGGAGCAGAAGAAGTTGATGGAGGCCCTGGAGGCCGAGAACCGCGAGCTGCGCCGCCAGCTCGCCGACCTGCGCCGCGGCGTCGGCATCGCTGTGGTGATCGAGGGAAAGACCATTCAGTTGGCTACCGATCAGCCAATGGCTCAATCGCAGGCCGCTCTGCAAAGCTTGCAGAATCTCCAAAGCGCTCCGGTGACGCCGAGCGCTGCTCAGAATCCCGCTTACCCTTCGCAGCCAATGCGCCAAACCGGTAGCCAGCAGTCGGTGAACCTCAATGAGAAGCGGGAGAACGGCAATAATCGCAGCCCGCTCGCTGATAGCTTTGTTCTCTAGCTTGCCCGCTTCGATGACCTGGCCCGATTGCCCACTCGCTGGCACTCGACGAGCTGGCCGATGAGTGGCCGGCGCCGCGCTCGTGGGTCGGTGGCAGGCTGTCAGGAGAACAGCGCTGCATGCTGCCCGCCTGCCTGTCTATCTACCTTGCCCGATTGCACGCCTTTGTTGCTCTTGCTCCGGCTGGCATCAGGCATGTCGCCGGGCGTTGCTGAAGAAGCGGTCGCTGGCGGAGACCCTCAGCGGCTCCCGAGAGCGAAGGTTCTGTAGGCGGTTCGTTTGCTCTGTCCCGCGTTGCACTGGCCCGCGGTTGAGGGTCTCTTTGCCTTTAGTTCGACGGTATGAGCCAGGTTTGGCTTGGCTTGGCTCTCATCGGCACGCCTTCTTTGCTGAGTGCGTGGCGCTGTGCTCTGAGCCGCCGCGCTGACCTCAGCCTTCCGATTGTCTGTTACGCTCTGGCATTGTGTGCGACTCTGACTCTGCCCTACTCTGATGGAGCAGATGGCTGGTCTGGAGAAAAGGGGAGGATCTCTTGCCCGTCAGGCGGGCGCGATCTCTCCTCTCCCTCCTCCTCTGAGCCAGCCTGGTCCTGAACTTTCCCTTCCTGTCTCGCTCCCCAGGCTCTCGTAGCTGCGTTCACAGCCTGGCCTGTCCCCAAGGTGGAACCAGACCAGACGATTGGCCTTCTCCGTCAGGCAGTAAGAGGACAGAACAGGTAACGCAACCTGGCAACGCGCTCTGGAGTCCCGGGCTTTCCCTGCGTTTATATTTTTCAGAGGGGAGCCGGCCATTTTTGCTTTCCTGTCGTGGCTCTCTCTGCTTCCCTGGCCGGAGGAAAGGAGCCGGATCCATGCGGAAGCGAGGGTGCAGGGCAAGCGATCGCCATCTCTGTGCTGCTGTTTGAAAGTTGCGAGAGGCCAGGCGGGAGCGGTTCTGCTCCCTGATGTGATGCTTGCTGCTCTGGCAGGTGTGGCTGGCGCCTCGCCTGGCCTATGTGAACCTACCACCACCAGGGAGGTTTTGATAATGATCTGTCCCCGTTGTCAGAGTCAAGTCGCCGATGGGGTGCGCTTCTGTGGTACCTGTGGAATGCCACTGCAGCCGCTGGGAAGAACACCTGCGCCGCCCGCGTCCTCGTTGCCGCCGGGCAGCGACCCCTACAGTGCTCCTGCAGGGGGCTATGTGCCCCCCAATCAGTACGAGGAGTATGGCAGCAGCCCCTTTGGCAACGCCGTTCCCCGGGCAGAGTTGCATAATCCGCGTGGCCCTCTGCAGGTAGCTGATATGACCATCTCCATTGAGGGCGAGCTGGTGCCGGTAGTCGATATTATGCTTGGCAGTCAGATGCCTATCTACTTTGAGCACCATATTTTGCTCTGGAAGCATCCTGGAGTCCAGATCGGCTTCAAGTCTCTTAGAGGGGCGGCCCGTCGTTTCTTCGCCGGCCTGCAGATTTTTTTAACCGAGGCTTATGGGCCAGGCAATATTGCCTTCTCCCGGGACTCGGTGGGCCAGATCGTTGCGCTGCGCCTCCAGCCTGGTCAGACCGTGGAGGTGCGCGAGCACCAGTTTCTGGTGGCGACCGGCAACGTCGACTATGACTTTACCTTTGTCCAGGGAATTGCCAACATTCTCTTCAGTCGTACCGGCTTCTTTATTGATCGCTTTACTGCCGTTGGCAGCGAGGGGATCGTCTTGCTGCATGGCTACGGCAATGTCTTCGAGAAGGTACTGGCGCCGGGCGAGGCCCTGGATATTGAGCCGGGGGCCTGGCTCTGGAAAGATCCTTCGGTCCAGATGACGGTGACCACCGTGGCCGGCTCGCAGCGCGGTGGCGGCATTCTGGGAGCCATCGGCGGTTTTTTGGCGGGCGCCTCGATCACCCTGAATCGCTTCATCGGCCCGGGACGAATAGGGATCCAGTCCATGACGTACCACCCACCGCAGTACGAGGGCGCGCCCCAGGCCGGAGGAACCAGCAACTTCGGAGGACTGGGCGACCTCTTCAGCTAGTCCATCGACAGCAAGCCTGCGATGCCCTGTGGCCAGGCAAATCACGGGGAAAGGAATGCAAGGACCGGTTAGCTCGCTCAACCCGGCCGAGCGAGCGAGTTGCGCACGTGGGGCGAGCGGGCTGTGCGGAGGGATGCGGGGCAGGAGGGGAGAAGACAGGCAAAGCAAGGCCAGCCAATCCGCCGGCCACGCGCCTCTCCTGCCTGCTCGGGGCCGGGCAGCCTCCTCCCTGGTCCAGTCCCTCTCACTGGCCAGCGTGCAGCCTCCTGCTGGCTCTGGCTGCACTGCCGCACTGCGCTCCGCTTTCGAAGGCTAGGAGCCAGCCCGTCCCTGGTCCTTATCACGGCTCATGCGCAGCACCTTGAGCATGTACTGCTCCGAGTTGAGGTAGTAAGGATTGCGTTTGATATATTTCCCAACCACGGAGATAGGGTGCAGCTTAAGCAGCTCGGCCACCAGGCCGGGCATCAGCTTGCTATGGTCATAGTGCATCAGGGCGATGATGGGCGCATTCTGGAAGGTGAAAACGGCATCGGAGGCAGCTTCGTATTTAAGAATCTGCTCCGGCGTTGCCACGTCGCTGGTCAGCCAGGTCATATCGATAGAGATGCGGACAGCCTTCCAGCCTTCACGCAGCGCCTGAGCGATGAAAGTCTGATGGGAGGAGAGCAGGAAATAGGGATCGAAGCGGGAGCCATTGGCGAGAAAGCTCTCCCGCTCCTCGTGCAAGACCAGCTGTCCGCTGGCGAGCGCGGCATTGACATCGACGTTCAGTTTTGCTAATTCCTCTCGCAGCTCCTCAACCTGGGCGGGTGCGGCGGCGAAAAGGCACTTTTCCGAGGCCGCCAGGCCGACTCGGAGGAGGCGCGCCGTCACGCCTGGAATCTCGGTCACCTTGCTGTAGAGCTGGCAAATGTGCGAGCCGGGAGGAATGCGCTCAGATTTGCCCTCGACACTAAGATCCATACCTACCTCCACGGTCTTCTTCTTGTTGCTGTTGTTATTGATTGATTACGATTCTGCGTCTTCTGTCCGGCGCCTCTGGCTTAGGCGAGCCAGCCGCTCCTGGCGGAGGCGAGCGGCTCGGTTGTTGGTGGCGATGACGACCAGGCTTAGGAGGCCAAAGACCATCACGCCTGAGAAGAAGGTAATGAGTACGAGTAGAACGATGCGCTGCGGAGAGAAACCGAGGAGCAGGGACAGGACGAGCGTCAGCAGCGTCATGGACACGGGGACAACCAGTGTCCAGGCGATGATGATGCGCAGGCTCTGTTTGATCGTCAGCGCCTCTCCGCCGCTGTAGGGGAAGAAGACCCGCCGAAACAGGGAATAGCGCGTGCGCTCTTCGTGTTGCTGTTGCATAGGGCTAACAAGATCCTTCCTGCCGATGCCGCTGTTGTAGCCAGCGCTGCAAGATGGCCTCCGCCTGATAGAGGATATTGACCTCATTCTGATACGTCAGGAGGCGGCAGGCCTCGCCCAGGGAGAACCAGCCCACGCGGTCATACTCGTGATCGTGCAGCGCGATGTCGCCGCCGATGGCTTCCAGCAGGAAGTGACGCACCTGCTTATGGTAACGAATGTGGTCGCGCACGAAGCGGTAAGAGATCGTGCCAATGTAGGCGATCAGGCGCACCTGCAGGCCCGTTTCCTCCTGCACCTCGCGTAAGGCCACCTGCTCGATCGTCTCACCGGCGTGCGGTGTTCCCTTGGGAAGCACCCAGATGCCTGGATGGCTGCGGCCTACCAGGGCCACCTCGATGCTCATCCCGTCGCTCCCAGGCAATCCCCGCGCATTGCGCAGCGCTTTCCCCTGAACGGATCGCTGTCTGGCGTAGTGTTGCTGTTGTTGCTGCTGCCTTTGGATCACCGGGGCGGGGGCTGGAACCAGGCGGAAGACAACGCCTCCGGCTGAGTACGCGCGCAGTGTACGATAGGGCTGATAGCGCTCCCAGCCCCGGGCCGTTTCCTCTTTATGCCATCGCAACTTCGCCCCACTCCTCCTTACTACTAGTGCTGCTGCTGACCGTCGCCTCTCTTCTCGTTTCACTGATCAGCCAGCCAACAACAAACAAAAGAATTGGGCGCGACCTGAGAGAGTCGCGCCGCGTACTGATACCTGCCAGAGCGTTGACGCAGCGCGAAACCTCTTCCTGTGCAGGGAACAGGTTGCGCCGCTCCTTATCGTGGCAGTATAGCGAATGCCTTGACATGTGTCAAGACAGCATACGTCGGACAGCCTCCAGATTTCTGGGAGGGGCATCGGGGGGGACAGCGCAGCCTGGGGCCAGAATGAACTGCTCGCCGCCGGTCAGCTCCAGCGCTTTCTGCACCTCCTCCTGCACCTGGTCTGGGGTACCGGTGCGCAGCACGGTCTTTTCGCTGATGCCGCCCATCACCGCTTTGCCCGAGCGGCGTTTCCCCTCACGCAGGTCGGGGTTCCCTTCCAGGGTGGCGGCCCAGCTAATGGCATGGACGGGATAGTTCGCCAGCAAGTCAAAGTAGATGTGGGAGCCGCAATTGTGCAGGATCGTGAACTTACTGCGCCCCTTGATAGCATCCAGGAACTCCAGGTCGTACTGTTCGCCGAACTCGCGGTACTGGTCCTGGGTGAGCAGGCCCTCGCGGGCCCAACCATTTGTCGCATAGAAGATGCCGCTGGCCCCCTCTTCCATGCAGGCGATGGCGAAGGTGGTAAAGGTTTCCAGAATGGTACGCAGTCCGGTATGGAGGGCCTTGCGATCCTCGCGCATGCTGTGCAATACTGCCTCGGTGCTGTTGCCAGCCAGGTACCTGGCCACGCCCAGAGGGCAGAAAATCGTTTGTACAAAGTAGGCATCGTTCCCAAGATGGTACTTGATGAGCTGCAAGGCTCGTAGCTGCTCGGCCAAGGCTCCCTGGGTCGGCTCCAGTGGGCGCAGCCGCTTCCAGTCCGCGGTGCTCTTGATAGGGGTATCCTCGAAGACCGGCGGCTTGTATTTATCGCCGGAGGGGCGCACGCGGACGTTCCAGCCCTCGACGTGGTAGGAGGCACGAGGGTTGACTTTCAGGAAGTCCCAGTCATAGCGCGTGAAGTTCTCGATCATCGCTTCCACAAACGTCTGCACGTTCCACTCGCGCTCGTAGTCGTGGCCCCACATGCTCACTGGCACGCGATCGACCGGTTTACCGCGCAAGGCGGCCTCAACACGTTCCTTCTTGTTCAAGGTCTTTCCCATCCCCTCTAGACGAGATCACTAACTGGACACAAACCAAGTCTACAGCTGTTCCGGGTAGGCAGCCCACGAGCCGCTGCCCACTCGGTCAGATCCGATTCATCGTCAGAAGAAGGCGCCAGAGACAGGACAACCAGGCCTCCGCTGGCGAGTGGCGAGGCCCGCGGCTCGCCTGGGAAGGGTGGCACCGGCTAGCTGACTGGTCGGTTCGTTAATCGACTGGCTGATCGCTCGGTCAGGGCAAGGGTCGTTCCTCGCCGGGCTGATCCGTTGCGCCTCTTCTTGTCCCCTCCTGCCAGGGTAGGACTGTGGCCGCGGTGACCGGGCAGGCCGGGACTTGCGGACGCTTGGTGGTAACGGGACCAGCCGCCGCGCTCATAACCCCAGGCGGGCCGTGAGCTGGTAGCGGACCGGGAGCGAGGTGGCGACTGCCCGGGCGGAAATCACAAGGACGACCCGGCTGACCTTCCTGCCAAAGCCCGGAATGGTCACGGTGGCCTGTCCGCTGGCTATGTCGGCAGCGAGGCGGCGAACGCTGAAGTCCTGGCCTTCATAGACCAGGGCCTGCACAGTATAGTGTTCCGGCAGGACGTTGGCCGAGCGGATAAAGCCGTGGCTGATCCAGCCGTTGTCGCTGGTCAGGGTGTCCTCAAAGTGCAGCTCCGGGATGCGTATCCAGGCTAGCGCGAAGCCCTGACGATTGACCGCATCATCGGTGACCTCCTCAAAGCGCAACTGGATGCGCTGACCGGCATAGGGGGTTAGGTCAATCTGCTCTTCGACCCATTGTGGGTTGCTGCCGCCGCCGCTGGTTCCGGTATAACCGTAACCCCAGTTCCCTCCGTTGGGATTGCTGGCCGTCGTGTAGCGGCCGGGCAGCGTGGTCCAGTTGATTCCATCGGTTGAGGCTTCGACGAAAGCATAGTCGTAGTCGCGTTCCAGGTCGAACCAGGCGGCGAATTGCAGGGTCACGTGTTTGCCCTTGAGCTTGCTCAGGTCGAAGGCGCGCGTCAGGGTACTATCCATATTATCATATCGGTTGCTCCACCACTCATACTGGGAGCGGTAGGGTGTATTGGCGATGATGGGAGTGGTGGGTGTGCCATTGAAGGTCAGGGTCAGAGCGCCTGCCTGCCCCGCCGGCTCGAAGGTGTAGTACTCTGCGGCGTACTGGTGGATCGTGTTGATCATGGTAAAGGGATAGCTGGCGACCTCCTGCGATGGAACGGGGTTTCCAACTCCAATGGTGGCATAGCCGTAGTCCCCCCTGTCAAGATTGGTGTCCTGGACGATGTTGGCGAGATACCACTTATTTACTACGTCGTCAAAACGGTCTTTATAACCGTGACGGGCCAGGACGTGGTCGAAACTGAGAGGGGGATCGGCGGGATCGCTCAGCAGCTCTTTGAGAATGGGGTAACCGCCGTAGTGCTCGGCGAAATAGGTGAGGAAGAGGTAGGCGGCTCCGTAGTGATCCAGGGCTGCTGGCATATCGTCGCTCCAGTCGGTGAGCTGGGTATTGGGGTGGGAGAGAAAGGCGCGATCGGCTCCGTCCACGGAAAAGCCATTGATGTGCTGAGCCACGAGAGACATCCCTTCGTTGATCCAGCCTGGATCGCTCGGGTGCAGATGCCAGTGAATCATGTGCTGTAATTCGTGGGCCAGCGTGCTGTTGTAGTCGGCCGTCCCCGGCAGCATGGCGTCGAGATCGATGTAGATCATCTCGCGCTCGTTGCTGTAAGGGTTGATGGTCGTGGGGTATTCGTCGGCGGAGGAGAAGTAGCCGCCAACGCCGTTGCCCAGGCCGGCAGCGTTCAGAATGGTCAGGTGTGGGTCGTCGTCGATGCCCGGCTGCCACTCGCTGCCGAAGATGGCGTGCTCGCTGGGATAGAGGCGCTCCTCAAAGAGGTCAGCGGAGCTTTTGAGCGCGGTCAGGCTGGCGCTCTGGCCATCCTCGACGTACATGTAGACGTGCGGAGTAATGTAGACCAGCCTGGCATGGATGCGCTGATAGCGATGGGTGTCGAGGTTGATGAGCCAGAACTGGTCTTCCTGGCCGAGGTGGGCGTTGAGAGGCGCACTGCGCCCGCGCTGGGGCGGCGGCTGAGAGCTGTGCAGCTTGAGGCGCTGGGCCAGGCTGTAGAGATCGCGCGGCGGGTGGGCTGTCGTGGTCAGCAAGCGCTCAGCCTGCAAGAGGGCCGGCAGGTTCTGGGGCGTCGGCGACGGCTTCAGGCCGGCGGCGACGTCGCCGGACGCCGGTGTCTTGACGGTGGCGGCGCTGCCAAAGGGGACACAGGCGCTCGCTGTGACCGCTAAGGTAAGCACGAGAGCCAGCAAGCCCAGCCATTCGCGAAGACGCAAGGTGCTGCCCCGAACCCGTTTGTTCATGATCGCTTAGCCCTCCAGTTCTTTGAAGCGGTAGCCGACGCCTCGCTCGGTGAGAATGTATTGGGGGTGAGCAGGGTCTTTCTCGATCTTTTGCCGCAGATAGGTGATGTAGAGCCGCAAGTAGTGGGCCTCATCGCGGTATTCCCGCCCCCAGACTTTGGAGAGCAGGGTCTCGTGCGTGAGCAGGCGCCCGGCGTTGTTGACGAGATGGTAGAGCAGACGGTATTCGGTAGGACGCAGGGTGACCTTCTGGCCACGGACAATGACCTCCCGCCTGGCAAAGTCGATCTTGAGGTCCTTGTCGACGACGATCTCGGTCTTGCGCGCCGGCGGAGGCATGAAGGCCCGGCGCAGCAAGGCGCGGATACGTGAGAGCAGCTCACGTGGACTGAAGGGCTTGGCTATGTAGTCGTCGGCTCCCAGGTCCAGGCCACGAATGCGGTCATGCTCGTCCTGGCGCACTGTCAGCATAATCACTGGAACCGTCGAGACCTCGCGGATCTGGCGCAGGGTCTCAAAGCCGTCCATGTCTGGCATCATGACATCAAGCACGATGAGATCTGGCAGATTTTCGCGCAGTTGCTCCAGTGCCTCCTCTCCACTACTTGCTTCCAAAACATGATAGTGCTCTAGCTCCAGATTCATCCGGACAAGGTCGCGGATACGTGGTTCATCGTCGACAATAAGAATAGTGATATCACGGTGATCGAAATTTTCCTTCTCCATCTTTAAAACACCACCATAGGCAATTGCGCCTTTTCTTTGCGAGGTAGGCTGAACGAGAAGGTCGAGCCTTGATGCAGCGCGCTTTCTACCCAGATCCTTCCTCCGTGAGCCTCGATGATGGCGCGGCAGATATAGAGGCCGAGGCCGGCGCCCGGACGGCTGGAGAGCGATGGGTGGTTGAGACGTTGGAAGCGTTGGAAGAGTCGCTCCTGATCGCGCAGCGAGATGCCCATGCCCTGATCGCTGACGCTCACGATCACCTCATCGCCCACGGTGGAGCAGCTCACGGTGACCGTGCGCTGCCGGGGCGAGTATTTGATGGCGTTATCCAGTAGGTTCTCCAGCACCTCTTCGATGCGGTCGCGGTCGGCCATGACGAGCGGCAGGTTGGGCGGGAGCTGGACCCTGAGATCAACATCGGCGCTCCTGGCCTGGAAGCGTCGCACCACGCCCTGAATCAGCGGCTCCAGATCCAGGGGGGCGATCTCCATGTGCAGGCCGCCGGCTTCGATGCGGGAGGCATAGAGCAGGTTCCCGACCAGCTTGTTCAGGCGGTCCGCCTCCTCCTCGATAGCGAGAAGGCGTGCGCGCAGCGTCTCGCGGTCAAAGCTGGCATCGGCGCGGGCCAGCGTCGAGGCATAGCCTTTGATGATGGCGATCGGCGTTTGCAGTTCGTGCGAGATGACCGAGATGAACATCGAGCGCTGCTCTTCCTGCTCGCGCTCGCGGGTGATATCGCGCACGGTGAGAATGCCGTTCATCGGCTCGCCGCGCGCCGAGTGGACGCAGGAGGCAGAGACGCTGACGCTGAAGCGCTGCCCGTCGCGGGCCGTGATTTGGATCTCGCGATTGACCACGGGCTTGCCCGCGAAGGCCTGCAGGATAGGCGAGTTCTCTAAGCCCAGATCGTTCCCCTGTCGATCCTTGGGGCGCAGCACGTCGTAATAGAAACGGCCCAATACCTCGCTTTCGCGCCAGCCTGTCAGGCGCTCCATTGCTGGGTTGAAGTCGATGATGCGAAAGGCATGGTCGACAGTGAGGATGCCATCCGTGCTGTACTGAAAGATGGCGGCTAGGCGCTCCTGCTCGCGGACCAGCGACTGCGCCTTGAGGGCGAAGCGCATGCTGGCGGCGAGCTGGGCGCGGAAGAGCGCAAGGCGAATCTCGTCGTTCTCCAGGCAGGAGCTGCCTCCAGCGGGGCGCAGATAGTGCAGCATGCCTACCAGACCGCTCTGGTCGTGCAGGATGAGAGAGCAGCGCTCGTACTCCTGGGCCTGGTGACGGCTGTCAGAGCCTGAGCGAGCGAGGCGCTGGCTGCCACGAGCCTCGGCGGTGGCCTCGGGGTTCGGCCCGATGAAATCGGCGAAGAGGTCCAGCTCATCCAGCAGCGCAGGCGGCAGGCGCTCAACCACGAAGGGACGAGCCGGGGTCGGCAGCGGCCCGCGCTGGATGTGGGCCAGCAGGCTGGCCACCGCCGCCTCGTTGATTTGGTAGGCCGTATATTCTTCGCTGCTCTGGGGATCGAAGGCTTCATTGGCCACTACGAAGAGGCCGGCCTCCCCCCCCAAGAGACGAATGGCGCTTCCGATGAGAATCACGAGTTGGCCATGCAGGTCCTTGAAGTGCTGCGTCAGGGATCGAGACATGGCAGGCTCCGACAAAGATAGAGACAAGGCATGTATCTGGGTACAGAGCGGGGCCGGCAGGTTGGCACTGCGTCCCGCCGGGGATTGTCAACGTTCGGTGTCAGTGCTATTTTAACACAAAGCCTTCAGGTAGGACAGTGATGCACATCGACATCTTTACGCTCTTCCCGGCCATGTTTGAGGGGCCGTTTTCTGAAAGCATCCTGAAGCGCGCGCGTGAGCGTGGCCTGCTCTCGATCGCCTTGCATAACATTCGGGATTTTACGACCGATAAGCATCACGTTGTTGACGATTATCCCTATGGCGGTGGCGTCGGCATGGTCATGAAGCCTGAGCCGATTTTTGCGGCGGTCGAGGCCGTCTATCAGGGTGGGCCGATCATTTTGCTGACCCCCCAGGGCCGCCTGTTCACTCAGCAGATCGCTCGCGAATTAGCCCGCGAGCCGCGCCTCTCTCTGATCTGCGGCCACTATGAGGGGGTGGACGAGCGAGTCGCCGAGCATCTGGCCACCGACCAGCTCTCGATCGGCGATTATGTGCTCACCGGCGGCGAGCTGCCAGCGATGGTCATTGTAGACGCCGTGGCCCGCCTGATCCCCGGCGTTCTGGGCGCCGATGAGTCGACACACGAAGAGTCGCATAGCAACTCTCTGCTTGAGTATCCGCAGTATACCCGTCCGCCCGAGTTCCGCGGTTGGCGAGTGCCGGAGGTCCTGCTCTCGGGCAACCATGCCCAGATCGCTCGCTGGCGACGCAAGGAAGCCCTACGGCGAACGCGGCGCCGACGCCCCGACCTCTTTGCCAGGCTTGATCTGAGCAGTAAGGAAGATCAGAAGTTGCTCAAGGAGCTGGAGGCCGAGGGCTGGTAAGCGACTGCCACCCGTCGCGGCAGGCTCTTGAGCGCAGGCCCGCTCGCAGGGCGAACGGTTGGCCCGGCCTGGCCGGAAGCTGCGGCCAGCTACTCCTCATCGGCAACCTGATGGTCGCCATCGGCGGCGCCTGCACGCGGCTCGCGCGACTGGCGCTCTGACTGCCGTCGCAGCGCCTCTTGCCGGGCTCGCTCCTCGGCGATAATCTCCTCAACTTCATCGGCCATCGTGCGCCCCTCCCCGTCGTCATAGCGAGGGCCTGGACGGCTCTCCAGCACCTCGCGTCCGCGTCCCCCGTTCTCCTGGGGACCGATGATGCCGTGGGCCTCTAGCAGGTCGAGCAGCCGGGCCGCACGGGCGTAGCCGACGCGTAGGCGCCGCTGCAGCAGGGAGATTGAGGCGCGTCCATACTCGCGTACCACTTGCTCGGCCTGCTCCAGCAGCTCGTCGTCCAGGGCCGAGTCTTCACCCTCATGCTCTTCGATCTCCCAGCCTGGTTCGACCTCTGGGCTGCCTGCCGGCCGGCGCTGAGCGGCCTGGTCTTTCCAGTAAGAGACCAGGCGCTCGATCTCTTCGTCCGCGACGAAGGCGCCCTGGATGCGCTCCGGCTTGCCTGCGTCGGCCGGCAGATAGAGCATGTCGCCTCGCCCCAGCAGGCGCTCCGCTCCGCCCATGTCGATGATGGTCCGCGAGTCGATGGCCGAGCTGACCATAAAGGAGATGCGCGTCGGAATGTTGGCCTTGATCAGGCCAGTGATTACGTCGACCGAAGGACGCTGGGTAGCCACGACAAGATGAATGCCCGTGGCGCGGGCGAGCTGAGCTAGCCGGCAGATGAGGCCCTCCACTTCCTCGGGGGCCGTCATCATCAGATCGGCCAGCTCGTCGATGATGATCACGATCGAAGGCAGATTCTGCAGCGAGGTGTCCCCACGTGCCAGCCGCTCGTTGCGCAGCTTCCGGTAGCTATCCAGGTTGCGCACGCCCAATCTGGAGAAGAGCCGATAACGGCGCTCCATCTCGTGGATCGCGTTCTTGAGCAGCCCAACCACCGTATCGACCTCGGTCACTACCGGCATCAGCAGGTGGGGAATACCATTGTAGTGTGTCAACTCGACCATTTTGGGATCGACGAGCAGAAGGCGCAGGTCGTCGGGCGTGGCCTGCATCAGGAAGGTGGCGATCATTGCATTGATGCAGACGCTTTTGCCGGCCCCAGTGGCTCCGGCGATCAGCAAGTGGGGCATGCGAGCTAGATCGCCGACGCGGACTGCGCCAGCGACGTCTTTGCCCAGAGCGACCGCCAGCCTGGACTTGGCGCGCGCGCTCTGGTACTCCTTGCTCTCCAGAATCTCGCGCAGGGTTACCAGGCGACTATTTTTGTTGGGAATCTCGACGCCAACGTAGGGCCGGCCCGGTACGGGCGCCTCCATGCGGATCGAACGCGCCTCCAGCACGAGGGCCAGATCGTTCTGCAGGGCCATGATGCGGCTCACGCGCGTGCGCGTCTCGTAGACGATATTGCCGGAGGCATCGCGTACAGGGACCAGGCGCCCTTTCTCGTCGGGCTGCATGGCCGGCTTGCCTGTTGGTCGGATGCCGAAGCGAATGACTGTAGGGCCGATGCTGATGTCTTCGGGCCGGACCTCCGCCTCGACGCGGAAGCTGCGCAGCGTGTCCTGGATGAGCTTGGCCAGGGCCACCGTATCCTCACCCAGCATTTGTAGCTTCATGTCCTCAGGCCGGTTCAGCAGGCTGAGGTCCGGCAACTTCCAGGAGGAGGGCGACGGGCCACTCCGGCGCCGCGGCTGCAAGCCCTTGTCCGCCTCGCCCCCTGACTGGCCCTTCAGAGGGTTGGGGGTCAGCGGCTCCATCTCCGGCAGGTTAGGGACAATGTTTTGGGCCGAGATATGCAGGGGTTGCTGCGGGGGCCGATCAGCGCCGAAGGGCAGAGGCTGCTGCTGTGCGCCGCGAGTGGCTGCCTGATATTCCTGGCGGTCAAGCGGCTTGGGCGCTGGCTGTGGGCCGCGAGAAGCGGAGCCAGACCAACGCCTCCGACGCGCCCTGTCGTCCTGGTCGTCGTCGTCGATCTCGAAGTCTGGCTCGAACTCAATAATGTCCTGGTCTTCCTCGCTGGCCGCCGTCGTTCCCTGGCCGGCTGGTGAACGAGCCGCTCCCGCTCCCACGCGACCTCCATCGGCAGCTCCGTCCCCGGCTCTGGCATCGCTGCTGGCTGGAGCCAGGCCGCTGTAGCGACTGTAGCGGGGCCGCTGGCCGAGGAAGGAGCGAAAATGCTCGTCGCTCCCGCGAGCGAGCGACGGCGGACGGTCGGCAAAGATCCGGTGTACGAAGCGAGCAGCGGCCAGAAGATGGCCGAAGGTAATGCGGAAGGTCACGATGCTGACGATGACCATCAGGCCCAGCAGCAGAATATGGCCGACTGCCGCCGGCCAGTTGCGCAGCGGCAGGATGAGCAGCGCGCCGACAAAGCCTCCGGTCTCGCCGCCCAGGAGGAGCTGGCTTTCGGCCAGGATCAGCAGCCAGAGCAGGGCCAGACCACCTACCAGCGACCAGCGCAGCAGGCTCCGACGACGCAGGCCCTCGATCAGCAGGACCACCGCCAGGACGAGCAGCCCGAGGGCGAGCACGTAGGCTGACCACCCGAAGAGCGTTGTAAAGAAGGCGTAGAACTCTTTAAGAATAAAGGTCTGACGGAAAATTGTCAGCGCGCTTAGCAGAAGCAGGGAAAGTAACAGGAGAACAAAGCTGTAGAATTGTTGCTGCTGGTGCGGTTCAAGACGCTGCCACTGCTCGCGCAGCCAGTTAATAAAGCGCTCGTCTCCCGTAGAGTCAGATGGTGGCGAGGGAGAGGCCGGAGCCTTGCGCCCAGATGGTCGGGAACTCGAGGCCCGTTTAGGGGTTTGACGGGCATTAGCGGAGCCAGGCGAGCGCTGCTCAACGCGGGCACGGCTGGAGCCGACGGCGCCCGCGGCGGCGCTGGCTCGCGCCGTCCGTCGTCCCTCTACGCCTGGTACAATACGCTCCTTGCGCTGATTCTTCTGATCGCTGGCTGCCATTCCCGCTCCGTCTGCTCCTCCCGTTAGCTAGACAGGCTATCCTCTCGCGTGGCGTTCGCTAAAAGAGGGCGTGCTCTTCTTCCTCTCCAGCAGCGCTTGTGTTTGGGTAGCGCGTGCCGGAGTTCTATAAGCAACACCTGTATGATAGCGCAGATGTTCCAGGGGCGCAAGTGGGGAGATGGTCGCTGCGCGGGGCCTGGGCACTGCACAGCGCCTGAGACGAACCTGTTTCGCTGCCGGAGAGCGGCAGTGGGGACCTCAAGCGCCAGAGCAGAACAAGAGGAAGAGAGAGCGCTTTAACCCGGAGACTGGGAAGCACAGAGCAGAGAAGGGATCGATAGAATCATCTCTAGGCTTGAGGACTCTAGAGGAGGCCCCTCGCAGCGCTCTCTCTTAGGGAAAGTATAAGCAGAACCTGTCGCAGGCGCATCGGCGACTTGTCGCAGAACTGTCACAAGCCGCGAAGACCGGGGCCGGCAAGGCGGCGGAGGAAGAAGCGTGCTGCCCCTTTCCACCCGAGGGCCCGAGCGCGGGAGAGGCGGGAGGCCAGGTCGACGGCTGGCGAGTACTACAACAGCTCTCGCCCACCCCGCGCTCGCTGGTCTTGTTGGGAATCAGACCTCCATGACCACCGGCAGGACCATAGGCCGGCGGTGGGTCTTCTCGTAGAGGAACTCGCTGAGCGTATGCTTAATCTTATCCTTCACGAAGGACCAGTCGGAGGCATGGCCATTGAGGCCGACAAAGGACTCCAGCACCCGCTCACGCGCGCTCGCCAGCAGCTCCTCGGCGTCGCGCATATAGACAAAGCCGCGCGAAATGATATCCGGTCCGGCGAGCGGGCGCCCGGTCTCCTTATCGACTGTCAGCACGGCCATCAGGATGCCATCCTGGGCCAGCACCTGGCGGTCGCGCAGCACGATCTGACCAACGTCGCCGACGCCCAGGCCATCGACATAGACGTTGCCGCAGGAGACATGGCCGACGGCATGAATAGCGTTCTTCGTGACCTCGATCACATCGCCGTCCTCGGCGATCACAATGTGATCGGCGGGGATGCCCAGCGAGGCGGCCAGCTTGGCATGGAGCATCAGCTGGCGATACTCTCCGTGGATCGGCACGAAGAACTTCGGACGGATCATGCTCAGCATCAGCTTCAGCTCTTCCTGAGCGGCGTGGCCCGAGACATGCACCGGCGAGACGCCCTGATAAAAGACCTCCGCTCCCTGACGGAACAGGTTGTTAATCGTGCGATTGACCATCTTCTCGTTGCCCGGCACCGGGGTTGCGGAGAGAATCACTGTATCGCCGGGCTGGATACGCACGAGGCGATGGTCCTGGTTGGCGATGCGCGTCAGAGCCGAGGTTGGCTCGCCCTGGCTGCCGGTACAGATGATAACGATGCGCTCTGGCGGCAGCTTGTTGATGTCCTCGGCGCGGATCAGCGTGTGTTTGGGGATGTTCAGATAGCCCAGATCGATGGCCATCTGTACATTGCTCACCATGCTACGCCCGACCAGGGCCACCTGACGCCCATAGCGGACCGCCGTATCGACCACCTGCTGCACGCGCGAGATCAGCGAGGCGAAGGTGGCGATCAGGATACGCCCGGGCGCGTTGGCGAAGATCTTGTCGAGCGAGTCGCTGATCACGCGCTCAGAAGGCGTGTAGCCAGGGGACTCCACGCGCGTGCTGTCGCCCAGCAGCACCAGAACCCCTTCCGTGCCAATGCGCGCCAGCGTACCAAAGTCTGCCGGCTGCCCATCGACCGGCGTGTGGTCGAATTTATAGTCACCGGTGTGCACCACGGTCCCGATGGGCGTGTGAACGACAATGCCCACCGCGTCAGGAATGCTGTGGTTGACGTGGAAGAACTCCGCGGTGCACTTGCCCAGTTTCACCTTGTCGCCAGGAGCAACGACCTTAATGACGGCACGGTCCTGCAGCTTATGCTCCTTCAGCTTCACCTGGATCAGCCCCTGGGTCAGACGGGTGGCGTAGACGGGGGGGAAGTCGAGCGCGGGAAGAACGTAGGGAAGGCCACCGATGTGGTCCTCATGGCCGTGGGTGATCAGGATCGCCCGGATACGCTGCTTCTTGTCCTGCAGATAAGTGGTGTCCGGTATCACCAGATCGACCCCGAACATCTCGTCATCGGGGAACATCAGCCCCGCGTCAACGATGATGATGTCCTCACCATACTCGATCACCATCATGTTCTTTCCGACTTCCCCGAGTCCACCCAGGGGGACAAGTCGAATTTTTTCCATTGTCAAGGTAACAAAAACCTCCTAACCACACTCAAGCATGAGTATGCCCACTCTTTGCTTTTGAGAGATATATATCCACTCCTGTCTCCGCCAACAGGAGTTATAGCCAAATACAGAAAAGTCTACCTGACGTTGAACTATCAGAAATACAGACTATTCGGGCCTGTGATTCCATTAAAAGTCTAGCATATGCAACACGAAAAGACAAGGAAAAACCACCCGCTGGCGACTCATGCAGATAACCTCTGCCTTGCCTTGCCTGGGCTGCCAGCGTTGCTGCCTGGTTCCTCGCTCGCCCAAGTCGCTGGGGGAGAGGCGAGGTAGCCGGGCTGTGGCCAGCAGATGGGAGGAACTTCCTCTGGCTCGCCAGCTAACGAGACACCTGCTGGCTGGAGGCGACAGTCGGCCGCTCGATCGTCCTGCTCGCGCTCCTCTTTTTCTATCTCTTATATCGGTCGCTTTTCTTTTTTCTGCAAACTAGAACACTTGTCTATTAACGGATATTCCCGAGCAAGGCCCGGGCGATCACCACCCGCTGAATCTGGTTTGTGCCCTCGAAGATCTGGGCAACCTTCACATCGCGCATATAGCGCTCGACTGGGTAGTCGCGCACGTAGCCGGCCCCTCCCAGCACCTGGACGGCGTTGGTGGTTACCTCCATCGCCACATCGGTGGCGAAGCACTTGGCCATTGAGGCATACATGCTGGCGTTCTGTTCGTGGTCCAGCTTATAGGCGGCCTCGTAGACCAGGAGGCGTGCGGCCTCGATCTTCATGGCCATATCGGCCAGCATAAACTGTACGCCCTGGAAGGCCCCGATCGGCTGGCCGAACTGGGTGCGCTGGCGGGCGTAGGAGCGTGCGACCTCGAAGGCGGCCTGGGCCACGCCTACGGCGATGGCGCCAATGTTGATGCGACCGCCATCCAGGGACGAGAGGGCGATTTTGAAGCCCTGGCCCTCTTCGCCCAGGCGCTGACTGAGTGGAACAGGGCATTGCTCAAAGATCAGCTCCCGCGTCGGCGAGGAGTGCAGGCCCATCTTGCGCTCGGTTTTCCCGAAGCGGAAGCCTGGGGCACCCTTCTCGACCACGAAGCAGCTGATTCCCTGCGAGCCGCGGACTGGACTCGTGCGGGCCATGACCAGATAGAGGTCGGCCTCGCCTCCGTTAGTAACCCACATCTTGGTGCCATTGAGCAGGTAGCCGTCGCCGCAGCGCTCGGCACGGCACTGGAGGCTGGCCGCGTCCGAGCCGGCGCCGGTCTCGCTGAGGGCGAAGGCGCCCAGCAGCTCGCCGCGCGCCAGGCGCCGAACCCAGCGCTCGCGCTGGTCCTCGCTGCCGAAGCGGGCGATGGAGCCGGCCACCATGTTATGGACTGAGAGGCCGACAGCGGTCGCCATGTCTCCCCTGGCCAGCTCTTCGTAGACCAGAGCGGCCACGGTTCGGCTCAGGGCACTTCCCCCGTAAGCTTCGGGGATTGTCATGCCCAGCAGGCCCAGGGTGGCCATCTTCAAATAGACTTCGCGCGGGAAATACTCCTGTTCATCCCACTGAGAGGCGTGGGGCGTAATCTCTTCTTCTGTAAAGCGACGGACGGTGTCGCGAATCGCTCGTTGCTCTTCGTCGAGGTCGAACTGCACTGCTAGCTCCTGTTCTGCTGCCGGCTAAGGCTCGCTTCCGCTCTGTAACAACGAGCCGGAGCCGGAGCACGTATGTGCTCTTGCTAGCTGACGCTGGCTGACACAGACCGGGCAGAAAAAGACAGGCAAACCGAGGCGAAGTGGCGGGCGAGGCCGGTCCTGCCGGGCCGACTGTGGGCCATCGCATCGCTGGCCACGGACAACCAAACAAGTGGCCTGCACCAACCTCTTCATCATTATAGCAGTCCTGCAACCTGGTGCTGCTAGTAGTAGCTTGCCGGCGTGAGGAGCGGAGCGAGGCGAGGCGAGCACCAGGCTCGCTCGGGGCATGGCGCTGAACGCCAGCGGGCCATCCTTACTGCTCAGGGCAGAGGGCGATGCGCCGGAGGACAGAAAAAGCCACGCGCCGCAGAGCACTGGAGCGCGTTGGGTCGTTGGAGACCACAGAACCGCTGGCGGGCACCGGGCCGGTGCCCTCCCTGCTGCCTGCGGGCAGGGCACCCGCCGCAGCGCCGTCCTGTTCCTCCTCTTCTTGCCCTCTCTAGGCTGGGCTTCGCCTCACACCCTGCGTAATACGGTAAACCCCGGCGTTCCACAACTGCCGGGGCAGCGGAGCCGATGGTCGGACTCGAACCGACGACGACTCGCTTACAAGGCGAGTGCTCTACCAGCTGAGCTACATCGGCCTCTCGGGGCGTGGGCTTGGTCTCTGCCTCTGGTCTGCCGGGTTAGCTCGCTCGCTAGCCAATGACTGGTTAGCTGGAGTTCCTTCCGCTTACTTTCTTCTGTGCTCACTACTATAGCATAATGGAGCCAGGATTGCAAGAGAGGGGGAAGGAAGAGGAGGCCGCGCGCTGAGCGGCGGTATAGAGGGCGCCGGCTGGCCATAGGAGAGGCGGCGTGGCATCCTTTAAACTTTCTTTACAGATCCGTCATACTTTTCTGAACTCTTCTCGGTATACTTAAGCAGCGACCGGGTATCCTCCAGTAGGAGTGCGGTGGTCCGCCGAATCTCCTGCCACCGGTGGTTCTTGCATGGCGGCGGGCCACCCTCCTGCTGCGGCTACTGAGCCTATGCGAGCCGGAACGGACGGAGAGCCTCCACTGTAGAGCGCTCGTTTGGGGCCTGGTACCTTGCTGATGATAGCTGAGCCGACTCTATCCTTGCTGTTCGCCAGGCCCAGGCTGCAAGCGGGACAGAGTCCTGTCCCGCCTACAGCAAACGAGCGCTCTGTCCTGGCTGCGCTGCCGAGAGCTTCCAGAGCTGAGCCTATGAGATTGCTGGTCATTGAAGACGAGCCTGATATTGCGCATGCGCTTGCTAAAGGCTTGCGCCAGCGTGGCTATGCTGTCGATCTGGCCTACGATGGAGAGCGCGGCTGCATGCTGGCCGAAATCAATGACTACGACCTGGTTGTCCTCGATCTTAACCTGCCTGGCCTTGATGGGCTGGAGGTCTGTCGTCGCCTGCGCGCCCTGCGTCCTTCCATGCTGATCCTCATGTTGACCGCCCGCAGTCGGCCTGATGAGCGGGTTGCTGGCCTGGAGCTGGGAGCCGACGATTATCTGGTGAAGCCCTTCTACTTCGCCGAGCTAGTGGCCCGCATTGGGGCTTTATTGCGTCGTGATCTGCGTGGGCGTGAGCCGTTGCTCTGCTATGCCGATCTCCGACTGGACCCGGTGGCGCGCGTTGTCTGGCGTGGCAATCAGCGCCTCTCGCTGACCGGTAAAGAGTTTGGCATTTTAGAATATTTGATGCGCCACCAGGGAGAAGTAGTCAGTCAGGAAACGCTCCTTGAGCACGTTTGGGATGCTCAAGCCAATCCCTTTACCAATACGGTGCGCGTACATATTAATTCCCTGCGGCGCAAGCTGGGGGATGTTGCGGAGGCGCCGCGCTATATCGAAACGGTTGTTGGTCAGGGCTATCGTCTCGGTCCGCTCTCTGCCCCATCGGAGGAGAAAGCATGACCAGATTCTCTTTCCCGCACCTGGGCTTGCGCCTCCCGCCCCTCCGCCGCCGGGCGCGGAGGCGCTTTTTGCCGCTGCGGCTGCGAATCGCCATCGGCTCCGCTGCGCTTGTCTTCGTACTCAGCTTCTCGCTCCTCTTCTTCATTAATATTGCGGCCCTCAACGGCTTCTCGCGCATTATCCACAGCAGCGGACTGGATTGGCCACGGACGGTGGTCTCCAACGGGACCCGTCTGAGGAACACTCTGCCCCCGTTACCCGCTCCCTGGGCGGAGCGCCTGGCCGAGAGCTTTGCCCGCCGTCACCTGAATCCTGTTGAGCGGGCTCTCTTGCTGGAGTTGCAGAGCATCTCGTTGATTGGTCTGGCCCTGGTCGCGGTCCTGGGCGGCCTGGGAGCCTACTGGCTGGCAGGGACCGCTCTTCGCCCCTTGCGCCAGGTCAGCAACGCGGCGCGGCGCATCAGCGTCGAGACGCTCGATACGCGCCTGGCCCTGATGGGACCGCGCGATGAGATCAAGGAGCTGGCCGATGCCTTCGATGCAATGCTCGCCCGGCTTGGTGAGACCTTCGCTCAACAGGGGCGCTTTGTGGCTAACGTTGCCCACGAGCTGCGCACGCCTCTGGCCGCGATGCGTGCCAGCCTGGAGGTCGTGACGAGCGATCCCCAGGCAAGGCTGGAAGACTATCAAGAAATGGCAGCCGCTCAGGAGCGGGCCCTCTCTCGTCTGGAGGCGCTGGTCTCCAATATGCTCCTGCTTGTCAGGAGTGAGCAACCGCTGAGCACCTGCTGTGAGGTCAGCCTGGGGCCACTGCTGGAGGAGGTCGTCCAGGAGCTGCAGCCTCTGGCCCAGGAACATGGCGTCTCCCTCGTCTTGGAGAATCTGCCCGATCTGGTGGTGAGCGGCGATGAGCTGCTGCTGGCGCGTGTCTTCTCCAACCTGGTCGAGAATGCCATCTGCTACAACCGTCCAGGCGGTGAGGTGCGCGTCAATGGCCTGGAGGCCGAGGGCCAGGCCCGCATTAGTGTTGCCGATACGGGTATCGGCATAGCTCCCGAGGAGCAGGGACGGATCTTCGACCGCTTCTATCGCGTTGATAGCTCGCGCTCGCGCCACAGTGGGGGGGCTGGCCTCGGACTGTCTATCGTGGCGGCCATCGTCCAGCAACATCACGGGCAGATCAGTCTTTGGAGCGAGCCGGGCTGTGGCAGCGTCTTCACTGTTTCCCTGCCATTGACCCCCACCGGGCAGGCTGTTGCCCGGCCCGCTCTCCTCTCCTCATCCTCCTGCCAGGCGGATAGCAAGAATCCAGTACTCACCCATCCTTAACACCAATTTTATTCGCTGTTAGCTAGACTCCCTGATGTGACGAGTCCCATAGAGAGAAGCGAAGGGAGTCACAGCACCATGAACACTGTCAAGCAGGCAGCGCGTCGGCTGTCGCGCTACGCCGCTGGCTTCTTCTCACTGGCAGCTCTCCTGATGTTGGTGGCCTGTGGTACCAACGGCGCCACGGTGGGGAGTGCCAGTGTCTCTGCCTCTGCCACTCCTACCTGTCCCCCTACCCCACGCTTTCAGAGCGTGAGCGGGACGGTCCAGAGCGTCGGCACTGGCTCCTTTACCGTGCTTGATCGGCAGGGTCAGAGCAGGCAAGTGGTCTATACCAGCAGCACGCGCTTCACGAAGCAGGTGCAAGAGAAGGTCAGCGACCTCAAGGATGGGGAGCAGGTCACAGTTTTTGTCAGCCAGAACTCTGACGGCACCTACTCCGCCGTCTCCATTACCGCTGGAAATGGCCAGGCGAACTTTGCCGCTAACGGCAACGGTCAGACTGGTCAAGGCTCGCGTCAGGGCTTCGCCGGCAATCGCGGCAACATCAACACGGCCTGTTTTCGCCGCCAGGGTCAAGCCGGCTTTGGCGCTAACGGCGCAAACGGCCAGAACTCCCGCGCGGTCCGCGGCAGCATCACCCAGATCGTTGGCAACCAGCTAACGGTGACCGACAGCAGCGGGAGCAACTTTGTGCTGAACCTGACCAGCTCTACGCGCGTCGTTCAGACCGAGGCCGCCAGCGCCAGCGATCTCAAGAGCGGAGTAACGGTCCTGGCCGTGGGCACCAGCGGCAGCCAGGGTCAGCTGACCGCCTCCAGCGTCACCATTAACCCCCAGATGCAGGGGAGGTAAGGAATGAAAGCGGGTTGATAGCAGAAGCGCATCAGGAGCCTTCTTCTGATGAAAGGAGATGTAAGCATGTCTGATGTCGAGACCAATCTCCAGCCGTTACTGGAGGACGAAGGGAGTGAGATCGCTACAGAGGAAGCGGCGCATTTCGATACCAGGCTCGCTCTGCCGCCGCGCCGCCGCCGACGCCGCGGCTGGCTGATCGCCACGGTGCTCGTGGTAGTCCTGCTCCTGGCCGCGGGGGGCGTCCTGGCCTACATGCGCATGACAGCTCAGCAACAGCCTCAGTATACTCTGGCGACTGTGACCACCGGCAATCTTTCGGTGACTGTCTCTGGCACCGGCCCAATCATGCCGCGTGCCCAGTATAATCTGAACTTCCCCAGCTCGGTCGGTGGCCAGATCAGCGAGATTGATGTGCAGGTAGGCCAGCATGTCACCAAAGGCCAGGTCCTGGCTAAGGTGAACTCCCCCTCGTTGCAGGATGCGGTGACCCAGGCCCAGCAGGCCGTGAACAATGCCCAGACCGCCTACAACGACGCGGTCAACAACGGAGCTTCTCAGTCGCAGCTCGATCAGCTTCAGGGGCAGCTCCAGAGCGCTCAAGACCAACTGACGGCAGCTCAGCATAATCTGGCTCAGACTGTCTTGACGGCTCCTTCCGACGGCACGATTGTGGCCATCAACGGAACGGTCGGCCAGACGCCCGGCTCAACCGGCTCTAGTGGCGGTTCCTCCGGTAGCAGCGGCAGCAGCGCCTTTATGGTGCTTGTCGATACAAGCTCGCTGACGATCGCGGCGGCTGTCAATGAGGCCGACATCGCCACTGTCCAGGTGGGTCAACCGGCCTCCTTCACGGTCTCGGCCTATCCTAACCGAACCTTCCATGCGACCGTTTCCTCGATCGATATCCTTGGCCAAAACTCTTCCAACGTAGTGAGCTATACCGTCGATTTGACTGTTGATCAGAACAGCCTCAGCGGGGCTCACATCTATCCAGGCATGACCGCTACGGTCAATATCACGACCCAGCAGCGCATCGGGGTCTTGCTGGTGCCCAATCAGGCCCTGACGTTCACCAACGAGGCCGTCCAGGTTGGGGCCATCAGCCGCCAGACGCTGGCGCAGGTCTATCGCAATGCCGGTATCTCCTTCGGCCAGGGCAATGCCGCGGGAGCTAGCAGTTCCAGCCAGGGCAGCTCCAGCGGTAATAGCACCAACAGCAGTGGCAGCACACGGGTGGTGCTGACTCTGCGCAACGGCCAGTTGACTCCGGTAGTCATTCAGACCGGCCTGACCAATGGCACCTATACCGAGGTCACCTCGGGTCTGCAGGACGGCGATCAGGTGGTGGTCAGTGCCACCGGCGGTGTCTTCTCTAACCTCTCGACGACCACCACGAGCACCGGCAGCGGTGGCCTGGGTGGCAATAGCTTCGGTGGTGGAGGTGCGCGCTTCTTCGGCGGAGGAGGAGGTGGCCGCTAGATGGAGCAGCGTGAGCAGTGGCAGGCTGATGGACATCGCACCTATCCGCTGGTGCGAGTCCGTCAGCTTGTCAAGAACTATTACCTGGGTCATACAGTCGTGCCGGCTCTGCGGGGGGTTGATCTTGATGTCTGGCCGGGCGAGTTTGTGGCCCTTATGGGTCCCTCTGGCTCGGGCAAGTCGACCTTCATGAATCTGCTCGGTTGTCTGGACCAGCCGACGGCGGGTCGTTACCTGCTCAGCGGGGTGCCGGTTGATGAGCTAAGCCCCAATGAGCTGGCCGACGTGCGCAATCGCTCGATCGGCTTCGTCTTCCAGAACTTCAATCTGTTGCCCTGGATGACCGCCCTGGAGAACGTCGAGCTGCCGCTGACCTATATGCGCATGCCCGCCGAGGAGCGCGCACGGCGAGCGGAGATCGCCCTGGCCCTGGTGGGCCTCCGTACTCGCGCTCGCCACCGTCCGACGGAGCTTTCCGGCGGTCAACAGCAGCGTGTGGCCATTGCGCGTGCCCTGGTAACCTCCCCGACGCTGCTCCTGGCCGATGAGCCGACGGGCAACCTGGATAGCCAGACCAGTATTCAGATCATGGGCATTCTGCAGGAGCTGAATCGCCGCGGCCTGACTATTATTCTGGTGACCCATGAACCTGATATTGCGGCCTACTGCCGTCGTCAGGTACGGTTCCGCGATGGGCGCGTTGTGGGCGATACCCTCAATCCTGAGCCGCTGGTGGCTCGCTTGCGGCTGGCCCATGATCACGACCATGATCAGGAGCAGGAGGGAAGGAAGGTGACCTCATGAGCTTTTTGAGGCCCGAGACTGGTAGTGGTACACAGCATGCAACGCTGCCAGAGCCGGCAGCCCTGGACCGCAGCGCTTTCCTGCCTCCCGTTCATGACTATCGGCGAGCCCGCGGCTTCTCTGCCGTCTACCAGGGGATGCGCAGCGCCTTGCGCGCCTTGCGCGCTAACGCCCTGCGCTCTCTGTTGACTTCGTTGGGCATCATTATCGGGGTCGGGGCTGTGATTATGATGATCTCGATCAGCGAGGGGAATGCCGCCACCATCAATCAGCGGCTCTCGGCCCTCAACCCGACCCAGCTGACGGTTTTTCCCGGCAGCGTCCGCGGCAGCGGAGGAGTCAGCGCTGGTCTTGGCTCCGCTCAGTCGCTGACACTGGACGATGCCAACGCTATCGCTCAGCTCCCCCATGTGACCGCCGTTAGTCCGCTGATTAATGCCCAGGGGCAGCTTGTGGCCGGCGATCAGAACTGGTCGACCTCGGTCGTCGGCGTGGCTCCTCCCTATCAGCAGATCGGCGGCTGGCAGCTCCAGGATGGCAGCTTTATCTCGCAGGACGATGAGGATAGCGGCCATACTGTGGCTGTGCTTGGGCAGACGGTTGTCGATAATCTCTTTGGGCCGGGTGCCGATCCGGTAGGCCAGAGCGTGCGCATCAACGGGGTGCCGTTTACGGTGATTGGGGTGCTGGTTCCCAAGGGAACCAATGGCGGGCGCAATGCCGATGACGTGGTCTACGTCCCCTATACCACGGCCCGTCAGCGCCTCAGCGGTGGGCGCTCCCTCGGTCAGATCGTGCTGACCGCTGACAGTACCTCGGATGTGGGCCTGGTGCAGAACGAGGTCGAGCAGTTGCTGGAGCAGCGGCACAACATTGCTAATCCGCAGCTCGATGACTTCCAGATTTCCAACCAGCTCCAGGTACTGCAGTCGGTGCAGGCGACAAACGAGGCCCTGACGATTCTGCTGGTCAGCGTGGCCTCGGTCTCGCTGGTGGTCGGTGGAATCGGCATCATGAATATCATGCTGGTCTCGGTGACCGAGCGGACGCGCGAGATCGGGATTCGCATTGCTATTGGAGCCCGTCCGCGCGATGTGATGACCCAGTTCCTGATTGAGGCCCTGGTCCTGAGCGTACTGGGCGGGCTGATCGGCATCCTGCTGGGACCGGTTGGGGCCTTGGTGCTGATGCATTTCACCAATACGCCCTTTGTGCTTGATCCGCTCTCGGTCCTGCTGGCCTTTGGCGTCTCGGCGCTGGTCGGCATCGTCTTTGGCTTCTATCCGGCCCAGCGGGCGGCGCGCCTTGATCCGATTATCGCTTTGCGCACGGAGTAAACTCTCTGGTCAGGCAGGAGAGCCTGCTATTCCTTTGTCTTTGTTGCTACTCTCGACCGACGCTCTGTCTGAGGAGAGGGACGAACGCTGCGGGACAGCCATCACGGCTCCCCAGGGTGTTCGTCCCTCTTGTTTGGCCGCTGCTTGAGCAACCCTTCCCGGCTGGCCAGGTGGGGCCGGGACAGGTTGCCTGAGCGCAGGCCCATGCACCGTTCTTCCCCTGCTGATTCCGAGTCTACATTTCCCTGCCTCCGCTATACTCAACATAGCCGCTATTCTTTAACCTGACCTTTGCGCCCGCTTAATCAAGGAATGATAGACTTTCTCGTGGAGCTGCAGAGAAGACAGCTACTACCAGGCTGGCGGCGCCTGGGGATTGTCGAAGGCAATAAGCGATAGTCAGAAGCTGAGCGATTCCTGGCAGAACTGCTTTCTCTATCCTTTGACCTCTCGGAAAGGTAGGAGCTTACGATGAAGCGCGTCTTCAAAATCTGCCTGGCCATGCTGCTGATGGTCGTTCTCTTGACGACAGTGGCCGCAGCCGCTGCCCCGGCCCGGCCTCAGACCGGGGCAGCGGAAGCCCGACGCTCGACGACCACCCCTATTGAGCATCTGGTGGTCATCTTTGATGAGAACGTCTCTTTTGATCATTATTTTGCTACCTATCCAGTTGCACTTAATCCTCCTGGTGAACCAGCTTTTCATGCCAGGCCCAACACGCCCACGGTGAACGGCCTGACTCCAGCCCTATTGAACCACAACCCTAATCTGGCTAATCCCAAACGGCTTGACCGCTCTCAGGCCCTGACCTGCGATCAGGATCATGGCTATACCGATGAACAGAAGGCCTTCGATCATGGCCTGATGGATAGCTTCGTGCAGTCGGTAGCCGGCTCAAGTTGTACCGATAAGTCGATCGTGCTGGATTACTACGATGGTAACACCGTCACCGCTCTCTGGAACTATGCTCAGCACTTCGCCATGAGCGATAACTCGTTTGGTACTACCTTTGGTCCCTCGACGCCAGGTGCTCTCAATCTGGCTTCCGGCCAGACGCACGGGGCCACGCCTGCCAATCTGCCGGGCCTGGTGAGCAACGGCACGGTCATTGGCGATGTGCGCCCCGCCTTTGATGATTGCTCGGTGGGGGCTACAGCTTCGCTGAGCGGCAAGAATATTGGAGACCTGCTTAATGCCAAGGGGGTTACCTGGGGCTGGTTCCAGGGCGGTTTCCGCCCCACGGCGGTCAGCAACGGTAAGGCGGTCTGTGGGGCGGCCCACAAGAACATTGGAGGGGTCACCGTCACCGACTATATCCCCCATCATGAGCCGTTCCAGTACTATCAGTCGACGGCCAACCCCCATCATCTGCCACCTTCCTCGGTGCGGATGATCGGGCGCAGCGACCAGGCCAACCATCAGTACGACCTCAGCGATTTCTGGGCTGCCTTACAGGCTGGCAATCTGCCGGCGGTCAGTTTCCTGAAGCCCGCCGCCTATCAGGATGGACACGCTGGCTACTCCGACCCGCTCGACGAGCAGCATTTCCTGGTTGAAACCATTAATCGCCTGGAGCGCTCCCCTTATTGGGAGAGTATGGCCATCATTATCGCCTACGACGATTCGGATGGCTGGTACGATCATGTGATGGGGCCAATTGTGAACCGTTCCGCTGATCCCAGCTATGATGCTCTCACGGGAGCTGGACAGTGTGGAACGCCGCAGCCAGGAGCCTACTCGGGGCGTTGCGGCTATGGGCCGCGCCTGCCTTTGCTGGTGATTTCTCCCTTTGCCCGCGTTAACTTTGTCGACCATACCCTGACCGACCAGACCTCGATCCTGCGCTTCATCGAGGATAACTGGCAGCTTGGTCGCATCGGTGATCAATCCTTTGACGAGCTGGCCGGCCCCTTGACGCAGATGTTCAACTTCTCCGGTCCGCGTGCAGCGCGTCTCTTCCTGGACCCCGAGAGCGGCAGGCCGCTCTAACCGTCGAATGGCTGGGCCGGCCCCCTCGCTCCGCGGGGGCTGGCCCTCTGCGCTTCCCTTCCTGTGCGATTGCTGGGAATGCCCTGCTGGGCCGCGGGAGGGGCCTGGGCCGGGCGGTGGTCTTGAGCCAGCGCCACGCCCAGGTCCCCTCTCCTGCTCTACTGATGACCCTGGCGGTGGCCGGACCGGGACCGGGCCGGACCCGACCCGACCGGACCCTCTCTCTGTCCACTTTCAGGCTGCCTGGCGGCTTTCGGCCAGGGCCTGCAAGGCGGCGGTGAAGCATTCCATCGGCGGGTAGACGATGCCGGCTCCTACCTGGCCGATGCCTGGCAGGCGGTGCGCGATACCGGTATTGATCACCGGGAGCTGATTGAGGCGACAGACCCGCCGGATGTCGATGCCGGTCGGCGTCCCCTGGAAATTGAGAGCAGGCAGACTAAACTGCGGGTTGGCGGTCACTGTCAGGGCATACATCTCGCGGGTGTAGCGCAGGGCATCGGCTGGCGTGCCGCCAATGAACTGGACAATGGCGGGAGCTCCGGCCATGGCGAAGGCCCCCAGGCCGGCGGTCTCCGTAATGGCGCTGTCTCCGATATCGGGGTTGGCGTCCTCGGGACCAAAGCCAGCGAAATAGAGACCCCGAATCGCCTGAGCCGGACCGACAAACCAGCGCTCGCCCAGCCCGCTCACGCGGATGCCGAAGTCGACTCCGTTGCGCGCCATCGTGACCACCAGGCTGCTGTTGGGAACATTGGCGCCGGCCAGCGTCATGGCTTTGGCCGCCGCCATCGAGGGGTTGAGGTGAAAATGATCGTTGGAGGCGATGAAGCGCAGCACGCTGGCGGTTTCAGCGCTCGAGGTACCTGTTTCGACCAGCGCCGGGGCTAGCTGGCGCAAGAAGAGGGAGGTGGCGGCCTTGTTGCGGTTATGCCCCTCATCCCCCATCTGCAGGGCCTGGGCCAGCAAGGAACGCAGATCGAGGCCGCCCAGGTGGCGCAAGGCCCGACTCAAGGCCGGCCCAAGCACCTCCTGCATCCAGCGCAGGCGCTCGATGACCTCCGGGGCGTAGGCCCCGTAGCGCAGCACCTTGCCCAATCCCTCGTTCAGGGGAGCGAAGGTACGATGGCCATGAACCCTGTCCTCAACGACCAGTAGAGGCATAGAGGGCGAGACAATGCCGGCCATCGGCCCAACCGCGTTGTAGTGATGGCAGGGAGCAAAGGTAAGGACTCCCGTCTCTGCCAGGCGTACGGCCTCCTCCTCGTTGCAAGCCCAGCCTTCGTAGAGGCAGGCGCCGATAATGGCGCCGCGCATGGGACCACACATGCGCTCCCAGGTAATCGGGGGACCGGCATGGAGCAGGGCGTAGCTCCCCTGAGTCTCGCTGAAGAAGGGCAGCATGCTCCGTGCCGGCTGGACGTCGACCAGCACAGGCTCGGCGGCCAGCATGCGCCCTACAGCGATCTCGTTGGCACGATCGATGGCGGGATCGGCCAACAGGCTGGCTAAGAGCGCGGGATCGCCGGCGGGTGGGCGCCAGGCCACGCTGGTCACCGCCACTCCCTGGGCGCGCAGGGCCTCGGCGAAAAGCTCGGCTCCCACATTGATCACTGTGAACGGCGAAGAGCTAAGTTGCTCGGACTGACTAGGCGACACCACCGCTTTCCTCCTGCTCGTAGAGTAGCTGCACACAGTGCAGGGCCGCCTCCGCGTTGCTGGTCAAAACGATGGCGCCGGCGTCCTGCAAGCGGGCTGCCTGCGCTGAGAGACGCTGCGGATCGCCCTCCGTTCCGCAGAGGGAGACCACGATCGCTGGGCGAGAGCTGGCAGCTCGAATCTCGGCGATGGCAGGCCCATAGACGGCTGCCGGGTCGGGATGGGCACAGTAGCCGAGCACGAGGTCGAGCAGAATGACAGCCACGCTCGGATCTTTGGCCAGGCTCCGCAGGGCCTCCAGACGCAGCGTAGGGTCGATCATGGGATGGGGACGCCCGCGCGTGTATTCGTCGGCGCCAAAGTCGATAGCACAGTGACCAGGGAGAGGAGCCAGACGGCTGAGCGGCCCGGCCTCCAGACGCCAGGCCGGCTCTAAGGGAATATTCGAGTAGATTGGTCCCAGGATGGCGCTCCAGAGCTGCATAGCCTCATCGCAGAGGGTGCCACCAGCAAAGAGGCCAACCAGATACCCCCTGGTCGCAGAGACAGAGCCGACTTGTCTAAGCCGTTCAAGGCGTGCGGTGATCGCGCTAGCGGGCGTGGTGACTACATGGTGAGAGGCGGAAGGTGCGGCAAGCTGAACGGCCAGCATGGCTGCCTCGGTCAAGGTGCGGGCCAGCGCCACCTGGCCCGCGTAGCGCCGCTCCAGGGCCTCCTGATCAGCTCCAAGGAAGCAGACTACTACCGCCTTTGAGCCGCTGGCGGCCTCCTCTATCACGCGGGCCGCCACCTCGGGTGCAGGCGGCTTGGAGACCAGGACCAGCACGCGCGTTTCCTCATCCTTCTGCAGCAGGCGAATGCCCGCCAGAGTCGTAATCGCTCCAACCTCGCGGCTCAGGTCGCGTCCGCCGCAGCCAATCACTTGAGAGACACCGCTACCCTGCTGGGCGATCAAAGACATCACTTGCTGAATGCCGGTGCCGGAAGCGCCCACGATGCCGATAGGACCCCGTGGCACAACATTGACAAAGCCCAACCCAACGCCATTGAGCAGAGCGGTGCCACAATCGGGTCCCATCAAAAGCAGGTCCCGCTCCTGGGCCAGGTGCTTCAAGGCGATCTCCGCCTCCAGAGGTACGTTGTCGCTGAACAAAAAGACATGGAGGCCAGCACGCAAAGCCTGCTCGGCCTCCAATGCCGCATAGGGGCCAGGGACCGAGATTGCGGCCAGGCCTGCCTCGGGCTGGCGCCCGACGGCTTCCTCCAGGGAGCGCGGTGGACTGACCGAAGGCGAGGGCGGAAGCTCACCCGGCGCCAGAAGGATATTCTTCGGCTGGCGGGCGGTCAGCAGCTCCTCGGCGGAGTGGAGTGCCTGCTCGGCGCTCGCCGGGGTTGCCGCCTTCACCACCAGCAGCAGATCCTCTGCTCCCGCGGCCACTTCGCCGGGATGAAGGCCGACCTCGGCGAGCAACTGAAGATTCGCCTCGGTGGCCATCACGGCTGCGGCGTTCTCAACATCAGGCAGCTCCTTGAGGGCCGTCGCAATCTGCATCAGCGTGATTGAATCAACGTAGGTACGTCGCCTGACCTGCGCTCGAATCACCATCTCCTTTTCTCCTGCTGAGCTGGCTATCCAGCTAAGCACCGGAGTCGGGCTTAGGCTGGGACCCCTGCACTGGCACCGGCGAGACAGTCTCTCCCGCTTCGCCTGACTGCAGATAAGATAGATAAGGTAACACCTTTGCTGAGCTGGCTATGGTGGAAGGCTTCGCTGGCGCCCTCGCCGCTGGCGAGAGCTTGACCATAGGGTCAAACGGGCGGCCAGGCAGCCGCGAGGGGCGGCAAAAAAGCGAAGCCGGACCGGATGCGGGCCAGGAACGAGCCAGGACCGCCATGCTGCCGCATCCGATCCGGATGGGTACTGCATCACATCAGGATACCGCAGGGGAGACGCCGGAAGAAAACGGTGACCGCGGTGGGACTCGAACCCACGACCTTACGCTTAAAAGGCGCCTGCTCTACCGCTGAGCTACGCGGTCGGTGCAGGAAGGACTACCGCCGAAAGGGCAAACAAGAGTTAATCCTCCCTGGTTCATCGCTAATAATATCATGCCTGTCAAGAAGAGAAGCCTGACTAAAGGGAAGGGCGACCAGCCCCCTTGTCAGTCGAGAACGGGTCTGAAGGCATCCGGCGCCTCGCCCCCGTTCAGGGGACGGTAGAAGGATGACGCCGCTGGCTTAAGGCCAACGTGTATAATGAAGGGGAGATAGACAAGGACGCATAGCCCACAACCCGCTGCAGAAGCGCCGGTTCACAGCCTTGTCTTGTCGTAGGTGGCGTGGTACACTTACCGATAAGCGTCAGAGGAGAAGGCAAGCTCCCGATGGCGCTCGGAGGGATCAAAGGCGCTCTCTTGACAAGGACTGTATTTGCGTATATCCTCATGTCGGTCTGGACGGGGGGCCGTCATCCGCTGGCACCGCTCCCCAGCAGCCACAGCCCTGCTCAGCGGCGGGGCCGAGAGCGCCCCATGAGCCAGATACCCGCTGACGGCTGGCAGGCAACTTGCAGAGCTGGCTGGCGTCGATGCTCTGGCCGCGGAAAGTGCACCAGGTGGGTGAGTAAGGCGAGTGAGAGCGTGGGAGGGGCTATAGCGAACCAAAGGAACGGCAGGAGTGAGAGGCGGCTACCGGCCAGGCTGATGTCACTCTCCTCGATAACCAGGCCCAGGAGCCGGCGGACTGGATGGCCTGGCGGAAACGCAGCCGCGAGCGGCGGCCTGCTTTTTCCTCGATTGGACATAGGAAAACGTATCGGAAGGACAGCTAGGCGGCGATTAACAGGAGGCGGCGTCTATCCCCGTTCCCTTCTCGGCCTGCTTACGAGCGATAAGCAGGACTAGCTGGCGAATGGGGTGCTGCGCCGAAAGAACGTGACCAAGCATATACTCGTTGTTGACGACAAAAACGAGCTGCTGCATCTAATGCGGCGGGTCCTGGAAGACGAAGAGTACCAGGTCTCTATTTTGCAGCATGGGCGCGAGGCCGTGGCGCGCGTCAAGCGAGATCTGCCCGATCTGTTGATTCTTGACTTACGGCTGGGCGATGTCTCGGGCCAGGAGATTCTCAAGCAGTTGCGGGCTGATCCTCTCACGCGAGAGGTTCCGGTCATCGTCTACACAGCCGCCGTACTGGAGGCGGAGCAGGTGAGCAAACTGGTGGCCGAGCAACCAGGGTACTACCAGGGGGTGCATGTGGTGCAGAAGCCCTTTGAACTGACCAATCTGCTGGCTCTCGTCCAGCAGGTCCTCAATGAACCGGCGCATTGAGCGTGCTGAGTCCCCTTCGCAGGAGGACCATCCACCGATCGATCGACGCTCGACTCCTTTTCTCCTCCTGTCGTGGTACTGGTTGTCCACACCAGAGTCTGGCTGGCACATCCGCGCGTACTATATTCAGGAGTCGAAACGCTCCGCTGCAGCGGCACGCTGGCGTTCAGAGAGGTAGAGGCGGATCGCGCTGGCCCTGGATTGGTTTTCCTGTCTTCCGTGTCGCTATTGCCTCTCTATCGTCAGCTCCTTGTCCGCCAGCGATGAACTGAGACAAACAAAGCGAGCAATAAGTGAGAGAGCTTTCTACAGAAAGAGAGGACGGACGATACCCATGAAATTTGTTGCCGGCTTACTGGTAGGTTTTGGGCTGGGCTTTGCTGCCGGCCTGCTGTTTGCGCCGCAGTCGGGTGAGGCGACGCGGGCGCAGCTCAGCGAGCAGGGGCTGCTCCTGCGAGATCGCTCTTTGGGACTCGGCCAGGAGCTCCGTCAGCGTGCCAACGAGGCCCTGTCTCAGGGACGAGAGATCTATGAGCGCACCAAGGAGGAGCTGAGCGAGCGCTATAGCAAGGCCAAGAGCGGCCAGCTCTAGTCTTTAGCTCCGGTGCTGCGGGTGGCCTTAGTAAGGTCAGGAAGGCCCAAGCCTGGGCCTGACCCTCTGGGGATCATCCCAGGCGGCAGGCATTGGTCTGGCCTGCAGAGCGCCGCGTGCGGTTTCCATCGAAGCGAAGGGCAGAGGCCGCTGGCCTGGTGGCCGACAGAGAGGCCAAAGGCCAGCGACCCTGCCCTTGTCTGTCTCTCGCCACTTCTGATCCGGCCCGGCCTGACTCGGCCCGGCCAACCCGCAAGACAAAGGGAACGCCCAGCCAGGCTCAGGTGAGCCGCACCTCTGGGTCTGGCTTCAGTCGCTACCGGGGCGATCATACTTGCGTATGAGTCGATCTACCAGATTACCGATCTCATGCCAGATATGGTGCTGATAGTCGAGCATGCGGGCCTGCCCAAGATCGAAATCGCGATTGGCTGGATCGCTGCGGGCGTGGTCTTCAAACTGGCGAGCGAGTGTCAAAGAGCGCTCGCCGCGGCTGTGCAGGTAGCGCGACAGCTCATAGAGATCCTTGATCAGGGCCTTCAGTTGCTCCTCGCTCGTGGCCATAGGTTTCCGTATCCTTCCTCTCAGCGATGCCCTGGTGGGCCTCTCCCGTTTGTGGGGAACGGGTGGGTGTGGGTGGCTCGATGCGCAGGGCATCCGCAAAGCGGTTGAAGCAGTTGAAGAGGCCGATTACCATAGCCAGCTCAACAATTTCGCCATCATCGAAGTAGCTCTGCAGCTCGTCCCACAGCTCCTCGTCGATCTCGCGGGCCGAGGTGGTCATGATCTCAGCGAAGCGCAAAGCCACCAGCTCACGCGCCGTAAAGAGATGGCGGTGAGTATCGATATGGTAGAGCGCATCCAGCAGCTCCTCGCTAACGCCTAGCTGCCCTGCCAGGGCAGTATGGGCGGCCATTCAATAGTGGCAGTAGTTGACCTGTGAGACGCGAATAGCCAGCAATTCTTTCAAGCGCGGCTCGACGCTGCCGCTGCGCATCACTGTTTGCAGTAGCTGCATGGTCTGGCGAGCCACCTGGGGACGGTGCGCCATGACGCGAAACAGTTCGCCCATCGTGGCAAAAGCCTGATGCTGGCTGACCTCGCCTTCCTGGTCCTCGGGCCAAAAACTGTTGTCCTCGACTGGAGGGATGCGTGACATCGAACTCACTTCATCCTGCTCTTTCGCTTTATGGTCATTCTAACGAAAGTCAGGTCTGGGGCGCAAGCATCTGACGGGAGAGCAGGATGGCAGCCTGCTCAGGACTCTCAGCTCCCTCCCCTATCGGGGCAAGAGGGCTGACTCTCGCTCTTTCTCTCAGTCGAGTAAGAAGCAAGCAGCTCAACCCCAGAAGGGGAGATACAATCAGCATGGGAAGCCCTGCCGAAAAAGCCGCTTCATCCTGCCTGCCGTGTTTGGGTGGGTCTGTCAACAAGCAGCGCACGTTGAGCTGCTGCGCCTGGGCCAGGCCCTGGGCGCCTGGCAGGAAGGTCACAGGCCAGGAAGGACGAGAGAGACATGCGCCGCAGAGAGCCGCCCGGCCAGGTCCCAGGAGAAAAAAAGAGGCCGGCGCCACAAGCTCGTTGAGCAGCGCACCGGCCTTGCGATCAGAAGGTGCCAAGGGACGGAATCGAACCGTCGACACCAGCATTTTCAGTGCTGTGCTCTACCAACTGAGCTACCTTGGCCTGTGATCGCCCTCGATCAGCCCTTTGAGGCTCCCGTGAGAGGCGCCCTTGTCTGGCTACCTTTCCGGAGCTGGCTGGGACTGAGCGGGACAGTCTCTCTTTCGACGGTGATAATAGCATGACTCTCGTCTCTCGTCAAGCCCCCAATCTCTCATCCTTACTGGGGCTGGTCGATGGTAGCTGACTTCGGCCGGGGCTTGGGCTTGCCAATTGGCAACCCTATTTCCGGGGAAGCCTCTGCCTCCTGCTCCTGCCTGAAGCGGCTGCTCTTCGGGATTCGAACCGCGCTACGCTAAGACATTCTGGCTAATTTCACGGCGGTACCGTACCCTGCGGAATACCTTGATATAAAATACTCCTATGTATGGATATGAATTTCAGGGCTAGCGATTATGATTTCTCCGCGTAGCATAGCTGTCATATTTGTCCTGCTCCTGGTAGCTATCTTATCGCTGGCCTGCATCAGCCCGCTCGCCCTGTTCAATCCGACGGTCACCCAGGGGCCAGGAGTAGAGCATGCCGATGGCAAGATTGTGGCGATTCAGCAGGCCGATATGAGCTTTGTGCTTCAGACCGCCAGCGGGCAGCGCCTGCGCTTTCTCTGCGTCGAGCGCTGTCGTCTGGCGTTGCAGCATATGGAACGGCACCTGCGGGAGAAAGCCCATACCGATGTCTATTACTACCCACAGACGGCGGGCAAGCCACCGATTGCCTTTCAAGTAGATTAGCCATCAGCGGTGGCCTGAGAAAAAAAGAGATGCTTGCCCCGATCTGGGTGGGCCAGTCCCTCTGCTCTGGGCGGGCCGCAGGCCAGGTCGGCCTGCCAGAGAGGGACGGCGAACGGGCGGGCCAGGAAGACAGAGTGGCGGAGCCTGAGCGGGTAAAGCAATCGATAGACACCTCAGGTGGGCTTCCCGATTCGTTGGTGCGTGCGTCAGTCAGTGAGAAGAGATGGACCGCACAGGGCCTCGTCGCCGGGGCAGGGCCTGTCGACGCGAGGGCCTGGCCAGCGCTGTAGAGCAGGAAGCTGGTCAAACTTAGGTGATGGGTGAGTACAGACAGAGGAGATATGAGACAGGAGTATGCAGGTCATCGGGCGCCTCTCTTCAAAGGGGCTGAACAGCCCAGCATTGATCGTGCTGATATTGTGATTGTCGGCAATGGCATCGCCGGTTTGACCGCGGCCATCCAGGCGCGGAGCTTCGAGCCTGAAGCCCGGATTGCCATCATTACCGATCAGAACCACCCCACGATCAATACGCCCGCGCTCAAGCAGTTTGCCGTTGGCAAGCTCTCCCGCGAGCAGCTGTTGGCCTATCCTCCCGGTACAGAGCGGCAGGAGCGCATCCACCTGATTCACGCGCGGGTCGAGAAAATCAATGCCCAGAGTAAGTCTGTGACCCTGGCCAATGGTAGCTCCTTTGGCTATGGTACCCTGCTACTGGCCACCGGCAGCACTCCGACCGCTCTGCCCGCTCAGCTACCGGGGCGCGATTTTGATGGCGTGCTGACCCTGCACCGCCTCCAGGATTACCTCGATCTGCGAAGGCGCTTGCCCGAGGTTGAGGAGGCCGTCGTGATCGGCGGCGGTGCCCACGCTTGTGAAACCGTCATGTGCCTGCTGCATTGGGGCATCCATGTGCACTGGCTGATCCGCAGCGCGGTCTTGCTGCCGCGCATGCTGGACGAGACTGCCTCGGAGATGGTGTTGGAGCGCGTCAGGCAGGCCGGGGCCACGGTCTATACTTCGACCGAGGTAGTGGGGATTGTTGGCCGCGTGGGCAGTGTGATCGGCGTGGTCACCAATCACCAGCAATTTATTCCCTGCCAGCTTGTTGTGGCCTGCACCGGCACCAGGCCGGTAACCGGACTGGCGAAGCAGTGTGATCTGCCCCTCAAGCACGAAAACGGTATTCTGGTCGATGACCATCTGCGCAGTAGCGTGCGCGATATCTATGTGGCCGGCGATGTGGCGGCCCTCAAGAACCCGCTGACCGGCCAGTACGAGCCGCGGGCCCAATGGTATGCTGCCGTAGAACAAGGCCGTATGGCGGGCGCTATGATGACCGGCCATCGTGAGGCCGTGCGCCCCTTTGGCGTTCCCTGGCATGCCACCCACCTGGGCGATCTCTCGATGCTCTATGTGGGCAACCCCCTGCAGTCGCCACCGGGGGCCTATGTGCTGACCGATAACAGCCGCGGAGGCTATCGCCGTCTATTGCTGCAGGGCGAGCGCTTAATTGGCTATCTCTCTCTCGGCCCAATGCAGCCCGATAGCCTGTCCATCAAGCGCATCATCGACGAAGAGCTGCCCGTACGCGATATTTTGAAGGGCCTCCTGAAGGGCGAGTTCGATGCTCGCCAGTATTTGACACGCCGGCGCAGCTATAGCGCTCAGGACCTGGTGACCAGCGGACATCTGGCCAGCGTTAAGCCTGCCACCGTTCGGACAACGCCAGAGCCGGCCCCTGCCTCTCATAGCAGCGCGCCAGCCGCCCAAACTGCCCGGTCTGAACCTCGTCTGCCAACAACCGATCAGTTACCGCCGATCTCTCCCAGGCCCGAGGCTTTGCCCCAGCGGGGACCGCTCTCCGTCCCCGCGCTTAGCCAAAGCAAGAGCAATCACTATCCCATTTTGCGCGAAGAGGAGGAGATCAGTCCTTTCACCGGTACCCTGCCGGCTCTGCCTGAACAGGGACAGGGGGGAACACGCTCGAACTCTGGCAGCCTGCCAGCTCGTCAGGAGCAAGGCCAGGGAAGAAGACGCAATCTCTGGGCTTACAGCGATCCCGCTCTGCCTGCCTTTCCTGGCCAGAGTCCGGCTCAGGCGCAGCATGTTCGACCCTACAGCGAAAGACGGGAGGGAGGACGTTAAGTGCGTAATCCTGTCCTTTTACATAAAACTGCTTCCCAGGTTCAACAGGAACTTGAAGCCTGCATCGGCTGCAACGAGTGTTTGCTTGCCTGCCCAGCGCTCGACGAACCACTAACGATCGATGTGCTCAATCGCGAGACCTTTGGTGGCCCGATCTCGGCTCCGGTTGCCCGCTTTGCGCGCTCCTGCTATCAGTGCGGCGCTTGTGTCCCTCCCTGCCCGGTTGGCCTCCATCGCGATGCCATGATGATGTGGCTCAAGATCCGTCTGTACCGTTCTGGAGAGGAGGATTGAACTTATGCCAGCTTTGCGTTCTTCCTCGCCCTATGAATACGCCTCCGATCGGGAGTGGGCTGGCACGCGCGGCTATCCACTCTTTTTCGCCTATATCAAGCCTCGCAATCTGCTGCGTATCGGGCTGGGGCTGCTCATCATCGTGGCCGGGCTGGTCTTCTGTCTCTGGTATAGCCGCAATGGGAGCGATCCGACACCTGATAGCCTTGTGGGCCTGATCTATGCAGTTGTGGGCACCGCCTTTCTGCTCCTGGCCGGCCTCCTCTATAGCCTGCATCGGCGCTCGCGCAAGAGCAAGAAGGTGATCGGTGGGTTGCGCTCGGCTCTGGGCTGGCACATGTTCTTTGGCCTGACCGGCCTGGCCCTGATCTTCTACCACTCCTTTGGCAACTTCAATCCGCGCTCTGGCACCTATGCCCTCTATGGCCTGATCGCCTTAGTGATCAGCGGCGTCATTGGCCGCACCCTCGATCGCGTCATGCCCCGCCTGATTGCCAAGGAGGCGAGCAAGGCCCTGACGGCGGAAGGGGAGGATCGGATCGAGGCCATTTCTCTGCAGCTCCAGGCGATCGTTGAACATAATAGCCAGCGCGTGCGGGGCCTGGCCCCCTCGCCAGCCCCGGCCTCGTCCACCGCCTCGCCAGCTGCTGGGCGTGGACGAACCGGACGCACCCTACACGGTCCCTGGGATCTGGCCTATCTGACCCTCGAAGAGACGCCCCAGGAGCTGAGTCGCTATGAGCAGAGCTATCGCCTGGTGCCTGACCGCAAGAGTCCCCTGAGCCGTCCAGGGGCCTTGCTTCCCGGGGCCCAGGAACAGATGGCTGCTTTGCAGGCCGTCGAACATGCCATGCAGCGTGAGCAGTTCTATCGCTATGTCATTCGCTACTGGCGCATCTTCCATATCTTGCTCGCGCTGGTGACTGCTGGCCTGGTCATCTGGCACCTGGAGTATGCCGCCTCTCTGGTGATCCCCACGCTTTTCCATTGAGGGGCCAAGCTCGCTCTGCGCCCTTGCCCGCTCAATCCTGATCAACGACCGGCACCGGGGGAGAGCAGAGCGAGCGCCCTCCTCAACTCCTCGGTTGCTGACTGATCCTCTTCTATTATCTCTCGCCAGTTGGAGCCCTCAAGCCAGGTGGCAGGCCGAACCTCGCTCGCTGTGAGAGCAGGAAAACCTTGAGGGCTGTTGCTGCGTATTCAGTAGTGGAGGGAATGTTATGTCGAGAGAACTGCTAGTGCCCGGCACGCGCTCGCGGCGACTGAGGCCGAGACGCTTTGAATTGCTCTTTCATGCCATCAAGACCGCTCGATTGGTTGCCTATCTGCTGCGCCATGAGCGTGTCGGTCTGGGGAGAAAACTGCTCTTTATCGGCAGTTGTGGCGTATTAATGGTGTTCCTCCTCTTTCCTGATATTCTAGGGGAGGCCATAAGTAGCACGCTGCTGCCTGTCCTGGGAACGGTGCTCGGCGTACCGCTGGATGCCGGCTTTGACTGGCTCACCCTGGTGCTGATCCTGGGTGCGCTCCTGCGCCTCTTCCCCGCCGAGGTTCTGGAGGAGGGCTATCGCCAGGTCTTTCGAAGAGAGAGAGGGAGAGAGCCGGGCTGATCGAAGGCCGCGGTCTGAAAAGCTGGTGATTGCAACGTCAGCCCCTTCTACAGCGGTGCAACGGAAAAGGGCGTAAACAGGAAGAGAGGCAGAGCCGGATCGCGCTGAGGATCGCCGACCGCTCGCTAGAAGGATATCTCTGCCTGTCCTGCCGGTCTATGATATTGTAGTAGTGTTCCCCTGTTGTTATGCTGGAGCGCCCGCCGCTGCCTGGCCTCCTAAGGAGGGACCCTCTGCTCTTCCTCCCCGCAGGCTTCCCAGCAGAAAAGAAGAGCCACAGGCTGGTGGCCTCGTTCCTGGTCAGAGGTGGATTTTATCATTGGCATCGGACGGCCTGAACTTTGTCCCCGTATTGATAAAGACGATGTTTTGATCCCCAAGATGAATGATCATGTCGGGTTTGCCATCGCCGTTGACATCCTTAAACTCCAGGATCGGGGGGATCTGATCGACGTTGGAATTGGTGCCGTAGAGATAGGGGCCGCCGTAGGTGATAGCCTTCGCTGGATCTCCCGCCATCAGCTCAACCACGATGATGTGACCATGCAGGTTAATGGCGATGAAGTGGCTCGGATGCTGGGGACTGTCTCCTCCATGACCGACCACGGCATCGGTCTGGTAGGTGCGTGGGTTGCCATAGCGGATGTCGTCGAGGCGCTGGGTTCCCCAGGAGATCAGCCAGGAGGTGAGAACCCAGAGGGCGAGCATGACCAGCATGCCTACGCCTATGAAGAGGAGCCAGTGAATGCGTCGACTCGCTTCCTTCTCTCGCTGGGTCAGCGTGCTTTTGTAGGGGGCTTTCTGAGGCGTCGGCGCTGTCGGCGCCGGCATGGCCCGCATGCGGGCCGTAATGGCCGGACTGGCCGTGGTGGTCACCGGCTGCTGGCCACTGCGTCGGTAGGGGTAGGGCACCGGCATCTGGCGCGTAGTCGACGGCGGATTCAAGGCTCGCTGTGTCCCCGTGAGACGGGGATCGTTAAGCCGAATCGCACTGCTACCGGGCCGCGGCGGTCGCGAGGCATCTGGATCGTCTTCTGCAAGATAATCGAGCGGATCTGGTGGTACGTAGCCACGCCGTGTCTGCGTCGTAGGGAGGGGCATTTCGTCTCTTCTCAGCCGGGCGGATCGCTTCGTTGTTGTGTATTGCTGCCTCTCTTCTCCAGACATTAGCTCTCCCTTTCTCGATCAGTTTTTCCTGGGCGCTGCGCACAATGTCAATGCACGTTGCTCGACGAAAGCACCAGACGCACAAATTGCAAGCCCCAATAATTATGTAAGATAACCTGCCAGGTTGTCAAGGATAGATGTATATCAATTTAATGAAGACGTGTTTTGAAAAGAAAACGGCAGTTGCCTGCTTTTTGACGATATCTGTATCAGCATGAAGAATGGCTCTCTCCAGTAATGAGCGAAGACGCCTCTGGGTGGGCATCACGGGAGCCTGGGGGTGGTGGCTGTTGGGAGTGGGAGGAAGAGGCGCGCCGTCGCTCTAGCCAGCGTCGGATGCTGGCCTCATTGCCCTGCAGGCCAGGCTCATAGTAGCGTCGTCCCTGCAGATTGGCCGGCAGATATTCCTGCAACTGCACGGCTGGTGGTCGGGAGGGATCTTCGCTCTCTTCTTCGAGCTGGCGGTAGTAGTCATGAGCATACTTATAATCCTGGCCGTATCCTAAGCGTCTCATCAGAGCGGTGGGGGCGTTGCGGAGAGCGAGAGGCACGGCCTCCCGGCGCTGGTGATGCACATCGTCGCGTGCGCGTCCATAGGCCAGGTAGAGGGCGTTACTTTTCGGGGCGCTGGCCAGGTAGACCACGGCTTCCGCCAGGGCCAGATCGGCCTCGGGCAGGCCCACAAACTGGACCGCCTGCTGGGCTGCCACGCACAGCGGCAGGGCCAGCGGATCGGCCAACCCCACGTCTTCCGTGGCGATCCGCACCAGGCGGCGGGCGATGAAGAGGGGGTCCTCGCCTGCCTCCAGCATCCGCGCCAGCCAGTAGAGGCCGGCGTCGGGATCGGAGCCGCGGATAGCCTTATGCAGAGCCGAGATCGTATCGTAATGCTGATCGCCGCCCTTATCGTAAAGCAAGGTGCGTCCCTGCTGGGCCTCAGCCACCGTTTCCAGCGTGATGCGTCCCTCTCTGGCCCCGGCGGCGGCCAGCTCCAGGACATTGAGAGCTGTGCGAGCGTCCCCATTAGCGAAGCGGGCGATCTGCTGGAGGGCCTCATCGCTGATCTCAAGGTGGTGCTGGCCCAAGCCCCGCCTCTCGTCCTGCAAAGCTCTTCTCAAGAGCTGCATGATCTCCTCCTCGCTGAGGGGGTGCAGGGTAAAGACGCGGCAGCGCGAGAGCAGGGCAGCGTTTACCTCAAAGGAAGGATTCTCTGTAGTGGCGCCGATCAGGGTCAGCAGGCCCTGTTCGACGGAGGGCAGAACGGCGTCCTGCTGGGCCTTATTCAAGCGATGGATCTCGTCGATAAAGAGGATAGTGCGCTGTCCTCTCAACCGGCGTAGCTTGCTGGCCTCCTCGCTGACGCGGCGCAGATCGGCCACGCCGGCGGTAACCGCGCTGAGGGTCACGAAGTGAGCGCGAGTCAGCCGGGCGATTAAGCTAGCCAGGGTAGTCTTGCCGCTGCCGGGTGGCCCCCAAAGGATCATGGAAGGCAGACGATCCTCCTCCAGGCAGCGTCTCAGCAAGCGGCCCTCTCCCAACAAGTGTTGCTGTCCGACGAACTCCTCGAGGGTGTGGGGACGCAGGCGAGAGGCCAGCGGCTCAACTGTCTCACTCGCGCTGGCATCAGTAGCGGTAGCAGGACCAGATGGTCCCTTCTGCTGCTCAGATGTCGGCTCCGGAAAGAGCGGTGTCTGCTCCATCATAGCGCTCGGCCTGGTCGGCGTTTGCCAGATCCTCCCATGTGATTTGAGCCAGGCATAGTCTGTAATCTCCCATCATTCTACCACGCGCGAGGTCCCTGCGCCCAGGCCCCGCCAGGCTGGCTGGCTGGCTGGCGCTCGCGCCCCCTGGGCGTGGGAACCATTCTCCCCGTGTCCTGCTGGGGGAGAGCAGGCGGAGCGGGGAAGCACTAGGGGCCGCCTCGGTCTCGGCGCTGGGCCAGGCGCTCTTCCACCTGACTGGGGGTGGGGATGCCCTGTGTGCCGACCGCCTCTACGGAGAACGAGGCCACGCAATTGGCGAAATCGACCGAGGCTGCGGGATCGCCAGAGCGAGCCAGGTGCACCAGGAAGGCGGCGGCAAAGACATCGCCGGCTCCCGTTGGATCAAGCTCATGAGCGGGATAGGCGGGAAAGTGTTGGGCCTGACCTTGGCGGAAGAGAGTGGCTCCCTGGCGGCCTGCCGTGGCCACTAGCAAGGGAACCAGTTGGCTCCAGCGGCGCAAGATTGCCTCAGCCTCTGCCCGGCTGCCATGAGCGAAAGGCAGCAGGTCATCCTGGCTCAAGATCAGGGCGTCCAACTGGGGCAGGACCCGCTCGGCGGCCTCCCAGGGTGTCGGCCAGACCCTGCCGTCGGCGTCCCAGCGTCGCAGCCAGCCTTGAGGAGTGGCGGCCAGGATCCTGCCCTCGCCGCGCGGGAAAAGGGCCACCATCTCGGGGGTCAACTCTTGAGCCAGGGGAGCCAACAAGACAATCGGGGCCGTCCGCCAGGCAGGAGGAATGTCTCCACTCTCCAGGACATCGCTGCGTGAGCGCAAATATTGGATGCGGAAGCCATCCTGATAGCGATTCTCGAAGGTCGTCGTTGTTGAAGCGACGCGCACGGCCAGGCCGATACCGGGCAGGAGGTCTGGCAACTGCTGGCAGAGGTCGGCAGCGGCGCAGGTCACCAGCGCGGCAGGCAGGCCAAGGTGCTCGACCGTCAAAGAGGCGAATGTCACCGTGCCGCCGAGCGCGAAAGAGCCATCGGGAAGCACGTCGTGGCTGATATGGCCGATGCACAGGAAAGCGGGCGGCTCAGCGCGAGCGGGCTGCAGGATGGTGGCGGGCATAAGAAAGCGTACCTCCCCTCTGGCGTTCAGAGCGCAACGCGGTTTGTTTGAGCGCCTGATCAGGCCAGCCGCTCGCCAGCCCTCTGCCCTATGGAACGGCGAGGAGCAAGGCATTTGCCCACTGAGCAGTCTGCCGCCGGTAGGCTATCCAACTACCTTGCCACTTGCAGGAGCGCGAGCGGGGACCTGCCAGGCCAGCCGGCCAAAGGACAAAGGATAGCGTAGTTGGCCTGGCGAGCCGCGCCTATGAGCGCCCGGGTCGCTTCAGAGAGATCACCACGCGGCGCGCGTCACCCTCGCCAATGCTCTCGGTACTGATATCCTGGCTGTCAGCCAGGGCCAGATGGACGATTCGTCGCTCGTGAGGCGGCATAGCCTCCAGGGCGATCGATCGGCGGTAATTGCGCACCTGCTGAGCCACGCGCAGGGCAAGCGAGCGCAGATTTTCCTCGCGGCGCTGGCGATAGTTTTCGGCATCGACGATGATGCGCATGCGGCGTTTTGTACGGTGGCTGACGATCAGATTCACCAGGAGCTGAAGGGCAGAGAGGGTTTCACCGCGGCGCCCGATCAGCAGGCCGAGGTTTTCATGAATGCCCTGGATATTGAGCGTCAGGGGGTCGGTCGAGCGGACCTGGACCGAGGCCCGAATATTCATGTAGCGCAAAATATGCTGGAGGACATCAACGGTCAGCTCGATATCCTCGCGTGTAGGCTGCACTGGCTCCTGAGCGGCGGCTGAGCCGGCGGGGGTCTCGGCGGGGGAGAGCGTACCTGGAGTTGGGGGAGCTGCTGAGCCGGTGGGAGTGGAGCCAGAAGAGGCCGAGAGCGAAGGAGCGGCCTGCTCTCCAGAAAGTTGCTGGGAGCGAGCGGCTGACTGAGCATCCTGGGAGAAGGTCAGGGCCTTCTCGGCATAAGGCTCCTGCAGGTCTACCGCCTCCTCGTCCTCCTCGTCCTCAATCTCGTCGAAGTCCTCGAAATCCTCCTGATCCTGGCTATCGTAGGAGCCATGAGAGGGGCTGGTAAAGAAGCCTTCCTCTTCCTCCTCCTCTTCTTCCGCTTCGACCTGACTCAGAATAGCATCGGCCATCTCGGGGGTGATCACCGCGCCGCGGCTAGGGCGAACCGTCACCCGGACCCGGGCCTCGCGGCTGCCGAGTCCAAAGGCGCCACGCGAAGGCTCTTGAAGGACCGTCACCTCGACCTCATCTCGGCGCTTGCCCAAGCGAAGCAGAGCCTGCTGGACAGCTTCTTCAACGCTTTTACCACTGGCCTCAATGCTTTCCACTGCTTACTTGCCTCCCTTGAAGGTATCACACAATGCAGGGCAGAACGAGAAGTGAGAGCCTGAGAGAATCGGTCAGTTGGTTGCCAGCCGGGGCGGCCTTCAACCTGGGTAAGGCAGACCAACCTAACCGGACCTTGACGGTCATTGCAGCGACCAGCGGAGGACTGGCCGGCAAGGTCTGCTCATCAACTCTGCTGCTAAGCTAAGCGCTGGGCCGGAGCGGTCGCTCCAGGCCGCCCGGTCCAGCTCAACGGAATCTGACATACAAGCCAGCGGGCTTCTTGCTGGCTAGCTGGGAGTAGGATTCCTCCTTCTGACAACGCCACGTCGACGGGCGGAAGCGCTGCGCAGATGACGGCGCGAGGCGCTCGGGCCATTGCGCAGGGCGAGTTCGCCCGAGAGAGCTGGCTGCACCTCTTGTGAATCGATGCTTTCCTTGAGGCTATTCTGGCCTCGTTGCTCACTCTGCTCTGCTCCCTTAGAGCCAGAGGGAACCGAGAGGGGGCTAAGGGGGCCCGTGACCAGATAGTACTGGATGGCTATGATGATGGAGCCGACGGCCCAGTAGAGAGCCAGGCCAGCGGGAAAGCTCCAGGCGATGAAGAGGGTGAGCACAGGCATGGCCCAGGTCATGACCTTCATCGTCATCTGCTGGGCAGCCAGAGCATCGGAGGGATTGGAGCCAGAGGAAGGGGTCGCAGCCTGCATGCGGTTGTTGCGGGACTGGGTCAGATAGAGCTGAACGAAGGTCGCCAGCGCAGCCAGGATTGGCAAAATGTGGGTCGGATCGGGGAGTGCCAGCGACAGGTGCCAGGCTGGATTAATGAAAGTGAGCCAGTCGAGGTTGACGTTGGGGAAATGGCTGAACTTCGGCAGGAAAGGATAGATAAAGCCATTGAGCCGCTCCAACCCCTGATTCCCCTTCAGCGCAGCGTCGTCGATGACCGCCCGGAAGGCGAAGTATAGCCCATAGAGCACTGGCAGCTGCAGGAGTAGTGGCAGGCAGCCAGAGTAAGGACTGATATTGTAGCGTTTATATAGCTCCTGGGTTGCCTCCAGTTGCGCGCGCGGATCGTCCCTGAAGTGCTCACGAATGCGGCTGATCTCTGGCTGCAGCTCCTGCATCGCCTTGGCCGACTTCAACTGCTGCAGTGTCAGCGGGAAGAGAAGCAGGCGGATGATGATCGTCAAGACGATGATCGACAGGCCGAAATCGCCAAAGAGGTAGTATAGCAGCATCAATACGTTGAAGATTGGCTGCGTAAAGACAACGTTGATGAAATCACTGATCCCCACGGGATTTCTCCTGCCTTCCTCGATCTTGCCTACTAGCCCAGGCGCTCAGGAACCGGGTCATAGAGGTCTCCATGATAGAACGGGTGACAGCGCGCCAGGCGTTTCGCCGTTAGCCAGCCCCCGCGGATCAGCCCAAAGCGCTGGATCGCCTCGTATCCGTACTGTGAACATGACGGAACAAAACGGCACGAGGGGGGCAAGATGACGGAAAAGGTGCGCTGATAAACACGAATCAGAAACAAAGCAACGTATTTCACGGCTATCGACCTTTACGGACACTCCCCGCCGGGCGCTGTCGCCCAGACGTCTCGTCGGCCAGCAGCAACCGCGCTCGGCGTAAAAGAACCTGCAGCTCGGCCTTCAACGTTTGAAGATCGGCCTCAAGCGCTGCGTGCCTGGGAATCAGCACGAGGTCCACGCCACGCAGCCGAGGCAGGCAAGGTCGGATGGCCTCACTGAGCAGGCGTTTGAGGCGATTGCGTCGCGTTGCCAACTTGAAGCTGCGCCGACTCACCACGAAGCCGACGCGGACGTGTTCGCTCTCCGTCGGTGCCCAGGCGAGGACCAACAACTTGGAGGCAACGCTTCTTCCCTGCTGCCTGATCCGCTGAAAATCGCGGCTTCTACGCAGGCGCAGTTCGCGTCTTAAGGCCACTGTTCCTGTAACTTTGGATCTATCAGCTTCACCACAAGGTGAGAGAGAGCGCGCGCCATGAGTGACACCCCTGGGAAGGGAGCTGCCGCTGCCCGCCTGCCTGCCTATAGACAGCCAATTGGTGTTGTCGAGGCGGGCCGGCATGGGGCCGCCAGCGCTGAGCGCTAGACTGTCAGGCGCCAGCGGCCCTTGAGGCGGCGAGCCTTCAGCACGCGCCGACCGGCGCGCGTCGCCATGCGTTTCAAAAAGCCGTGTTCCCGCTTGCGGGGGATGCGCTTCGGTTGCCAGGTACGTTTCATAAACCCCTCGTTCTCTTCCACTAAAGGATGTCTTGTAGATTATAGCGGGTAGCGATCCTGGCTGTCAATGACGGGGGAGGCAAGGCAAGTTTCTTTTTCTTGGTGCCTGGTGCCGCTGCCTCCCCGTCTCTCTCGTCTTCTCTGGCCTCCTGATTAAGAGGTTTTGAAGCGCAGCAGCACGCGGCCCAGCTTGATCTCGTCGTTGTCGTGAAGCGGCGTAGGCGTTTTAGGGGCCAGGCGCTGCCGATTCAGGAAGGTGTAGTTGGTGCTATTCTCGTCCTCGATCATGTACTGGCCGTTCTGGACGAAGATGCGTGCGTGCATGCGCGAGACGCCGCCCTCCTCGCCTCCATGAGGCGTGAGGTCGATATCGGGAAAGATGTTGCTGACCGCGTCTTCGCGCCCAATCAGGATGTTGTCCTTCCCGCTGATGTCGAACTCCTGGTTGTCCGCCTCGACGATCAGGCGGGCATGCAGGGTTGAACCGCCTGGGGCCGGAGTGGGAGCGGGGGCGGGCGCAGGGCTAGAGGCCACCGGGGCTGGTGAGGCTACCGGGGCGGCGGGGGCCACGTTAGGGGCGCTCACTGCCGCTGGTGCCCCCAGCAGGCTGACGCCACAGGTAGAACAGAAAGCCTCGCCCTGGGGATTCTGCGCGCCACACGAGGGGCAGATCTGCATACCTGGCTGGGCAGCTCCGCTGGGAGCTGCCGGAGCTGGAGCCGCCGGGGCTGGAGCCGCCGGGGCTGCCGGGGCTGCCGCGCTCAACGGCTCTCCGCATTCGTCGCAAAATGCCGAACCATCAGGGTTCTCGTGACCCAGCGAACAATAAACTGGCATAAGTCTACTCTCCTCCTCTAATCCGGTGTTTCCCCTGAAGCACGCCTTCTCGCCTCTGCGCGCGTCGCCGCAGTAGCGCGGGCGGGGGCATCTTCAGCTAGTCCTCCCGTGCTGTTCTGCCCTCTTGTCTGTTTGTTTGCTTGCTTGCTATTGGGATCAGGGCAGAATATCATCCAGGCGTTGTGTCAGCTTCCTTGTCTTGTTGCCGATTGATTTGACCTGCTCCTGAGAAATCTGCTGTCCTTTGCTGATCTGCTCCAGGGCCGCCTGGGTCTCCTCGTCAAGAATGCGCGTGACGTTGGGGGCCAGGCGAGTAGTTACCTTGCCTGTGCGCTTATATTCATCCAGGACGCGCGTCACCAGGCGCTGGGCGTTGGCCTTCTCGGCGAAATTCATGACACGCGCGTTCACCTGGGCAGCCAGGTTGGAATCGGTGGTGAACGTCACCTTAATATCTTCACGAATGCGCTCGCCCACCAGATTGGCGATTGGGACATCGTAAGAAAGCTCGGCCTGGGCAATGCGGAAGAGGCCCGCCGGGCGCGGGTCGATGAGCAATTCGACCAGCACGGCCTGGGGCGTCTCCTTCTCCAGGTCGCCCAGGGGAATGACAACCTGGCGGTCAGAGAGCACCGATTGGCCGAACTCGCTGATGATGGGCAGGACCTTGACGGCCTTTTTCGGAGTGACGCCCGTGGGCAGGCGCAGAGTGAGGACGGCGTTGCGCACGGCTACGGCCACCGCGCTTTGCACCTGTTGCTGGAAAATGCTCATGGCGTCGGCGGGATTCCTGATGAACTCCGCCGGCATTCCCCCACTGAGCTGACCGATGTCGTCCAGCAGGCTCTCGTCCCAGTCTTGCCCGATGCCCAGCGGATAGATGGCGATTCCCGCGGCGGCTGCTTCGCGGGCAAGCTGGCGACAGCGATCTGAGTCGCCGTAGGTGACCCCATCCGTCAAAAGAATCATGCGATTGACGGTGTTGGGGAAGCTGTAGCGCCGCAGCTCGTTGAGGCCCTGGATCATGCCCAGCGACATTGTGGTGCCGCCGCCGTCGCGGATGCGGTCGATGGCCGCCTTCATGCCGATTTTGTCTTGGGCCGGCATAGAGGGGATAATCACCTGGGCGGTGTCGTCGAAGACGATGACCGAGACGTAGTCGGTCGGCTCCAGGTGGTCGATGACCATCTTGACCGCCTCTTTGACGTTGTACAGCTTGGCCCCTTTCATGGAGCCAGAATGGTCCAATACCAGGGCAAAATTCAGGGGCAGACGGACCTGGGCCATCATCTCGGTGGGCTTGGCCTCCAGCAGGACATAGGCGAGCTGGCTCCCACCGGTGACCGGCATGTAGTCCTTCCCCAGCTGATACGCCAGCACTACCTCACCAGGCATAGTCTATCAGCTCCTTTCA
>NZ_JBHOQV010000151.1:0-8085 GCF_042408735.1 Thermogemmatispora sp.
ACACGCGCGTCGGGTCGCCTTGCGCCGAGGCGGCAGTCGATCCACAGAGGCAGCTAGCGCAGGTAGTGACGCAGCACCACCTCCACACGACGATGCCCGAGGGCCGACGCCACCGCCTCCACGGCTGCCCGATCATAGTCCGCTGGGCGCAGCCGGTCCCGAGCCGGTGGCAGCTCCCGGTCCGACAGCAGCCGATACAGCGCCTGCGCATACTCGCGCCGCAGAGCGTGCACGTCCAGATGGGATGGGATGCGCGCAAAGACTCGCTCCTCGGGCCGGCGCCCTGCCCGCAGCCGTTGCAGCAGCTCCTCCACGCCCGGCAGCACGGGCGCCACCCGCGGGCGGCCTCCCTTGCCGCAGCGCACGAACACCACCTCCGCCGTCCCGTTGAGATCCGCCACGCGCAGCGCCGCCACTTCTCGCCGGCGCAAGCCGGTCGCCCGCAGGAAGGTGATCAGCTCCTGCCAGTGGGCCGGGTTCAGGTCGTGATCCTGTGCCACCGGGCCACGCGAGCGCCGGATCAGCTCCCGCCGCCGTGGCGGCAGTGTGACCGAGGCGGCCAGCGCCCGATCACCAAAGAAGAGCCGCAGGGCGGAACGGGTCGTCGCCAGCGTCCAGGGCGAGAGGCCCGTCTCTATTCCCCGCAGCAGATAGGCCGTGGCCAGCTCCTCGGCGCGCGCATCTACCTCGGCCAGCCGGCGCAGCCCAGACGTTGCCCGCACCCACTTCAGGAAGCGGATCACCTGCTCCTGATAGACGGAGCGGGTCTTGTAACTGTGGATGCGCCCCGTCGAGCAGGTCCAGGCGAGCTGTCCCTGCTGACGAGCGGTCTGCTTGGCCGTATGCCGGCTCTCACCGATGGCCATCAGGCCGTCGAGCCGCTCGATGGCTTCGCGGATCAGGCTCTTGCGATGCGTGGGCATGCTGCTCCTGGTGCTCCTGCGGAGCTGGCTGGTGGCTGCCAGGCCAGCTCGTTCTTCCTGCCACCGCACGACTTGCCATCCCACGAGTTCAACCATGTCCGTCCCCCTGCAGGGCGGCAGCCCTGGCTGTTCAGCTCCTTCCAAACAGCGAGTGGGGAGGGGACGAGTCCCCCGTTCTCTTCTGTCGCTCTGTTTAGACCGCGGTGGCGTCGTCTATGGAGCGCGCGAAAGGATGCGTTCCCTTCCTGGCATCCCTGGACAGCGAGCGAGCGGGTCACCGACCTGGCGAGAGCGGGGCTCAACCAGCGCAGGCAGGGCGCTGCGGCCTGGGTCAGGATGGGGCGGCGCTCCAGAGGGCTGTCCCTCCGTGCGGGTCAGGCCAGGCACAGAGCCATGGGCGTCACCTGTTCCTGCCCTCAGTGGGGGATGCTCTTGGGATCAGGGGAAGCGCCGGCGGCAGTGCTTCGCCTTCTCGAGGCCGCGGCACATTTGCAACACTGCTAGCATACCCGCGCGACCCGGGAACCACGCGGGAACGAGAGGGGAACATCCTGGGAAGGGAACGGGAAAGGAATGGGAACGCGGAATGGAAGGCGGTCAGGAAGGACCACCCGCTGCCAGCAGGCGGATCAGAGGCGCTCACCCTTCCCGAAGGGGACGGTGCACAATGCGCCAGATGGTCTGATAGGAGGTGTGGTACTCTGCAGCGACCTGGCGCAGTGACAGGCCCTGCGCGACCCGCAGACGGATCTCCGGCCACCGTTCCGGCGGGATGTTCGGCGGTCGTGGAGAGCGAGGGCGATGACGATGAGAGGGAGTGGAGAGGGAGAGAGGAAGAAAAGCAGAGGAGGGACCCTCCATGACGAGATCGGAAGATGTCACGGAGGCGTCCCCCGACATTTTACCGAAAGCGGAACCGACGGGATTCGAACCCGCGATCTCCTGCGTGACAGGCAGGCGTGTTAGGCCACTACACTACGGCTCCTCAGCCACCGCGGCTGAGGCCCTCGGGCCTCGTCCGTGGCAATGCCAATCATACCAGAAGAGAGCGCCCTCTGTCAAGCATTTCTTTTTGATCTTCACAAGAGAAGCCAGCTTCCCAACCACTACCCACTCAACGCTTCCCTGGGCAGCAGGAGCCACCATCCCCTCGCCCTGAAGCTCAACCGCCCTCAAGCTCGTTGAGTAGGTCCACAAAGGCCCGCTCCTCATCCTCTTCCATGCGATAGCTCTCACTTTCATCAGGAAAAGCCCCAGAACGCACATCGGCGAAGAATGACTGGAGCGCCACCACCGCCGCCTCACCAAGCTGAGCATACTGACGCACAAAGCGCGCCTTGCGCCTGTTAAGATGCCAGCCCAAAACATCATGAAAGACCAGTACCTGGCCATCACAGTGCGGCCCTGCCCCAATCCCAATGGTGGGAACAGGAACCAGCTCCGTAATAGCCCTGGCAACAACAGCCGGCACCCCCTCTAAGACAAGAGCAAACACCCCAGCCGCCGCCAGGGCCCGCGCCTCCTCCACTAAGGCCCGCGCCGCTTCGAGACGCCGCCCCTGCACACGATACCCCCCCATGACATGCACCGACTGAGGCGTGAGACCCAGATGCCCCATGACAGGAATCTCCGCCGCCAGCAAGGCCTCAATGACCGGCAGGCGCTTGCGCCCCCCCTCTAACTTGACAGCCTCCGCCCGCCCCTCGCGTATGAGCCGCCCTGCATTGCGAACGCTCTCTTCAAGCGAGACGTGGTAGCTCAACCAGGGCATATCACCAACGATGAGGGCCCGTGGCTGAGCTCGCGCAACAGCCGCAGTGTGGTGGATCATGATCTCAAGCGTGGCGGCGAGAGTATCAGGGAAACCAAGAACATTATCCGCCACAGAGTCGCCAACCAGGATCATGTCGGCCCCCGCTCGATCGGCGATAGCCGCCATGACAACATCATAAGCGGTAACCATCGTCAGACGCGGCCCCCCCTTGCGGGCCCGCACGGCGGCAGCCGTTACCTTTTCTCGCATGGCTCTCTCTCCCTACACCTGAGCTGCGAATGGATAACTCCTCCCCCCACCACCAGGATCAGGAAGCAATGATCCCCGTCTCCCAGGTGCCGTCAGCTCGCAAGAGAAAGTTGTCAATCAGCCGTGCCCTCTCTACAAAGGCAGCAATCGCCAACAGAGCCGGAGGCCGCAAGCGCTCCAGAGGCTCGAAGGTCCCCGGATCTCGCACATCGGCATAGTCCAGGCGCGCCAGCGGCTCGCTAGCCACAACCTCAGACATAGCCCGCTGGATGGCAGCCGGGTCCTCACTCTGGTACTGCTCATAGGCCGTCTTGCCAGCCAGTAAGGCCCGATAAAGGACGGTCGCCGCCCGCCGTCCCTGGGGCGAAAGATAGCTATTGCGGCTGCTCATGGCCAGCCCATCAGGCTCGCGCAGTGTCGGCATAACGACCAGCTCCACAGGGAGATTCAGGTCAGCCACCAGCGCTTTGATAACGGCTACCTGCTGAGCGTCTTTCTGCCCAAAATAGGCCCGCTGCGGCTGAACCAGATTGAGCAGCTTGAGAACAACGGTGGCCACCCCTCGAAAATGCCCGGGCCGGCTGGCTCCCTCAGCCTCGCTGGCCAGCGGCCCGCTCGGCTCCACATAGGTAATAAACTTCGGGGGATACATTTCGGCAGCCGTCGGGACAAAAACCGCATGAACACCCTGGGCCTCCAACAGCCGCAGGTCCCGTGGCAGATCCCGCGGATAGCGCTCCAGATCCTCATGAGCGCCAAACTGAATCGGATTGACAAAGATGCTAACAACCACTCCCTCGTTCTCGGCACACGCCCGCCGCACCAGCGAGAGATGCCCTTCATGCAGATAGCCCATCGTGGGAACAAGCCCCACACTGGCCCCCAGCGGCCAACCAGCGCGCCAGCGTCGCATTTCCTGTACGGTGGTAATGACATCCATTGCCTTCCCCACTATCTCGCATGTCCTTCATATCTTGCTGATTTCTATCTCAATGACAGCTGAATCCTTTCAATATGGCAGAAAGCTGCCAGGCACTTTTCGGTAGTATAACATAGGCTGATGCCCAGCATCAAGAAGCAAGGGAGCGGCATTTTTGCGCGTCGTCCAGGCCCAAAAAGGGGGAGCCAGCGATCCGTCCTCCCGAGGAACCCAGGCCGCACGGCCCAGATGCCTGCAGACTCAGCCACAGATCGCCGCTCCCCCGCCTTGCAGAGGGACCTCCTACCAGCGGTCATGGACCAGCGGTCTGATGCGCCGGTCGTATAGCTCACGCACCCGCTGCATCGTTTCCGCGCTCAGCGGGGGCAAGTCAGCGGCATGGCTATTGTCCTCGGCCTGCCGGGGATTCCTGGCACCTGGAATGACAGTGGAAACCTGGGGGAACATCAGAATCCAGCGCAGGGCAAACTGGGCCATCGTCATGCCGGCGGGAACCAGCGGGCGCAGCTCCTCGACCGCCTGCAATCCCGCCTCGTAGTCGACCCCCGAGAAGGTCTCGCCCTGATCGAAGGCCTCTCCGTGCCGGTTGTAGTTGCGGTGATCGTTGGGGGCAAATTGACTATCGGGACGCAGCTTGCCCGTCAGCAAACCGCTGGCCAGCGGCACGCGCACAATGATGCCCACGCCACGCTCCTGAGCTGCCGCGAAGAAGCGCTCTGCAGGCTTATGTCTAAAAATGTTAAAGATGATCTGCACGCTCTGGACGTTGGGATAGCGAATGGCCTTGAGCGCCTCTTCGACCTTCTCGACGCTGACGCCATAGTAGCGGATCTTGCCCTGCTGCACGAGATCATCCAGAATGCCAAAAACCTCGGGCCGGTCATAGACCTCGGAGGGCGGACAGTGGAGCTGAAGCAAATCGATGGCCTCGGTCTCCAGATTGCGCAAGCTGCGCTCAACAAAGGCCGTCAGATTCTGACGATTGTAGCCATCAGCCGTGTGAGGACTCAGGCGCCGCCCTGCCTTGGTGGCAACATAGAGCGGCTCGCGTCGCTCCTTGCGCACGCGGGCAATGAGCTGCTCGGAGTGCCCGTCGCCGTAGACGTCGGCGGTATCGATAAAGTTGACACCCAGGTCAATGGCCCGATGGAGGGCCGCCAACGCCTCACGATCATCGCTCGGTCCCCAGGCATCTCCTCCAATAGCCCAGGCTCCAAAGCCTATAGCCGATACCTGCCAGCCCGTTCGTCCCAGCGGTCGATACTCCATCTTTCTCGCCTTACTCTCCTTTCTCTTCTACTCTCCTGGTCTGATTCGATCTGCCTGGCCTCCGCCACAACCAGGCCTGCTCTCCTCGCCCATTGATTGATTGTATCTCACAGGCAGAGCCTGCCGCCATCGAGAGCCTGAAGGAGGCCCTCCGGAGGCCGGCCCTTCCCAAAGCCCGGCAAGGGACCCCAAGAAGGTGTGACTTTTTTGAACCCTTGCCGTCTAAGGGGACGTGCACGGCGACAATAAGGGCCAGCCGATGGCCGCCTCCACCATACTGGAGGAGCGCGAGCCGTCCGCTGGCATGCATAGCAAAGAGCAACAGCCTGCCAGTAGCTGCTTATAAGGAGGACAGAACCTATGCCGGTTGTCAACGACATTGGTCAGGCTTTCCTGACCTCACTTACCAATGCCCTGAATCTGGTGCTGACCTTTATCCCCAAGTTCCTTGGCTTCCTGGTCATCCTGCTCATCGGCTGGATCGTCGCCAGCCTGCTGAGCCGTACCGTGGTCTTCATCTTGCGGCGTATCGGCTTCGAACGCCTGGGCGCCCGCATCGGACTGGCCCGCCTGGAGCAGAATACAGGGATGCGTTTCGACGTGGTGGCCATCTTGGGCACCATCGTTTACTGGTTCATCTTCTTGATTTTCCTGGTGCCCGCCGTCGACGCTCTGGGGCTGAGCACCGTGAGCAGTATTCTCAATGAGCTGATCGCCTACATCCCCAACGTCTTCGTGGCGGTGCTAGTTCTCTTCCTGGGCCTGCTGGCTGGGAGCGTGGTCGGCGATATCGTGCGCGGCCTGGCGGCGACGACACGGGTGGGGAACCCGGCCCTGTTTGCCTCGGTGGCCCGCTACGCCCTCATCGGTTTTGCCGGCTTGATCGCCCTGGAGCAGCTGCAAATCGCTCCCTCGCTGCTCAATATCCTCTTCACCGCCGTGGTTGGTGGCACAGCCCTGGCCTTCGGCCTGGCCTTCGGCCTCGGCGGACAGGATGCCGCCCGGCGCCTGCTCAACCGCAGCAGCGTCCTGACAGTTCCCGCCAGCGAGAGCAGCCAGCCGCTTCCCCGAGAGGAGGGCACCCAGGCCCCCCAGGTAGCTCAGCCAGCTTCGCCTACCACCCAGCAACAGCCACAAACCGGAAACTAAGCCAGAGCCGCCGCTTAGCCTGGACACTGTAGCCCGACCTGCTGGCCCCCTGGGGAAGCCCCTCTGCCCCTTCCCCACCAGCGGGACGGGCTACTCCCTCTCCCCACAGCCAGGACGCGCTCACAGCCTTCTTTCCTCGCCACTCCTCTGATGCCCTCCTGCTTGCCGGCAGCCTTGACCGCCCCCGCCTGTCGCTTTCCTGAAGTGGCGTGGAGGCCATAGTTACCAGGTCGCAACCGCCAGATACACGCAACTGCCACGAAGGAATGATATAGTTGCATTGATTCTATTAAGAGCAAGCAGGGCTATCTGGGCCGCTAGCGGCCCAGACATCTCTATCTCTACTATGTACGGAGGAGAGGCAAGGTGCATGACCAGGCGGACCGTTCCTGGAGCTCACTGCGCGATCCCTGATCCGCGCGGGATCGGCATACTCATACTGCTATTCTTACTTGTTGCCTGTAACTCTCCCTGGGGCAGTACAACCTCGCCAACGGCAACCCCCTCCGCGCTGCCCTCCCGGTCTTCAGGATCGCTGCCCGGCGAGCAGCGGTGGAAGTCGGGGGTCTCGTCCCTGCTCTTCGGCACCAACGATACTCAGGAGTGGAGCCAGAACAATATTGAGTCGAACCCGACCTTCCAGGCCGCCCTCAAGGAAGCCCACTTCACGTTGATGCGTACCTTCTTTTTCGATCATAGCCTGGCCGACAACCATCCTACGAGCGACGCGGAGCTGGAGCAACGCCTGCGCACGGTTGAACAGAGCGGCATGACCTGCCTGGGGGTCCTGTTCAATATCTTTGACGTGGCCTTCCTGAAACATGTGGTGAGCTACGCCGGCTCGCGCTGCCTGCTCTACGAGTTCGGCAACGAGCCGGATTACAACGGCATCTCTAGCGCCAGCTACCTGAGACAGTGGAACAGCGTGATCCCTCAGCTGCGCCGCATGAATCCCCAGGCCCGCTTTATTGGCCCTGTAGTCAGCCAGCCGAGCGCGACGGAGTTTCTGCGGGCCTTTCTGCAGGGTGTGCGCTCTTCAGGGGTGCTTCCCGACGCCATCAGCTTCCACTGGTATCCATGCTGGCAGGACAGCGAGAGCACCTGTTTGAAGCTGGCCGATAGCGCAACCGAGGCTACTCAGGCAGTACGCGCCCTGACACGCCAGATTCTGGGCCGCGAGCTGCCCGTGGGGATTACAGAATGGAACTTCGATCCCGGCAATCCTCCGCCGGCCTATGGCGACCAGAGCACCTTCATCTCGGCCTTCACGAGCCGCGCCCTGCAGGCCATGATCCGCGGAGGACTGACCTTCGCCTGTCAGTTCGACGCCGCCAGCTACGCCGGCTATGGTCATCTGGACCTGTTCGATGTGGAAACCAATGCCCCCCGACCTCAATACTATGCCATGAAGGCTTTCATCGCCCAGTATTATCCTGGCACGGCCGGGTCAGAGCCGACGATCTCCGGGCCACCTTCCTCTAATCCCCTGATCTCACGCGGGAAACCAGCCTTTTGCTCGGCTAACGACGATGGTCCAGGTGGGCCGGCCGCCATCGTCGATGGCCACTACGGCAATTGGGCCTTCTGGCACGCTACTGAGCGGTCCTTGCCTTCATGGTGCGCCATCCATGTGGGCAGTGGCCCCTCGCGCCTGCTCCTGGTCTGGGCCAGCGACTATGTCTTCGACTATCTAAGCGATAGCGGCTCCGGTCCCCGCTCGTATACAATCGCTGTCTCCGCCAACAGCACCAACGGAGCCGATGGCTCCTGGAAAACGCTGG
>NZ_JBHOQV010000024.1:0-1159 GCF_042408735.1 Thermogemmatispora sp.
GCTTGCGATCTGCTAGCTTCGGCTGCCGGTAGAGCAACTCGTCAGGAAGGGGTTTACAGCTACTACATACAGCTCGCATCTATGGCTCATAGTGTGTAGAAGTCGGACGGCACGGTTTCGCTCGGGAAAGCAGCCGAAGAACTGGGAGGGTCGCCAGAGACCTTGCGCCCCTGGGAAGCCGAAGGAACGCTCCGGATGAAGTGGAGACCGGGCGGGCAGCGCCGGCGACGACCTGGCCAGCCTTCGCGGGTGGTCCCACAGAGAGCCGGAACCAAAAGAGCGGATCCCGCTCGCCTCTGCCCGGGTCTCCAGCCGTGACCAGCAAGCCGATCCGATGAAGAGGCAGGGGGAGTCACTGGAGACCTCGTGCGCCGCGAACGGGTGGAGACACGAAGTGCTTCGCGCGAGCCGGGTTCCGGACGGACCTTCCACAGGCGGGGCCTGCGGGAACGCGGGTGCCGGCTCTGTTCCGCCGAAGGGGCCGGTTGGAGGTCGCCCCCAAGGAGCACCTGCTTCGGTTCGGGTCGGAGTGGGTCTTCTGGCTTTGCGTGCATTGCGGTCCGGAGGGGGTCGTCATCAGCACCTCGGAAGGGGCGAGCTTCGAGGAAGAGCGGATACGGAGTGCAGGAGCGCATCAGGCTGGTTTCGACCCGGCTGGAGGGGAGCCGGCAGCATCGGGGCCTCCTGAACCGACTGCAGGAGGCGGCCGCTGCGGTCCTCCCTGAACATGCGTCTGGCAGCGGAAGAACAGCGCGTGGCGGGGCTGGACGGCCAGTCGTGGATCGCAGCCGGGGAAGGCGTCGGGCAAGGAAGAACCAACCGCTCATCGGATGGTTCAGAGGGATCCAGACCTGGGCGGCGACCCGCTCCGGAAACGGGGATGGTGCGTGGATGGCGAGTGGGGCCAAGACGGCTCGCCCCGCATCTGCCATGCCTGCCATTCCACTCCAAAGGGCCAGAGGGGATGCCGCCGGAGGTTCGAGCGTGGATCTGTCCGGAGTGCGGGGCGCGGCATCTTTGGGACGAGCGCGCGGCAATGAACGGCCTGGCGCAAGTGCTGAAGGCGCTTGAGGTGCCCTGCTCGTTGGACCAGGCGGGCGAGATCGCTCACCCGCCTGCCTGGGGCATGGCAGTTCCAAACTCACATCCTGCGCAAAGT